>CAUUZZ010000003.1:0-198981 GCA_963549775.1 Streptococcus sanguinis | reverse complement strand
AATCAGCCTCAACGAGTGCATCCGTGAGTGCAAGTGAATCAGCCTCAACGAGTGCATCCGTGAGTGCAAGTGAATCAGCCTCAACGAGTGCCTCAGTTTCTGCAAGCACGTCAGCGTCAATGAGCGCATCGGTAAGTGCAAGCACGTCAGCTTCAACGAGCGCGTCCGTATCCGCAAGTACGTCTGCTTCGACCAGCGCATCTGTGTCTGCAAGTACGTCGGCGTCCACGAGTGCGTCAGTAAGTGCAAGTACGTCAGCTTCCACGAGCGCGTCAGTGAGTGCAAGTGAATCAGCCTCAACGAGTGCGTCAGTGAGCGCAAGTGCGTCAGCCTCCACGAGTGCGTCAGTGTCAGCAAGCACGTCGGCCTCAACGAGCGCTTCAGTATCTGCAAGCACATCCGCCTCAACAAGTGCGTCAGTTTCAGCAAGCACGTCCGCATCAACGAGCGCATCTGTTTCTGCAAGCACCTCAGCGTCAACCAGCGCTTCTGTATCCGCAAGCACGTCCGCATCGACAAGTGCGTCGGTAAGTGCAAGCACCTCGGCTTCAACGAGTGCATCAGTAAGTGCCAGCACGTCCGCATCGACAAGTGCGTCAGTCAGCGCAAGCACGTCCGCATCGACAAGTGCGTCCGTAAGTGCAAGTACCTCAGCGTCGACGAGCGCGTCAGTAAGCGCAAGCACGTCCGCATCGACAAGTGCGTCGGTAAGTGCCAGCACGTCCGCATCTACTAGCGCGTCAGTGAGTGCAAGTATGTCGGCTTCCACGAGCGCATCCGCAAGTGCAAGTACGTC
Source organism: Streptococcus sanguinis (assembly GCA_963549775.1). GTDB lineage: Bacteria > Bacillota > Bacilli > Lactobacillales > Streptococcaceae > Streptococcus > Streptococcus sanguinis_Y. Next base: position 198,185 of record CAUUZZ010000003.1, on the reverse strand, counting down.
CGCTTCTACAAGCACGTCCGTTTCAGCCAGCACGTCCGCATCGACAAGTGCGTCGGTAAGTGCCAGCACGTCCGCATCTACTAGCGCGTCAGTGAGTGCAAGTATGTCGGCTTCCACGAGCGCATCCGCAAGTGCCAGCACGTCCGCGTCGACAAGTGCGTCGGTAAGTGCCAGCACGTCCGCATCGACAAGTGCGTCCGTAAGTGCAAGCACCTCGGCTTCCACGAGTGCATCCGTATCAGCAAGTGAATCTGCCTCGACGAGTGCGTCTGTATCTGCTAGCGAGTCCGCGTCGACGAGTGCATCAGTTTCAGCAAGTACGTCCGCGTCAACGAGCGCATCTGTATCTGCAAGTACGTCCGCATCGACCAGTGCGTCAGTGAGTGCAAGTGAGTCGGCTTCAACTAGCTCATCTGCGAAAGCGAGTGAATCAGCGTCGACGAGTGCATCCGTAAGCGCAAGTGCTTCAGCATCGACCAGTGCGTCTGTATCCGCAAGCACGTCCGCTTCGACCAGCGCATCTGTAAGCGCAAGTGAATCAGCCTCAACGAGTGCATCCGTGAGTGCAAGTGAATCAGCCTCAACGAGTGCATCCGTGAGTGCAAGTACGTCGGCATCGACGAGTGCATCAGTATCAGCAAGTACGTCCGCTTCAACGAGTGCATCCGTAAGTGCAAGTACCTCAGCATCGACGAGTGCGTCCGTAAGTGCAAGTGAATCCGCATCGACGAGTGCGTCTGTATCTGCAAGCACATCTGCGTCAACCAGCGCATCTGTCTCAGCAAGCACCTCCGCCTCAACGAGTGCATCTGTAAGTGCAAGTACCTCAGCATCGACGAGTGCGTCCGTAAGTGCAAGTGAGTCTGCATCAATCAGCGAATCCACTTCAGTAAGTGCATCTGCCTTGGCGATGGCAAGTGTATCTGCTTCAGTAAGTGCTTCAGAATCCGCAAGTACTTCGGCTAGTCTATCTGGTTCAGAAAGTGCTTCGATTAGCGATTCTCAGTCAATCAGCGAGTATACCTCACTGAGCACTAGCACCTCAGTCTTGCATAGTCAACTGGATCTGGTTCATGAGAAGGAATTTTACTCACTCAGCCTTTCTACAAGTGAGTCACTGTCAGCAGCAGTCAGTCTCAGCGAGCTTGCCCGTGTCAGTCAGTCTGTATCGGAAAGCCTGTCGACGAGTCTGTCAGCTAGTCAGAGCACATCTGAAAGTCTGTCCGCTTCAGCAAGACAGTCTGAGCTGGATCTGATTTCCAGAGGTCGTCTGCCTCAGACAGGGGAAACGGAGAGCAAGGCTTCCATCCTGGCTTTAGGCTTAGGAGCATTGGGCTTGGCCTTCAAGAGACGTAAAAAGAAAAGCGACTCTGAGGAGTAGCAGTAAATAGAACCGATCAGTTTATCTTTTAGTCCGTCGAAATTTCACTCAGTTAGTAAGTTGAGGAAGTGATGAATAGCGCAAGCCATTAAGGAAATCATGTCATGATTTCTGGTGCTTGCTTCCTAAAATCCTAGACTAGGAACTAGTAAAAAGAAACCGAGAGGCAATAGAAACAGGAAGTTTTGACAACTTCCTGTTTTTTTGACAATTTAGTAGAAAAAAGTGTTCTTTATTGTGCAGGAAAATCCTTGAGAATATAGATTTTTTGGACAATATTTTATATAATATCAAGTATAGAAATGATGTTTTAGAGTTTATGAAATGAAAGAGTAAGGGAAGAAATGAAAACGATTGTTTTGGTTGGGGATCAGGCCTATCAGGAGCAAGTTTCGACTACAATTAAGTCGATTTTATATTACAATAAAAATGTAAAAATCTATGTTTTCAATCAGGGATTGAGTGACGAATGGTTCCGTGATTTTAATGAGCTAGCCGAGCAGCTGGACAGTGAATTAGTCAATATCAGCTTGGACCAAGTGACTATCAGTCCAGAGTGGCTGACTCAGGACCATATCAGCTCAGCAGCTTATGCTCGCTATTTCATCCCGCAGTTTGTAGCGGAGGACCGTGTTCTTTATCTGGACAGTGATCTGGTGGTCAATGGGGACTTGCAGCCTTTATTTGATATTTTTCTAGAAGGCAAGCTTGTTGCAGCGGTTGGAGATGCCGGTGGTTACGGGTTTAACTCTGGAGTTCTGCTAATTGATAATCGAGCATGGAAAGAAAGGCAGCTGCAGGAGACCTTTATCAAGGAAACGGATCGCATCATGGGCTTGGTCCAGTCTGGTCAGATGGAGGATTTTAACGGCGATCAGACGGTTTTAAATCATGTGTTAGCTCAGGACTGGCTTGCCTTGGATAAGATTTACAATCTGCAGGTCGGCCATGATTTGGTGGCCTTTTACAGCGGCTGGAATGGCCATTTTGAGCTGGACCAGGAACCTCTGATTATCCACTATACCACCTTCCGCAAGCCTTGGAACTCGGAAATTAGTTATCGGTACCGTCAGCTTTGGTGGGACTTTCAGGCCTTGAGTCTGGAGGATGTTTTAGCCCATCATCGGGGAAAGTTTGAGATGCAGGACCGTTGGGAGAAGGCCGCTCTCAACTGTATGCTCCTGACAGATGTGCAAGAGCTAGAGCAAATTGAGTTTTTAGCCCAGTCCCTGCCTAGCGTTCATTTTTATATAGCCTGTTACACAGATATGGGAGATTATCTGCGTTCTTTGGATCGCTATGAAAATATCCATCTCTATCCGCAGGTTATCCATGCAGTGCTGGATGAGCTCATTGATAAGTGCCAGGTCTATTTGGATATTCACCATGGGAATGAGCACTATGAACTGAGTCGTCGTTTCAAGGCACTTGGCAAGCCAGTTCTGGCTTTTGACAATACTAAGAAAAATGAAAACGAAGAGCTGGTCTATCCCCATGAGCACCCTCAGGAGATGGTGAGAAAGCTGTGCAGTCTGATGAAAAAAGAGAAGCCGCAAGCCTTTCGGGCTGTGGTGCTGGCGGCTAATGCTGCCTATAGTGAGCAGGTCTTAACCACCATTAAGTCCATCGTTTGCCACAATCGCTTTATCAAGTTTTATGTCATCAACAGTGACTTTCCGACAGAGTGGTTTGTCAGTATGCAAAAGAGACTGGGCAAGCTAGACTGCCAGATTGTCAATGCTCGGGTGGATGGCAGTCATATTAGTCAATATAAGACAAATATCCATTATTCAGTTTTTTTGAGATATTTTACGGCTACTTTTGTACAGGAAGATCAAGCTCTTTATTTGGATTGCGATATTGTAGTTACACGTGACTTATCAGAAATTTTTGCAGTTGATTTAGGTTCCTATCCGCTTGGAGCGGTAAGAGATCTGGGTGGAGAAGTATACTTTGGCGAGCAGATTTTTAACTCAGGTGTTTTGCTGATCAATGTAGACTATTGGCGTGAAAATGATGTAGCAGGTCAATTGATTGAGATGACTGATAACTTACATGATAAAGTGTCTCAGGATGACCAAAGCATTCTCAATATGCTCTTTGAAAACCGCTGGATGGAGCTGCCTTTTGCTTACAACTGCATTACGCTCCATACGACTTTCTCGGACTATGAGCCAGAAAAAGGTCTCTATCCGCCTGTGATTCACTATCTGACCGAGCGCAAGCCTTGGAAAGAGTACACCCAGTCTATCTATCGTGAGGTCTGGTGGTTCTATCAGGGACTGGATTGGTCGGATATGCAGGAGCCAGTCGGAGCCCTGACTCAAAAAATGGTGGAAGGTGAAGAGGGCTCAAGTCTGTCCTGCCTAGTCTATACCTACTCTTGTGACCTGATGCATATCAACTATCTGATTCAATCCCTGCCTGCCTGTCATTTTTACATCGCAGCACCGGTAGTGGTAGCAGAGCCGATCACGCGTCTGCTCCAGTATCCTAATGTCAGCGTCAGCTCAGATATTGCTGGGATTCCGGCTCTCTTGGAGTCACTAGAAGCCAAGTCTCAGCTGCTGCTGGATATCAATGCCGGTGATGAGGTTGGTGATATCATTGCCCGCTTTAAGTCTGCTGGCAAGCCGGTCTTTGCCTTTGACAGCACAGTCCATGGCCAGCAGGGGCAGGAAGTCTTTCCAACCGATAACCCTCAAATCATGGTGCAGGCTATTGAGAAGCTGGGCTTAGCCGAGCCTGAGGAGCAGCAGATTTCTGTACTCTCTATTGACCAATCACTGGATTATCTCTTAGAGAAAGGTGCTTCAGTGGTTCGTTTTGGAGATGGGGAGATGGATTTGATTGCGGGCCGTAGTATCGTCTATCAGGATTTTGATCCAGAACTGTCAGCGCGCTTGAGAGAGATTATGTCTATGGAAAGCGATGAGCATTTGATGATCTGTCTACCCGATGTCTTTACAGGGCTAGATCGCTATTCCATCGATGCCCAGAATTTCTGGAGTCTAAATCACTTGCCACATTTTCTTGAGAAATATAAAAATATTTGCCGAGCGCCTTGGTATGGCTCAACCTTTATTTCCCGTCCTTATATCGACTTGGAAGATAAGACGCCGTCTGCGGGCTATTTTGCCAAGCTCAAGCAGCTTTGGCAGGACAAGGACCTCTTGATCGTAGAGGGCTTGACTTCCCGTTCTGGTGTGGGCAATGACCTCTTTGACGGGGCTAGGTCCATCAAGCGGATTATCTGTCCTTCGCGCAACGCCTACAGCAAGCTGGAGGCGATTAAGCAGGCTGTTCGAGAACATGCGGATAATCGTCTGATTTTGACTATGCTGGGTCCAACGGCTAAGGTCTTGGTCTATGATCTGGTCCAGGAAGGTTATCGGGCCCTGGATATTGGGCATATTGACTCGGAGTATGAGTGGTTCCAGATGGGGGCGACCCACAAGGTCAAGCTGTCGCACAAGCATACGGCTGAGCACAACTTTGATCAGGATATTGAGTTTAGAGATGACCAAGCTTATGACAGTCAGATTGTTGCCAATCTGGCTCAGGAATGAAGATTAGAAAAAGAATATGAAAGTTAATATTACCAATCTATACGGTATGTCTGGCCAGAGTACGGCCTTGATTGCCCAGAATGATGTGACCAAGCTAGCCAAGCAGCTGGGTTTTAATGAACTGAGTTTTTATTTTTACGATATTTACAGCGACAGTCAGTCGGAGCTTAGTCGTCGTCTGGACGGTATCATGGCTAGTGTGGGCTATGGCGATGTGGTTATCTATCAGTCGCCGACTTGGAATGGCCGGGAGTTTGACCAGGCCTTTATCAGCAAGCTGAAGATTTTGCAGGCCAAGCTGATTACCTTTATCCATGATGTGCCGCCACTGATGTTCCCGTCAAACTACTATCTGATGCCGGAGTATATCGATATGTATAATCAATCCGATGCGGTCATCGTGCCTTCTGAGCAGATGCGAGACAAGCTTCTGGCAGAGGGGTTGACTGTGGACAAGATTTTGGTCCAGCGCATGTGGGATCATCCCTATGATCTGCCCCTGCACCAGCCTCAGTTTGCGCCTAAGCTGTATTTCGCAGGAAGTGTGGAGCGTTTTCCACATCTGATTAATTGGTCTTATGCTACGCCTCTGGAGATTTTTTCGCCTGAAGAAGAGTCAAATCCAGAGGCCAATGTCAGCTATCGGGGCTGGGTCAGCCGGCCAGAGTTGCTCTTGGAGCTGTCCAAGGGCGGTCTAGGTCTGGTCTGGGGTGTCGAGGAAAATCCAGCAGACGAGCCGGAATACTACGGTCTCAATATCTCTCATAAGTCTGCCACCTATCTGGCAGCTGGGATTCCGGTTATCGTCCCTTCTTACCTGTCCAATGCAGAGCTGATTCGCGAGCGTGGTCTGGGCTTTGTCGTAGACAGTCTGGAAGAGGCCAGTCGGATCGTAGAAAGCCTGACTGCCGAGGAGTATCAGGCTATGGTCGAGCGGGTTAGAAAGTTCTCTTTCTTGCTCAAGGAAGGTTATTTTAGCAAGAAAGTCTTAGTAGATGCGGTCATGGAAGTTTTATCATAATGGCTTTCTAAGCATCGTCATGAGGAGTCAGTGTGAAGTCATTTTTTAAACCGGTCATTATCAAGAAGTTTCTGTGGACCTTATTTTCCTTATTTATCTATGTCTTGGGAACCAAGCTGACCCTGCCTTTCGTCGATATGAGTAAGGCAGCTGCCATGGACGGAACCTCTACGACCTTGAACTATGCGACAGCCCTGATGGGGGGGAATCTGCGCAGTATGTCGCTCTTTTCTGTCGGCTTGTCTCCTTGGATGTCCTCTATGCTGATCTGGCAGATGTTTGCTGTATCCAAGCGCCTAGGCTTGAGTAAGCTCCCTCTGGAAGTGCAGGAAAGGCGGCGGATGCTGCTGACCTTGGTCATTGCCTTGATTCAGTCAGTAGCGTTGGTCCTAAATCTGCCATTGCAAGAAGCAGGTGGGGTGGATATGACTACGATTATCGTCTTAGATACCTTGGTCTTGATGGCTGGGACTTACTTTCTCATCTGGCTGACGGATTTGAATGCTGCCATGGGACTTGGCGGCTCCATCATGATTGTCATGGCCAGCATGATTGCCTACATTCCGCAGGATATTTGGAACTCTATTCAGGAGCTGAAGATTTCTTCTCTGTGGCTGACCTTGATGCTGGTTTTCAGCCTAGTCTTTCTCTATCTGGCTGTTACAGTGGAGCGGTCCAAGTACCGAATTCCAGTCAATAAGATCAATATCCATAACCGTTTCAAGAAATACTCTTATCTGGATATTCGTCTGAATCCTGCTGGTGGCATGCCCATCATGTATGCGATGACCTTGGTCAGCATTCCCCAGTATTTCCTTTTGATTATCCACTTTCTTCAGCCGAACAATCAGCTGATTGAGCAGTGGATAGAAGCGCTGTCTATGGGAAGTCCAGCTTGGTTTATTCTCTATCTGTTGACTATTTTCATTCTGGCACTGGCCTTCGCCTTTATCAATATCAGTGGCGACCAGATTGCTGAGCGGATGCAAAAGAGTGGAGAGTATATTGAAAATGTTTATCCGGGAGGAGCAACCCGTCGCTATATCAATGGTTTGGTGACTTATTTTGCACTAGTGGGGGCTTTCTATCTTATCCTGATTTCTGGCCTGCCTATGTTGGTGGTGCTTCTGGACATTCGCTATCTGCGGCTCAGTATGATTCCGGGGATTTTTATGATTTTTATCGGGATGGTCTTTTCTATTAAGGACGAGGTGGATGCCTTGACGCTTAATGACCGTTATCGTTCATTGTTGTAGGAGAAACTATGTATTACTTTATTCCTTCATGGAGTGGCAGTGGGGATCGGATTTGGCACCGGGATATTATCCCTTGGTACCGCTCTATGCAGCGACTGGAGTTTGATGACTCGATTCATCAGATTCGGATTTTTCAAAGTGAAAATCTGCCAGTCCAGCTGCTTTTGCCAGCTTATATGCCACATGCCCGCTATCTCTTGCATCGGCAGGATATTTTTGAGACGGACTATTACTCGGTCTTTGATGAGATTCAGGGAATCCAGTCTAAAGAAATGCAGGTCTTGCAAATCAAGGATCTGGACTGGGAGCCAGACTGCGAGTTTGTCTATACGCCCTTTCTAGTCATGGTCCGCAGGCAGGGACAGCTCTATGCCCATGTCGAGTTTGGAGTAGAAGGCTTTATCAGCTTCATCAAGTTTTTCAAGGATGACCAGCTGGAGAAGTTTTATATCTTTGATGATCGGGGCTTTGTCTCCAGTATCACCTATTATGAAGCAGGTCAGCCCCTTTATCAGGACTACCTGCAGCCGGATGGTGACTGGCGGATTCGTGAGCATCTGAGGCCTGACGACTGCCGGGTAGAGGTCAATCCTGCTTACTTACTGGACTTTGATAAGCTGGAGTATGAGCGGATGCCGGACTTGATCTTGGAGAAATTGGGCCACTATATCGAGCGTAATGCAAGAGCAGACAGCCGCTTCGTCCTGGCAGCGCATCCCTTATACACTCAAGCCATTTTGTGCTTATTGCCTAAGAATGTTCAAATTATTCTCAGCTTTTTCCACGAGCGCAATCATACAGTGGATTGGTCAGCTTTAGAAGCAGATTTGCAGCAGGCAGATTTAGTCTTGACTGATCGTATGGACTTTAAGAAGGCTATTCAGCGTTACCTGTCTGGGCAGGCTCAGAAGGTGCATTACCTATCGCCTTTTGATACCCGTCTGCAGCTGGGCAAGAGTCAGCGCCGCCGTGAATCCAAGATTTTTTATCAGATTAATCTGGAAGAAGGGCTTAATGACTATGCCATCTTCAAGGTTCTCCACTATGTGGCCAAGCATCCGGATACGGAGCTGACTATCGGTGTTTACAATGCTTGGCAGGAAGGAATCCAAAAGGTGGAGACCAAGGTGCAGGAGGTTATTGATGAATTTCTGAATCGCTATGAATTTGTCAAGAACTACCGGCGCAGTGAGCAGGCTGAGAATGCCCTGCTGGAAAATCAGGAGCAGGACCTCCGTTTCACCATTAAAAATATCACAGACGAGCTCAGCTTGATTCAGGAGCTGGACGATACGCGGTTAATCATTGACCTGAGTGAGCAGCCCAATCTCTATACGCAGATTGCTGGGATTTCTGCTGGGATTCCGCAGATTAATCTGGTGGGTTCGGACTATGTGACCCATCTGCAAAATGGCTATATCTTAGACTCTATCTCTAATCTACCGACTGCTGCAGACTATTACTTGGAAGGTTTGAAAAATTGGAACCAGGCCTTGATTTATTCTATTGAAAAAATCCATCATAATACTGGTCTGGAGCTGATTGGCCGGTGGGAGCAGTGGCTCAAGGAGGCTGAGAATGCAAAATAAGCTGAAAATCTTACAGATTGGCTCAAGCGACTGGAGCAAGGAGCTTGCCATTCCAGACAATATGGCCTGGTATTATTTCTTTCCTAACTCCAATCTAGCTATCAAAAAGGTCATGGAGATGGATAAGATTGGCAAGTTTGATGCGATTCTGGTAGACGATTTGCGTCGGATCCCAGATTTGTTTATGATTGAGGCCAAGATTATTCCTTATACTGTTTTCTATGATCAGGAACAGGAAACCCAGGAAGCGGATATTGAGTACTTCCTCAAGCGTCACTGCGCTCAGCCAACGGATATGAGCGATCGAGCTGACCTGCTCCGCAAGCTGTCAAAGGCTCTCTTTTCCGGTCAATATGGGGATAAGATGACCCCGCTTGATATGGTGGTTAGCCCCGGATTTCGGGGCAAGATTTGCTACAATGGCTATGAAAATCTAGAGTTGGAAGGTGACTTTGGTCAGGACTTTCAGTCAATCCTGTCTTGGAAATACAATATTATAGCCAACAAGTTCAATCCAGTTGAACTTTGGCTTGAATATGAAAAGTCAGGCAGCTGTGAGCTGCGGCTGCGCCTCTATAATATCCAGGAAGGCTCGACTGCAGACATTGCTCGCGAGACTGTTTTCGCAGAAGAGGATATGCGGGAATCCATGGTTCTGGACAATGACTTTACTTCCTATCTGGGCGTCAGTTTGGAGGCTAGAGGCGAGGGACGGATTCAGGTCGGCGCTCTGCATCAGCGCTTGACCCGCTATGAGTTTGGTAAGTATGTTCTGGGTGGGAAGATTTTTCGTGATAGCCACCGTCAGGAGATTAATTACTTCTTTTATCCGGGTGATTTGAAGCCGCCTTTGGCTGTTTATTTCTCTGGTTACCGTCGGGCGGAAGGCTTCGAGGGCTTTGGAATGATGCGGAGTTTAGGCTGTCCTTTTCTCTTGTTTTCAGATCCGCGCGTGGATGGCGGTATGTTTTATCTGGGCAGTCAGGAGCTGGAGAGCAGTATTCATAAGATTATCCAAGAGCATTTGGACTTTCTGGGCTTTACCGAGCGGGATCTAATCCTATCAGGTATGTCTATGGGGACCTACGGTGCGGTTTATTACGGCTCAGAGTTTCGTCCGCGGGCTATTGTTTTGTCCAAGCCCTTGGGAAATCTAGGCACTATTGCCCAACGTGGTCGTTTACGCCTGCCTAAGGTCTTTCCGACGGCGTTAGATGTCCTTCACCGTCACACAGGTGGCAAAGATCTGGAGCATGTAGAGGAGCTGAATCGCCGCTACTGGCGTAAGTTTGAGAAGGCTGATTTCAGCCGGACGACCTTTGGTATCGCCTACATGAAGGAAGAAGACTATGATCCGACGGCCTATGAGGACCTGGTAGCGGCTCTTCATCTAACCGAAGCTAAGCTGATTAGCAGAGGTGTCCCTGGTCGGCATAATGATGACTCTACTATAGCTATATCTTGGTTTATGAATTATTATCGAATGATATTGGAAAAGGAATTTGGGAGAAAGAAATGAACATTCAAAAAAGAAAGGGCATTTACTGGGGAGAGCTGAGAGGGGTTTCGGCAGCTGGTAAAATGACTGACTTTACCTATCTATATGGAACTACCCTTATTATTCATTCCCCTTCACATATATTTTTTGAAAATAAACTGATGGCATCCGGCCAGACCATCCATGAATGGTCTTCCAAATGGAACTATCAGCGAGACCGGCAGGTGCCTGCTCTCCCCTTGCTCAAAAAGGGAGCTCGCTATTGCCTGTCTAGAGATATGACCACCTATCCTGAATCCAGCGTCTTTCTGAAAATCATCTTCTTTGACCGCTATGAGAAAGAAATCAGTAATCAAGTGGAGCGCTCGGAGAGTATGATCTTTACCTACCCAAACGAAGCCTATAGCTATAAGGTTCAGCTGCTGAGTGCAGGAGTTGAGTCCTTAGAGTTTCATTGCCTAAACATTGACCAAATCATAGAGGAGTCTGATGATTAAAAATCATTTTCAAATTCAGCGCTTAAAGAAAATCTTAGCCAAAGTCAAGAGCTTTGAGTCAGAAATGGCTGGCCTGTCAGACGCTGAGCTGCGGAAGAAAACTCAGGAATTTAAGGAGAGATTGGCCGCAGGTGAGACTTTAGACGACCTGCTGCCGGAGGCTTATGCTGTGGTGCGGGAAGCGGACAAGCGGGTGCTGGGCATGTTCCCCTACGATGTTCAGGTCATGGGGGCGATTGTTCTCCATGAAGGCAATGTCGCTGAGATGGCTACAGGCGAGGGTAAGACCCTGACGGCTACCATGCCGCTCTATCTCAATGCCCTGTCTGGTCAAGGAGCTATGTTGGTGACCACCAATAGCTATCTGGCTCTGCGGGATGCTCAGGAAATGGGGCAGGTCTATCGTTTTCTGGGGCTGACTATTGAGGCTGCGGTGGTAGCAGATGAGACTGAAAATCTGACGCCCAAGCAGAAGCGGCTGATTTACCAGGCGGATATTGTCTATACGACCAATAGTGCCTTGGGCTTTGACTATCTGATTGAGAATCTTGCAGAGAATAAGGATAGCCAATATCTTAGTCCTTTCAACTATGTCATCATAGACGAGATTGACTCCATCCTCTTAGACAGCGCTCAGGTGCCTTTGGTTATCTCTGGTGCTCCTCGGGTTCAGTCAAACTTCTATAGTATCATGGATACCTTCATTACGACTTTGAAAGAAGACGAGGACTACCACTACGATGACGAGAAGAATGAAGTCTGGCTGACATCAAAAGGTATTTTAGCGGCAGAGTCTTTTCTTGACTTGGAGCATCTTTTTTCCAAGGAAAATCAAGAGTTGGTCCGCCACCTCAATCTAGCCTTGCGGGCCCACAAGCTTTACAAGAAGGACAAGGACTATGTTGTCCGGCAGGGCGACAAAGAGGCAGAAGTTGTGCTTCTGGATCGTTCAACTGGCCGTCTGCTGGAAATGACCCGACTTCAGGGAGGCCAGCACCAGGCTATTGAGGCCAAGGAGCATGTCAAGCTGACGGAGGAAACACGGGCCATGGCTTCCATTACCTATCAGAATCTCTTCCGGCTCTTCCGGAAAATCTCTGGTATGACTGGGACCGGCAAGGTGGTGGAGAGCGAGTTTATGGAGACTTACTCCATGGCTGTCATCAAGATCCCGACCAACCAGCCAGTTATTCGACAGGATTTGCCAGACCAGCTTTACCAAACCCTGCCAGAAAAAGTCTTTGCTTCTCTGGACGAGGTCAAGCACTACCATGCCCAAGGCAATCCGCTCTTGATTTTTACCGGCTCAGTAGAGATGTCGGAGATTTACTCTTCTCTACTGCTGAGAGAAGGTATCGCCCACAACCTGCTCAATGCCAACAATGCGGCCCGTGAGGCGCAAATCATCGCTGAGTCTGGGCAGAAAGGTGCGGTGACGGTAGCTACTTCCATGGCCGGCCGCGGTACGGATATAAAGCTGGGACCAGGTGTCGCTGATTTGGGTGGTCTCGTGGTGATTGGTACTGAGCGGATGGAGAACCAGCGGATTGACCTACAGATTCGTGGCCGTTCAGGCCGCCAAGGTGATCCGGGGATTAGTAAGTTTTTCATCTCGCTAGAGGATGATCTGCTCAGGAAGTGGGGGCCAGATTGGCTCAAGAAGCTCTACAAGGACTATTCAACTGAAGAAGTTCAGCAGCATCCAGTCCAGCTGGGACAGCGCCGCTTTAGACGCTTAGTAGCTAAGGCCCAGAGAGCCAGCGAAAGCAGTGCCAAGATGTCCCGTCGGATGACGTTGGAATATGCCCAGTGTATGAAGATTCAGCGGGAGATTACCTATGCTGAGCGCAATCGTCTGATTCAAGCTGAAGAGCGGATTGATGAAGAAATCAGCCGTGTCCTCAGTCAGGTCATTCATCAGGCGGCCTATGAGCAGTCCTATGAGACGCGAGCTGACCTCTATCGCTTTATTTTAGACCATTTCAGCTATCATGCTGAGCGTATTCCTTATGATTTTGATATTTATTCGCCGGAGAAAATTGCAGAGCTCTTGCAGGATATTGCCGAGCAGGAATTGCAGGCAAAGAAAGCCTATCTCAAGTCTGACAAGCTATTCACCCATTTTCAGCGGGTGTCCGTTCTCAAGGCTATTGATGAGAACTGGGTCGAGCAGGTGGACTATCTGCAGCAACTCAAGACGGCCTTGAGCGGTCAGCATTTCTCTATGAAAAATCCTCTGGTAGAATACTACCAAGAGGCTTACGATGGCTTTGAATATATGAAGGAGCGCATGAAGCAGCAGATTGTCAAGAATCTTTTGATGAGTGAATTGGCACTCAACCCTAAAGGAGAAGTCATCATGTACTTCCCGTAAGACGAGGAGAATATGACAGTATATAACATCAACTTAGGCATCGGCTGGGCCAGCAGCGGTGTAGAATACGCCCAAGCTTATCGGGCCCAGCTACTGCGCAGAATCCAGCAGCCGGCTAAGTTTATCTTTATGGATATGATTTTAGCGGATAATATTCAGCATCTGACGGAAAATATCGGTTTTCTGGATGAGGAAGTTATCTGGCTTTATAATTACTTTACTGATATCAAGATTGCACCGACGACGGTGACGCTGGATCAGGTGCTGGCTCAAGTAGCTGGTCAGCCGGAGCGCTCGGAGAGAGAGGGCAAGATTGTCCGCTATTTCTATACGCAGGATGATCAGTTTATCACTTGCTATCTGCGGCAGGAAGACCAGGACTTTGTGGAGCATGTGGAGTATGTCTCGCGGGGGAGATTGATTCGTAAGGATTATTTTTCCTATGTCCGCTATGCCAGTGAATACTTCGCGCCCCACAATGACGCCGCAACCCTCTACCAGCGCTGTTTCTACCATGAAGACGGCAGTGTGGCTTATGATATGCTGATAGAGGATGGTCAGGAAGAACTCTATCGTTTTCCAGACCGGATTTTCTATTCCAAGGCTGAGCTGGTTCGTTATTTTCTTCAGAGCTTGGAGTTAAAATCAAATGATGTGGTTATTTTGGATAGGGAGACAGGGATTGGTCAGGTTGTCTTTGAAGAGAGCCAGAAGGCTAAGCTGGGAGTAGTGGTCCATGCGGAGCATTTCAGTGAAAATGCCAGCAGTGACGACTACATTCTCTGGAACAATTTCTATGACTACCAGTTTACCAATGCTGACAAGGTGGACTTTTTCATCGTAGCAACTGAGGCTCAGAAAACGATTCTAGAGAAGCAGTTCCAGCATTACTCGGACAAGCAGCCCAAGATTGTCACCATACCGGTGGGGAGTCTTGACCAGCTGACTTATCCCAGAGAGTCTCGCAAGCCTTTCTCCATGATTACGGCTTCGCGTCTCGCTACGGAAAAGCATATCGATTGGCTAGTAGCAGCGACTGTCCAAGCTCATGCCCAGCTGCCTGAGCTGACTCTGGATATTTATGGCAAAGGGGGCGAAGAGGAAAAGCTGCGTCGCAAGATTGAAGAAGCAGGAGCTCAGGACTACATTCGGCTCAAAGGGCATGCAGATTTAAGTCAGATTTATGCAGGTTATGAGCTTTATCTGACAGCTTCAACCAGCGAAGGCTTTGGTTTAACGCTCATGGAAGCAGTTGGCTCGGGTCTGCCCCTCATCGGCTTTGATGTCCGCTATGGCAATCAGACTTTTATCAATGATGGTAAAAATGGCTATCTGCTGCCGGTCAGTTCCAATCAGGTCGAGGATCAGATTATTGCTGCTTTTGTGGAGAAAATAGTAGCTCTATTTAGCCAAGGACGCCAGCAGGAGATGAGCCAACACTCTTATCAAGTGGCCGAGAATTATTTGACCAACCGGGTTGAAGCGGCTTGGTCCCAGCTTTTAAAGGAGGTCAAAGATGATTCAGCTCTTTGATTATTACAATCAGGAAACCCAGGATCTGCATGATTCCCTCCTTGCAGCTGGCTATGACTGTCCGACCATTGTCATTGAGGCCAATGGCTTTCTGCCGGACGACATGATCTCCCCCTATACCTACTTTCTGGGGGATGAAGAGGGAGTAGACCACCCGCTCTTTTTCAATCAAGTGCCAGTGCCGCCTTTCTGGGAAATTACAGGCGACCATCAGGCGGCGCGTGTCAGTGACATGGGAGAAGAAAGAGCACGGATTCACTATGCCAGTCAGGCCAAGGGGCGCCTGGTCAAGCAGGTGGACTGGCTGGATAAAAAAGGCCAGCTGCGACTGAGTGAGCGCTATAATAAGCAAGGCCGTTGCTTTGCAAAAACAGCCTATAAATCTGCTCAGGAGGTTTTCAACACGACCTACTACAGCACAGACGGCCATGAGCGCATCGTGGAAAATCATGCCACTGGTGACATCATCCTGACACTGGACCAAGAGCCCTTACGGATTTTTAAAAGCCGAGTGGATTTTATCCGTTTCTTCTTGGAGCGGCTAGAATTTGACTTGGATCACATTCTCTTTAATTCGCTGGCTTATTCTTTCCTAGTTTCCCACAGCTTGACAGGCCGAGCTGGGCAGGACATTCTCTTCTGGCAGGAGCCTCTGTATGACGAGCTTCCGGGCAATATGCAGCTGATTCTGGACAATAGTCAGCTGCGGGCGCAGACCATTGTTATTCCAGACCTGGCGACCTATGAAAAGGCCAAGAGTTTGGCTGCAGCTGACCAGCAGCAGAAGTTCCTGCATCTGGGCTATCATTATGATTTCAAGCGGGACAACTTCCTACGAAAAGATGCCTTAATCCTGACCCACTCGGATCAGATTGAAGGCTTAGAGACCTTGGTTCAGACCTTGCCGCAGGTGGTCTTTCGCATTGCAGCTCTCACGGAAATGTCGCCCAAGCTCTTGTCTATGCTGTCCTATAAGAATGTCGTTCTTTATCAAAATGCCAGTCTCAAGCAGATTGAGCAGCTCTTCTTGGAATCAGATATTTATCTGGATATCAATCATGGCGGTCAGGTCTTGCAGGCAGTTCGCAAGGCTTTTGAGAACAATCTCTTGATTCTAGGATTTGAGCAGACCCTGCATGACAGACACTACATTGCCCGAGAGCATATTTTCGATAGCAGCCAGCCAGATCAGTTGGCAGCCGATCTGGAAGAAGCCTTATCTGGTGTCGAGCAGATGCGGTCAGCCTTGCAAGCTCAAGGTCGGCATGCCAACGATGTACCAGTCAGTCTTTATCAGGAGACTCTCCAAAGCTTGTTAGGAGGTCAGCATGGCTAAAAAAGATTTATTTCATAAGGATATTGAGGGGCGGTTAGATGAGCTCAAGCATGGCAAGCCCAAGAAAGAAAAGGCCAGCTTGGGTGAAAATCTCAACAAGGCCTTTGTCATCGCCTTGGGCTTGATGATCTTGATTGGCTTGATTTTTACATTGATTGGAGTCTTGAGGAAATAAAATGCAAACAATATTGATTACACTTACCATTGTAGCAGCCCTTGTCTTGATTTTGCTGGTTAGTCTTCTTCCCAGAGAGAGCCAGCAATTTTACAGAGATACCAATACATCAATCGGCAAGTCAGGCTATTGGGAAACTCACTTCGCAAAGAAAATCCTAGTTCTTTTGGCAAGCCTTGCCCTGATTGTGCTCATGATTTTCTTTATGATTCAATCCCTCTAGCATCTGTTTAGGAAGTTACTCAGACGACTGCTAAATAAGAAAGACCCTCTATTGCAGACAATGGAGGGAATTTTTATAAGCAAATTTTGGATGTAAAGGTTTTAATTTCTGAAAGCACCTTGATATTTTTCTGAAAAGGAGTAAACTGGATATACAAGTGATGGAGGTTTGATATGAAATTATACGTTCAGTTGATGATTATTTTTATGATTTCCCTCGTTGGAGAAGGGATTTCAAGTGTTTTCCACCTGCCTGTTCCGGGCAGTATCATTGGTTTGGTCTTGCTGTTTTTAGCTCTGCAGTTCAAGCTCCTGCGCCTGCGTCATATCAGTATGGTTGGCAATTTTCTTTTGGCAAATATGACCATTCTTTTTCTGCCTCCTGCAGTTGGTATCATGGATAAATTTCAGGTCATCGCGCCTTATCTGCTGCCGATTATTTTGATTGTTTTAGGAGCGATTGTGCTCAATGTCTGCGTGATCGCAGTTGTGGTGCAGCTGATTAAGACTCGTTTTGAAGGAGATTATGAGGAAGGAGACGCCAGCAATGTCTGAATTATGGAGCAACCCTCTCTTTGGTCTTGCCTTGTCTATCTTGGCCTATCTGTTCGGCCTATTGATTTTTCGTAGATTTCCTCATCCTTTGACAACTCCTTTGCTGATTGCAGCAGTTTTGGTCATTGCTTTTTTGAAACTATCTGGTATTTCCTACAAGGATTACTATGTCGGCGGCTCCTATTTAAACAACCTAATTGTGCCATCTACGGTTGCTTTGGGGATTCCGCTTTACAAGACTTTTCATTTGATGAAGCACCATGCACGCAGTATTTTGATTGGGACCTTTGCGGCGGTTGTAGTCAATACCAGCTTCACTGCCCTATTGGCTAAGTTTTTCGGCATGGATTTCTTTCTGGCTGTTTCTCTTTTTCCGAAATCTGTCACAACGGCCATGGCTGTCGGTATCACAGACAAGTTGCAAGGACTTGCTACAGTGACATTAGTGGTGGTGGTTGCGACGGGCATTCTGACCAGTGTCTTGGGGCCAACGCTTCTTAAGCTCTTAAAAATCACAGATCCGGTATCTATCGGTCTAGCTTTAGGGGGAACCGGCCATGCGGTAGGAACGGGAACCGCCTTTAAATACGGTCAGGTCGCAGGAGCTATGGCAGGACTTGCGATTGGCGTGACTGGGCTCATGTACGTTCTGGTCAGCCCCATCGTGGCAGCCATTATTCTGAAGTAAAAATAAATAAGGTTGAAACGTTTTGTTTCAACCTTGTTTTGTTTATTGAAGATTTAGCTTCTTTTTCACAATGAAATAGATGGTGAAATAGAAACCAAAAATTTTGATCAGTTCAAAGACGATTCGGATAATAAGAAAGACATCTAGCATCATTTCAAATTCTCTAGCGGAGTTACTATAATCATATGGAGCAAATAGGCCATATGGATTAAAGGTACTAGGTAAGAAGATTGACAGGACCGCCAGAACACTCCAAATCAAAAATCCGAAAAGCACAGCCATCATAATCCGATTCTTCTTAAATAGCTGACCGACTGATATTGCTAAATAGAAGAAGAGGATACCAGAAAGGATTTGAAAGAGATTAAGGAAGCCGTATTTGACAATCCAAAGCCATAAATTTGGGATTTCGCCAATATATTTAAAAAACTCATTAAATGAATAGCCTGTAATAGGGAGGGCAATGCCAAAAATGACAAGGCCACTAATAAACATGATTAGCATACACAAGAGGGTCCAAACAAAGGCGGAAAGAAGCTTAGACAGAAGAATCTGATGCGGCGTAACCGGCAAGGTCCAAGTCAGGTAGCCTTCCCGTCCAAAGACATTTTTATAAAATCGACGGATAATAATGATGGTATTGGACAGAAAAACAGCGCAGGATGCAGAAAAAAGCAAGAGGAAGAGTAGGTATAAAGTGACAATAACACCACTAGTAGCCATTGGGTAGTCACTATAGCGTTCCATGACCTCAGGTCTTAAGCTGCTGCCAGTTATGAATCCCATCAAGATAGAGAGAGACAGAAGAATGGCAAAGGTGATACAATACCATTTGTAATTAGACTTAAAGTCGTATTTAAACAGTTTTCCAAACATATAATGAAGACCTCCTAATAAAAGCGAAACTGGCTGCGGAAGAGATTATCAATGGATTGATTGTACTGTTGGCGCAGCTGATTAGCATTTTCATGCAAAAGAATCTGACCTTGGTTAATCAGGATTACTTCATCCAAGATTGGCTCGATATCCGCAATCAAGTGGGTGGAAATGATGACAGAAGACTGAGGCGTGCGATTTTGGATAATGGTCTGCAGGATATAGTCACGAGCAGCCGGATCCACACCACCGATAGGCTCGTCTAGGATATAGAGTTCCGCATGGCGGCTCATGACCAAAATGAGCTGCATTTTTTCCTTGTTACCTTTTGAAAGGCTTCCGATGCGCACTTGAGGATCGATATGAAGATCCTTTAGAAGCTGCATGGCTTTCGCGCTGTCAAAATTATCATAAAAATCTTGGAAATATTTTACAGCTTCGATTACTTTAGAGCTGTCGCTTAGATAAGTCGTATCTGGCAGATAGGAAACGATTCTTTTCGTATCAGGAGAAGGTTTAACTCCTTTTAGATAGATATGACCAGAGGTGGGCTGCAAGAGACCATTGATAAGCTTAATAATAGTTGTCTTGCCGCTGCCATTAGGACCTAGAAGTCCGATGATTCTGCCAGGCTGGATGTTTAAGCTCACATCATAGAGGGCGGGTGCGTCGCCATAATTTTTATGGACATGGTCAAGATAGACCAGAGGATACTGATTCATACATGTCTCCTTTACTTTGTTAAATTTATCATTATTATACCTTTTCCTTTAAAAAATGGCAAAGAAAGTCAGAAAAGGCGACCGGAATATTTATTTCTAGTCAACTCTTATTTCCCTCATTCAGTGAATTGCGGTATAATAGTTATAAGAAGAAGCAAAGCATGTTCAAGGAGAAAAATGTGGTGATACAACTTGATACCAAAACTGTTTACAGTTTTATGGATAGCTTGATCCCGATAAAGAAATATGTGCAAAAAGCTAAGGAGTTAGGATACAGTCATCTGGGCATGATGGATGTGGACAATCTCTATGGAGCCTATCATTTCTTAGAGGAAGCTGAATCTGCGGGACTGCAGCCGCTTTTAGGCTTGGATCTGAGTCTGATCAAGGCAGAGCAGGAGCTTCATCTCCGTCTGCTAGCCTTAGACAGTCAGGGCTATCGCAATCTGATGAAAGTCTCGACTCTCAAGATGATGGGACAAAAGAATTGGGAGGATTTCCAGCACCTCTTTAAGGGATTGGCTGTAATTGTTCCTGCTTTTGACGGAGTAGCAAATCTGGATTTGGGTTTGGACTTTTATGTTGGAGTCTTTCCTGCAACGCCCCAGCAGGAGTTTGGTCGGCCAACCCTGCCCCTGCATACCGTCCGATATTTTGACACGGGGGATTTGGAGACCTTGCAGATGCTTCGGGCTATTCGAGAAAATGCCAGCCTGCGGGAGATTGGCAGCCTCCCCAATCATGAGTTTTTGCTGGCACCAGATGCTCTGGCAGGAGCTTTTAAGGAAACTTTCCCAGAGAGTCTGGCTAACCTTGAGAAGCTAGTCCGTGATGTTCACTATGATATCAATAGGGAGCTGAAACTGCCCCGCTTTAATCGGGAACGTCCAGCCGTAGAAGAGCTTCGGGAGCGTTCAGAAGCTGGCTTAAAAAAACGCGGTTTAACAGGTAAACTTTATCAGGAACGACTGGACCAGGAGCTGGCTGTCATTCATCAGATGGGCTTTGATGATTATTTTCTCATTGTCTGGGATTTGCTACGCTTTGGTCGCAGTCAAGGCTATTATATGGGCATGGGCCGAGGCTCTGCTGTCGGTAGTTTAGTAGCCTACGCTTTAGAAATCACTGGGATTGACCCAGTCAAGAATAACCTGCTATTTGAGCGCTTTCTAAATCTAGAGCGCTATACCATGCCCGATATTGATATCGATATTCCTGATGTTTACCGGCCGGAGTTTATCCGCTATGTTCGGGACCGCTATGGCAGTATGCATGCAGCTCAGATTGTGACCTACTCGACCTTTGGAGCCAAGCAGGCTATTCGCGATGTCTTCAAGCGCTTCGGTCTGCCAGAGTATGAGCTGACCAATATCACCAAGAAAATCCGCTTCGGGGATAGTCTGACCTCTGCTTATGAGAAAAATATGGCCTTTCGCCAGATTATCAACAGCAAGCTAGAATACCAAAAAGCCTTTGAGATTGCTAAGAAGATCGAAGGTCATCCCCGTCAGACTTCTATCCACGCTGCCGGCGTTGTGATGAGTGACAATGACCTGACCGATCAGATACCGCTCAAATATGGTGAGGACATGTATATCACCCAATATGATGCTCACGGTGTGGAGAGCAACGGTCTGCTCAAGATGGACTTTCTGGGCTTGCGCAATCTGACCTTTGTCCAGCGGATGAAAGAAGCAACTCTGGAAAAATATAAGGTAGATATTAAGATTGCAGACATTGACTTGGAGGATGCAGACACTCTGAAACTCTTTGCGGCCGGCCAGACTAAGGGGATTTTCCAGTTTGAGCAGCCGGGGGCTATCAGCCTGCTCAAGCGTGTTCAGCCTGTTTGCTTTGAGGAAGTAGTGGCCACAACTTCTCTAAATCGTCCTGGAGCCAGTGATTATATCGACAATTTTGTCAAGAGAAAGCATGGACTGGAGCAGGTGGAGTTGATTGATGACAGTTTGGCTGATATTCTAGCTCCGACTTACGGTATCATGCTCTACCAAGAGCAGGTTATGCAGGTAGCCCAGCGCTTTGGTGGCTTTAGTTTGGGGAAAGCCGATATTTTACGAAGAGCCATGGGTAAGAAAAGTGCTGCTGAAATGCACCGCATGCAGGAGGACTTTGTTGCAGGTGCTCTCAAGCTAGGTCATTCGGAATCCAAAGCCAAGGAAGTCTTTGCTATTATGGAGAAGTTTGCTGGTTATGGCTTTAACCGCAGCCACGCCTATGCCTACTCAGCTCTGGCCTTTCAGTTGGCTTACTTCAAGGCCCACTATCCAGATGTTTTCTTTGATGTCATGCTCAATTATTCAAGTAGTGACTATATCACCGATGCCCTGAGTTTTGACTTTGAAACAGCACCCCTCAGTATCAATAATATTCCCTATCATGATAAGTTTCAGGATAAGAAGATTTTTTTGGGCCTGAAAAATATCAAGGGCCTGCCTAGGGATTTGGCTTACTGGATTATCGAAGAGCGACAAAATGCCGCCTTTACTGGGGTGGAAGACTTTATTCTGCGCCTGCCTCAGAATTACCATAAGATTCCGCTGCTGACTCCTCTGATCCAGCTGGGGCTCTTTGACAGTTTTGAGAAAAATCGCCAAAAAATTCTAGCCAATCTTCCTAATCTGTTTGTATTTGCGGATGAACTGGGCAGTCTCTTTGCGGATACGACTTATTCTTGGACAGAGGCTCAGGATTTCAGCGATGCCGAAAAGTTTGAGCTGGAACAGAGCATTATCGGTGTGGGGCTTAGCGATCACCCCTTGGTTAAACTGGCCAAAGAAGCGGACCAGCCCTTTAGCTGGATTAGTGAGCTGACAGAAAATAGCAGAGCCAGGATTCTGGCTCAAGTCCAGACTATCAAGACTATCCGGACCAAAAAGGGCGAGAATATGGCCTTCTTGCAGGTTTCAGATACGAAGAAAAAACTGGATGTTACCCTCTTTCCTGATACCTATCGCCAGCTGGGTGAACACATTAAGGAGAAGGGGATTTACTACTTGAGCGGCAAGGTGCAGGAGCGGGATGGACGCTTACAGTTGGTCTTGTCAGATATAGAAGAAGCCACTACAGAACGGTTCTGGATAAAACTTGCTGGACATGAGCATGATCGGGAAATATCTCAGATTTTGCAGAAATACCCCGGTAATATTCCAGTTGTCCTGCGCTACGAAGATGAGAAGCGAACCATTTCTGCACCTCATTTCCGAGTGGAGAAATCGGAGCAGCTGCAAGAGGAATTGAAGAATTATACTATGAAAACGATTTTTCGATAAAAAATATGGAAAATAAGAGAATTTTCATGATGATTGTGGTATAATCTATAAGAATGTTAAAAAGAAAAAGGAGCAAAAAGCGAAATGAAACGTATTGCTGTTTTGACTAGTGGTGGTGATGCCCCTGGAATGAATGCTGCCATCCGTGCAGTTGTTCGTAAAGCAATTTCCGAAGGAATGGAAGTCTACGGGATTTATGATGGTTACGCTGGAATGGTAGCTGGCGAGATTTACCCACTTGATGCGACATCAGTTGGTGACATTATTTCTCGCGGTGGAACCTTCCTTCACTCTGCTCGTTATCCTGAATTTGCCCAAGTTGAAGGGCAGCTGAAAGGGATTGAGCAGCTTAAAAAACATGGAATTGAAGGTGTCGTTGTTATCGGTGGTGATGGATCTTACCACGGTGCTATGCGCTTGACAGAGCACGGCTTCCCAGCTGTCGGTGTTCCAGGAACCATTGACAATGATATCGTCGGAACAGACTTCACTATCGGTTTTGATACAGCTGTTACTACAGCTATGGATGCGATTGACAAGATTCGGGATACCTCATCCAGTCACCGCCGTACTTTCGTTATCGAAGTAATGGGACGTAATGCTGGTGATATTGCTCTCTGGGCAGGTATTGCATCTGGTGCGGACGAAATCATCGTTCCTGAAGAAGGTTTCAAGATCGAAGAAGTTGTTGAAAGCATTAAGAGTGGCTATGCCAAGGGTAAGAAGCACAACATCATCGTCTTGGCTGAGGGTGTCATGTCAGCGGATGAATTTGCTGAAAAGCTGAAAGAAGCTGGAGATATGAGCGATTTGCGTGTCACAGAGCTCGGACATATCCAGCGTGGAGGCTCACCAACTGCGCGTGACCGTGTTCTTGCATCTCGTATGGGAGCACATGCTGTTAAACTGCTTAAAGAAGGTATCGGCGGAGTTGCTGTTGGAATCCGCAATGAGCAGATGGTTGAAAGCCCAATTTTGGGAACTGCTGAAGAAGGAGCACTCTTTAGCTTGACTGCTGAGGGCAAGATTGTCGTCAATAACCCGCACAAGGCTGATCTGGACTTGGCTGATTTGAACCGCAGTATCAATATTTAATTATTATTTGTTATTCAGGCCAAGAGGCCAAATAGAAGAAGGAGTTTCATACAATCATGAATAAACGTGTAAAAATCGTTGCAACATTAGGTCCTGCGGTAGAAATCCGCGGTGGTAAAAAATTCGGTGATGACGGATATTGGGGAGAAAAGCTGGATGTTGAAGCATCAGCTCAAAACATTGCTAAGTTGATTGAAGCTGGCGCAAACACATTCCGTTTCAACTTCTCACACGGTGACCATGCTGAGCAAGGAGAGCGCATGGCAACTGTTAAGCGTGCAGAAGAAATTGCTGGCCAAAAAGTTGGTTTCCTTCTTGATACAAAAGGACCAGAAATTCGTACAGAATTGTTCGAAGGCGATGCAAAAGAGTATTCATACAAGACTGGTGAAAAAATCCGAGTTGCTACTAAGCAAGGTATCAAATCTACTCGTGAAGTAATTGCTTTGAACGTTGCTGGTGGATTGGATATCTACGATGATGTTGAAGTTGGCCGTCAAGTATTGGTTGACGATGGTAAACTTGGTCTTCGTGTTGTCGCTAAAGACGATGCTACTCGTGAATTTGAAGTAGAAGTTGAAAACGACGGCATCATTGCTAAGCAAAAAGGTGTGAACATTCCTAACACTAAGATTCCTTTCCCAGCGCTTGCTGAGCGTGACAATGACGATATCCGCTTTGGTCTTGAGCAAGGAATTAACTTCATCGCGATTTCATTTGTACGTACTGCAAAAGACGTCAACGAAGTTCGTGCAATTTGTGAAGAAACTGGCAACGGCCATGTTCAATTGTTCGCGAAAATCGAAAACCAACAAGGTATTGATAACTTGGACGAAATCATTGAAGCTGCTGATGGTATCATGATTGCCCGTGGTGACATGGGTATTGAAGTACCATTCGAAATGGTTCCAGTTTACCAAAAGATGATCATCACGAAGGTAAATGCAGCTGGTAAAGTGGTTATCACAGCAACTAACATGCTTGAAACCATGACAGAAAAACCACGTGCAACTCGTTCAGAAGTATCAGACGTATTTAACGCTGTTATCGACGGAACTGACGCAACTATGCTTTCAGGTGAGTCTGCAAATGGTAAATACCCACTTGAGTCAGTAACAACAATGGCTACTATCGATAAGAATGCTCAAACCCTTCTTAACGAATATGGCCGCTTGACAACTGATAACTTTGAGCGTAACTCTAAGACTGAAGTTATGGCTTCAGCAGTGAAAGATGCTACAAACTCAATGGATATTAAGTTGGTAGTTACCCTTACTAAGACTGGTCACACAGCCCGCTTGATTTCTAAATACCGTCCAAATGCTGATATCTTGGCTATCACTTTTGACGAATTGACTCAACGCGGTCTTATGCTGAACTGGGGTGTAATTCCAGTGACTACAAACACTCCATCTAACACAGATGATATGTTTGACATCGCTGAAAAGATTGCGGTTGAGCAAGGCTTGGTTGAATCTGGTGATGATATCGTTATCGTTGCTGGTGTGCCGCTTGGTGAAGCAGTTCGTACCAACACAATGCGTATCCGTACAGTACGTTAATAATAATTTAAAAACCTTGCTATATCAACGCTTTATCGTTGTCAGCAAGGTTTTTATTTGTTATAAGGGGCAAGCAAGGGGCAAAGAAATTATTTTCAGTCATTGGCGATTTTGTCTAAAAATGATATAATGGTATAAAAGAGATGGGAGAGACAGATGTTAAAGAGAGATTTATTAAGAAATGTCATTATTTTTTCAGTATTGGCAGCTATCATTATAGGGCTGAGAGTTTTTATTTATACGCCTTATCGGGTGACTGATCAAGACAGCAATGCTTATTTGGCAAAGAATGACTTGGTCTTGGCGACGAGAAAGCAAGACATCAAGCGTGGAGACTTTGTCCTCTATGAAGTGGACGGCAAAGACTATGTCGGCCGGGTCATTGCCCAGGAAAAAGATCAGGTAACCTATATGGATGATCTCCTTTACCTGAACGGTCAGGTCATGTCGGAAGAATATATTGAGAAAATGCGCGAGAAATATCTGGCTTCAGCAGGAAGTTCGGGTTACTACACTCATGATTTCTCTATTATGGATTTAAAAGGCTCAAAATCTGATAAAATTACTAAAGATTCTTATCTGATTCTTAATGATCGACGGGAAAATACGAAGGACAGCCGAGAATTTGGGCTCATAAAAGCCAGTCAAATCAAGGGAGTGGTGGAGTTCCGGCTCTCACCGCTTAATGAATTTGGTTTTATTAAGAATAAGTAAATTAAAGTCTATTTTCAACCAAGGCAGGGCAAACCTTGGTTTTTTTCTTTGAAAATCAACTTTAAAGTTACAAGTAAACATAAAGATACTTGTTCTGATGTGGTATACTAATATCAAAAGACTGTTAAAGGAGAATGCTCTTGAAGTCAAGAAAGAAAAAATTATTATTTTTGGCTATACTTGCAATGAGTTTTCTGTCTGCATGTAGCAGCATAGTAAATAGAGATGGTGAAAAAATATGGATGTCAGATACAGAAATGACGGAACTTCATAAGAAAGAGCAAAAGCTTGCACTTTATATCATTAATCATTATGAAAATGTTCAAAAAATTGAATTTGATGAATTTTCCAAGGGAAATTTATGGAAAGGGGATTCCGTTAGTCTCATAGTAAATGACACCAGTTATATCCCACATGTTTCTTTGGACTCAAAAGATAAAAACTATAATATAAATGATAGCTCTCACACTGATTCGACAGAATTGACTTTTCGTCTGAAAAAGAAAGAGAAGGTTACAAATTTTAAAGATGCGGGTGAGACGGATGTTATTTACTCTGGAGAAAATGCTTGGCTGACGACAGAGGAAAAAGTAAAGGTACGCAACCAGGAAGAGGGTCTGGCTTTATTTTTACTGAATCACTATGAAAATGTTGAAAAAATTGAATTTACAAAGATTTTAAGAAAGCCTTTTGGACAGGCAAGATATGCTGCTTTACTTGTTAATGATAAGATAAAGAATTATACTGACCTAGATGATAGCTATGATGACTATCATTTGTCTGACAATTCTGAAAAAGACGGCCTAAAAGTTAAAGAGAATCCAACAAATTTGCAAAATCTAGATAGCATTACTGTTATCTATTATACAGGGAAATGAATGATGTTTTGCAAAGAAAAAGCCAGACTGACTTAATCATCAGACTGGCTTTTTTCGTGTCTCTTGGTGAAAGATATTTTGCCATACTTCGTGGCGGCGCCAGAGGCTGGTATGGATAACACCGTCCATTTCATAGCGGATGAGCTTGGTTTTCTGGCTGACAGAGAGCAGCTCAAAGTTTTTGATAGTTGTTTTTGAGGCTCTTTCTGCCTGAAATTCAGCCTTGTTCAGCTGTCGGCCATCTTGGGAAATATAGAGAAATTCGGCGGACAGAAGCGTATCCAGTTGGCTGCCTTGCTCCACTAGCTGCTCACGCATAAGTAGGTTTGGATAAAGATTTTCCAATCTCTCATCTTCAGGAATAGGTGCAGGTTCAATATGAATGTCAATATCAAAAACTCCGAAGCGCTCCATAAGCATATCCTCAACCTGGTCCGCAATCTCATGACTCTCAAAAACAGACAAATCGGGATTCATTTCCAAGATAATATCCAGGTAGATATTACTGCCATATGTCCTACCCCGCTGGGACTTAACCTGGGTGATTTTAGGAATTTCCAGGATGGCTTGCTTATAGTCTTGGAGCAGGCTTTCATCAAATCCGTCGGACAGGCTGAAGGAAGATTCCATAAAGATATCATAGGCCGTCTTGAGAATGAAGAAGGTAATGACAATGGCTGCCAGCTTATCAACTATTGGAAAGTTAAAGGCGCTGGCAATGATAGCAACTGAAGTGCCGATAGAAGTGACAGCATCTGACAGGTTGTCCTTGGCTGCAGCATCCAGAGCTTTGGAGTGAGCTTTTTTAGCCAGTGTTTTATTGTAAAAATAAACACCCAACATAATGATTGCCGAGATGATTCCGACCACGGCACCAACTGGGTCAAGCTTGGTTTCTTGATTGGAGATGATTTTCTGAATGGTCTCAATCAGGACATCAAATCCAACGAAAAACATGATAAAAGATGTGATGAGACTGGCCAGATCTTCTATCTTCCAGTGGCCAAAGCGATGGTCACGGTCGGCTGGTTTTCTGGCCATACGCAGGCCAATTAAAACGGCGATATTAGCCACGATATCAGAGACGTTGTTGAAGCCATCGGCCGTCAGACTGGAGGACTGGAGGGTCGAGCCTGCGATAATCTTGACCGCGGAGAGAATCAGATAGGTAGCGATGGAAAGGATGGCTCCTCTCTCTGCTAGTTTCAGATTGTTACTAGGATTTTTCATGACAGCCTTTCTTTCTAAGTGGGGCAGCAGAATGGAAAAGAGACTTGTGAAAAAGTCATCTCTGGAAAGATATTCTAAGTCTCATATGGGCATATTATAGCAAAAATAGACCTGATTTTCAATTTCCGTCGGGCTTAGGGAGCCTTAGATGACTTTGTCGAAAATCTAATCTAAAATCAGAAATTCCTCTTCTTTCTGGTTTAGCTTCATCAGGATTTTTGTTATAATAGTAGCATTGACTTTGAAAGAGGAAGAAAAATGCATCCTTTATTAAACGGTATGAATGACCGTCAGGCTGAGGCGGTTCAGACAACAGAAGGGCCTTTGCTGATTATGGCGGGAGCTGGTTCGGGTAAGACCCGTGTCCTAACCCACCGTATTGCCTATTTGATTGATGAGAAGATGGTTAATCCTTGGAATATTCTCGCCATTACCTTTACCAATAAGGCGGCGCGGGAGATGAGAGAAAGGGCTGAAAAACTTAAAACGGAAGCTCAAGATTGCTTAATCGCTACCTTCCACTCCATGTGTGTGCGCATCCTGCGGCGAGAAGCAGATCATATTGGCTACAACCGCAATTTCACCATCGTTGATCCGGGCGAACAACGGACTCTGATGAAACGGATTCTCAAAAATCTCAATCTAGATTCTAAAAAGTGGAATGAGCGCGCCATTCTGGGAACCATTTCCAATGCCAAGAATGATCTGATTGATGAGGTGGCCTATGCGAATCTAGCTGGTGATATGTATACAGAGATTGTGGCCAAGTGCTACACGGCTTATCAAAAGGAATTGCGCCAGTCTGAGGCTATGGATTTTGACGACTTGATTATGCTAACGCTACGGCTTTTTGACCAAAATCCTGATGTCCTGACCTACTACCAGCAACGTTACCAGTACATCCATGTAGACGAGTATCAGGATACCAATCATGCCCAGTACCAGCTGGTCAAGCTCTTGGCTTCCCGCTTTAAGAATATCTGCGTGGTCGGAGATGCTGACCAGTCTATTTATGGCTGGCGGGGAGCCGATATGCAGAATATCTTGGACTTTGAAAAGGATTATCCAGAAGCTAAGGTAGTTCTATTAGAGGAAAACTATCGCTCGACTAAGACCATTCTTCAGGCGGCTAATGAGGTCATCCGAAACAACCGCAACCGCCGTCCTAAAAATCTTTGGACTCAAAACGAAGAAGGTGAGGAAATTGTCTACTATCGGGCTAATGACGAGCAGGACGAGGCTCTCTTTGTCGCCCGGACTATTGATCAGCTGAGCCGAGAAGGATACAGTCATAAGGATTTTGCAGTTCTGTACCGGACTAATGCCCAGTCACGGACGGTGGAGGAAGCCCTGCTCAAGTCCAATATTCCCTATACCATGGTCGGTGGAACCAAGTTCTACAGCCGCAAGGAAATCCGCGATGTCATTTCTTATCTCAATCTCATCGCCAATCCTAGCGACAATATCAGCTATGAACGCGTGGTCAATGAGCCCAAGCGTGGTGTCGGACCAGGAACGGTGGAGAAAATTCGGGATTTTGCGTCCAGTCAGGAAATCTCTTTACTGGATGCGTCGGCCAATATCCTGCTGTCGCCGGTCAAGGGTAAGGCCGCTCAGGCGGTCTATGATTTTGCCAATATGCTTCTCGATTTGCGGGAGCGCCTGGATGATTATACAGTGACTGAGCTGGTAGAAGCCGTATTGGAAAAGACAGGCTATGCTGCTGCCTTGGCAGCCCAGGCGACCTTGGAGAGCCAAGCACGGATTGAAAATATCGAAGAATTTCTGTCTGTGACCAAGAACTTTGACGAAAGTCCAGACAATCCTGCTGATGAGTCTGGTCTTGATAAGCTCAGTCGTTTTCTCAATGACTTAGCCTTGATCGCGGACACGGATGACGGAGATCAGGAGAGTTCTGAAGTGACTCTGATGACCCTCCACGCGGCCAAGGGATTGGAATTTCCAGTCGTCTTTCTGGTTGGAATGGAGGAAAATGTCTTTCCTCTGAGCCGGGCATCTGAAGATGAGGATGAGCTAGAAGAAGAGCGACGTCTGGCCTATGTCGGTATCACCCGAGCAGAGAAGATTCTCTATCTGACTAATGCCAATTCCCGTATGCTTTATGGTAAAACCAACTATAATCAGCCGACCCGCTTCTTGAGAGAAATCAGCTCAGACTTGCTTGACTATCAGGGACTGGCTCGACCGGCAAATAGCTCCTTTAAGGTCAGCTATACCAATAGCGATACTAGCAAATTCGGTCAGGGCATGAGTCTGGCTCAAGCCCTGCAGGAGCGGAAGCGTCAGGCGGCTCCCAGTTCGATTTCTACAGGCAGTCTGCCTTTTGGAAAGGGCGGTCAAAGCCAGCCATCTAAGCCAGAAGTTGCTTGGGCTATCGGAGATATTGCCCACCATAAGAAATGGGGCGATGGGACGGTTCTGGCAGTCTCTGGCAGCGGAAATAGTCAAGAGCTTAAGATCAATTTCCCAGAAGTTGGTCTGAAGAAAGTGCTGGCCAGCATAGCGCCGATTGAGAAAAAATCATGATAAGACAGTCAATTGAAGCCTGGATCTATCATCCAGAGGAACGAGAAATCTTGCTTTTGAAAGTTTAGGATAAGAAAGTTTCCTTTTGGCAGCCCATTACTGGTGGGATTGAGAGTGGTGAGAGTCCAGAAGAGGCCTGCCTTCGTGAAATAAAAGAGGAGACCGGCTTGCTCTTAGCTTGTTCAAGTCTGACGGGTCTTGGAGCTTTTACGGTAAAGATTGATGAGAATCTGACTATCCACAAAAATCTCTTTCTAGTTCTGACAGAACAGAAGGAAATCCAGATTTCTGATGAGCATGTGGGAGCTCAGTGGATAGCTTTAGACAAAGTTTCGTCGCAGTTGTACTGGCCCAGTAATCAGGCGACTTTTGAGATTATAACTGAGAAGCTATAAGATATAGCTTCTCTTTATTTCTTTTGATAAGGAAATTCTATTAGTCAAGTGGGGCTTTTAGTGGTAGACTTATCACATAACTATAGTGAGGTGACCTTATGACACGTGAATTCAAATTTGAAACCCTGCAGCTTCATGCCGGACAAACAGTGGACCCGACAACTAAGTCGCGGGCTCTGCCTATTTACCAGACAACTTCCTATGTGTTTGACGATACTCAGGAGGGTGAAGATCTTTTTGCCCTACGCAAGCCTGGCAATATCTACACTCGGATTACCAATCCGACCCTGTCTGCTTTTGAGGAGCGGATTGCGGCTTTGGAGGGTGGAGTCGGAGCTCTAGCAACAGCTTCTGGTATGGCGGCCCTTACCTATACCATTTTAGCTTTGGCGCATGCTGGCGACCATGTAGTGGCAGCCTCTACCATCTACGGTGGTACCTTTAATTTGCTCAAGGAAACCCTGCCTCGCTATGGCATTACCACGACTTTTGTCGATATTGAAAATCTGGCTGAAGTAGAAGCAGCCATTCAGGACAATACAAAGTTGGTTCTGATTGAAAGTTTGGGCAATCCGCTGATTAATATTCCTGACTTTGATGCTTTAGCAGAGCTGGTTCATGCTCATAAAATTCCGCTGATTTCTGACAATACCTTTGCTACGCCTTATCTGATCAATGTCTTTTCTCATGGAGTGGATATCGTGGTGCATTCTGCGACCAAGTTTATCGGCGGTCACGGAACCAGTATCGGTGGCGTAATTGTGGACAGCGGTCGCTTCGACTGGGAAGCTTCTGGCAAGTTTCCGCAGTTTGTGGATCCAGACCCGAGCTATCATGATATCAGTTATACGCGGGATGTCGGAGCAGCAGCCTTTGTTACTGCTGTCCGGACCCAGCTCTTGCGCGATACGGGCGCAGCCATGTCCCCCTTCAATGCCTTTCTCTTCCTGCAGGGGTTGGAAACTCTCTCTTTGCGCGTAGAGCGCCATGTGTCCAATGCCGAGAAGATTGTAGATTTCCTAGCAGGGCATCCTAAGGTCGAGCAGGTCAATTATCCCAAACTTGCTGACAGTCCTTATCATGCTTTGGCAGAAAAATATTTCCCTAAAGGCGTGGGCTCTATCTTCACCTTTAATGTCAATGGCGGAGAGAAAGAAGCTCGTAAGGTTATTGACAGCTTGGAGATTTTCTCTGACTTAGCCAATGTAGCAGATGCTAAGTCTCTAGTTGTCCATCCATCTACGACGACTCATGGTCAGATGTCTCCAGAAGATCAGCTGGCAGCAGGCATTACACCAAATCAAATTCGCCTCTCTATCGGCTTGGAAAATGTGGATGACTTGATTGAGGATTTGAGAATCGCCTTGGAATCTATCTAATTTTCAAGGCCTCTAGACAGAGCAAATAAGAATAAAACTAGGTTTTCGCCTAGTTTTTTGTTATAATGAGAGATATTAAAAAATAGCAGGTAATTAAAATGACAATTTCAGTGATTGTTCCGTGCTTCAATGAAGAAGAGTCTATTCCTCTGTTTCATGAAGCAATGGAAGCGGTGAAATATCAAATCCGTGACCAGTTTGAATATATTTTTGTCAATGACGGATCGACGGATCGGACCTTGGCTGTTTTGCGTGAGCTCAGCAGTCGCTGTCCAGATGTACACTATCTGTCCTTTTCTCGTAATTTCGGAAAAGAAGCCGCCCTCTATGCTGGTTTGCAAGAGGCGAGCGGGGAATTTGTGACGGTTATGGATGTGGATTTGCAGGACCCGCCGGAGCTTTTGATTGAGATGAAGGCCATGCTGGACACGAATCCTGAGCTGGACTGTGTGGGGACTCGTCGGACTACTCGCGAGGGAGAGCCGCCAATCCGAAGCTTTTTTGCCAATTTGTTCTATAAGCTGATTAACAAGATTAGCCAAGTAGAAATGGTAGATGGGGCGCGTGACTTCCGACTGATGCGCCGCCAGATGGTAGAAGCCATTCTGGAAGTTTCAGAGTACAATCGCTTCTCCAAGGGAATTTTTGCCTGGGTTGGCTTCAATACCGAGTACTTGGAATACAAAAATGTCGAACGAGTGGCTGGTAAGACCTCTTGGAATTTCTGGTCTCTTTTTAACTATTCTTTGGAAGGCATCGTCAATTTCTCTGATGCGCCGCTCAATATTGCTTTTTTAGGAGGTATCTTGTCTTGGATTTTAGCCTTTATCCTGATGGCGGTGATTATTATCCGTACCTTGGTTTTTGGTGACCCAACATCGGGCTGGCCGTCCCTTATGACCGTCATTCTCCTTATCGGCGGCTTCCAGCTGCTGACCATCGGTATCCTGGGCAAATACATCGGCAAAATCTTCATGGAAACCAAGCATCGCCCAATCTATGTGATTAAAGAAAAGAGTAAGTGAGTCTTTGAAAGAGTTTTTAAGCTTAAGTGACTCTTATTTAGCTGAGGAGAGATTGTGAAAAATAAAAAAATCAATATTGTCTTATGCTTGTCTTCGTTTATTTATGCGATACAGTTTTACATCAATAATAAAATCACTCCAGTAGGAGACCAAACGGCTTTTTTAGAATACGCTAAGGAATTTCATTACAATTATTTATTCTTTGGGATTGATCGTTATTTTACTTGGAGCAGTAGACTGCTCATTGAGTCAGCCACCTTATTATTTTCCGTTCACGAAAAGCTGTTTATAGCAGCAGCCTTTCTGGCAACATTGCTTTTGGTCTATGCTTTAAGGAAGCTGACCCCTTCCTTGCCTTGGCTGCCAGCTTTACTAATTTTTATATTCCTTCCGGCAACTGAATTTTTAAGTGCGGGCTCTATTCCAACTTATGTCAATTACATTTTCCCTGCTTCCTTGTTGCTTTTCGCACTTTTTTTCAGAGAATCTAAAAATATTTGGGTTAATATAGCTAGTCCTTTGTTCTTTTTAGTTGCTATCATGCAAGAACAATTAGCAGTCTATGCTTTTTTGTGGCTTCTGTTTGAAACTGTCCTTGCAAAGAAAGATAAAAAACCTTTACTGGGTAATCTATGCTATTTGGCACTGAGCGCTTTAGGAATCATATCAGCCAAGCTATCTCCGGGGAATGCTCTGCGTTTGGAAAAGAATATTGTCAGTTGGTTCCCCAACTTTCCGAACTTGAATATCTTCCAAAAGCTTGGGCTTGGCTTTCTGGAGACAGGCGATAATCTGCTTTCCACATCCTTTGCCTTTGTAATTGTCTTCTTGCTTGTGCTCCTTGTTTATGCTCTTCACAAGAAAAATGTAACAGCCATAGCTCTGAGCGGGTTTGTCATACTCAATATTTTTTCACAAAAAATGGGCTGGAATACTATTTTTGGTACATTAACAGGTATCAGTAAAGCAGCTAGAGAATCAGGGACATTTTCTTTTAATATCACGTATATGAGCGCAGTAGCCTTTTATGGCTTACTGCTATTAATGATTGTTTACGCTTTGTGGCTTGTAGTTTCAGATTTTAAAGAAAAAATATGGCTGACCTATTTATTTGTAATTGGCTTTATTGGCCGCATGGTCATTTCATTATCCCCCACTCTCTACGCCTCAAGCACTCGAACCTTTTTGCCTCTGATGATAAGTCTATTCATTATTACTTGCAGATTGTTGTATCACTTGTATACAGAATATCAAAAGCGGCAAGAGGCTGTTCTCTAGCTCATACTATTAAGTATATTTTCCGATAGGGATTCGACTAAGCAGATTTTTTCTGCTTTTTTTGTTATAATAAACTCATTGAATGTTTATGATGTGAAAGGAAAGACAAATGATTTTAATTACAGGTGCGAATGGACAGCTGGGTACAGAGCTTCGCTATCTTTTGGATGAGCGCAATGAGGAGTATGTGGCTGTTGATGTAGCAGAAATGGATATTACCAATGCCCAAATGGTGGACAAGGTTTTTGCGGAGGTCAAGCCAAGCTTGGTCTATCACTGTGCGGCCTATACTGCTGTTGATGCGGCTGAGGACGAAGGAAAAGAGCTGGACTATGCCATCAATGTGACTGGGACTGAAAATGTGGCAAAAGCTGCAGAAGCACACGGGGCAACCCTGGTCTACATCTCAACAGACTATGTCTTTGACGGACAAAAGCCTGTCGGTGAGGAGTGGGAAGTAGATGATCGGCCGGATCCGCAGACTGAGTATGGCCGTACCAAGCGCATGGGTGAGGAGCTGGTTGAGAAATATTCCAGCCGTTTCTACATTATCCGTACTGCCTGGGTCTTTGGTAACTACGGTAAAAACTTTGTCTTTACCATGCAAAATCTTGCCAAGACGCACAAAACTCTGACTGTAGTCAATGACCAGCATGGCCGTCCGACATGGACTCGTACGCTGGCTGAATTTATGACTCATCTGGCTGAAAACCAAAAGGAATTTGGTTATTACCATCTGTCTAATGACGCTGCAGAGGACACCACTTGGTATGACTTTGCAGTGGAAATTCTCAAAGATACAGATGTGGAAGTCCAACCGGTTGATTCCAGCAAGTTCCCAGCCAAGGCTAAGCGGCCTTTCAATTCAACTATGAGCCTGGCCAAGGCCAAGGCTACAGGCTTTGTCATTCCGACTTGGCAGGATGCCTTAAAAGAGTTTTACAAGCAAGAGAAGAAACAGTGATTCTCTTTGAAGTTGATAAAAGCTACAGAACTTAGTCTCAGACTAGGTTCTGTTTTTTCTTCCAGCGGACTGAAGAAGTGATTTTGAGGTGCGTGCTCTGCTGGAGAAAGAGCTGGCTTGAAGATACGAGGGGAAAATGATAATGAGAAGAATTTTCCACAGATCTTATCCCCTTAAAATAAAGATGTTTCAATTTGATGAAATTCTGTGGATAACCTTTATTATTTCATTCAACTGTGTTACAATGTTACTATAAATAAAATAGAAGAGGTGTGTGAATATGTCACGTAAACCATTTATTGCTGGTAACTGGAAAATGAACAAAAATCCTGAAGAAGCAAAGGCTTTTGTAGAAGCGGTTGCTGCTAAGCTACCTTCTTCAGATTTGGTAGAAGCTGGTATCGCTGCTCCAGCACTTGATTTGACAACTGTTTTGGCAGCAGCTAAAGGAAGCAATCTTAAAGTTGCAGCCCAAAACGCTTACTTTGAAGATGCAGGTGCCTTCACTGGTGAAAACAGCCCTAAAGTTCTTGCAGAAGTTGGAGTTGACTACATCGTTATCGGTCACTCAGAACGCCGCGATTATTTCCATGAAACAGACCAAGACATCAACAAAAAAGCGCACGCTATCTTCCGCAATGGTCTGGTGCCAATCATCTGCTGTGGTGAGTCGCTTGAAACTTACGAAGCTGGAAAAGCTGTAGATTTCGTTGGTGCTCAAGTATCAGCTGCTTTGAAAGACTTGACAGCTGAGCAAGTTGCATCATTAGTTATCGCTTATGAGCCAATCTGGGCTATCGGTACTGGAAAGTCAGCAACTCAAGACGACGCTCAAAAGATGTGTAAAGCAGTTCGTGACGTTGTCGCAGCTGACTTTGGTCAAGAAGTAGCAGACAAGGTTCGCGTTCAGTACGGCGGTTCTGTAAAACCTGAAAATGTTGCGTCTTACATGGCTTGTCCAGATGTTGACGGTGCTCTTGTTGGTGGTGCATCACTTGAAGCTGAAAGCTTCTTGGCATTGCTTGATTTTGTAAAATAAAAAATGTTGAAAAAAGACTTGTCCTCCCAAAGGTGACAAGTTTTTTAAAAGTTGGAGAGAAAAGTTGAAATCGAAAGAATTGGTTTATTTAGCGAGTACGGCTATTTTGTTGGCAGCGACTGCCAATGTTGCAAAAGCCGAGGAACATACGATCGCTGAGTCAGAAGTTTTAAAAACAGAAAGATCTGTTAGTTCCCAGAATCAAACAGTCAATGTGGCTGCATCACAAACGTCTAATCAGCCGACTGTAGCAGTATCATCTGCTGAACAGTCGGTTCAAGCAGTTAAGCAAGAGGAGCAAGCGACTAACTCTGTAGGTAGTTCAGTTGAGTCTGGAGGAGCAGCTCAACCAGCAACTGCAGAGGTGCAGACAGCCCCTGCTAAGCCAGAAGGGCAAACTCAGTCAGATGCAAATGCTTCTAATCAGAATGCAGTAGTTGATCAGTCAGCAAAAGCAAGCTCTTCTGTTGCAGATTCTGTTACTGCTGCAGAGACAAAGGCCGGTCCTGCAGTAGCATCAGCACCAAAAGCTAGTAATACTGGAAAAACTGTATTTTATAATGCTGGGTCAAAGGCTAAGGCAGCCCGCGGGAATTCCCAAGCAGAGATTAAAGGTACTTCCTTTGTAGATGTCAGCAGCCACAATGGCCATATCAGTGTAGACGACTATCGTAAATTAGCCCAGCAAGGGGTTGGCGGTGTCGTTGTCAAACTAACTGAAGGAACCCATTACACCAATCCATTTGCCGAGTCTCAGGTGAGAAATGCGCAGGGAGCTGGTTTACAAGTATCGACCTATGCCTTCTCGCACTATACCAGTGATGAAGAAGCGAGAGCAGAAGCTCGTTATTATGCTGCCTTTGCTAATAGACTAGGTTTGCCTAAAAACACAGTCATGGTCAATGACATGGAAGATCCTAAAATGCAAAATGGGATCAACCAGCATACTCAGGCTTGGGCGGATGAGATGCGCAGGCTGGGTTATTCTAACCTGATGTACTATACCAGTGCCAGCTGGCTGGACCAAAATAATCTTCGCAGCAAGGGACCGGTTAATACATCGCAATTTGGCTATAGCAACTTCTGGGTGGCCCAGTATCCGTCTTCTAATTTAAATCTTGATGGAGCTAAATCTCTCAAATACAATAGTGGCGCTGGAGCATGGCAGTTTACAGCCCAGGCTCAGCTGTTAGTTGGTAAGCATGTATTTGACCATAGCGTTGATTACACTGGGAGATTTACCCAGCAGTCTGCTCTTGCTAAGCAGCCTTTAAAGGGTAACATCAGTATTCAGAATAAGAATAATGTCAACGGCAGCTTTGATGTTGTTATTTCAAACGTTTCTGCTCCTTATGGAGTGTCTGTTGTTAGTGTTCCAGTGTGGTCTGAAGCTAATGGTCAAGACGATATTATCTGGTACACAGCCACTCAGCAGGCCAATGGTACTTATAAAGTTTCTGTTGATTCTAGCAGACATAAGGATTCAGTTGGCAAGTACAATGTCCATCTCTACTATGTCCGCAATGACGGCCAATTAGTCGGTGTTGGCGGTACTACAACCAATGTATCTGTCATCAAGCCACAGGGAAAAATCAGCATCCAGAATCGTAACAGCGAAACTGGTGATTTCGATATTGTTGTTTCAGGTATTTCATCTCCAGGAGGTCTCAAGACTGTTTCTCTGCCGACTTGGTCAGAGGCCAATGGTCAAGATGATATCAAATGGTATACTGCTGAACGTCAGGCCGACGGCACCTATCGTAAGCGAGTCCGCATAAGCGATCACAATCATGTGCAGGGCGAGTACAATGTCCATCTCTACTATGTTCAAAATGACGGCCGCTTGGTTGGTGTAAGCGGCACTAAAACGACCGTTTCTCTTGGCAAACCTAAGGGGACCATCAGTATTCAAAATCGAAACAAAGAAACTGGCGATTTTGATATCGTGGTTTCAGGTATTTCATCTCCGGGCGGTCTGAAAAGCGTTTCTCTGCCAACTTGGTCTACTGTGAATGGTCAAGATGATGTTAAATGGTACAACGCTGAGCGTCAGGCTGATGGCACTTATCGTAAGCATGTCCGTCTGAGTGATCACAATAATGTTGAGGGTGAGTACAATGTGCACCTTTACTATGTGCAGAATGATGGCAGCTTGGTCGGTGTGGGCGGCACTAAAACGACTATTTCCATAGAAAAACCAAAAGCCCAAGGTAAAATCAGCATCCAGAATCGCAACAGCGAAACTGGCGATTTTGATATTGTGGTTTCGGGTATCGTTTCGCCAGGTGGTCTTAAGACAGTTTATCTTCCAACTTGGTCAGAGGTTAATAGCCAGGATGATGTCCAATGGTACACAGCGGAGCGCCAATCTGACGGCACTTATCGGAAACGAGTTCGCCTGAGCGACCATAACAATGTCCAAGGCGAATATAATGTGCATCTCTACTATGTACAAAATGATGGCAAGTTGGTAGGAGCAGGCGGCATCAAGACCAACGTTTCTATCAGCAAGCCGCAGGGTAAAATCAGTATTCAGAATCGCAACAAAGAAACCGGTGATTTTGATATTGTGGTTTCGGGTATTGTCTCTCCAGGCGGTCTCAAGAGCGTATCATTGCCAACTTGGTCAGAGGCCAATGGCCAAGATGACATCAAGTGGTACGATGCTGAGCGTCAAGCTGATGGCACCTATCGTAAGCGTGTCCGTCTGAGTGATCACAATAATGTTGAGGGCGAATATAATGTGCACCTTTACTATGTGCAGAATGATGGCAGCTTGGTTGGTGTGAGCGGCACTAAAACGACTATTTCCATTGAGAAACCAAAAGTTCAAGGCAAAATCAGCATCCAGAATCGCAACAGCGAAACCGGCGATTTTGATATTGTAGTTTCAGATATCGTATCGCCAGGTGGTCTTAAGACAGTTTACGTGCCGACTTGGTCTGAAGCCAACGGCCAAGACGATGTCCAATGGTACACAGCGGATCGTCAGGCTGATGGTACTTATCGTAAGCATGTATATGCGCGTGACCATAACAACGTTCAGGGCGAATATAATGTGCATCTCTACTATTTGCAAAATGATGGCAAGCTAGTAGGAGCAGGCGGCATCAAGACCAATGTGTCAATCAGTAAGCCACAGGGTAAAATCAGTATTCAAAATAAGAATAGTGACACTGGAGAGTTTGATATTGTAGTATCAGGCATTGTGGCACCAGAAGGTCTCAAGACAGTTTACCTGCCGACTTGGTCAGAAGCGAATGGCCAAGATGATGTCCAATGGTACACAGCGGATCGTCAGGCTGACGGTACTTATCGTAAGCATGTATATGCGCGTGACCATAAGAATAATGCAGGTGAGTACAATGTTCACTTGTATTACTTAAATAATCAAAATCAGCTGCAGGGAGCTGGTGGAGAAAAGACCTCTATCTCTGTAAACCGTCCTCAGGCAGCTAGTCAGCGAGACCGTGTTCTTGCAGCGGCAGCTGCTATGGTAGGTGTCAGGGGAGGCAGTGCTGAGCATCAGCGCTTGGTCAACGATTATAACAGTGTCAGACCGCTGCCAGTTGGCTATGCTGTGAAGAACACGGATGACTGGTGCGACATTTTTACTACAGTTATTTTCCAAAGAGAGGGCTTGAGCGATCTTATCGGCCGCGAGTGTGGCGTAGAGCGTCATATTCATATTTTCCAAAGACTAGGTATCTGGAATGAAGATGGCAATTCGACTCCTAGCGCAGGCGATATTATCACCTTTAACTGGGACAAAGATACCCAGCAAAACGATGGCTGGGCTGATCATATCGGTATTGTCGAAAAAGTTGAAAATGGCATCATTCACACGATTGAAGGCAACAGCAATAACGTAGTTAAACGCAATACTTACCGCATCGGTCATGGGAATATCCGTGGTTTTGCGACACCTCGTTATAGATAAACATACAAAAAAACCAAGGGAAACCTTGGTTTTTTTAACGTCTTAGAATTTTCTTTATGAGCTGAAGTAGCTTAAACTTGAGTGGGTTAGGATAATAACGGAAAGTCCCCATTTTTCGGACGATGAAGCCGTTGAAGTTCTGCTTGAAGCGCAGAACACCGTCAGAACCGTCGAAAATTCCCATAATGCCGAGGAAATTGTAAAATGGGATACCTCTCTTGATGCTTTCGGTCATAACATATTCCTGCAGCAGGGCTGGAGCGTAGAATTTATTAAACTCAGGATAGGAGCCGCTGAAGAGATAGGTTGCTTCCTGAGGGGTGTAGATAAAGAGGCTGGCAGCCAGGATTTGGTCTTGGTCGCCGTACTTGTCAATCAGTTCTTGGGCTTCAGCTTTGCGGGTTTCAAAGCTGTCAAACTGACTGGAAAGCTCTCGCAGCTGGTTTTGTTTCTTTTCAGATTGAGGATTTTTTTCCAAGTCCTCCTGAAGTTTCTGAATTTTTCGGATCAGTTTCTCTTGATCCTTTTGCAAGTTCTGAAGATAGTCCTTGAAGTTAAGGCTAGCTGTCATAAAGTCCGCCTGCTGACCAAAGCTATCATAAAAATCTTGATAGTAGTCTAGTGGCTTGTCATCGTATTCCCGCCTGTCAGAAGTAGCAGCTGTGATGTCTTTGAAAATGCTGAGTTGGTCACGTTCCAGCCTTTTTAGCTTGATGCCAAAGGTATTCGCCTTTTTGACGGTCGCCTTGCCATTTTTACTGAAGGATTTGAGCAAGTCTTTCTCCGTCAGACCAGCTAAGTCTTTGACATAATGCCAATCAGGCTCCCCGCCTGGATAGCCTGTCTGTAGGCCGTCAAAGTCAAAGCCCAAATCAGTCAGTTGCTGGATAAGCTCGATCTTTTCATCAGATGTGGGCTGACCATTGCTGTCAAAGGTCTGATAAGTCTCGTAGGGCTTGATGATGAGCTCTAGGGCGCCTTCTTTTTTAGCGTAAGCCTGCAAAGCTTGATAGAAAGGAGTCAGGTATTGAGCATCAGTAGAGACAGGGCCGCAGTTGATTTCCATATGGAGGCCGCCAGTCATAGGCATACTGTAGAGGACAGCTGACATCACTACCTGTCCCTGTGGGTCGGTGTAGCCGACATACTGGGTAGTGAAGCCCCGCTTGCTCAGAAGCTCTGCCATTTCCACGGTCTGCATAAAAGAGCGTTGGGAGCTAGCTGAAGTATGCTGGATGAATTCTTCTTGGCTGAGAAGTTTAAAGGTCATAGGCTTCCTTTCTTTTAATGCTTGCTGCGCAGTTTCTTTCTGAGTGTGTAGGCCATATTGGAGAGGTGATAGAGAGGATTAGTTGGCAGGTTAAACTCACCAGCAAATTCCTCAATGGTCGGATTGAACTTGGATTTAAAGCTGTAGAGACCGCCCTTGAGGTCGTTTTCGATTCCGCCCATATTTTGCCAATCCGCTCCACGCTCAAAAGCATGTTTGGCCGTTTCGTACCAAGTGATGATGGCAGGCTGGTAACGACGGTACTCCTCGTCCATTCCGGCATAGATATTTTCAGAGGTCTTGCCGTATTCTAGGACCAGCGTGCCAGACAGGGGAATGACAGCAGCACCTTGGCTGATTTTGTCCTGCAGAAAGTCAATCTCTTCCTGGAGGCGTTTCTGTTCTTGCTGGTTATTCTCAATCTTGCCGGGCTTGGTTTTCTCGGTAAATTTCTCTGCTTCTTTAAGTGTCTTGGTCAGCTGAGTCTGCAAGTCTTCCAATCGTGCCTTTAGATCAATGCTGGACAAGGTGATGTAGGAGTGCTCAGGATAAGTATCCAAGAGTTTTTGGTAATAGTCTTTGCCGCGTAGGTGGATGTTTTTTCTATTTTCCGTTTTCTTCATCAGGGCTGAAAAGTCATCCAGTAATTCTGTTCCGCCAAATTGGATTTGAATGCCTTTGTTACGGGCTGTACGAATAGCCTGCCGAGTATTCTTAGAAAGCAGATCCTCGCTGAAATCTTCTTTATGAATATTGGCCTGCAAGCGAGGCTGAATTGTTTCGTCCAGAGACTCAGTCCTACCGACCCAGACAGCTCCTGCTTGCTGCAGTTCTTGAATCAGCTCAACTGTCTCTGCTTTGTCTTGCAATTCACCGCCCATCTTGCTTTCTGCCAGAAAGAGACTAGGATCAAACTTGACAAAGAGCGCTTTTTTCTCCTTGGCAAATTTCTTGAGCGACGCCAAAACAAAGGTCAGCAGCTCCTTGTCACTATAGTCCATGATGGGACCGCGCGGGATATAAAGCATGGTCATCCCCAAGGGCAGTGGTTTGATTAGGATACTGGCTGCAGCAACCAAGTGGTCGTCTTTATAGAAGCCCAAGCGCTCATTGGCCCAGTTATCCTTGATCTGAGCCCAGGCTGAGCTCTGCAGAAGATTGGCCTGCGGATGAGCCGTGACAAAATCGTCGTGTTCCTGATCTGAAATTCCAATTTTGTAACTAAACATTATTTTAAAACCCACTCTCTAATAGCGTGTGCTACGCCGGATTCGTCGTTCGATTTGGTGATATATTTTGCGATTTTCTTGAGTTCTTCCTTGCCGTTTTCCATGACAACAGGAGAGCCAACAGCTTCCAGCATGGCGCGGTCGTTTTCTTCATCACCGATAGCCATGGTCTGCTCCTTGCTCAAGCCCAGTTTTTCAGCCAGATGAAGGATAGCAGCCCCTTTATTGACAGTCTTTTTGACAATTTCCAGATAGAAAGGAGCTGATTTAACCAGTGTATATTTTTCGGCTAATTCCGGTGGCAGCTTAGCAATGGCCGCATCCAAAATTTCCGGCTCATCAATATACATGCACTTAACGATTTCTTTATTGGACATTTCTTCAGGTGTGCGGTAGAAGATAGGCATGCTGACCAGATTGGACTCGTAAACAGTGTACTTGCCGATGTTGCGATTGGCTGTATAAATGCCGTCCTTGGTGATGGCATGCATGTGGACGCCTAATTTTCGCCCGAGCAGTTCGATATCCAGATAGTCGTCATAGGTCAGTGTTTCTTTGATTAATTCTTGACCTGTAACAGTATCCTGCACCAGTCCGCCGTTGAAAGTAACGACATAGTTGTCTGGCTGATTAAGCTCTAGCTCCTCGAGAAGCTTTTGAACACCTGCAATAGGACGGCCGGTTGCAAT
Organism: Streptococcus sanguinis; assembly: GCA_963549775.1. GTDB lineage: Bacteria > Bacillota > Bacilli > Lactobacillales > Streptococcaceae > Streptococcus > Streptococcus sanguinis_Y. The sequence continues at coordinate 154,369 of CAUUZZ010000003.1, read as the reverse complement.
GACGATCTTGACGCCAGCAGCCTTGGCATCCTGAACAGCGCTGAAGACTTCAGGAGTGATTTCTTTTTGGTTATTTAAAAGGGTGCCGTCAATGTCAACGGCAACTAATTTGATAGACATATTATTCTCCGTAGGTAAATTGGTCGTTTTTGATATAGTGCATAAAGGTCTGGTTTTTTTCGCTGAAAAGTCCGGTCTCTGCTAGCATTTCCTTGGGGAAGTAGAAGCGATTATCGCCCTGTCTGGTCCCAGCTAGCGAATGAACGATAGGAGACAGGCTGGATAGTTCTGCTAAGCTGCCATCTTTTTGCAGGATCTCAATCTGGGTCCGAGGTTTTTCAACGTCAGGCCGGTAGAAATCATAAGGCAAATCAAAGTTACGATGAATAGCAGTATAGTAATCAGGGTCAAAACCAACCTGTCCAACTAGGTCTCGCATGATATCCAAATGCGCTTCGTTTTCCTGAGAGAAGACGATGGACTTAAAGACCTTGCGGTTGATAAAACGCTGAGCTAGGTCAGATAAAATCTTGTCTGGACTAGCCATCCAAACTTGGAAATAGGTATTCATAACACCATCATCCAAGGCCAGATAATCCTGCAGGGTCACTCTGTTTTCAAAGAATGGAATGAGATTGGGCGATGACAGCGCAAAATAATCCTTCTGAGCCGGATAGAGAAACTTGGCCCGCTTGAGCAGATTTTGCAGCAGAACTTCCATAGCTCGGCTAGCCGGGTGGAAATAGACCTGCATGTACATCTGGTAGCGGCTGACTACGTAGTCTTCTACCGCATGCATGCCATTGCGCTTGAAGGCGATGCCGTTTTCTACTGGACAAATCACTCGTAAAATTCTAGTCAAGTCAAATTGTCCATAGGAAGCACCAGTAAAAAAGGAATCTCGCAAGAGATAATCCATCCGGTCCACATCAATCTGGCTGGAAATCAGCTGGACCACCTGCTTATTGGGATAGGTATGGTTGATGACGCTAGCTACCTTTTCTGGGAAATCTGGCGAAACCTGCACCAAGGCCTGATGAATCTCTGTCTCTGGGCTGGTGATGATTTGCCGCGTAATGTCCTCGTGATTAGTATCAAAGAGGCGCTCGAAAGTGTGTGAATAAGCTCCGTGTCCTAAGTCATGAAGGAGAGCAGCTGTCATGGTCAGCAGGCTTTCGTGGCTGTCCCAGTTGGCTTGGTATTTTTCATTGAAAATCTTAGTGATGCGCCGGGCAATCTCATAAGCTCCCAGACAATGCGAAAAACGGCTGTGCTCCCCGCCGTGGAAAGTATAGCCGGAGGTACCCAGCTGTTTGATGCGGCGCAGCCGTTGAAATTCTTTAGTATTGATTAAATCATAAATAACCTGATGGTCCACATGAACATAATTGTGAACTGGGTCCCGAAATACTTTTTCAATCATGCTACCATTATACCACAAATCATAGTAGGAAAAAAATCAAAGCTGCGACTGAAAGAAGAGCAATTTTGTCATTTTTTTGATAGAATAGGGAAAGAAAAACAGAAACGAGATGAAGATGCAAATCAGAATAAAAAATCACATCCAGCTGGACGGGCATACCGAGCTAATTGATCAGGTCTACGATACGGACTGGACGCAAAAAGGAGACTTTCATTATCTGCTATATAAAAATGAAGAAGGAGAGAAAGTAGTTCTGAAGTTTCACGATAAAGAGCTGCTTATGACCCGCTTTTCTGAGCCTAAGTCCATCATGCGCTTCATCAGTCAAGGGCAGGCGCTGGTTGGCATCCATACACCTGTGGGCTTGCAGCAGTTTGTGACCGATACTCCTTTCTATAAGGTTGATTTTACTAATCAAGTTCTGCAACTTCATTATCAGCTAAAAACAGTTGATGGGGAGCAGATTTTTGCCAGCTATGAGATGGAAATTAGCTGGGGTTAGCTGCTATTCTCCGAGAAAACTCTTGAAAATCATAATGTTTCCTCTTGCAAAAGCTTGAAAATTTGGTATAATAGTTTCTAACTCAAGGGAGTAGCTAACGGAATAACCGTTACAAGGTCGTCAATACGAAAGAAATTTCCGGCCTTGTATGAAATAGCGAGACTTGTTAATAAACAGGTCTCTTTTTTGTTTCTGACTTTTTGGGTATGACTGATGTGGCTCGAGATGATGAGTCCTAGTGGTCAGAAAAGTTCAGAAATAAAAGAGGCCAAGAGGAGGAATACATTGTCAAAAGAACAAAAGCGCCAAGCTTTTTACACCCAGAGTCCTGAGGAAATTTTCAAAACTTTGGACGCTTCAGAGCAAGGTTTGTCCAGTCAAGAAGCAGCCAAGCGTTTAGCTGATTATGGCCGCAATGAACTGGATGAAGGGGAGAAAAAATCTCTCTTAATGAAGTTTTTGGAGCAGTTCAAGGATTTGATGATTATCATCTTGTTGGTAGCAGCTGTCTTGTCTGTTGTCACATCAGGTGGTGAAGACATCGCTGATGCTTTGATCATCTTAGCTGTAGTAATCATCAATGCCATCTTCGGTGTCTATCAGGAGGGCAAGGCTGAAGAAGCGATTGCGGCACTCAAATCCATGTCCAGCCCAGCTGCGCGTGTCCTGCGCGATGGCCATGTCACAGAAGTAGATTCTAAGGAGTTGGTACCTGGCGATATCGTTAGACTGGAAGCCGGGGACGTTGTCCCGGCAGATATGCGACTTTTGGAAGCTAATTCACTGAAAATCGAAGAAGCGGCTCTGACAGGTGAGTCTGTTCCGGTTGAGAAAGATTTGACTATCGAGGTAGCTGCAGATGCTGGTATTGGCGATCGTGTGAATATGGCCTTCCAAAACTCAAATGTGACCTATGGTCGTGGGGTTGGATTGGTTGTTAATACAGGGATGTATACAGAAGTCGGCCACATCGCAGGTATGTTGCAGGATGCGGATGAAACGGACACACCGCTCAAGCAAAATCTTAATAGCCTGTCTAAGGTTCTGACCTATGCTATCTTGGTGATTGCTGCAGTGACTTTTGTAGTCGGTGTCTTCATTCAAGGGAAAAATCCACTGGATGAGCTGATGACTTCTGTAGCTTTGGCAGTTGCGGCTATTCCAGAAGGTCTGCCTGCTATCGTTACCATCGTGCTGGCTTTGGGAACTCAGGTTTTGGCTAAGCGGAATTCAATTGTCCGTAAGTTGCCAGCTGTTGAGACTTTGGGATCAACTGAGATTATCGCTTCAGATAAGACTGGTACCCTGACCATGAATAAGATGACGGCCGAAAAAGTCTTTTATGACGGAGTCCTGAATGAAGCTGGACAAGATATTGAACTTGGCTTGGAGCTACCTCTCTTACGTTCGGTTGTCTTAGCCAATGATACTAAGATTGACCAAGAAGGAAAACTGATTGGTGACCCAACAGAAACAGCCTTTATCCAATATGCTCTGGACAAGGGCTATGATGTGAAGGCCTTTTTAGGGAAATATCCTCGAGTAGCTGAGCTGCCATTTGATTCAGACCGTAAGCTCATGTCTACCGTTCATCCATTACCAGATGGGAAATTCTTAGTAGCAGTAAAGGGAGCACCAGATCAACTATTGAAACGCTGTGTTGCCCGTGATAAGGCTGGAGATGTTGCAGCGATTGATGATGCTACTTCACAGTTGATCAAGTCTAATAACTCAGAAATGGCTCACCAATCTTTGCGTGTTCTTGCAGGTGCCTACAAGATTATTGATGCAGTTCCGACTGACTTGACGTCTGAAAATCTAGAAAATGATTTAATCTTTACTGGTTTAATCGGTATGATTGACCCAGAACGTGCAGAAGCTGCAGAAGCAGTTCGTGTAGCCAAGGAAGCAGGTATTCGTCCGATTATGATTACCGGTGACCATCAGGATACAGCTGAAGCTATAGCTAAGCGTTTGGGTATCATCGAAGAAGGAGATACTGAAGACCATGTCTTGACTGGTACAGAGCTCAATGAGCTTTCTGATGCAGAATTCGAAAAAGTTGTTGGCCAATACTCTGTCTATGCCCGAGTTTCGCCTGAGCATAAGGTACGGATTGTCAAAGCTTGGCAAAATCAAGGTAAGGTCGTAGCCATGACAGGTGATGGTGTCAATGACGCCCCAGCTCTGAAGACAGCTGATATCGGTATCGGTATGGGAATTACCGGTACAGAGGTTTCTAAAGGTGCTTCAGATATCATTTTAGCAGATGATAATTTTGCGACCATTATCGTAGCTGTTGAAGAGGGAAGGAAAATATTTTCTAATATTCAAAAGACTATTCAATATCTACTTTCAGCTAATATAGCAGAAGTATTAACGATATTTTTTGCAACCTTATTTGGTTGGGATGTGTTGCAGCCAGTTCACTTGCTTTGGATTAACCTAGTAACGGATACCTTCCCAGCTATTGCTCTGGGAGTTGAACCAGCTGAGCCAGGTGTCATGAGTCATAAACCTCGTGGCCGTAAGTCTAGCTTCTTCTCAGGTGGAGTTATGAGCTCTATCATCTATCAGGGTGTTCTGCAAGGGGCTTTGGTTTTAGCGGTTTATGGCTATGCTATTTCAAATCCAGTTCATCTTGGAAATCAAACTGCTATCCATGCGGATGCTCTAACAATGGCCTTTGCAACGCTTGGCCTCATCCAGCTCTTCCATGCTTATAATGTAAAATCTGTTTACCAGTCTATCTTTACAGTTGGTCCATTCAAGTCTAAGACCTTTAACTGGTCTATTCTGGTTTCTTTCATCCTATTGATTTCGACTATTGTAATTGATCCACTGGAAAAGATTTTCCATGTGACCAAGCTGGACTTGTCACAATGGACAGTTGTTCTGATTGGTAGCTTTGCCATGATTGTCATTGTTGAAATTGTTAAGTTCATCCAGCGTAAATTAGGTATGGATAAGAATGCTATTTAAGAGCAAAAAGTCATCTTCGGATGGCTTTTTTGTGTACAAGGCGATATAATCAAATTCAAAGAAAGCAACTAGAAAGGACGGTGAAAGTATGTATCAAAACTTACGAAAGAAGTTGGAAGAGGCTTCTCCTTTATATTATGAGGAAGAAATCTTATGGTTACTGGCTCATATTGGTCATCCAGAAGCGACAATCCGTGATGAGTTAGTCTTTTCGTCCTTAGCAAGGGGACTTCAGGCTGACCTGTTTTCAGCTGAACAGTTTAGTTTATTGTCTCAAGAAGCAGTCAAAAGAAAAGGACTTTTTTACAAGAGTGATAAAAATGGTCAAGCTACCTTAACACGTTCCTTCACGGCTTTACTTTATGCTAATCTCTTAAACTGTGATGGTAATCCAAACTCTTCGTATTATCAGGCTTTATCAGTGCAAGGAAGAAAATACTTACTAGATAAGGGGCTAACCTACTTGTCAGTAGAAAGAGACACAAGAGGTTACTCTAGGAAATACGGTTGGGTTCATGCCTTCGCACATGGAGCAGACTTATTGACAGAAGTGGCTTGTCATCCGGACTTTCCCTCCATTAGGATGCCAGAGGTTTTAGAGGTCATTCATCAAGTTTTTAAAAGAGTTTCAGTCCGTTTCAGAAATGATGAGGACTGGCGCTTAGCTCAGGTGCTCTATCAAGCTGTCTTAAAGGAAAAACTGTCCCAGCATGAACTTAGACTGTGGCTTCAATCACAGAGTTTTCCATTGGAAAACAACCAAGACTTCATTGCTTTTTCCAATTTTCGCTCCTGCTTATTAGAAGTCTATGTGCAGTTGGACAGCAAAAAACAACTCTCAGATGAGCTGAGAGCTGCAATTCAACATTTCCATTACTGAACTTCAATCACCGTTAAAGCATCTCGCAGTTCGTCTGCTAGGTGTTTTTTCTTATAGTCTCGAAATTCGACTAAATCTTTAACAGCATTATAACGCTTGTGCAGGCGGTACATCTGGGGGATCTTATACTGAGGAAAGTCTTCAAAAAAGTTCCGAGTCAGTTCCCATTCACGGATGTAGCCCAGAGGACGCATATGGTAGCGGACACCTTCGATAACACGGCTTTGGTGGCGGTGATGGAGATGACCAAAAATCACTTCTTTCACCCTGTATTTGACAAAGAGCCAATGAAAAGCTTGGCTTCCTAGGAAGGCGTTGAAGCGCTGGAAATAGGGATGGTCGTATAGAAAGTCTTGATGGGGGACAAAATGCAGAGCAACAATAATGGGACCATCTAAAGTCATCAGCAGTTTTTCTAACTCTTGCAGCGTCTGAGCTGTAATGCTAGGGTCGTCGAGTTGACGCTCCAATCTGCGGTCAAACCAGAAATTGGTCTTGGTTCTCAGATGCTCTTCCTTGCTTTTTTCTGGAACAAAGCTGTAGTCATACCAGCCAGAAAAGCTGACGAGCTTGGTCTGGCCGAACTGTTGAACCTGAAAATCATAGTTTGAAATTTCTTGCTCAGAAAGTCCCAGCATATCGTGATTTCCCAGATTAAAAGAAAGGGGAATCTCTTGCTTCAAAGTTTCAAGAAAGCGCAAACTGATCTTGATCAGGTCGTTGGATAAATCTCCAGCAATGTGTAGGTGGTCAATCCCTTCCTCTTTCAAAAGCTGGCAAAGAGCTTGGCGCTCAAAATCTCCAAACTGATTGGAGTCCAGATGGAGGTCGCTCATAAATCCGATTCTTGTCATGGTTTTAGTCTAGCATATTTTTCAAAAGTTGGAAATGCTTAAGCACCTATGGAGAGTCTCCCTTTTTATCAGAACACCTCATAAATTTTCGTAATCTTGTATTTCGTTTATCCATGGACGAAGTCTAGGAAGGCTTGAAATAATTCTTCCAACCCCATGTCATTATATTACTTTTCTAACAATTAGGTGACAAGGAGTCGCTTGTCTTGCCTAGCTAGGGAAAATCCGATAAAATGTAAGCTGCTGAATGTGAGATTAGGCAAACTGTTTAATTTATGTTATAATTAAATGATATGTGAAAAGAGGTATTTATGGACATTTCAGAAATTCGTCAAAAGATTGACGCAAATCGTGAAAAATTAGCTTCTTTCAGGGGGTCTCTTTGACTTAGAAGGTCTGGAAGAAGAAATTGCCATCTTAGAAAATAAGATGACAGAACCCGACTTTTGGGATGACAACATTGCAGCCCAGAAGACATCTCAAGAGCTGAATGAACTCAAGCAAACCTATGAAAATTTCCATCAAATGACCGATCTTTTTGATGAATCGGAAATCTTGCTTGATTTTCTGGCTGAAGATGAGTCGGTTCAAGGAGAGTTGGAAGAAAAGCTGGCTAAACTCGAGAAAATGATGACCAGCTATGAAATGACCCTGCTCCTATCTGAGCCTTACGACAATAATAATGCTATCCTTGAAATTCACCCAGGCTCTGGTGGTACAGAGGCCCAAGATTGGGGAGATATGCTGCTGCGTATGTATACACGCTTTGGCAATGCCAAGGGCTTCAAAGTAGAGGTCTTGGACTATCAAGCTGGTGATGAAGCAGGCATTAAGTCAGTGACTCTTTCATTTGAAGGGCCGCACGCTTATGGTCTGCTCAAGTCAGAAATGGGAGTCCACCGTTTGGTTCGGATTTCGCCATTCGACTCAGCCAAACGTCGCCATACTTCCTTTACCTCAGTAGAGGTCATGCCGGAGTTGGATGACACCATTGAGGTGGAAATTCGCGATGACGATATTAAGATGGACACTTTCCGTTCGGGAGGAGCCGGCGGGCAAAACGTCAATAAAGTCTCTACCGGTGTGCGGCTGACCCATATTCCTACAGGAATCGTGGTGCAGTCTACCGTTGACCGGACTCAGTATGGAAACCGTGATCGGGCGATGAAGATGCTACAGGCCAAGCTTTACCAGCTAGAACAAGAGAAACAAGCAGCTGAAGTCGATTCACTCAAGGGAGATAAGAAGGAAATTTCCTGGGGCAGCCAAATCCGCTCCTATGTCTTTACGCCTTATACCATGGTCAAAGACCATCGGACCAGTTACGAAGTAGCTCAGGTGGACAAGGTGATGGACGGAGATTTGGATGGTTTCATCGACGCTTATTTGAAATGGCGTTTGAACTAGGAAATGTAAGAGATTAGAATTAGATTGAAAGGAAATTTCAATAGATGTCAATAATTGAAATGAAAGATGTTGTCAAGAAGTATGGCAACGGGACCACTGCCTTGCGTAGTGTGTCTATTAACGTAGAACCTGGGGAGTTTGCCTATATTGTTGGCCCTTCAGGAGCAGGAAAGTCAACCTTTATTCGTTTGCTTTACAGGGAGATAAAACTGGATAAGGGAAGTCTGAAAGTAGCTGATTTTGACTTAGCTAAGATTAAGAAGCGTGATGTTCCAATGCTGCGCCGTCAGGTTGGAGTAGTCTTCCAAGACTATAAACTTCTTCCTAAAAAGACAGTGTATGAGAATATTGCCTATGCCATGGAAGTTATCGGTGAGCGCCGCCGTAATATTAAAAAGCGGGTAATGGAAGTGCTGGACCTGGTTGGTCTTAAGCACAAGGTTCGCTCATTCCCTAATGAGCTTTCCGGTGGTGAGCAGCAGCGGATTGCCATTGCGCGTGCTATTGCCAACAACCCTAAAGTCCTGATTGCGGATGAGCCGACAGGAAACTTGGACCCAGATAATTCTTGGGAGATTATGAACCTGCTGGAGCGGATTAACCTTCAGGGAACAACTGTCCTGATGGCAACCCACAACAGCCAGATTGTAAATACTCTGCGTCACCGCGTTATTGCTATTGAAAATGGCCGTGTGGTACGTGATGAAGCGGAAGGAGAATACGGATACGATGATTAGAAGATTTTTTCGTCATTTGATTGAGTCGCTTAAGAGCCTTACGCGGAATGGTTGGATGACTGTAGCGGCTGTCAGCTCGGTTATGATTACCTTAAGCTTAGTGGCTGTCTTTGCTTCAGTAATTTTAAATACAGCTAAGCTGGCAAATGATATTTCAAATAATGTTCGCGTCATGGTATACATGCGTAAGGATGTTGCCGATAATAGCGAAACTATTGTAAAAGAAGGTCAAACAGTTCAGAATGAGGACTACCACAAGGTATATGATGCTCTGACTTCTATGAAAAATGTAGAGAAGGTTACTTTTTCCAGCAAGCAAGAGCAGTATAATAAGCTAACAGAGACCATGGGTAGTGAGTGGGATGTTTTTGATGAAGAAAATAATCCTCTTTACGATGCTTATATTGTTGAGACCAAGGCACCTAAGTATGTAGAATCTGTTACAAAAGATGCTCGTAAGATTGATGGTGTTTCAGAGGTTCAAAATGGTGGTACCAATACCAAAAATCTCTTTGCGTTTTCTAATTTCATCCAAACATGGGGATTGATTGGGACAGCGCTTCTGATTTTCATTGCTATCCTTCTCATTTCCAATACTATTCGGATTACCATTATTTCCCGAAGTCGCGAGATTCAAATCATGCGCTTGGTTGGTGCCAAAAATAGCTATATCCGCGGACCATTTCTGTTTGAAGGAGCATGGATTGGCTTGTTAGGAGCAACAGTTCCGTCACTTGTAGTGTATTTGACATATGGTATAGCCTACCAGACTATGAATAAGAGCTTGGTAGGTCAAGGACTTTCTATGATTGATCCAAAACTCTTTAGTCCAATTATGATAGCAGCACTCTTTGTGTTGGGAATTCTTATCGGATCATTGGGATCTATCATCTCTATGAGACGCTTCTTGAAGATTTAACAAATCATAAAAAACAGAGTTTGAAGATTTTCAAACTCTGTTTTTGTTATAGGTAATTGCTTAAATGGCTACTGAGCTAAAAATGGATTAAAGATTTTTTCATGTGAAATAGTGGTATCATTACCATGACCTGGATAAACAGCGTAGTCTTTGGGGAGAACCAGAAGTTTCTCACGAATGGACGTCAGCAATTGTTCCATGTTTCCTGTCGGCAGATCCGTTCGTCCAACGCTTTCCCGAAAGAGGGCATCGCCCGTCAAAACAAGGCGGTCATCAGGAAAGACTAGAGAGACACCTCCGATGGAGTGGCCAGGTGTTGCAAGCACATAGAAATGAAAGCCTCCAAGGTCATAGTCTGTCTCGTAGGAGAAAAACTCTTCTGCTGGTCGACAGATAATATCATCCATATCAGCATGGCGCGCCAGACCAGATAGGTTATCTGTCGGTGTGTAGAGCCAGCTGCTTTCGCTCTCTGCCACATAGACAGGTGGGGTAGCATAGTGCTCTCGGACCTTTTCTAAGCTCATAATGTGGTCATAATGGGTGTGGGTTAGGAGAATAGCAATCACGGGCTTGGCTAGTTCTTCCAGCTTACGATTAATCTTTTTCCAGTCACTGCCAGGATCGACGACTAGGAGACCCTGATTGTTCTCTAAGATATAGGTGTTTTCAAAAGCTACAAGGTTGATAATTTTATGAATTTTCATCTAATTTCCTCGGAAAATGTATTCTGCTATTGAGTGTAACAGAAAAGAGAAGTTTTTGCACAGAATTACTTTCTAGGCTAGGGATGAAAATTTTCAGATGTCTCAGAAAGGCTTTTATGATATAATCATAGCAGTATGACACAAAATAATTATAAGTATGCCGTTGTGGACTTGGAGGCTACAGGAACGGGCAGCAGTGCAAAGATTATCCAGATTGGCATTGTTCTGATTGAGAATGGAATCATTACCAAGACTTATGAAACAGATGTCAATCCTCATGAGGAACTGGATGAGCATATCAAAGAGCTGACAGGTTTGGATGATGAGCGGCTTGGGCGAGCTCCTGAGTTTTCTCAGGTAGCAGCGGAGGTATATGAGCTGATTCAGGATGCGATTTTTGTCGCTCATAATGTCAAGTTTGATGCAAATCTATTAGCAGAGGCCCTTTTCTGGGAAGGGTTTGACTTGCTGACACCGCGTGTGGACACGGTAGAGTTGGCTCAGGTCTTCTACCCGACCTTTGATAAATATTCCTTGGGCAATCTCTGTAATTTGCTGGATATTTCTTTGGAAAACGCCCACACTGCTCTGGCAGATGCTCAAGCAACGGCTCAGCTATTTTTAAAAATACAAGACAAAATCAAGAGCCTGCCCAAGGCCTTGGTTGAGAAAATGTTAACTTTGGCTGACAGCATTATCTATGAGTCGCGCTTGGTTATTGAGGAAATTTATCAGACGATGCCGAATCAGCAAGATAAGGAACTGCAATCCTGCCATGGTATTTTCCTGCGGCGTCCCCAAAAGCTGACTTCGGAAAAGAAAATGTCGCAGGATTTCCTCACCAATTTATACCTACTGGGCTTAGAAGAGCGGCCAGAACAGCTCAAATTTGCTCGTTTTATGGAGGAAGCTCTGGACCAGCAGAAGCCTAGTTTTTTAGAGGCGCAGACAGGCTTAGGTAAGACCTTTGGCTATTTGCTGCCTATTCTATCTAGAGGTCAGGAAAAAGTACTAGTGACGGTTCCGACTAAGATCCTGCAGGACCAGCTGCTGCAAAAGGAAGGACGATTGTTGGAGGAAGTATTTGGTATTTCTTTTCACAGTCTTAAGAGTCCAGAGAATTATCTCAAGCTGGACTATTTCTATCAGACATTGGATAGGGAATATGACAACCGTTTGGTTAATCGTTGCAAGTTGCAACTCTTTGTCTGGCTGACAGAAACCAAAACAGGTGATTTGAATGAAATCGGGCAGGCTCATCGCTTCTCAAGCTACTTCAATGAAATCCGTCATGATGGCAAGCTAAGCAAACATTCTCTTTTTTATGAGGAAGATTTTTGGCGGTTGGGACAGGTCAAGTCAGCTACCAGTCGAGTCGTGATTACCAATCATGCTTACCTACTGACGCGTTTAGAGGATGACCAGTCTTTGCTGGACAATCGTATTCTGGTAGTTGATGAAGCTCAGAAGATGTTTTTCGCCTTGGAAAGCTTCTCTCAGGCCAGTATAAATCTAACTAAAACCCTGCAGCAGATAAATCATCTCCTTCAGGAAGAAGGGGAACTTCTGCAGCAACGGCTTTTGCAAAGCATTCAGTTTGAGCTGGCTGATTCCGCAGAGAAGCATCGCAAGAAAACATCTGAGCTAAGTCAGGAAAAGATTGCCCGGCTGTTTCAGGATGTGTCTGAGTTAAAGACTAGTGCACTGCCTGAGCTGCAGCACTTGTTCAGTGGCAAATACCAGTATTATTGGTTGGTAGATGAGGACTTATCTGATCATCGCTTGATGACTCTGCATGCTGGCCGTTCAGAATTGCTGCATTTCACAGACTTTTTACCTGAAAGGGCTAAGGTTATCTTGGTTTCATCTACTCTGGAAATCAGCTCAAAGGTCAATTTGGCGCAGTTACTAGGCTTTGAAAGTTATCACTTTTACAAGCTGAAAAGCAAGAAGAAGCCACTGCAGAAGCTCTTTTTAGATGAGAGTTTTCCAGCAGTAGTGGATTTGTCAAATGAGGATTTCGCTCTAGAGATTGTTGCGTGTCTGCAAGAAGTGGCGGAACTCGGTCTGCCTATCGTCGTCCTCTTCACTTCTAAAGACTTGCTTTTGACTGTTTCGGACTTGCTCGCTCTGCCGCATTTGGCCCAATATAAAAATGGGGATGCCGGCAATATCAAGCGGCGTTTTGATAGAGGAGAGGCAGGTATCCTTTTGGGCTCAGGCAGCTTCTGGGAGGGGGCGGATTTTGCTGAGCAAGATCAGATTATTCAGCTGATTACTCGGATTCCATTTGACAATCCAAAGGATTTCTTTGTACAGAAGATCAACAGCCGCCTGAAAGCGGAAGGTAAGAATGCCTTTTATGATTATCAACTGCCTCTTGCCATTTTGCGGCTGAAGCAGGCCATTGGCCGGACCCGGCGAAATGAACATCAGAAGTCAGCTGTTATTTTTTTGGACAACCGAATCTCTAGTAAACGCTATGGCAAGCAGATTCAGCATCATTTGTCACAATTAGCTTCTTTGGACATTCTGCCAGAGGCAGTCATTATGCAGGAGTTACGAGACTTTTTTGACTGAAACTTTCTAAAATCAGCTGAGTTTTATTGGCTGATTTTTTAGGTTCATTCAGATTTTTTGGACAAAATTTGTTATAATGAGAGGCATAGGAAAGAAGGGGTGTTCGTGAAAAAATATTTACCAGGAATTCTGTTATCCTTTGGCATAGCAGCTGTTTCTATCTTTTTAGGCGGCTTGCTTCCCTTGATAGGCTCTAGTGTTTTAGCTATTGTCTTTGGAATTGTTTTGAACAACAGCATGAAGCTGCCGGCTGCTTTTCAGGAAGGACTCAGCTATTCGGGGAAGAAATTGCTGCAGTATTCCATCATCTTTTTGGGATTTTCCATGTCCATAGGTCAGGTTTCTGAGACGGGGCTTTCTTCTCTTCGTATCAGTCTTATCACTATTCTGATAGCCTTTCTGGCTGCCTATTTGGCTGGCCGTTTCTTTAAAATGAACCGTGTCTTGACTATTTTAATCGGTTTTGGAACAGCCATCTGCGGTGGCTCTGCCATAGCGGCAGCTTCACCAATCTTGGAAGCAGATGAAGAGGAAATCGCCCTGTCCATCTCCACTATTTTCTTTTTCAATATCTTAGCAGTATTCATTTTCCCTTTTTTAGGGCATTTGCTGCAGATGTCGGATGCCTTTTTCGGGACTTGGGCTGGAACGGCCATCAATGATACTTCATCAGTAGTGGCAGCAGGCTATACATATAGCCCGTCAGCTGGGGACTTGGCGACTATTGTCAAGCTTAGTCGGGCTCTGATGATTGTACCGGCCTGTTTGATCTTCGCAGCTTATCGCTATATCAAGTCTAAGAAGTCGTCACAAAAGACAAACTTGAAACAGATTTTTCCTTGGTTTATAGCTTGGTTTGTCCTTGCTTCACTTGTCAGCAGTCTTGGGTTTTTGCCAGCTGCTGTCATCCCCTATACAAAATTCATTTCTCAGTGGCTGATGGCTATGGCCTTGGCAGCTATTGGCGCAAAGGTCTCCTTTAAGCAGTTTAAGCAAGCAGGAGCAGCGCCTTTGCTGACTGGTGCCTTCGCTTGGTTTTGCGTCGCTGTTTCTAGCTTGATTATCCAGTATTTTTTCTAAAAAGGAGGGACTATGCCTTATCAAAGACGGACGTTTGAGTCCCGGATTGATTATAGTTTAATTTTGCCAGTTTTGATGCTGCTTTCAATCGGTGTTGTAGCTATATACATTGCTGTTAGTCATGATTATCCTGATAATGCCTGGCCCATGGTTGGTCAGCAGATCGCCTGGATTGCGGTAGGCTTCTTGCTCAGCTTTATCCTCATGTTTTTTAATACCAAGTTTCTCTGGAAAATCACGCCCTATCTCTATGTTTTTGGTCTTGGCCTCATGGTCTTGCCTCTGATTTTTTACAGCCAATCCCTGGTAGCCTCCACTGGTGCTAAAAACTGGATTGCTATTCGTGGTGTGACCCTCTTTCAGCCCTCGGAGTTCATGAAGATTTCTTATATTCTCATGCTGTCGCGGCTGGTGGTTCATTTTCTCCAGCAGCACAAGCAGGATGAGCGAACCTTGGCTTTAGACTTTTTTCTAATTCTGAAGCTTGGGCTCTACACTGTACCTGTTCTGGTCTTGTTAACTCTTCAGAGTGATTTGGGGACGGCTCTGGTTTTTGTTGCTATATACGGCGGCATCGTTCTACTGTCAGGTGTTTCTTGGAAGATTATCCTGCCGGTCTTTCTGGCGGGAGTCTTGCTGTTGGGAGGATTTCTCTTTATTTTTATTTCCGATGGCGGTCGTGCCTTTCTGCATAATATAGGCATGCCAACCTACCAAATCAATCGGATTTTGGCTTGGCTTCATCCTTTTGACTACGCTCAGACGACCACTTTCCAGCAAGCACAGGGACAAATCGCTGTCGGAAGCGGCGGTCTGACTGGCCAAGGCTTTAATGTCTCTAATCTCTTGGTGCCTGTTCGGGAAAGCGATATGATTTTCACCGTCATTGCAGAAGATTTTGGCTTTTTGGGCTCGACCTTGGTTATCATGCTCTATTTACTGCTGATTTACCGCATGCTAAAGATTACGATTAAATCCAACAACCAGTTTTATACCTATATCTCAACTGGTTTTATCATGATGCTGCTCTTCCATATCTTTGAAAATATTGGAGCGGTGACAGGAATTCTACCTCTGACAGGAATTCCGCTGCCCTTTATTTCACAGGGTGGTTCTTCCATCATCAGTAATCTTATCGGTGTTGGTCTCCTGCTGTCCGTCTCCTATCAGAACAGCCTGACGGATGAAAAGAAGGAGCGAATTCCTGCTGTTCGAAAAAAAGTCGTACTGAAGAAATTAAAATAAAGATAAAGTAAGTTTTTGACTCACAAATCAGATGAGATTTTGTGACTAGCTCATCTCAGAAAGGATGTTTTCATGAAAAAAGCAGCTTTACTCTTAGCTCCCGGCTTTGAAGAAATAGAGGCCCTGACAGTTGTGGATGTCTTGCGCCGTGCAGGTCTTGTCTGTCATATGATTGGTTTTGATGAAGCAGTAACAGGATCTCATGCCATCACTGTTCAAGCGGATCAGGTCTGGAAAGGCCGACTGGATGACTACGATATGGTCATCTTGCCAGGAGGGATGCCAGGATCGGCCAATCTTCGTGATGATGACTGCCTGATGCAGCTTTTGCAGGATTTTCAGCAAGAGGACAAGTTCATCGCTGCCATTTGTGCCGCTCCCATTGCTCTTGACCGCGCAGGTATCTTGACTGGTAAGTATTTCACTTGCTATGATGGTGCGCAAGCCAATATTAAAAATGGAACTTACCGTAAAGAAATAGTTCTTGTTGATGGGAAGCTGATTACTAGCCGTGGTCCATCAACTGCTTTGGCTTTCGCCTATGAGCTGGTTCGTCAGCTGGGCGGAGACGCTGACCAGTTGGCTGATGCTATGCTTTATACAGATGTATTTGGAAAATAAAGAAGATGCTGGGGCTCAAAATATGTCCCAGCTTTTTTGAATCCTTACGCACCTTTGCTGCCTTCTACATAGGACGGGTTTAGAGCTGATAAAAAGGACGAAACCAACATCCATTTTTAAATTTTGGATTCTTTGAGATATTTTGTTTAGAAAAAGGCTTGAAAAAAGTCGGAAAAGTGCTGGGTTCGGGCAAATATTAGCCCCTTTTTCATGAAAATTATGGTATAATGAAAGGTATGAATTATCAAGATTACATCTGGGATTTAGGTGGAACACTCTTGGATAATTATGAAACTTCGACAGCAGCTTTTGTTCAAACCTTGAAAGAGTTTGGTCTGCAAGCTGGTCACGACGAAGTTTATAAGGCCCTCAAGGTGTCTACAGACTATGCTGTTCAGCAGTTTGCTCCCCAAGAAAAAGACTTTTTAAAGTTTTATAAGGCCAATGAAGCAGAAGAATTGACTCATCCTGTCTTATTTGATGGCGCGGCAGAGTTGCTTAGGCGGATTGTGGCCAAGGGCGGTCGGAACTTTCTGGTCTCCCACCGGGACAACCAAGTGCTGGAAATCTTGGAGAAAACTGCCATTGCATCAGCATTTACAGAAGTGGTGACAGCAGCAAATGGTTTTCCAAGGAAACCCTCACCAGACTCCATGCTCTATCTAAAAGACAAGTATCAGATTTCCTCTGGCTTGGTTATTGGTGACCGTCCACTGGATATTGAAGCAGGGCAGGCAGCTGGCTTTGATACTTATCTCTTTGATAATATGCAGCATCTTGAAGAATTTATAGATATTGATTAGAAAAGGAACACTATGACAGAAGAAAAGCAACAAGATATACAGGCCCAAGAATATGATGCCAGTCAGATTCAGGTCTTAGAAGGCTTAGAAGCCGTTCGTATGCGTCCAGGGATGTATATCGGTTCGACCTCCAAGGAAGGTCTGCACCATTTAGTATGGGAAATTGTTGACAACTCGATTGATGAAGCTCTAGCTGGTTTTGCCAGCCACATTCAAGTCTTTATCGAAAAAGACAATTCCATCACAGTAGTGGATAACGGTCGGGGAATTCCCGTTGATATTCAGGAGAAAACAGGCCGTCCGGCCGTGGAAACCGTCTTTACTGTTCTCCATGCTGGAGGAAAATTCGGCGGTGGCGGATACAAGGTATCGGGAGGTCTGCACGGTGTGGGTTCTTCCGTTGTAAATGCCCTGTCCACTCAGCTGGATGTCCGAGTTTATAAGAACGGTCAGATTCATTACCAAGAATACCGTCGAGGCCATGTAGTCGCTGATCTAGAAATCATTGGTGAGACAGACCGTACAGGTACCACAGTTCACTTTACACCAGATCCAGAGATTTTCACTGAAACAGTAGAATTTGACTTTGAAAAGCTCAATAAGCGGGTGCAAGAATTGGCCTTTCTCAATCGTGGTCTCAGAATTTCCATCACTGATAAGCGGGATGGAATGGAGCAGGCCAAGGATTACCACTATGAGGGCGGGATTGCCAGCTATGTCCAATACATCAATGAAAACAAGGATGTAATCTTTGAAACGCCGATTTATACCGATGGCGAAATGGACGATATCACGGTTGAAGTCGCTATGCAGTATACAACTGGCTACCATGAAACAGTCATGAGCTTTGCCAATAACATCCATACCCACGAGGGTGGAACGCATGAGCAAGGTTTCCGGACGGCCCTAACTCGGGTTATCAATGACTATGCCAAGAAAAACAAGCTTCTCAAAGAAAACGAAGACAATCTGACTGGGGAAGATGTGCGTGAGGGACTGACAGCGGTCATTTCTGTCAAGCACCCTAACCCTCAGTTTGAAGGTCAGACTAAGACCAAGCTGGGCAATAGCGAAGTGGTCAAGATTACCAATCGACTTTTTAGCGAAGCTTTCTCAGATTTCCTCTTGGAAAATCCTGCGGTAGCTCGAAAAATCGTTGAAAAAGGAATTTTGGCTTCTAAGGCCCGAATTGCTGCCAAGCGAGCTCGGGAAGTAACCCGCAAGAAGTCTGGCTTGGAAATTTCCAATCTGCCTGGTAAATTGGCTGACTGTTCGTCTAACGACCCTCAGGAAACTGAACTTTTCATCGTGGAGGGGGATTCTGCGGGTGGTTCAGCTAAGTCCGGCCGTAACCGTGAATTTCAGGCCATTCTGCCAATTCGTGGTAAGATTCTCAACGTTGAAAAAGCCAGCATGGACAAGATATTGGCCAATGAAGAAATCCGCAGTCTCTTTACTGCTATGGGAACTGGTTTCGGTGCTGACTTTGATGTCAGCAAGGCCCGCTACCAAAAATTGGTCATCATGACCGATGCCGATGTAGACGGCGCTCACATTCGAACCCTGCTCTTAACCTTGATTTACCGCTATATGAAGCCGGTTCTTGAAGCTGGATTTGTTTATATCGCTCAGCCGCCAATCTATGGTGTCAAGGTCGGAAGTGAAGTCAAAGAATACATCCAGCCAGGTGCTAATCAGGAAGAAGAGCTTCAGGCTGCTTTGGCTCGTTACAGTGAAGGTCGCTCCAAGCCAACCATTCAACGCTATAAAGGTCTCGGAGAGATGGATGACCATCAGCTGTGGGAGACAACTATGAATCCTGAACATCGCTTGATGGCACGGGTTTCAGTGGATGATGCAGCGGAAGCTGATAAGATTTTTGATATGCTGATGGGGGATCGCGTTGAACCTCGTCGTGAATTTATCGAAGAAAATGCTGTATACAGTACGCTCGACGTCTAAAAAAATCAGAAAAATCAACCATTATGGGCAAAAATATGATATAATCATTATGTTTGCTTTATAGTAACAATGTGAAGGAGTTCTATATGTCTATTGGACTAGTTATTCTCGTTGCTGTGGTAGCTCTGCTTTTGGTTGTCGGCTATGGTACTGCAGTTCTGATGAGAAAGAGAAATGAAGCTTTACTTCAAAATTTGGAGGAGAGAAAAGAAGCACTCTATAATCTCCCTGTGAATGATGAAGTTGAAGAAGTAAAGAATATGCATTTGATTGGGCAGAGTCAGGTAGCCTTCCGTGAGTGGAATCAAAAATGGGTAGACCTGTCCTTAAATTCATTTGCTGATATCGAAAATAATCTATTTGAAGCAGAAGGTTATAATAATTCTTTCCGTTTCATAAAAGCCAAGCATGCTATCGGCAATATTGAGAGTCAGATTGATTTGATTGACGAAGATATCAAGATGATTCGTGCAGCCTTGGAAGATCTTAAAGAGCAAGAGTCTAAGAACAGTGGCCGTGTGCTCCATGCCCTGGATTTGTTTGAAAAACTGCAAACTCAGGTGGCGGAGAATGCAGACTCATATGGGCAAGCCCTAGCTGAGATTGAGAAACAGCTGGAAAATATCCAGTCAGAGTTTTCTCAGTTTGTGACCCTTAATTCTTCAGGTGACCCGGTTGAGGCGGCTGAAATCTTGAATAAGGCAGAGGATCATATCCTTGCTCTGACACATATTGTTGAGAAAGTTCCTGCCATTGTAGAAGAGTTGACTGTGAAATTGCCAGATCAGTTGGAAGACTTAGAATCTGGTCACCGTAAGCTCTTGGAATCTGGTTATCACTTTATCGAAACAGATATAGAGTCTCGCTTCCAGCAGCTTCATGCAAGCCTTAAACGCAACGAAGCCAATATTTCAGCTTTAGAGTTGGATAATGCTGAGTATGAAAATGAGCAAGCGCAAGAAGAGATTAACGCTCTCTATGAAATTTTTACGCGGGAAATTGAAGCCCACAAAGTAGTGGAGAAGTTGATTAAAAACTTGCCTAGCTATCTGGCTCATACAAAGGAAAACAACCAGCAACTCCAAAAAGAGATAGAACGTTTGTCTCAAACTTTCCTTCTCTCTGATACGGAAACTTCTCATGTCAAGGAGTTGCAGGCTGAGCTCT
The DNA here is from genome assembly GCA_963549775.1 of Streptococcus sanguinis. Classification (GTDB taxonomy): domain Bacteria; phylum Bacillota; class Bacilli; order Lactobacillales; family Streptococcaceae; genus Streptococcus; species Streptococcus sanguinis_Y. Next base: position 134,500 of record CAUUZZ010000003.1, on the reverse strand, counting down.
CAGCCCAGGAAGATGTGGTTTTGAGCGCGGTAGAAGATTCTTCTGAAACCAAGCAAGCTTATTCAGTGGTTCAGGAAGAGTTGGAAGCTATCCAAGAGCGTTTGAAAGAAATCGAAGATGAGCAGATTTCTCTTGGCGAAGCACTGGCAGAGATTGAAAAAGATGATGCCAATGCTCGCCAGAAAGTCAATATCTATGCTAACAAATTGCATACCATTAAGAGATATATGGAAAAACGCAATTTGCCAGGTATTCCAGATTCTTTCTTAGAAATTTTCTTCTCAACCAGCAACAATATTGAAGAGTTGGTTAAGGAATTGGAAGCTACTCGAGTCAATATCGAATCAGTTAACCGTTGGCTGGAAATTCTAGGAAATGATATGGAGCAATTGGAAGAAGAAACCTATCGTATTGTCCAAGATGCTACCTTAACTGAGCAGCTGCTGCAGTATTCAAACCGCTATCGTTCCTTTGATGATAACGTACAAGCAGCCTTCAACAAGTCCTTGTATGTCTTTGAACATGACTACGACTACGCTCAATCCTTGGAAATCATTTCAAAAGCTTTGGATCTTGTCGAGCCCGGCGTGACAGAGCGCTTTGTGACATCCTACGAAAAAACACGCGAGAATATTCGTTTTTAAAAGAAGTTCCTTCGGGAGCTTCTTTCTTTTACAAAGAGAACGCTAGAGAACAGTCATTAACAAGGATTCTGAGACTTCAATTTTTCCCAACTTGTTTTGAAATAGAATTTCCTGTATAATACAAAAAATAGAAAGAATGAGGTCGGACAATGAAAACAGTAAAAGGTCTCTTAGTCATGGATGTAGACAGCACCTTAATCATGGAAGAGGGCATTGACCTGCTAGGAGAGGAGGCGGGTGTAGGAGCTCAGGTTGCGGCTATTACCGAGCGTGCCATGCAAGGCGAGCTGGACTTTGAAGCTGCCTTACGTGAACGTGTCGCTCTTTTAAAAGGCCTGCCAGAGGATATTTTTGATCGAATTGCTGAAAGGATTCACTTCACTCCGGGAGCCGAGGACTTGGTCAAGGAGCTGCATAAACGTGGTTATAAAGTAGGCTTGGTGTCAGGTGGTTTTCATGAGACGGTGGATAGACTGGCTGAGCAGCTTGGAATTGACTATGTAAAGGCAAATCGTTTGGAAATCCAGCAGGGCCTTTTAACAGGACAAGTCTTAGGAGAGATTGTCACTAAGGACACCAAGCTTGCCATGCTAAAAGCATGGGCAGCTGAAAATAAGTTGGAATTAAATCAAACAATTGCTATGGGAGATGGCGCCAATGATCTGCCTATGATTCAAGCGGCAGGGATAGGAATTGCTTTTATGGCCAAGCCGATCGTGCGCGAGCAGGCTCCTTATCAGATTCAAGAATGCAATCTCTATCGGGTCATTGATCTTTTAGACAATAGAAAATACTAGGAGAAAAGCATGCATATTCTTATTGCACCGGATTCTTTCAAGGAAAGCTTGTCAGCTCCTCAGGTTGCTCAAGCTCTTCAGACGGGCTTTTCTCAGGCCTTGCTAGATGCCAGCTTTGACTTGCTGCCGGTCGGTGACGGGGGCGAGGGGACAATGGCTGCGCTGACAGCAGCCTTGGGCTGGCCTGAATTTTACCACACTGTGACTGGGCCCTTTGGTCAGCCAGTAAAAATGTCTTACGCCAGAAATGGTCAGCAAGCACTTTTTGAAATGGCTGACTTGGTCGGACTCGCGTCTATTCCGCAGGAAAAACGAAATCCCTTGGCCATAGAGACCAAAGGATTGGGAGAATTGATTTTGCACCTGGCTGAAGACGGTGTCAGAAAGATTCTAGTTGGTGTTGGAGGTTCGGCCAGCAATGACGGTGGAATTGGACTGGCAGCAGGCCTAGGCTATGAATTTTTCGATGCGGATAATCATAGACTGCGCCCCATTGGCTCGTCTTTGGGAAAGGTCGCTCGAATATCAGCTGAGCAGGTTCCTGCTTTCTTGAGGGAAGTTGAGCTTGAGATTTTGACGGATGTAGACAATCCTCTTTGTGGAGCTCGCGGTGCGACAACTGTTTTCGGAGGTCAGAAAGGTCTAGCTCCCCTACTCTTTTCTCAAGTAGACCAAGCTATGTCTGATTTCTATCAGTTGGTCGATCCTCAGGTAATTGATATGGATGGAGCTGGGGCTGGAGGCGGAATGGCAGCAGGACTGGTTGCTTTTGCCGGAGGAAAAATTGTTTCGGGTATTGAAACCTATCTAAATTTACTGGATTTTGATGACAGAGTCAAAAAAGCGGACTTGGTCGTAGTGGGCGAAGGACGGATGGATCGTCAATCTTTGGCGGGCAAGGCACCAGTCGGGGTCGCAAGACGAACACCAGAAGGCATCCCTGTACTGGCGATTTGCGGCAGTCTGGCAGATGATTTACCGGATTTTCCAGTTGAGAATATCCAGGCAGCTTTTCCGATTATTGCGCGAGCAGATAGTTTGGATAGGATTCTAGAGCAGGCGGAGCAAAATTTGATTCGCACAGCCAGAAATATTGGTAATGTACTAAAAATGAAAAAAAGCGGTTAGTCCGCTTTTTTTAGTAGGTATTCAATTTCTTTAACTATCATGCCCTTTTCAAAGAAGAAGATGTCACAAGACAGGTCGCCAAAGTCATTTTCTAAAAGGGTCACAATCCGATTCTGGTCGGGACTAAGCTGATAATAAGTGCAACGAAATTGGACGGGGGTGTTATGGTAGACTTTTTGAATTTTAGTCAGGTAGTCCGCTTTACCTTTGATGATTTCGATTGTATCACCCTGTAATTCCCAGCTAACTTGATCAGAAAGAAAGGTCTCATAGGTTTGCCAATCGCGCTGATTTTCAGCTTCAAAAAAGGCAAAAAGTTTTTCTAAATTTGTCATCTTACCCAAACCATTTTTTCCAGAGAGGGCGCTTTTCCTTTGCAGGTTTTTCTGCTGGCTGAAGGAGACTAGCAAACTGTTGGCTTATGTCCTTGTCATCTACTTGGACAAGATGGTCGCTATGGACAATCAGGCCAAAAGGAGAAGACTGGTAATCGCTAGAGACGATAGTGGCTTCACAACCCTGTTCCTTAGCAGTTTTTAGATAAAAGATTTGATTGCTAGATTCGACTTCTGGGGAAATTTTGACAAATACAGGTTGGCAGTTATTCATGATGCTGCTGAGCATTTCCTTGAAATGACTGCGAATGAGAGAGCTGTTAGCTTGCTCAATGGAGCAGGAAGCCAGCACTCGCTCCTCAAAAGTTCCTAAAAATCTACGCTGTTCATCAGGGTTGAGCTTGACTCCGCCCTGAGCTTTTTCCATGATTACTTTATTAATATCAGTCATAATAAAATTGTACCATAAAAGGTGAAATTCTAAAAGGTCGAATCTTCTTTCTGATTTGCCGGAAAAACATTTATATAGTAAATTTGGAATCGTTTTCTTGTGCAAAATTTCTCGAATTTGCTTAGATTCTCTATTTTTCCTTGAAAAAAAAGCGTTTTTGAGGTATCATAGACTAGTAAATAATTTTAAATAATAAGGAGAGTAAGAAATGTCAATTATTACTGATGTTTACGCTCGCGAAGTCCTAGACTCACGCGGTAACCCAACACTTGAAGTAGAAGTTTATACTGAATCAGGTGCTTTCGGACGTGGTATGGTTCCTTCAGGAGCTTCTACAGGTGAGCACGAAGCAGTTGAACTTCGTGATGGCGACAAATCTCGTTACGGTGGTCTTGGTACACAAAAAGCAGTTGATAATGTAAACAACGTTATCGCTGAAGCTATTATCGGTTACGATGTTCGTGACCAACAAGCCATCGACCGTGCAATGATCGCTTTGGACGGTACTCCTAACAAAGGTAAATTGGGTGCAAATGCAATCCTTGGTGTGTCTATCGCTGTAGCTCGTGCTGCTGCTGACTACCTTGAAGTGCCACTTTACAGCTACCTTGGCGGATTCAACACTAAAGTTCTTCCAACTCCAATGATGAACATCATCAACGGTGGTTCTCACTCAGATGCTCCAATCGCTTTCCAAGAATTCATGATCGTACCTGCTGGTGCACCTACATTCAAAGAAGCTCTTCGTTGGGGTGCTGAAATCTTCCACGCACTTAAGAAAATCCTTAAATCTCGTGGTTTGGAAACTGCCGTAGGTGACGAAGGTGGATTCGCTCCTCGTTTCGAAGGAACTGAAGATGGTGTTGAAACTATCCTTGCTGCTATCGAAGCTGCTGGTTATGTTCCAGGTAAAGACGTATTTATCGGATTTGACTGTGCATCATCAGAATTCTACGATAAAGAACGTAAAGTATACGACTACACTAAATTCGAAGGTGAAGGAGCTGCTGTACGTACTGCTGCAGAACAAATCGACTACCTTGAAGAATTGGTAAACAAATACCCAATCATCACTATCGAAGATGGTATGGACGAAAACGACTGGGACGGTTGGAAAGCTCTTACTGAACGTCTTGGTGGTAAAGTTCAATTGGTTGGTGACGACTTCTTCGTAACAAACACTTCTTACCTTGAAAAAGGTATCGCAGAAGGTGCTGCTAACTCAATCCTTATCAAAGTTAACCAAATCGGTACTCTTACTGAAACATTTGAAGCGATTGAAATGGCTAAAGAAGCTGGTTACACTGCAGTTGTATCACACCGTTCAGGTGAAACCGAAGATTCAACAATCGCTGACATCGCAGTTGCAACTAACGCAGGTCAAATCAAGACTGGTTCACTTTCACGTACAGACCGTATTGCTAAATACAACCAATTGCTTCGTATCGAGGATCAACTTGGTGAAGTTGCTCAATACAAAGGTCTTCAAGCTTTCTATAACTTGAAAAAATAATCTAACAAGATATAAGAGGAGCTAGGACTAAGTCCTAGCTTTTTTGATGTGTAAAGATATAACAATGGATATTTTTTGATTTAGGATTCCCCCTAATTGATGAGAGGGAGATTTATCATTTTTTCCTAGAAGTAGTGCGTAGGGCTGGTCATGCTCTTTCCCTTGAAAAATTAGAGGACAAGATGACAGTTTTTATTTAGGAAAACATAATCAAGAGAACCCTGCGTTTCCTTGTGACTACATGCTTGAAAAAGTGAGTGATTTACTGAAGATTTTATAGCTTTCTTGTATCAAAATCAGTCTTTTATGGTATACTAGCAAAGTGGAAGGAGGAGTACAATGGAAGAATTATTAAATCAGGTCTTACTATCACAGGATAGGGAAGTTTTTAATCAGATATTTGACGATTACTATCCCATTGATATTGCTCTTTCTTTGGAGGCCTTGGAGGATGAGGAAGGGAATCTCCTCAAAACCTTTACGGAAATGGCTAGTGATGATCAATTGGTAGAGATTTTAAAAGAAGCCGAGCCGGAGTTGCAACGACAGATTATCCAATCGATTTCTTTCAAACGTACCAGCACTCTTTTTTATCTTATGCCAGATGATGATGTGGTAGATATTTTGGGTTACTTGAGTGTGGACTTGCGTAAGCAATACTTAAGTATGATGAAAAATGCCAGTCAAGAGAATTTGAAAGCTATGTTGGCTTACGATCCTCAGACAGCTGGTGGTCTGATGACGAAAGAATTCATTACCTTAAATGAAAATCTGACCGTCTCAGCAACTCTCAATAAATTAAGGGAGATTTCGCCTAATACGGAAGTTATTGATACCTTATTTATTAGAAATGCTCATCATTCGCTAGTTGGCTGGATTGATATCCGTGATTTATTTATTCATGATGCGGAGATGAAACTCAGCGAATTTATGAACACTCAGTTAGTGACTGTGACGCCAGAGGTTGACCAAGAGGAAGTGGCACAGCTTTCTGCCAAATATAATTTATCTGTCGTACCGGTCGTTAATCATCGGCAGGTATTGCTAGGAATCATTACAATTGACGATATCGTCGATGTTTTGCAAGAAGAGTATCAAGAGGATATCTTGCGGATGGGTGGTGTCCAAGAAAGTGAAGAAATTGGAGGACCTTTCAAAGAATCACTCAAGAAACGCTTACCTTGGTTGATGATTAACCTAGTAACAGCCTTTCTAGCTTCTGCGACAGTAGCACTTTTTGATGATACGATTTCAAAAGTTGTAGCATTAGCAGCGATTAGTCCTATTATCACAGGAATGGGCGGAAATTCTGCCTCTCAGACACTTGCTTTGGTTATCCAGGGAATTGCCTTGGGGAAACTAGATCTGAAAGAAGATCGGTATTTAGTATTCAAAGAAATCGTGCTAGCTTTGGTTAATGGTTTCTTTACTGGCTTGATTGCAGCGATTGTCATGTTTGTCTTCTATCAAAATTTCTATCTGTCTGTTATTGTGGTATTGGCAATGATGATCAATCTAGCATGTGGTGCTCTATTTGGTTACTTTGTACCGCTGATTATCAAGACACTGAATCAGGATCCAGCTCTAGCTTCGACCATTTTTATTACCACGGCAACAGATGTATTGGGTTATCTAGCTTTTCTAGGCTTAGCACAGGTTTTCTTGCCATTGATTATATAAAAAAGAGAACACAAAAAACGCTTGATTTTTCAAGCGTTTTTGTTATGTTTACTTAGAACAAACCTTTAATTTTATCAATAGCGCCGCTGGCCATTTCATTTCCAGCTACTAATTTTTTAGCTTGATCAAGGTATTCTCCGAGTTTGTCCTTGTTTTCTTCGATAAACTTTTTAGCGCCATCAAAGTCTTTCTTTTCAATCATTTCTTTTACTTGGTTAAATAAATCTACGGGGTTCATGGTGGTTGCTCCTTAGTAATTTTTTATACTATTTAATCAAATTTCTAATAGAAAGACAAGAATTCTGCTTATTTAAAGGTCACACAAACAGCTTCGGGAATATAGAAATCATGGGAGATTTCTGTTAATTTTCCACTTTCAGCATCGCGTTTGAAGATGGTTGCATTGCCAGAGTCTTGATGGACAGCAATGATATGGTTTTGATCCGGTGTGATGTTGAAATCCCGTGGATTTTGGCCATTGGTAGGTACAATCTGGATTAAGTCCAAGCTGCCGTCAGCTAAGATTTCGTAAACGGCAAGAGAGTCATGGCCGCGGTTGGAACCGTAGAGAAACTTGCCATCAGCAGACAGGTGGATAGCAGCTGTTCTGTTGGCTCCTTCAAAGTCCTCTGGTAAGGTGGAGATAGTTTGCAGGTGTTCAAAATGGCCGACTCCATCGTAAATCAAGACTTCAATAGTAGAATTAAGCTCACAGATTAAATAGGCGATTTTATAATGATGGTGGAAAACGATATGGCGGGCACCAGCTCCAGCGGCACACTTGTAGGTGTTCAGAGGAGCGATTTTTCCATCTTCAGCAACATCATAAGTGGTGACTTCATCAGTTCCCAAGTCGCAGGTGATCAGGTATTGATCTGGTGTAAGGTCAGCATAGTGGACGTGAGCAGAGGCTTGATTTGCGTGTGGTCCTTGACCTTGATGGCTAGCTGAGTCAGCCAGTTCCAGTCTGCCATCAGCCAGTCGTCTGTAGATCAGAACTTGCCCTTTATGATAATTGGCACCGTAAACCAAGTCACGCTCTTCGTCGACTGCGACATAGCAAAGCGGAGCCCCTTCTTCAACGACATGGTTGAGGAGCTGACCTGCCTGGTCAAAGGCTGCAATACCTCCCTGTCCGTCCTTTGCTCCGACAGAATAGAGATGTCCAGCCTTATCAAAGGCTAGGTAGGTTGGACTAGGCTCTTCAGCAACCAAGGTTAAGTTTTCTAAAGTTTCTTTGTTAGAATTAAAATCTGCCTTGTAAATTCCCTTGGAATCTTTGCGAGTATAGGTTCCAAAGTAAACTGTTTGTGTCATGACATTACCTCGTATGTATTTAGATTGCTTGCTACTATTATATCATAAAAGCAGATGATAGGCCTGAGAGCAGAGGATTTGCCTGATTTTCAAAAGAATAGTATTGGTTTTGAAAAAACAGATAAAAAACAGATAGTGGGTAGGAAGGGGATAGATGGCTTTGTTAGAATAGAATTGTTCAAAAAAACAATTACTGTCAGGAAACAACAAAGTTCCTGCTTGCTAAACAAAGGAGAAATCAAATGAACGTTAAAAAAATTGCTATGCTCGTTGCTCTTATCGGAATGTCAGGATTCTTTTTAGCCGCATGCGGAAATAAAGAAGCAGATAACTCAGAAATTAAGGATGGGAAACAAGTAGACTTCCAGAAGGATGCTGTTGATAAGAAGACTAAGACAGTCGATGGCAAAGAAGTGACAGAATACACAATGCCAGATGGAAATGTTATCCAAATTCCAGCAGATGGTGAGGAAATTCCAGAAGATGGATCAGGATCTAGCTCAGAAGCTGAATAAAGATTAAAACATGTAGGTTGGAGGCAATATGTTTCGAAGAAAAAAAATGAATCGTAAGACCATTCTATTGGGCAGCACGGTCATTCTCGCTTGTGCTGGGCTGGGAGGCTATCTGTATTTTAGACAGATCAATCAACAACAGGCCATGAAAATGGTAGATAAGACGATTGATTCGCTGACAGTCCAAGAAGCTGTCAATAACAGTAAAAAAACAAGCCTGGTTTTATCTGGGGAAGTAGTTGCCAACAATAGCAGTAAGGTCAAGATTGACCCTTCTAAAGGGGAAGTCAAGGAAGTATTTGTCAAAAATGGTGATACCGTTACACAAGGGCAGCCCCTCTTTTCCTATGCGACAGAGCAACAATTGACAGCCCAGTCGGCTCAATATGATGCCCAGTCCAAAGCTAATGGCATTACAGCTGCTCAAAACAGCGCTGCGATTAAATGGGAAACCTATAATCGCAAGTTGGCCAGTCTCAATGCTCTCAAGGACAAATACAATTCCAGTCAGGATGAGTCATTGCTGGAGCAGATTAAGTCTGCTGAAGACGAGCTGGCTCAGGCGCTGAGCGATGCCAAGACTGCGGATAATGAAGTAACGACAGCTCAGATTGAGGCTGAAAAGGCTCAGGTGACAGCTCAGACAGAATCAGACCGGATGAAGTATGATACTGTGACTGCCGATACAGCAGGAACAATTACCTCTATGAATGAAGATTTGCCCAATCAGTCCAAGGCCAAAAAGGAAGAAGAAAACTTTATTGAGATTATGGACAAGTCTAAAACTCTGGTCAAAGGGACTGTCAGTGAATTTGACCGTGAGAAGCTGAGTGTTGGCCAGAAAGTGGAAGTGGTGGATCGCAAGGATCCTAAGAAACGCTGGAGTGGTACAGTAACTCAGGTCGGCAGCCTGACAGCAGAAAATACTTCCAATAATAATGGTGGGAATAAGCAACAGGAAAATCCCAACCAAGGTAAGTATCCTTATACTGTTGAGCTGGATCAAGGTGGTGAAATGCCACTGGTGGGCTCCCATTCCTATGTCAACATCGTGGAGAATGCTCCCGAGGCCGGCAAGGTAGTCGTCAATAAAGCTTATACTTTCAGTAAAAATGGCAAGACCTATGTCTGGAAGGTAGAGGGTAAGACTCTGAAAATGCATGAAGTCAAGACCAAGAAAGTGTCTGACCGTTTGGTAGAGATTACAGAAGGTTTGACTATGCAGGATACCATTTCAACCCCGAGAGCAGGTATGGAAGAAGGGATGGAGGTAGGACAGCATGTTAAAGCTTAAGGATATCCACAAATCTTATCAGCAGGGCAGTCAGGAATTCCCAATTTTAAAAGGAATTGATCTGCATGTGAAAGAGGGGGATTTTCTGGCTATCATGGGACCGTCTGGATCTGGTAAGTCCACTCTGATGAACATTATCGGCTGTCTGGATAAGGCAAGTTCGGGGACTTATCATATTGAAGGGACCGATGTGTCTGAGCTGTCTGACAATCAGCTGTCCGATTTGCGCAATCAGAAAATTGGCTTTGTTTTTCAAAATTTTAACCTCATGCCCAAGCTGACGGCCTGTCAAAATGTGGAACTGCCTCTGACTTACATGAAAATTTCTAAAAAAGAGAGACGGGAGCGGGCTCTGGAAATGCTGCGATTGGTCGGACTGGAAGAAAGAAGTGATTTCAAGCCTATGGAGCTGTCTGGTGGTCAAAAGCAGCGGGTAGCCATTGCACGAGCCTTGGTAACCAACCCTAGCTTCATCCTTGGCGATGAACCGACGGGTGCTCTGGATACCAAGACCAGTGTGCAGATTATGGACCTTTTCAAGCAGTTTAATGATGAGGGCAAGACCATTGTCATCATTACCCATGAGCCGGAAGTAGCCCAACTCTGCAAGCAGACGGTTATCCTGCGGGACGGTAATATAGAGAGCAAAGCGATAGGATAGAAAGGAAGCTGTATGGAAGATATTTTTGTAGCTCTGAATTCAATCTTGTCGCATAAAATGCGCTCTATGCTAACCATGTTGGGGATTATCATCGGGATAGGCGCTATCATTGCTATTTTTTCTATCATTGAGGGAAATACGGAAAATACCAAGCGTCAGCTCATTGGCGGCAACAATAACACAATCAAGGTCGTCTATGACAAGAAAAGCTCCATCGATCCAACCATTCCAGAGAAATCTCAAGCTCAGAAACCTTCTTATATTCCCTTTATGGGAGAGGATGTCTTGAGTAAGATTAAGGAAATCTCTGGGGTCAAGAATGCTCTGCTGACCTATGGTACGGATGAGAAGATTTACTACCTGAGCCAAAAGTCGTCTGGGAAGATTCAGGCTGTTTCGCAGACAGCTGCTGACATCAAGCAGCAGCGTCTGCTAGAAGGTGAAGGATTTGACTCAGAAGCCTTTAAAAATCAAGAGCAGGTGACCTATCTGGAAAAGTCGCTTTATGATAGTCTTTTTCCCAAGGGTGATGGTATCGGCAAATATGTGGAAGTCTTAGGAAATCCCTTTAAGGTTATTGGCGTATTTGAGTCAACGGAGCAGAGTGGCTTAACAGCTGGTGCGGAAAAGGTGGCCTATATTCCCCTGCAGCAGTGGCATCGGATTTTTGATACCATTAATGTCAGTCCTGAAGTGACTGTCCAAACCTACAAGGCCGATGATTTGAAGAAGGTGGCCAAGAAGGTCAGTGATTATCTCAATCAGCAAATGCCACCGTCGGACTATATGTTTGGCGTGCTCAACCTGCAGGAATTTGAACGGCAGCTGGATAATCTCAACAAGTCTAACTTCGTCTTGCTAGCAGGTATTGCCAGCATCTCCCTCTTAGTAGGAGGTATCGGTGTTATGAATATCATGCTGGTTTCAGTGACAGAGCGGACTCGTGAAATCGGAATTAAAAAGGCTCTGGGAGCTAGACGGAAGATCATTCTCAAGCAGTTCCTGATTGAGGCAGTTATCCTAACCTTGATGGGAGGAATTATTGGCGTGGTGGCTGGTATCGCCTCTGGCTTTGCCATCACTCAGTCTCTAGCCTATCCGTATATTTTATCCCTCTTTTCTGTCTTTGTAAGTTTGATCTTTTGTTGTATAATAGGAGTAGTATTTGGGCTCCTACCAGCTGTGAAAGCATCCAAGCTGGATCCAATCGAGGCCCTGAGATTTGAATAGGTAAAGGAGAAAAATCTAAGTATGCACAAGATTCTAGTGGTGGAAGATGATACGACGATTAATCAAGTGATTTGCGAGTTTTTAAAGGAAAGTCAGTATGAGGTGAGGCCAGTATTTGACGGAGGCGATGCTTTGCAGGCTTTTGAAGAAGAACCCTTTGATCTGGTCATCTTAGATATGATGCTGCCGACCAAGAGCGGTCTGGAAGTGCTGAAGGAAATCCGCAAGACTTCTCAGATTCCGGTCATGATTTTGACCGCTCTGGATGACGAGTATACCCAGCTGGTCAGCTTTAATCACCTCATCAGTGATTATGTAACCAAGCCTTTTTCACCGCTAATCTTGGTCAAACGGATTGAGAATATTCTGCGCAGAAATACTCTTGCTTCAGAGATTGCTGTTGGCGACCTGACGGTTTCGATTGATGACTGCACAGTTTATTGGCAGGGCGAGAAAATGCCTCTGACCAAGAAAGAATATGAAATCTTGCAGACTCTGGCTAAGAGGAAGGGACACCTGGTGACCCGTGATCAGCTCATGAATACCATTTGGGGTTACAGTGAGCTGGATAGCAGGGTACTGGATAATCATATCAAGAACATCCGTAAAAAGATTCCGGGTGTGCCGCTTAAAACTATTACGGGTATGGGTTATCAGCTTGGAGGAGAAGACAAGTGAAAATTGTCAAAAAGAACTTTCTCTTGACCTCGTCCATCATTTTCGTGGTGGTGACTATCGTGTTGGCAAGTCTTTACTTTGCCATGCCGGTGTACTATCAGCAGGTTAAGAGTGGAGAAGCTAAGAGAGAATTTGACCAAGTTTCCAAGCAAGTCAAGGGAAAGTCCAGTCAGGAAATCGGCGAGCTGTTGAGTGATTATAGTAAAAAGAGCAATCTAATTTGGTTTACCTTGCTGGCGAAAGACAATACGATTCTCTATCCCTCTCTTGAGGCAGGAGATGAAAGTTCTCTGCAGCTGACTATCGTCCCAACGATTGCCAACAGCGACTATGAGAGCAAGAGTTTATCAGAAAGCTTTCGAACTTCAGATGGTAAAGAAGTTGTCCTGAGAGGGGAATATTCCTTACAGCCTGTTTCTGATGCTAGTCGGATTTTGCTCAATCTCTATCCATTTGTCTTGCTTGTATCTCTGAGTCTAGGTGGTCTGGCTGCCTATCTCTATAGCCGGACTTCCAGTCAGCGGATCAAAGCCATCTCTAAGAGCACCCGTCAAATGACGAGTCTGGCTCCAGATGTGACCTGTCAGGTCAAGGGGCGTGATGAGATTGCTGAACTGGCCCAAGACATCAATCATCTCTATGCTAATCTACTGACCAGTATTGAGGCTCTGCGCCTAGAAAATGAAAAGGTAGCAGAAAGCGAGCGGGAAAAAGCTGAGTTTTTGCGGATGACATCGCATGAGCTCAAGACACCCATTACCAGCATGATGGGGATGGTCGATGGCATGATCTATGGAGTAGGAGAGTTCAAGGATCGAGACAAGTACTTGCAGAAGTGCCGAGAAATTCTAGAGGAGCAGTCGGAGTTAGTCCAGTCTATCTTAGCCATTTCTAAACTGGAGATGAAGACTGAAACTGAACAGGAAGTCTTTTCACTCAAGCAGGTCTTGGAGGAAAATCTGAGCACCTATCGAGTTTTAGCAGATGTCAGACACTACCATTTTCAAGTTGAGCTGGCAGAAGCGAAGGTCAAGGGTAACCGCACCTATCTGCTCAAGGCTATCAAGAATCTTCTGGACAATGCCTTTCATTATACAGTAGAAGGTGGACAGATTCTACTTAGGCTGGAAGAGCGTAAGCTAGTCATCGAAAATGAAGCAGAACGAGTCTTAAACAAAGACCAAATCCAGCAGATTTTTCAGCCTTTCTACCGGCCAGACTACAGTCGCAATCGCAAGGATGGCGGGACTGGTCTGGGACTCTTTATTGTTCAGCAGATTTTGGATAAGCATGGTCTGCGATATCAGTTTGAAGCCGTTGATGGGCGGAAGATGCGCTTTAGCATTTCTCTGCCGGCTGTTGAAAAATAGCCTTGCATTCTAGCTGGCCCTGCAGAAGCCGAAGAGAGAAGTCAGAAGCTGTATTTTGCGAAAAATACAAGTCTCCTGTCTCCTCTCTTTTTTTGCTTTTCCCTATAGCTGAGCAGAGAATTTTTCTCCGAAAAATGTTAAAATGAAATGACGAGTTAAAGGAGGAGAATATGGAGCACAAAGAGAAAGATTTTAGCCTATCCTGGTTTTTTAAATGGTTTTTAGATAACAAGGCCATTACAGTATTTTTAGTAACCCTTTTGATGGGGCTGAATATTTTTATACTGAGTAAAATCAGTTTTATTTTTAGTCCAGTCATTGAATTTTTGGGAGTGATTATGCTGCCGGTTATTTTAGCTGGCCTGCTTTATTATCTGTTAAATCCCATCGTAGATTGGATGGAAAAGCACAAGATTAATCGACTGGTTGCTATTACCATTGTCTTTGTTTTAATTGCTTTTTTGATTATCTGGGGCTTGGCTGTTGCTATTCCTAGCTTGCAGCATCAGGTCATGGCCTTTGTCAGAAATGTTCCGGCTTATCTGAGGCAGGCTGACAAGTTCATCGATGATGTCGTGACTAAGTATATTTCGGCAGATTTCAAGCCGCAAATTGAGGAATACACTAGCAATCTGTCTAGCCAGATTACCGATTGGGCCAGCAATTTTTCATCGCGGGCAGTTAATTGGGCAGGGAACTTGATTAGTACAACTTCGCAGATTGTCGTGGCTATTATCATCATGCCATTTATCCTTTTTTATCTGCTGAGAGACGGGAAAAATTTGAAAGGCTATGTAACCCAGTTTTTGCCAACTAAATTCCGCGCTTCCTTTGGTCAAGTGATGACGGATATCAACAGTCAGCTGGCCAACTATGTGCGCGGTCAGGTGACGGTTGCTATCATTGTGGCTCTGATGTTTATCGTTTTCTTCAAGATTATTGGCCTTCGCTATGGTGTCACTCTTGGAGTAATTGCGGGGGTTCTCAATCTGGTACCTTATCTGGGCAGTTTTTTGGCTATGCTTCCGGCTCTGGCAATCGGTTTGATTGCTGGCGGTCCGGTGATGCTGGCTAAGGTCATTGTCGTTTTCATCATTGAGCAGACTATCGAGGGGCGTTTTGTTTCTCCTCTGGTCTTGGGCAGTCAGCTCAGCATTCATCCGATTACGATTTTATTCGTATTATTGACTTCTGGTACCATGTTTGGCATTTGGGGCGTTTTCCTGGGAATTCCTGCCTATGCTTCAGCCAAGGTTGCCATTGCGGCCATCTTTAAGTGGTATCAGAAAGTAAGCGGCCTTTACGAAGCCGATTTTGAACAAGAAGGAGAAATCAGTGAGCAAGAGTGAACAAATGTTGGCAGCTTTACAGGAGCAGGACCTAGCTCTGGCTGACCGCTATTTCGAGCAAGCCCTGACTACAGACAGCGAAGAAGAATTATTGGATTTGGCCGATTACTTAGAAAGTATCGGCTTTTTCCCTCAGGCCAAGCGTATTTTTGAAAAGTTGGCTCCTGACTATCCAGCTTCTTATATTAGTCTGGCAGCTATTGCCAGTGACGATGGGGACTTGGAGCAGGCTTTTGCCTATCTGGAGGAGATTCAGCCGAACAGTGACTGGTATGTTGCTGCTCTCTTGGCTAAGGCTGACCTCTATCAGCTAGAGGGGCTTCCTGATGTGGCTCGTGAAAAATTAGCTCAGGCAGTAGAGCTGACTGATGAGCCTTTGGTAACCTTTGGTCTGGCTGAGATAGATTTGGAGTTGGGGGATTTTTCTCAGGCGATTAAGGAATACGCCCAGCTAGACAATCGCTCAATCTTTGAGCAGACAGGGGTCTCAACCTATCAGCGGATTGGGGTCTGCTATGCCAGTCTTGGAAAATTTGCGCCGGCTATTGAGTTTTTGGAGAAAGCTGTTGAGCTGGAATATGACGATGCTGCGGTTTATGAGCTGGCAACTATATTAGCGGACCAGGAAGAATACCAGAAGGCCAATCTTTATTTCAAGCAGTTAGATACTCTATCGCCGGATTTTGAGGGCTACGAGTACGGCTTTGCCCTGTCTCTTCATGGAGAGCATCGGACGGCTGAAGCTCTGACGCTCGCCCAGCAGGGCTTGGCTAAGAATCCTTTTGAGACTCGGCTCTTGCTCCTAGCCTCACAGCTTTCTTATGAACTTCATGATGAGAAAGCGGCTGAACATTATCTCTTGCAGGCTCAGGAAGATGCGGATGATATGGAAGAGATTGCCTTGCGGCTGACCACTCTTTACTTGGAACAGGAGCGCTATGAGGAGATTTTAGAATTTGCAGAGCAAGAAGTCGATAATGCCTTGACCCGCTGGAATCTGGCGCGTGCTTATCAGGCTTTGGAAAATCTGGAAAAAGCAGAGGAACTCTACAATCAACTGGAGCGCGAATTGCAAGACAATCCAGAGTTTTTGGAGCAGTATGTCTATCTTTTGCGTGAACTAGGCCGATTTGAAGAAGCTAAAAAGGCTGGAGCTTCTTACCTGAGATTGGTACCTGATGATGCTAGTATGCAGGAGCTTTATGAAAGCTTATAAAAGCTGAAGAAGCACTCGCTCAGCCATTTCCCACGATTTATGGTATAATAATTGGCGGTAAAAATTCAGTAAGTACATGTAATAAGGATGAAAAAAGCTTAGTTGGATGGGCAATAATATTTTTAGGAAGAGAAAGATTAAGGAAAAAGAATGGCAGAACCAATCAAATTATTTCAATATAATACTTTGGGAGCTTTGATGGCTGGTCTTTACGACGGCAGTATGACCGTTGGGGAGCTGCTGCAGTATGGAGATTTGGGCTTGGGGACACTAGACTCTATTGATGGTGAGCTCATTATTCTCGATGGTAAGGCTTATCAGGCAAAGGGATCTGGAGAGGTGCCAGAAGTGGTTGAAGTGTCACCGGATATGACTGTGCCTTATGCGGCAGTAGTTCCTCACCAGGCGGAGGTCATTTTCCGTCAGCGCTTTGAGATGGATGACAAGGAGCTGGAAAAGCGGATTGAGTCCTACTATGATGGCGAAAATCTTTTCCGCTCTATCAAGATTCATGGTGATTTCGCCCGCATGCACGTCCGGATGATTCCCAAGTCTACAACGGAGCGGAAGTTTGCAGAAGTAGCGGTTAATCAGCCTGAGTACTGTAAGGAAAATATCACAGGCACCATCGTCGGTATCTGGACGCCAGAGATTTTCCACGGAGTCAGTCTGGCAGGTTATCATCTGCATTTTGTATCGGATGATCTGACTTTTGGCGGTCATGTCATGGACTTTGTCATCAAGGAAGGTGTCGTCGAGTTGGGCGCTGTAGATCAGCTGGATCAGCGTTTCCCAGTACAAGATCGCAAGTATCTCTTTGCTAAGTTTAATATGGATGAGATGAAAAAAGACATGGAGAAGTCGGAGTAAATCGCAGGGGGAGCATTGTTTGCTGCCTCTTTTTTTGATATAATTGGAAAAAGAACAGAGGAGAAGAAAAGCTATGATTTATTTGGTAAACGCCAGCCCAAATAGGAATGGCAATAGTTTTAAGCTGGGGCACTTTTTTCTGCGAGATAGAGATTATGAGGCTCTTCAATTAGTGGATTACCATATTGAGCAATATGGCCAGTCGGCAGAAAACGATCAGTTCTTTCAAGTCTATGAGCAGCTGAGCCAAGCCGATGTTTTGGTATTTACCAGTCCTATTTATTGGTGGTCTTTTTCAGGCTTGCTAAAAACTCTGTTGGACCGAGTGGCTGATGTGCATGAGCCGCAGGAAGCACTTAAGGGCAAAAAGGTATTCTTGCTCTTGCAAGGTTCTCAGCCTAGCAAAGAAATTGAAATGCTGGACTACGTCATGAACCGCTTTTGCCGGAACTGCGGACTCAAATATGAGGGGCTGGCAGTGACCAATCATAAGCTAAAAGAAATCGACGGTTGGGAATTAACTCCCTTGCAGGAAAAGTTAGATAAGGTTTTATCAGAAGGTTAAAAGTGAGAAGATTCGTTTGCGGATCTTCTTTTTTACTATAAAAATGGAGCCTTTTTTTTATGTGTCCATTTTTGGACACAATAGCCCTCAACTACAGTCATATCCATGGCTAACTAAATATAAATGTTGTATAATACCAGTTGCTATTAAATATTAATATAGGAGATTCTATGGGAAAAGAATTATTTAACCCCCATTTAAACAAATTTTCGATTCGAAAATTAAATGTTGGAGTTTGCTCGGTATTATTATCTACCGTTTTCCTTTTAGGTACTGCGGCTACAGTCAATGCAGATGAAACTGCCAGCGGAACTGTGGATGATAATATCTCACTGCCAGAAAAGCCGACGGAGTCTGCTGTCAGTCAGCCTGCTCTTGAGAATACAGCAACATCTGCAGTTTCTGAAACAGCTAACTCAGAAGCAAGAGCGGATCAAAATCAGCTGGTAAGCCCAGCTGCAGCTCCAGAGCAAGCGACACCTGAAAAGCCACAAGAAACTAATCAGACAGCTGAGACCTCTAATGAAGCAAAACCTGCTGAAGCTAGTCGGACGCGCTCTTATTCAGTACAATATACGCCAAAACCAAGTTCTGCGGCTATGCCAAGGTCTGATCGTAACGGCCAGCCAATGGAGACAGGAACATCATTTCGTACTACCAGTCCTGCTGGTCAAGCTAGCTCTGCTATACAAGATGCAACAGCTAATCCTACAGTTTCTAAACCAACACTGGAAGAATCAGTGAGGAAACGCTCTGATGAGTTGATGAAGCAGGTAAACTGGCTAGATTTTGGTGATACTAAATCACTGAGAAATCTAGATAAAGATGGCTCCTTTAAAGTTGGAACAGTATATGAAAAGGAAATTTCGCCGGGCTATGTGGTCAAGCTGACCGTGACGGAATTGAAACCTTTCTATGCTACAGAGATCTATCGTGATCGAGTAAAGGGAACTGAGTACGAAAGCAGTTATGATCCCAATGCGAAAAATACTTGGCTTCAATATAACAATAGTAATAATTATGCTTATCAGTATTGGTATGGTGATGATTACCGTCCTAAAATTATTGGTGCAGCTCAGAATCAATATTCAGCTATTAAGTCAGAGGGAATTGATACTAAAGGGCGTAAAACCCAACTGCAGGTTCCTAAAGATGAAGCCAACTATGGCGTGAAGTTCAAAGTTGAAGCTAGATATCGTGGGAAGCCAGTTAAAGCAACAGTTGTCATGGCTGATGGTGAAGAAGCTAATCCGGGTGAGTACGCTATCTTTACAACCAATGGTAAGGGTTGGGAACATTTGGCCGAGTGGAAGCGCACAGTTACAGACGCAAATGGTGTGACTACTGAGATTACAGAAACCTATAAGCCGATGAAGCCTACTACAGAAGGCCAATTTATTGGAACTGACGGTACTGGTGTTCATTGGCAGGCCTATGTCAGCCCTGACCAAAAGACTGGCGGACTGGGAAGCCAAGTATTTGGACCGAACGTTTCTAGAAATAATACAATTCCACTTGTAATGACACGTGGTGCTTCAGAAGTTGGTATTTATATAGCCTCTTCTGGTCAGCAAGCTGCGATGATTGGTTTTATGGCAATCGATGAAGGTGATGCACCTGATTCCTATGGAAAAGCGATCCATGCTATTTCAAGATACAATGCAGAAACTGGCGGTCAAAATCCACAGCCATTCTTGGGCCGTGTTGCGGCTGATATTGATACCACATCTGGAAATAACTGGAAGCATGATGATGAGACAGACTTGGCCGATGAAGGTATTAATCAGCTTTTATCTGATGATTTAGTAGGGAAAACCAATGGTCTTTTTCCAGTAAACCGTCTGCACGACGGAGATTATTCTCTCCGCATTCATGCTTCAGCTAACGGATACGAAAAAGCCTATGTTCGCGCCTGGATTGACTTCAATAATAATGGTGTCTTTGACGAAGACGAAGCCAGTGAATTTACCGAAGTAACAACTGCGGGAGATTATACTGTCAACTTTAAGAAGAACCCAGCCATGATCAATCCTGAACTTAGCAAGCTGGGAATGCGGGTTCGTATCGCCTTGAACAAGGGAGATATTGAAAAGCCTACTGGAACTGCATTTAGTGGTGAGGTGGAAGACTTAGAAGTTGAACTGACTTACCCACCAAAAGGCGAGAAGAAGGAAAGTACTGGAATCCGTGATCAGAGACAGACAGCCACTCTTCATTTCACTCCACAGGGGATTGCTCAAAATACTGAAAACAAGAAAGTAGCGATTGACACAACTAAAGCTCCGATTGTATTGGATGCGAGAGGAAATGAACTGACTGCTGATGCAGCAGGCTGGTACAACACTGCTGAAGGACGTTATAAAGTAACTGCAAACGGCGCTGATGTAGATGTGGTATATGAGCCTAAGGCTGGCTTTATCGGCACAGCTCAGGGGATTAATATCCGTCGTTTTGATACTAACGGCGCAAGTACGGATTGGATTGCCAAGAATCAGGCTGAAGCAGCTATCAATGACCAACTCAACACTATGGATGGACGTTATGTACCAACCGTGCTGAATGTTCCTAAGTATGAAACAACAGATGCTCAAGGACTAACGCAAGAAAAGACGCCTGTCTTTAATGATGGAGATGCTGGCAAAACTCCTGCAAGTCCAAGTACAGCAAATCCTGTAAAATTTGTGAAAGTAGATGGAACGACTACAGATGATACTAGAGTTCCAGCTTTATCAAATGGTCAGGAAGTTGGTCGTTTTGAAGTCGAGCCTTCAACAGGTAAGATTATTTTCAAACCAAACAAAAACTTTGTTGGTACAGTGGATCCAGTTTCCGTTCAGATGATTGATGGCAAAGGTATTTCGCATCAAGCTGTTTATCAGCCAAAGGTGACTCCTGTTAGACCATCTGCTCAAGGTGCCAGCAGCGAGGGCATTCAAGGTGCAGTTCAGACAGGACAGCTGACCTTTAATCCGGGCAATAATCGTGTACCTATTGATAGCAAGAAGTTGCCAACCTTTAATAATGGCAGCCAGACTAAAACAGTTGCTGGTGTTGGGACTTATCAGGTGGATAATCAAGGCCTAGTTACCTTCACTCCACTACCGACTTATACTGGACGTCCAGCGGCAGAGGCTGTCAAGCGAGTAGATGTCAATGGAACAGAAGTAACAGCTACCTATCAGGCTGATGTAAAAGCAGCAGCACCAAGTGCGACGAATGCTGAAACCAGTGGTATACAAGGCCAAGTTCAGCGAGGAAAAGTCAGCTTCACAGAAGGTTCTGCGCAAGTCAACGGTCAAAAACAAACTGTGGCTTTCCCGGCTGGCTCAACTCCGCTCTTCGACAATGGTATGACTGTTAAAGAAGTGCCTACTGTTGGTAAGTTTGAAGTGGATGAATATGGAAATGTAACCTTTACTCCAGAGAAACAATTTAAAGGCCTTACGCCGGAGATCAGGATTACTCGTACAGATACGAATGGCAGCACAGCTACAGCTATCTACAAGGCAACAGTCACTGCTGTAACTCCAACCGGAACAAACATTACCAGCACTGGTAAACAAGGCCGTCCACAGACAGGTAAGCCAAACTTTGTCAGTGGCAACCCAGATGTACCATTGGATAATGATACTCCAGCGACTTTCGAAGATGGAAGCAAGCGCAAGGTGGTTCCAAATGTCGGAATCTTTGAAGTGGCACCAGATGGATCTGTTACTTTCACACCGGACAAGCAATATGTTGGCACACCAGATCCGGTTGTTGTTAAGCGTGTAGATAAGAATGGTACGCCAGTGATGGCTAAGTATACGCCTACTGTTGAGAAAGTGACCCCAAGAGCAACTGGCGCTCAGACAAAAGGACCTCAAGGTCAAGTACAAAAAGGTAAAGTTACTTTTGAACCAGGAAGTCCTCAAGTTGGTTTCCCAGAAAACAGCACGCCAGTCTTTGATACCGGTACTAATCTGAAAGAAATTGCCAAAGTCGGTAAGTTCGAGGTAGACGGAGAGGGGAATGTTATCTTTACTCCAGTCAAAACCTTTGTCGGTAAGACACCAGAAGTTGAACTCAGCCGTGCAGATGTCAATGGCACAGTAGCTAAGGCCAAATATCGGGCGACTGTGACCGCTGTGACTCCGACGGGAACTGGAGATCAGACAGAAGGTCCGCAAGGCCAAGTTCAAAAGGGCCGTGTAACTTTTAAAGCTGGCGATCCAAAAGTAGGATTCCCAGCCAATAGCACGCCAGTATTTGACACGGGTACGAATGTAAAAGAAATTGCTAAAGTCGGTAAGTTCGAAGTAGATACGGAGGGCAATGTCACCTTTACGCCAGACAAGCGCTTTGTAGGTGAAACGCCAGAAATTAGCATTTCTCGCAAAGACGCAAATGGTATTGCAGCAAAAGTCACTTATATCGCGACAGTTATATCAGTAACTCCAACAGGAACTAACGTGACTAGCACAGGTCCTCAAGGTATCCCACAAACAGGTACCCCAACTTTCCAAGGTGGTGATCCACTAGTTCCGATTGATGAAGCAGTCGAGCCTACATTCGAAGATGGCAGCAAGGAAAAGGCTATACCAGGTCAGGGAACTTACACCATCACTCCAGATGGCACAGTGACCTTCACACCGGAGAAGAAGTTTGTAGGAAAGCCAGATTCAATCACTGTAAAACGTGTTGATAAGAACGGGACGCCAGTGACTGCGACATACAGTCCAGAGTTCACCAAGGTGACTCCAATAGGTACTAACGTGACTAGTACGGGTCCTCAAGGTCTTCCGCAAACGGGTACCCCAACTTTCCAAGGTGGTGATCCGCTAGTTCCGATTGATGAAGCAGTCGAACCAACTTTCGAAGATGGCAGTAAGAAAAAGGCTATTCCAGGTCAGGGAACTTACACCATTGCTCCAGATGGCGCAGTGACCTTCACGCCGGAGAAGCAGTTTGTAGGCACACCAGAGCCAGTGACAGTGAAACGAGTAGATAAGAACGGGACGCCAGTGACTGCGACTTACAGTCCAGAGTTTAAAAAGGTAACTCCAACAGGTACTGGTGATAAGACTGAAGGATTACAAGGTCAGGTTCAAGAAGGCCATGTTACCTTCACACCAGGTCATGATTCTGTGCCGTTTCCAGCTGAAACAACTCCACTCTTCGATAACGGTTTGACTGTTAAAGAATTGCCAAATGTCGGTAAATTTGAAGTTGATGCGAATGGTAAGGTTACTTTCACGCCAGACAAGCAGTTTAAGGGAACCACTCCTGAGCTGACATTGATTCGAGCAGATGTGAATGGCACTCCTGTTACCGTCAAATATCAAGCAGTGGTGAAAAAAGTGGTTCCAACAGGAACAAATATTACCAGCACTGGTGAGCAAGGCCGTCCACAAACAGGCAAGTCAAACTTTGTAAGCGGCACTCCGGGAGTACCACTGGATAATGACACTCCGGCTACTTTCGACGACGGAAGCAAGCGCAAGGTTGTTCCAAATGTCGGTATCTTTGAAGTGGCACCAGACGGTTCTGTTACCTTTACCCCAGATAAGCAATATGTTGGCACACCAGATCCAGTTGTTGTTAAGCGAGTGGACAAAAATGGCACTCCTGTGACAGCCAAGTATACGCCAACTGTTGAGAAAGTGACTCCAAGGGCCACAGGCGATCAGACAGAGGGGCTTCAAGGCCAAGTTCAAAAAGGCAAGGTTACTTTTAAAGCCGGAAGTCCGCAAGTCGGCTTCCCAACAGACAGCACACCGGTCTTTGATACCGGCACAAATGTCAAAGAAATTGCCAAAGTTGGTAAGTTCGAGGTGGACACGGAGGGGAATGTTACCTTCACACCAGTCAAATCTTTTGTCGGTAAGACACCAGAAGTTGAACTCAG
This sequence comes from Streptococcus sanguinis, assembly GCA_963549775.1. Taxonomy (GTDB): domain Bacteria; phylum Bacillota; class Bacilli; order Lactobacillales; family Streptococcaceae; genus Streptococcus; species Streptococcus sanguinis_Y. The sequence continues at coordinate 111,000 of CAUUZZ010000003.1, read as the reverse complement.
CCGTACAGATGTCAACGGTACAGCAGCAAAAGCCAATTACCAAGCGACTGTGATTGCTGTTACTCCGACAGGTACTGGTGACAAGACAGAGGGCTTGCAAGGTCAGGTTCAAAAAGGTCATGTCACCTTCACGCCAGGCCATGAATTAGTTCCATTCCCAGCAGGATCGACTCCGCTCTTTGGTAACGGAAAAAATATTAAAGAAGTACCAAATATCGGTAAGTTCGAAGTTGATGCAGATGGTATTGTGACCTTCACTCCAGACAAACAGTTCAAGGGTGAAACACCAGAACTAGGAATTATTCGTGTGGATGCCAACGGCACCCCTGTTACAGTTAAGTACCAAGCGGTAGTGAAAGAAGTAACTCCGACAGGTACCACCGTTACGAGCACCGGTCCACAGGGTATCCCGCAAACAGGAACCCCAACTTTCAAAGCTGCAGATCCACTAGTTCCAATCGATGAAACAGTCGAGCCAACTTTCGACGATGGCAGTAAGAAGAAGGTTATTCCAGGTCAGGGAACTTACACCATCACTCCAGATGGCGTAGTGACTTTCACACCAGATAAGCAATTCGTAGGCAAACCAGATCCAATCACTGTGAAACGTGTAGATAAGAATGGTACACCAGTGACAGCGACCTACAGTCCAGAGTTTACCAAGGTAACTCCGACTGGTACTGGCACCAAGACAGAAGGTCTACAAGGTCAAGTCCAGGAAGGCAAAGTGACCTTTACGCCTGGTCATGACTCAGTTCTATTCCCAGCCGGTTCAACTCCGCTGTTTGATAACAATTCAACAGTTAAAGAAGTGCCGAATGTCGGTAAGTTCGAAGTGGATGCGGACGGTAAGGTTACTTTCACTCCAGACAAACAATTCAAGGGTGAAACGCCAGAACTTGAATTGACTCGCACTGATGTCAATGGCACCCCTGTTACAGTTAAGTACCAAGCAGTAGTGAAAGAGGTAACACCAACAGCTACCACCTCAACCAGCACTGGTCAACAAGGCCGTCCACAAACGGGTAAACCAAACTTTGTCGGTGGCAACCCGAATGTACCACTGGATGATGATACTCCAGCGACTTTCGATGATGGAAGCAAGCGCAAGGTTGTTCCAAATGTCGGTATCTTTGAAGTGGAACCAGATGGATCTGTCACTTTCACACCTGACAAGCAATATGTTGGCACACCAGACCCAGTTGTTGTTAAGCGAGTGGATAAGAATGGTACGCCAGTGACGGCTAAGTACACACCTACTGTTGAGAAAGTGACTCCAAGAGCAACAGGTGCTCAGACAGAGGGGCTTCAAGGCCAAGTTCAAAAAGGTAAGATTACTTTTGAAGCAGGAAGTCCACAAGTAGGTTTCCCTGAGAATAGCACGCCAGTCTTTGATACCGGTACTAATCTGAAAGAAATTGCCAAAGTTGGTAAGTTCGAAGTAGACGGAGAAGGGAATGTCACCTTTACTCCAGTTAAAACGTTTGTTGGTAAGACACCGGAAATCGAACTCAGCCGCACAGATGTAAATGGTACAGTAGCTAAGGCTAACTACCAAGCGACTGTAACTGCTGTTACTCCGACAGGTACCGGAACTAAGACAGAAGGTCTTCAAGGCCAGGTCCAAGAAGGCAAAGTCACCTTCACGCCTGGTCATGATTCAGTTCCATTCCCAGCTGGTTCAATTCCGCTGTTCGACAATGGTTCTGCAGTAAAAGAAGTGCCGAATGTCGGTAAGTTCGAAGTGGATGCAGACGGTAAGGTTACTTTCACTCCAGACAAACAATTCAAGGGCGAAACGCCAGAACTTGAATTGACTCGCACTGATATCAATGGTACCCCTGTTACAGTTAAGTACCAAGCGGTAGTGAAAGAGGTAACTCCAACAGGCACCACCTCAACCAGCACTGGCCCACAAGGCCAACCACAAACGGGTAAACCAAACTTTGTCGGTGGCGACCCGGATGTGCCACTGGATAATGACACTCCAGCGACTTTCGATGATGGAAGTAAGCGCAAGGTGGTTCCAAATGTCGGTATCTTTGAAGTGGCACCAGATGGTTCTGTCACTTTCACACCGGACAAGCAATTTGTTGGGACACCAGATCCGGTTGTTGTTAAGCGAGTGGATAAGAATGGTACACCAGTGACGGCTAAGTACACACCAACTGTTGAGAAAGTGACTCCGATAGGCGCTGCCGCGACCAGCACCGGTCCTCAAGGCCTGCCTCAAACGGGTACTCCAACCTTCACAGGTGGTGATCCGCTGGTTCCAATTGATGACTCAGTCGAGCCAAGCTTCGACGATGGTAGCAAGAAAAAGACGATTCCAGGTCAGGGAACGTACACCATCACTCCCGATGGCGCAGTGAACTTTACTCCAGACAAGCAGTTTGTAGGCAAACCTGATCCAATCACTGTGAAACGTGTTGATAAGAACGGCACTCCAGTGACGGCTACCTACAGTCCAGAGTTTACCAAGGTAACTCCGACTGGTACTGGAGCCAAGACAGAAGGTCTGCAAGGCCAAGTCCAAGAAGGGCAAGTCACCTTCACTCCAGGCCATGACTCAGTTCCATTCCCAGCAGGTTCAACTCCACTGTTTGACAATGGTGCAGCTGTTAAGGAGGTTCCAAATGTTGGTAAGTTCGAAGTGGATGCGGACGGCAAGGTTACTTTCACTCCAGACAAGCAATTCAAGGGAGAAACACCAGAACTCGAATTGACTCGCACCGATGCCAATGGTACCCCTGTTACAGTTAAGTACCAAGCAGTAGTGAAAGAGGTAACTCCAACAGGTACCACCGTGACGAGCACTGGCCCACAAGGCCTTCCGCAAACAGGGACTCCAACTTTCAAAGGTGCGGACCCACTAGTTCCGATTGATGAGACTGTTGAGCCAACCTTTGCAGATGGAAGCAAGCAGAAGACCATTCCAGGTCAGGGAACGTACACCATCACTCCAGATGGCGTAGTGACTTTCACACCAGACAAGCAATTCGTAGGCAAGCCAGATCCAATCTCTGTGAAACGAGTAGATAAGAATGGTACACCAGTGACTGCGACCTACAGTCCAGAGTTCACCAAGGTAACTCCGATAGGTACTGGCACAAAGACAGAAGGTCTGCAAGGTCAGGTTCAAAAAGGTCAAGTGACTTTCACGCCAGGACATAAATTAGTTCCATTCCCAGCTGGTTCGACTCCACTCTTTGGTAACGGAAAGAATATTAAAGAAGTGCCAAATGTTGGTAAGTTCGAAGTGGATGCGGATAACAAGGTGACCTTCACCCCAATAAAACAATTCAAGGGCGAAACATCAGAACTGGGATTAATTCGTTTAGACGCTAACGGAACTCCTGTTATTGTCAAATATCAAGCAATAGTGAAAGCAGTAGTCCCAACCGGTAAAGATACCACATCTACAAATATCAAGGGCCATGTTCAGACTGGCAAACCTGTCTTCGAAGCAGGTGATCCATTGGTTCCAATTGATGAGTCAGTTGAGCCAAGCTTCGAAGACGGAAGTAAGGAAAAGACCATTCCAGGTCAAGGAACGTACACTATCTCATCAGACGGTACAGTCACTTTCACTCCAGAAGCTGATTTCCTTGGTCAGGGAAGCGGTGTGACTCTTGTCCGCCATGATAAGAATGGCACCTCAGTTACAGCTCGCTATGTTCCAACCGTGGTTGAACCATCAACCAGCAAGGACAGTGTGTCCAGTGGCCGCAAGGGCCAAGCTCAAACGGGCACTCCAACTTTTGAAGGGGCGATTGACCAGGCAGTAGCACCGACCTTTGCGGACGGCAGCACAGAGATGGTTGTCCCGGGTGAGGGAACTTACAGGTTCAATATGCTAGGGGCAGTGACCTTCGTTCCAGAAGCTGACTTTGTCGGAACTGCTCGCGGAGTTGTCGTGAAGCGTTCAGATATTTATGGCAATGCCGTGACGGCTACTTATACCCCAACTGTCTTGGGAAGCACTGATACAGAAGATATCAGCAGCACTGGTCTTAAAGGCCAGCCTCAGACCGGCAAGCCTATCTTTGAAGGGGATGTGGATCCAACCGTTCCGCCAACTTTCGAGGATGGCAGCACCGAAAAGGTTGTTCCAGGTCAAGGTACTTACACGATTGCGCCAGATGGCACTGTGACCTTTGTACCGGAAACGGGCTTTGTCGGTCAAGCTGACGGTGTGACAGTGATTCGCAAAGACCGCAATGGCCAGATTATTTCAGCAGTCTACGTTCCGACTGTGACAGAAGATCCTGTTCAGCCAGAGCGGACGATTACACCTGCACCACCGTCTCTTTCCAAGAGCGAGAGTACAAAAGCCCTTCCTAAGACAGGTACAGAAGAAACCTCATACTTGGCTGCAAGCTTACTTGCGGGAGTATCTGGTTTAGGACTTATTGGCTTAGACAAGAGAAAGAAAAAGTCTGAAGATTAAGATGTAGGAACTTAGGTTATAACCACTAAATTAAAAGAGGAAAGATTCGTTTATGAATCTTTCTTTTTTTAAAAATAGACCATTTTAAAAAAAGTGTCTATTTCTCGATAAAAATTCCATAATTATAGTTATATATATAGCTAAGCAAAATAGAATAGTGTATAATAAAGCAGTTGTAATTAAATGATTATTTAGGAGATTATTATGGGAAAAGATTTGTTTAATCCACACCTGCGTAAGTTTTCGATTCGAAAACTAAACGTCGGTGTTTGTTCTGTGCTCTTATCGACCTTGCTTCTTTTGGGAGCAGCTGCGCAGGTTAGCGCTGATGAGACTGTTTCTTCTGGGACTCAAAACGATGTTTCTGAAATAGGTATAGCTGACTCCTCAGTAAATACTGCAGAGCCGCTAAATTCACCAGCTGAGGAAAGTAATCCTGCCACTATTTCAGCTCAGGCAGAAGATGCATCTGCTGTAACGACAGCAAGGTCTTATTCAGATGGCAAGTCAACAAGTGAGCAGCCGGCAGCAGAAACTACCTCTGCATCACCTGTTGTTCCCACAGAAGTTAAGTCTGAGGAAAATACCCAACCAGATCCTGCTCAACCAGCAGCAGTCGCAGAGACTCCTCAGCCTAGTCGCTCTCGTCGGGTAAGACGGGATGCGGCACCTACTGGTCTGCGAGATGGTGATCCTAACAACACAATTGAAAAGCCTACTTTGGCTGACTCTGAAAAAAAGAACCCAACGGAGTTGATGAAGCAGATCAACTGGCTGGATCTCGGTGATAGAAGCGCCATCAGAAACTTAGATACGGATGATTCCTTTAAAGTTGGTACTGTCTATGAGAAAGAAATTTCTCCAGGCTATCGTATCAAACTGACAGTGACGGAATTAAAACCCTTCCACTCAACAGAGATTTATCGTGACCGCGTCAAGGGTACTGCGTATGAAAACAGCTATGATCCGAATGCGAAAAATACTTGGTTTAAATATGTAAAAGAAGAATTTCAAAAACAAGAAGTCGAGGGAGATTCAGCTAGACCGAAAATTATAGGAGCGGAACAGAATCAATGGACAGCCGTCCGAGACCAAGGGATTAATACCAATGGTCGAAAGACTCAATTACTAGTCCCTAAAAATGGTGCTAGTTATGGAATAAAATTCAAGGTAGAAGCGACTTACCTTGGAAAACCTGTAAAAGCAACAGTTATCATGTCAGATGGAGAAGAGGCCAACCCAGGGGAGTATGCTATCTTCACGACCAATGGCCAAGGTTGGGAACACTTGGCAGAATGGAAACGCGTTCGGCCAGATGGTGCTGTAATTACCGAAACTTATGACCCAATGAATCCTAATAGATATGGTCAATACATAGGGGATGATGCGACTGTACCTGTCATTGACTGGACTGCTTTTACTAATCCAGATCAAAAAACAGGAGGCTTAGGTTCTCAGGTCTTTGGTCCTAATACTTCTAAAGATCACACAGTTCCGATTGTGATGACACGTGGGGCTTCAGAAGTTGGGATTTATATTGCTTCTTCTGGTCAGCAAGCTGCTATGATTGGTTTTATGGTAGTAGATGAGGGAGATGCACCAGCTTCTTATGGAAATGCTATTCATGCTATTTCTGGTTATGATGCCAATACAGGTGCAAGAACTCCTCAGCCATTCTTGGGACGAGTTGAAGCTGATATTGATACTACTTCGGGTAATGACTGGAGACATGATGACGATACTGATCACGCAGACGAAGGGGTTGTTCAGCTCTTGCCTTCTGATTTGACTGGTAAGACAAATAACCTCTTCCGAGTTAATCGTCTTCAAAATGGTGACTACTCAGTTCGTCTCCAAGCCTCAGCCAATGGCAATAGCAAGGCTTATGTCCGTGCTTGGATTGATTTCAATCAAAATGGTGTTTTTGATGAAAATGAGGCCAGCGAATTTACTGAAGTAACAACGGCTGGTGACTATACTGTTAATTTTAAGAATAATCCAGCGATGACCAATCCTGCAGTTAGCAAGCTGGGAATGCGGGTCCGTATTGCCCTGAATAAGGGAGATATTGAAAAACCTACAGGAACAGCCTTTAGTGGGGAAGTTGAAGACTTAGAAGTCATCTTGACCTATCCACCAAAGGGAGAAAAGAAGGAAAGTACGGGAATAATCGGCCAGCGTCAGAAAGCTACTCTTCAGTTTACACCTCAAGGTATTGATCAAAATGATGAAAGCAAGAAAGCGGCTATTGATACAACTGTAGCACCTCTTGTTTTGGACAATGCAGGTCATACATTAACAGCAGATGGCGACGGTTGGTACAGTACTCCTGAGGGACGATATAAAGTAACAGCCAATGGTGCAAATGTGGATGTGATATTTGAACCTAGCACTGGCTATATCGGTACTACTCAAGGAATTAATATCCGCCGTGTTGATACTAATGGTGCAAGTACAGATTGGATTGCGAAGAATAATGGAGAACCTGTTATCAACGATAAGTTGAATAATATGGATGCTCGCTATATTCCGACTGTTTTGAACTTCACGGAACATCGTTCGACGGATGCACAAGGTTTGCCTCAAGTACAAGATATTGTCTTTAATGATGGCAATCCTGCTAAGACACCTGCTCAACCATCTATAACGAACCCTGCCTTTTTCTTGGATGTTGATGGCAATCGTATTGTTGGAACAAGCGCGAAGGCAACATCGCAAGGCCAAGAAGTGGGAACCTTTGAATTAGATCCAGCTACTGGGCGTGTGACTTTCACTCCGAATAAGTCATTTGTGGGAACGGTTGACCCTGTTAACCTACAATTGCATGATACCGATGGAACAGAGCACCGTGCAACCTATCAACCAACAGTAACGCGTGTTGTTCCAACAGCACAAGGAGCAAGCTCTGAAGGTATTCAAGGTGCTGAACAATCTGGTAATTTGACCTTTAAGCCAGGTGATAATCGTGTGCCAATTAATGAGGCAGTTGCTCCAACTTTTGATAACGGTCAAACAACTAAGGTTGTTCCGAATGTTGGAACTTATATGGTTGATAACGCAAGTCGTGTAACCTTCCAACCGGTTCCTAGCTACACTGGCCGTCCAAGTGCTGAATCTGTTAAACGTGTTGATGTGAACGGGACAGAAGTAACCGCTACTTATCAAGCTGAAGTTAAGGCCGCAACCCCAACTGGTCAAGATACACAGTCTACTGGTTTACAAGGGAAACTTCAAACGAGTCACCTAAACTTTACTCCAGGTCAAGCAAGTATTAATGGACAGACTGCTACTGTGCCTTTAGCGCCGGAGGGACCACAATTTGTAGTTAATGGGCAAATTCAACAAGCTAATAGTCTGCCTGTTTATGATGCAAGTGGCAAGCTACAAGGAACTTACACTGTTCAAGCTAATGGAGATATTAGTTTCCAACCTGCGTCTGATTTCCATGGAACGCCTACTCCTGCGCGTCTTCGTGTAAGGGATAAGAACGGTTCTACAGCAGAAGCAGTTTACCAACCTACAGTGACTCAAGTAATCCCAACCAGCACCGATGCGACTAGCACAGGTCCTCAAGGTATCCCACAATCAGGTACACCTACTTTCACTCCTGGCGACTCAGCTGTTCCAATTGACATGAATAGTCCAATGACTTTCGAAGATGGTCAGTCTAAGAAGACTGTTCAGGGAGTAGGGGAATACACTATTAACTCAGATGGTTCTATCACCTTTACACCTGAGAAACGGTATGTTGGCATACCAACACCAGTTACAGTAAAACGTGTGGATAAGAATGGAACTGAAGTAACCGCAATTTACACACCAACTGTGACTAAGGTAACGCCAACTAGCACTAACGCAACTAGCACTGGCCCCCAAGGTGTTCCACAAACTGGCACCCCAACCTTCACAGGCGGTGACCCACTAGTTCCGATTGATGAAACAGTTGAACCGACCTTTGCAGATGGAAGTAAAGAGAAGAACATTCCAGGTCAAGGAACTTACACGATTGCACCAGATGGTACAGTGACCTTCACACCAGACAAGCAGTTTGTAGGGAAGCCAGATCCAGTTACCGTTAAGCGAGTGGATAAAAATGGTACTCCAGTCACTGCTACCTACACTCCAACCGTTACTAAGGTGACACCGGTAGGTACTAATGTGACTAGCACTGGCCCTCAGGGCGTTCCGCAAACCGGTACCCCAAGCTTCCAAGGTGGTGATCCATTGGTTCCAATCGATGAAACCGTTGCGCCAAGCTTCGAAGATGGAAGCAAGAAGAAGAGCATTCCAGGTCAAGGAACTTACACCATTGCCCCAGATGGCTCAGTGACCTTTACACCAGACAAGCAATTTGTAGGCAAACCAGATCCAATCACAGTAAAACGTGTTGATAAAAACGGAACTCCAGTCACTGCAGCTTACAGTCCAGAGTTTGTCAAGGTAACTCCAACAGGCACCAATGTAACCAGCACAGGTCCTCAGGGTGTTCCTCAAACGGGTACCCCAAGCTTCCAAGGTGGTGACCCACTTGTTCCAATCGATGAAACCGTTGCGCCAAGCTTCGAAGATGGAAGCAAGGAAAAGACCATTCCAGGTCAAGGAACATACACCATTACTCCAGATGGAGCAGTGACTTTCACTCCAGACAAGCAATTTGTAGGAAAACCCGATCCAATCACCGTGAAACGTGTCGATAAAAACGGCACTCCAGTCACTGCAACTTACAGTCCAGAGTTTGTCAAGGTAACTCCAACTGGTAAAGATGCGACCTCTACGAATATCAAGGGTCATGTTCAAACCGGCAAACCTGTATTTGAAGCAGGTGATCCATTGGTTCCAATTGATGAAACAGTTGAACCAACTTTCGAAGATGGAAGTAAGGAAAAGACCATTCCAGGTCAGGGAACATATACCATCACACCAGATGGGACAGTCACCTTCACTCCAGAAGCTGATTTCCTTGGTCAGGGAAGCGGTGTGACCCTTGTCCGTCGCGATAAGAATGGCAGCTCAGTTACGGCTCGCTATATTCCGACCGTGGTTGCACCATCGACCAGTCAGGACAGTGTGTCCAGCGGTCGCAAGGGTCAAGCTCAAACGGGCACGCCAACCTTTGAAGGGGCGATTGACCAGGCAGTAGCTCCGACCTTTGCGGATGGCAGCACCGAAATGGTTGTCCCAGGCGAAGGAACTTACAGATTCACCGTTCTGGGAGCTGTGACCTTTGTGCCAGAAGCCGACTTTGTCGGAATTGCTCGCGGAGTTGTCGTGAAGCGTTCAGATATTTATGGCAATGCCGTGACGGCTACCTATACCCCAACTGTTTTGGGAAGCACTGATACAGAAGATACCAGCAGCACTGGTCTCAAAGGCCAGCCGCAGACTGGTAAACCAATCTTTGAAGGAGACGTGGATCCAACCGTTCCGCCAACATTCGAGGATGGCAGTACCGAAAAGGTTGTTCCAGGCCAAGGTACTTATACGATTGCGCCAGATGGCACTGTGACCTTTGTACCGGAAACTGGCTTTGTCGGTCAAGCTGACGGTGTGACAGTGATTCGCAAAGACCGAAATGGTCAGACGATTTCAGCAGTCTACATTCCGACTGTGACAGAAGATCCTGTTCAGCCAGAGCGGACGATTACACCTGCACCTCCATCACTTTCCAAAAGCGAGGGTGCAAAAGCAAAAGCTCTTCCTAAGACTGGTACAGAAGAAACCTCATACTTGGCTGCAAGCTTACTTGCGGGAGTATCAGGTTTGGGACTGATTGGCTTAGAGAAGAGAAAGAAAAAGTCTGAAGAATAAAATTTAAGAATTTGGGTTTCTTAGATACTAAAATAAAAGGGAAAAGATTCGTTAGTGAATCTTTTTTCTTTATATCCAAAGAGAAAAACTCTTAAAAACTTCATAATAATAGCATTTCTAAAATATTAAAGTAGAATCTGAAATATCCTTAGATTTATTTAATTTATAAGGATTTTTCTATGGTTTATTTTTTCTTTTGTTTTAAAAAATAGACTGAAAAGCACTTTATGTCCATTTTTAAAAAAATTTATATAATTATAGTTATATATATAGCTAATTAAAACTGAATGTTGTATAATAAAACTATTGTAACTAGATGATTATTTAGGAGATTATTATGGGAAAAGATTTATTTAATCTTCACCTGCGTAAGTTTTCGATTCGAAAACTAAACGTCGGTGTTTGTTCTGTGCTCTTGTCAACCCTGCTTCTTTTGGGAGCAGCGGCACAAGTTAGTGCTGACGAAGCTAGTGATTCTGGTGTCCAAAACGAAGTTTCGCAAACAGGAATAGCCGAATCATCAGTGAATTCTGCTGAAACTGTTGCTTCTGAACATATACAAGCAAAAGAAAGTTCAGCACTTGCTTCTGCTACTGAGATTCCTCAATCAGATGATAATCCTAGTCCAAGAAGCTCAGAGCCTGAGAAAGTTGAAGGATCTACTGAATCTACAGCAACTAAACCAGTTGAGAATACTCAACCAATCACTGTTCAGCCAGAAACATCTAACGCGGCTGAAAAGTCAGAAGCAACCGCAGATCTAGCTCAGCCTAATCGCTCTCGTCGCGTGAGACGGGATGCGGCAACTACTGGACAACAGAACAGCGTAACAACAGGAGTTCCGATAGGTACTGGACCAGCTGGGGCAGATGATGCTACCTCTACGCCACGAGTACCTAAACCAAGCTTGGAGGAATCTGTCAAGAAAGATAGTACCCAATTAGCCAAACAGATTACTTGGCTTGATTTTTCGGATACTGCAAGTTGGAAAGGATTGGATTCACGAGGCGGACTCCAAGTAGGAACTACCTTCAAAAAGGAAATTTCACCGGGCTATGAAGTAACCCTGACGGTCACTGAACTTAAACCTTTTAACTCGACTGAAACTTATAGAAAACGGGTTGAAGGAACACCGACAGCAAATACTTATGACCCAAATGCTCAGAATGGATATTTAAAGTCTGCAGCAAAGTATGGTCAAACCCCTCCTTCGGTGACAGGAGCTATTCAGAATCAATGGACTGCCATCCGTGATCAAGGGTTCAATACGCAAGGACGAAAGACCCAGCTGGTTTACCCAGAGAACTCAACCAACTGGGGAGTAAAATTCCAAATTGAAGCTACCTATCTAGGCAAGCGCGTAGCCCCTACGGTGGTTATGGCCGATGGTGAAGATGCCAACCCAGGTGAATTTGCTATCTTCACTACTAACGGAGAAGGATGGGAATATCTCGGTGAATGGAAGAATAAGAGTACTGCCAAAGAAGCCTATACCGTTATTACCAAGCAAATGTTGGATGATGAAAATGTAAAAAGAAGAGGTCTCTTAATCTTAAGAGATACAAGCGTAGACTGGTATAAATACCTCAGTCCGGATACAGTGACAGGTGGCTTGGGGACTCAGGTCTTTGGGCCAAACCGCTCTAACGAACGGACGGTTCCTGTGGTGATGACGCGTGGGGCATCTGAAGTCGGTTTCTATGTAGCATCATCTGGGCAACAGGCTATGATGATGGGATTCTTAGTGGTGGATGGCAGTGATGCGCCAGCGACTTATGGCGAAGCCTTCCATACCATTTCAGGTCGTGATTCTCTGACTGGTAAGCTAATTAATCAGCCTTACTTAGGGACTACTCCAGCAGACATTGATGTTGATACAGCTAATAATTGGGTTCTGGATGATAAAAAGGAACACAAGGACGAGGGGGCCAGCCAATTACTAGCGGACGATCAATTAAGTGCTTCTAATGATTTGCTTGATTTAGACAAAGCAAAAAATGGAACTTACACAATTAAAATCAAAGCTAACCCAAATGGTAATGCTAAATCTTATGTCAAGGCATGGATAGACTTCAACAATGATGGAGTCTTCAATGAAAGCGAAGGTAGCAACCTACAAGAGATTACAGCTGCTGGTGACTATACCTTGACCTTCAATGCCAACCCCAATATTAGTGGCGGTCAAGTGGACAAATTGGGTATGCGTTTCCGAATTGCGACTAATAAAGGCGATATTGAGCAACCAACTGGTATTGCCTTTAGCGGTGAAGTAGAAGATATGCTCTTGCACCGCATTTATCCTCCAAAGGGGGAGAAGCAGACTACAGACGGCTTTACAGGCGAGACTCAAACTGCGATTCTTCACTTCACACCTAAAGGAACGGATCGCTCAGACGACAGTATCAATGCAATTATGAGCACCCAAGCGCCTCAGGTTTTGGATAAGCAAGGCCAAGTTCTGACAGCCGTTGATGGCAACTATATTCGTCCAGAAGGGACCTATCGCTTGACCGTCAATGGCAATGATATTCAAGTTGCTTTCACTCCAAATGCGGACTTTTCTGGAACTGCTGATGGAATTAATATTCGTTGGACTGACAGCAATGGTACCTCGACTGGTTGGGCTTCGACGGATGCTTCTGACCCTAATAAAAATGATCAATTGACTAGTATGGACGGCCGTTATGTGCCGACAGTTCGTAAGATTCCAAACTACGAATCAAGTGGTCTTCAGGGACTGGAACAAAACAAAACGTTAGTCTTTAACGATGATGATGCGAATACGCCCCCTGTTACGCCAGATGCTTCTCGTCCGGCTAGCTTCGTGGATGCGAATGGACGGCTAGTAACAGACAATACGGTGCCTGCCATGGCCAATGGCCAGCAAGTGGGAACCTATGAATTGGATCCAAATACCGGCCAAGTGACCTTCAAGCCTATCAAGACTTTTTATGGCACGCCAGACCCAGTGGTAGTTCAAGTCAGTGATACCGACGGTAAAGCACACCGAGCACGTTATCAACCTAAGGTAACCCAAGTAACGCCAAGAAGTACCAATGCTGAATCAACTGGTCTTCAAGGTCAAGCACAAAGTGGTAAGCCAACTTTCACTGCAGGTGACCAACAAATCCCAATTGACATGAGCAAAGCCATGACTTTTGAAAATGGGACGGACACCTTGGAAGTGGCGAATGAAGGAACTTATACTATCAATTCAGATGATACCATTACCTTCAAGCCGCTTAAGCAATTCACTGGCAAGGCGACACCAGTTACGGTTAAACGCTTAGATGCCAACGGCACAGAAGTGACTGCTACCTATACACCTAACGTGACCAAGGTCACACCAACCAGCACACCTGCTACTTCATCAGGTCCTCAAGGGGTGCCACAAACAGGAACGCCGATCTTCAAGGAAGGCGACCCAGCGGTCCCAATCGATATGACCAAGCCCATGACCTTTGATGACGGTCAGCCTAAGAAGACAGTTGCTGGCATAGGGGAATACACCATTAATTCAGATGGTTCTATTACCTTTACCCCAGATAAACAATACGTCGGGACCCCAGCACCCGTTACTGTCAAACGAGTTGACGAAAATGGCACCGAAGTAAGAGCAACCTATACACCGACTGTTACAAAGGTAACTCCGACTGGTACTGGTGATAAGACAGAAGGATTGCAAGGTCAGGTTCAAGAAGGCCGTGTTACCTTCACACCAGGTCATGATTCTGTGCCGTTTCCAGCTGAAACAACTCCGCTCTTTGACAATGGTTTGACTGTTAAAGAGGTCCTAAACGTTGGTAAATTTGAAGTGGATGCTAATGGTAAGGTGACCTTCACGCCAGACAAGCAGTTTAAGGGAACCACTCCTGAGCTGACATTGATTCGAGCAGATGTGAATGGCACTCCTGTTACAGTCAAATACCAAGCAGTGGTGAAAGAAGTGGTTCCTACAGGTACCAATGCGACTAGCACTGGTCTTCAAGGTCTACCACAATCAGGTACACCTATTTTCACTGCGGGTGACAAAGCTGTGCCGATTGATATAGCCCAACCAATGACCTTTGAAGATAATCAAACAACTAAGAAGGTAGACAAGGTCGGTACTTATGTCATTGAGTCAGATGGCTCGATTACTTTCACTCCAGAAAAGCAATATGTTGGTACACCAACACCAGTTACAGTTAAACGTGTAGATACGAATGGCACTGAAGTTACTGCTACTTACACGCCAACGGTAACACGGGTCACACCAAGAAGCACCAATGCTGAGTCAACAGGCCTGCAAGGACAACCACAAAGCGGCAAGCCGATCTTTACCCCAGGTGACCAAGAAGTCCCAATCGATATGACCAAACCCATGACCTTTGAAAATGGGACTGACACGTTAGTAGTAGCTGATCAAGGAACTTATACTATTAATTCAGATGGTTCCATTACTTTTAAGCCGGAGAAGAAATTTACTGGCAAGGCGACCCCAGTGACGGTCAAACGTGTAGATGCGAATGGAACGGAAGTTATTGCTAGATACACTCCTACTGTTGAAGAAGTTATTCCAAACGCAACTGGCGATCGGACTGAAGGTCCACAAGGATTGGTTCAGAATGGTAAAATTACTTTTGAAGCAGGAAGACCAGAAGTTGGCTTTTCAGTAGACAGTACCCCAGTTTTTGACACTGGTACCAATGTGAAAGAAATTGAAAATGTTGGCAAGTTTGAAGTGGATATTGATGGTAATATTACCTTTACACCGGTCAAGACATTTGTAGGTAAAACACCAGAAATTGAAGTCAGTCGCGCAGATGTCAATGGTACTCTTGCTAAGGCAAAATACCAAGCAACAGTGACAGCTGTAAAGCCAACTGGTGTTGGAAACAAGACAGAAGGCCTGCAAGGTCAAGTTCAAGAAGGTAAAGTTACCTTCACACCTGGCCATGACTCAGTTCCATTCCCTGCGAATTCAACACCATTGTTTGATAATAATTCAACAGTGAAAGAAGTACAGAATGTCGGTAAGTTTGAAGTAGATGCAAATGGTAAAGTGACCTTCACGCCAGACAAGCAGTTTAAGGGTGAGACACCGGAACTTGAATTGACTCGCACCGATGCCAATGGCACTCCTGTTACAGTCAAATACCAAGCAGTGGTGAAAGAAGTGGTTCCAAGAAGCACCGATGCGACTAGCACAGGTCCTCAGGGTGTTCCGCAAACAGGTAGCCCAAGCTTCCAAGGTGGTGATTCACTTGTTCCGATTGATATGGATTCTCCAATGACATTTGAAGATGGTCAACCTAAGAAGACGGTTCAAGGAGTAGGGGAATATACCATCAACTCAGATGGTACTATCACCTTTACCCCAGACAAACAGTATGTGGGGACCCCAGCTTCAGTTACTGTTAAACGTGTAGATAAAAACGGAACAGAAGTGACTGCTACCTATACGCCAACGGTAACAAGGGTAATGCCTACTAGCACCAATGCTGAATCAACTGGCATTCAAGGTCAACCACAAAAGGGGACGCCTACTTTCACTCCTGGCGACTCAGCTGTTCCAATTGATATGGATTCTCCAATGACCTTCGAAGACGGTCAGTCTAAGAAGACTGTTCAGGGAGTAGGGGAATACACTATCAACTCAGATGGTTCTGTCACCTTTACTCCAGAGAAACAGTATATTGGTACACCAACACCAGTCACTGTGAAACGTGTGGATAAGAATGGTACTGAAGTTACTGCTACTTATACACCGACCGTTACCAAGGTAACTCCAATCAGCACCAATGCGATTAGCACAGGTCCTCAAGGTGTCCCTCAAACTGGCATTCCAACCTTTGCGGGTGGTGATCCACTAGTTCCAATTGATGAAACAGTTGAGCCAACTTTCGGAGATGGAAGTAAGGAGAAGACTATTCCAGGTCAAGGAACATACACGATTGCTCCAGATGGCGCAGTGACTTTCACGCCAGACAAGCAATTTGTAGGTAAACCGAATCCAATCTCTGTAAAACGCGTCGATAAGAATGGCACGCCAGTAACTGCAACATACAGTCCAGAGTTCACTAAAGTAACTCCAACTGGTACTGGTGATAAGACAGAAGGCTTGCAAGGTCAGGTTCAAGAAGGTCATGTTATCTTCACTCCAGGCCATGATTCCGTTCCATTCCCAGCGGGCTCAACTCCACTGTTTGATAATGGTTCAGCAGTTAAAGAAGTGTTAAATGTCGGTAAGTTCGAAGTGGACGCAGACGGTAAGGTAACTTTCACACCAGACAAGCAATTCAAGGGGGAAACGCCAGAACTGGAATTGACTCGGACTGATGCGAATGGAACTCCAGTAACCGTCAAATATCAAGCAGCAGTGAAAGAAGTGATTCCAACCAGCACCAATGCAACAAGCACAGGACATCAAGGTCTTCCGCAAACTGGTACCCCAACCTTCACAGGCGGTGACCCACTAGTTCCGATTGATGAAACAGTAGAGCCTATCTTCGCAGATGGCAGCAAGAAGAAGAACATTCCAGGTCAGGGAACATACACTATTGCACCAGATGGGGCAGTGACCTTCACCCCAGAGAAGCAGTTTGTAGGGAAGCCAGATCCAGTTACTGTGAAACGTGTTGATAAGAACGGCACACCAGTGACTGCCACTTACAGTCCAGAGTTTTCCAAGGTAACTCCAACGGGTACTAATGTGACTAGTACAGGTCCTCAGGGCGTTCCACAAACCGGTTCCCCAACCTTCACAGGTGGTAATCCACTTGTTCCAATTGATGAAACAGTAGAGCCTACCTTTGAAGATGGAAGTAAAGAGAAGACCATTCCAGGTCAAGGAGCATATACCATCACTCCGGATGGCGCAGTGACTTTCACGCCAGACAAGCAATTTGTAGGTAAGCCAGATTCAGTAATTGTGAAACGTGTTGACAAGAACGGCACACCAGTGACAGCGACCTACAGTCCAGAGTTTACGAAAGTGATTCCTACAGGAACTGGTGAGAAGACAGAAGGCCTGCAGGGTCAGGTTCAAGAAGGAAAAGTCACCTTCACCCCAGGCCATGACTCTGTTCCATTCCCGGCTGGTTCGACTCCGTTATTTGACAATGGTTCTTCTGTCAAAGAAGTACCGAATGTCGGTAAGTTCGAAGTGGATGCAAATGGCAAGGTAACCTTTACCCCAGATAAACAGTTCAAGGGTGAAACACCAGAACTCGAATTGACTCGTGTGGATGCTAATGGCACCGCTGTTACCGTCAAGTACCAAGCAGTAGTGAAAGAAGTGACTCCTACTAGCACCAATGCGACTAGCACAGGCCCTCAGGGTGTTCCACAAACTGGCACCCCAAGCTTCCAAGGTGGCGATCCTCTGGTTCCAATTGATGAGTCAGTTGAGCCAACTTTCGCAGATGGCAGTAAGAAGAAGACCATCCCAGGTCAAGGAACTTATACCATCGCACCAGACGGGGCAGTGACCTTCACTCCAGACAAGCAGTTTGTTGGTAAACCAGACCCAATCACTGTGAAACGAGTTGATAAGAACGGCACACCAGTGACTGCCACTTACAGTCCAGAGTTTGTCAAGGTAACTCCAACTGGTAAAGATGCGACCTCTACGAATATCAAGGGTCATGTTCAAACCGGCAAACCTGTATTTGAAGCAGGTGATCCATTGGTTCCAATTGATGAAACAGTTGAACCAACTTTCGAAGATGGAAGTAAGGAAAAGACCATTCCAGGTCAGGGAACATATACCATCACACCAGATGGGACAGTCACCTTCACTCCAGAAGCTGATTTCCTTGGTCAGGGAAGCGGTGTGACCCTTGTCCGTCGTGATAAGAATGGCACATCAGTGACGGCTCGCTATGTTCCGACCGTGGTTGCACCATCAACTAGCAAGGACAGTGTGTCCAGCGGTCGCAAAGGCCAAGCTCAAACGGGCACGCCAACCTTTGAAGGGACGATTGATCAAGCAGTAGCTCCGACCTTTGCGGATGGCAGTACAGAAAAGGTTGTTCCAGGTGAGGGAACATATAGGTTCAATATGCTAGGAGCAGTAACCTTTGTACCGGAAGCCGACTTTGTCGGAACTGCTCGCGGAGTTATCGTGAAGCGTTCAGATATTTATGGCAATGCCGTAACAGCGACCTATACTCCGACTGTATTGGGAAGCACTGATACTATAGACAGTGGAAGTACGGGGCTTAAAGGCCAGCCTCAGACTGGTAAACCTATCTTTGAAGGAGACGTGGATCCAACCGTTCCGCCAACTTTCGAGGATGGCAGCACCGAAAAGGCTGTTCCAGGCCAAGGTACTTACACGATTGCGCCAGATGGTACTGTGACCTTTGTACCGGAAACGGGCTTTGTCGGTCAAGCTGACGGCGTAACAGTGATTCGCAAAGACCGCAATGGTCAGACGATTTCAGCGGTTTACGTTCCGACTGTGACAGAAAATCCTGTTCAGCCGGAGCGGACGATTACACCTGCACCACCGTCTCTTTCTAAGAGTGAGGGTGCAAAATCCCTTCCTAAGACTGGTACAGAAGAAACCTCATACTTAGCTGCAAGCTTACTTGCGGGAGTATCTGGCTTGGGACTGATTGGATTAGAGAAGAGAAAGAAAAAGTCAGAAGACTAACATAGGCTTGAAGAAATTCTATTTAATGAACTAGAAGAATTTTGATAGAGCGCAAAAACAGGTAGAACTTATGTTCTACCTGTTTATTTTTAAAAAATTATTGGAGTTGATGGAGATAATAGACAGCTTCAGCTGGCTAATGGCCGTCATGCTCCTAAGTCAGTTTGATAGTTAAAGAGGGTAGCTTTATATCCTCATGCTTTTAATTTTCTCTTCATCCGGTGTGACGCGCAGGGTTTTCTGGCCTGTATAGGTTACAAATCCTGGCTTTCCACCGGTTGGTTTGTTGAGCTTCCTAGTCTCAATCATATCTACTTGGACAAGATTAGAGAGTCTGGCTTTGGAGAAGTAGGCCGCTAGCTCGGCAGCGTCTGTCTTGACTTCATCGCTGGGCTGAAGATTGCCTATGATGACCACATGACTGCCTGGAATATCCTTAGCGTGAAACCAAAGCTCATCCTTCTTGGCCATCTTAAACGTCAGCTCATCATTTTGTAGATTGTTGCGGCCAACTAGGATAATGGTTTGGCCATCTGTTGCCAAATATTTCTCCGGTTTCTGTCTTTTCTGGATTTTCTCTCTCTGGCGCCGGCGGATAAAGCCAGTCTGGATTAGTTCTTCTCGGATTTCTGCAATTTCAGTCAGGCTGGCCTGAGAAAGGGCTGTTTCCACGCTCTCTAGGTAGAGTATAGTAGCACGAGTCTCCTCGATCAGGCTGGTCAGGTGTTTGACAGCTTCCTTGAGCTTCTGGTAGCGTTTAAAATAGCGCTGGGCATTTTGGTTGGGAGTCAGGGCTTTGTCAAGCGAGATGATAATCTTCTCACCTGTGTAGTAATTGTCCAACTCCACCTGTTCCTGGTCGTTGGGCACCTGATGAAGAAAGGTGGTCAAGAGTTCCCCTTTTTGGCGGAATTCTTCTGCATTCTCCGTTGCTAGGAGCTCTTCCTCTTGCTTGCCCAGCTTTTTCCGGTTCTTTTCCAACTCATTTTCTACTCGGCGGATGAGCTCGCTGGCCTGCTGGTTGACCCGATCGCGTTCCGCCTTGTCCTTATAGAAAGTGTCCAAAAGCTCGGATAGCGTGGCCATTTGGGTCTTGCTGTCGGAAAATAGCAGAGCAGAAAAGGATTTTTCGGTCAGGCTTGGCTGAGTCGGACTGGCAAAGAAGGATCGGAAAGTTTTGAGCTTGTCAGCTGTCAGACGGCCACTGAGTTCAGTAGCCGTATCCCGGCCCAATCCCTGAAAAATTTGCTGCAGGCGTTTGGGCTCTAAGTCTTCAGTATGTAGGATTTCAAAGAGCTTTTCATCGCCTACAGTGAAAGGATTGAGACTGCTTGTCTGAGGCGGTGCGACATAAGTTGAGCCTGGCAGGATGGTTCGATAGCTATTTTGTGAAAATCCGACGTGTTTGATGGCTTCAATAATTTTCCCGCTAGCCTTATCCAAGAGAATGATATTGCTATGCTTGCCCATGATTTCGATGACTAGAGTCACAGCGACGCTGTCGCCGATTTCGTTCTTATTGGAGACGCTGATTTCCAAAATCCGGTCATTCTCTACCTGCTGGATAGCTTCAATAACGGCGCCCTGCAGGTATTTGCGCATGACCATGATAAAGGTATTGGGAACAGCTGGATTTTCAAACGTGGTATCTGTCAGCTGGACGCGCCCAAAGACCGAGTGGGCTGATAGGAGCAGCTTGTGGCTTTTGCGATTGCTGCGAATCTGTAAAACCAGCTCCTGTTCAAAAGGCTGATTAATCTTCTGAATACGGCCGCCCAGCAATTCGCGGCGGAGCTCCTCTGTCATGTGGTGTAAAAAAAATCCGTCGAAAGACATGTTTTTCTCCTTGAAAGTTGCTACAGAAAATTATAACAAAAAACCAAGCTAAAAGCTTCTAAAGTCTCGCCAAAAAGCAATTTAATTTTTGCCTATAACTGCCTCTATAAATTAAATCCGAACATTTTATAAAAATTTTCAAAAAGGTCTTGACATCTTTTCAGGAAAAACTTAAAATATAGGAAATTAGAAAAGTAGTAGATGCATTTGTTTTTAGCGAGCTTGTGGTTGGTGGAAATGAGCAGCAAATCTTTACGAAATTGGGCTAATTGATAAAATGAATTTGAAACAATAAGAATTCGGTAGGCACACCTTACAGTGCAGCTTGTTTGATGACAAGACAGAGATATGGGGAATATTAGCTATTTTCCATAATTGAGGTGGCACCGCGATTTACGCCCTCACACAGAATACCTGTGTGAGGTTTTTTGTTGCTTATTATAAAAAACAAGGAGAATTGCCTATGTTTAAACGATGGCGTCCTTAGGGATTGATAAAAAATATAAAACATAGAAATGGAGAAAGAACATGAAAAACAAACGATTAATCACTATCCTAGGCCTTCTGGCCGTTTTGGCAATCGGTGGGATTGTCTATTCCAGCTTGAACAGCAAAGGCAACACCACTAAGACTAGTGGCGACAGTCAGACAGTCAAGGTCGGCGTGCTGCAGTATGTCAGCCACCCTTCGCTGGATTTGATTTACAAAGGGATCCAGGATGGTCTGGCTGAGGAAGGCTATAAGGGCGGCAAGATTAAGATTGACTTTATGAATGCTGAGGGCGATCAGAGTAAGGTCTCTACTATGAGCAAGCAGCTGGTATCCAATGACAACGATGTGCTGATTGGGATTGCGACTCCGTCTGCACAAGGACTGGCAGCAGCTACTAAGGACAAGCCTATCGTCATGGGAGCTATCACAGATCCGGTCGGAGCAAACCTAGTGAAAAATCTTGACAAGCCAGGTGGCAATATCACTGGTGTCTCTGACCGCAATCCAGCTAAGCAACAGCTAGAGCTGATTAAAAAATTGACTCCAGATGTCAAAACTATCGGTGCGCTATACTCTAGCAGCGAAGATAACTCTAAAACTCAAGTGGAAGAGTTCAAAAAATTGGCTGAAGAGGCAGGCTTCAAGGTAGAGGAATACTCTGTTCCTTCGACCAATGAAATTGCATCAACCATGAATGTCATGACTAGCAAGGTTGATGCTATCTGGATTCCAATTGACAATACCGTTGCGTCAGCTTTTGCTACAGTTGTGTCCAGCAATAAAGAAGCTAAGAAACCGATTTATCCAAGTGCGACGGCCATGGTAGAAGAGGGAGGCCTTGCCTCTGTCATTATAGACCAGTATGACCTAGGTGTTGCAACTGGTAAAATGGCAGCTAAAGTCCTTAAAGGTGCTAAACCTGCTGATACTGCAGTAGATATTTTCGATACAGGTAAATCTGTTATCAATACCAAAAATGCCAAAGAACTTGGCATTACTGTACCAGAAGACGTCCTCAAAGAAGCTGGTCAGGTTATTAAATAGAAAGAAAGGGAGTCTGTTGTTTAACGGACTTCTTTTTCTCGATAGTCTCTTCTTGTAAAACCTTTCTCGCAGTTGTATAATAGAATTGGCTCAAGTGAATGAGAAGAGCAAATGAAGTGCAGTTTGCTCCAGTGGATTTTACGAAGAGATAGAAGCGGAAAGGGAGTTAGTCAAGAAAGAATGGAAGAAGATATTCAAAAAAACCGCTATATGGGATCGGTCAAGGTTGGCCCCAAGGGGCAGATTGTCATTCCAAAAGAAGTGAGAGATATGTTTGAAATTCGACCTGGGGATGCTCTGGTCCTCTTTGCAGATGCCCAGCAAGGTATTGCCATCCAGCGTTACGAGCTCTATGAAGATCTATTTAATCAGACCTTCAATGGAGACAAAAGTTCAAAAAGTGATTTATAAAATAGAAATCTGCTTGAGCAGATTTTTTCTTTTGCTTTTATTTGCTATTACTAATGAATAGGTGTATAATAAGTATAAGAAGTTATACAAATTATACAAAACTCTTTCGAGATTGAGTTAAAATAGCTTAGTTTTTAGCTAAATGAGTAAGTTGTGACTAGCTTTAGATGTCAAAGTCATATCTTTAAATAACATTTCGTTTTTTAGTTCCTCATATCTGATGAAAGGAGATGTCCTTATGTATGCAGTTGAGATGCAGGATTTGGCCAAGCAATACGGCTCAAAGACGGTTGTTGATGGTTTGAATCTAAAAATTGAAGAAGGTGAATTCTTTGCCATGCTGGGCTCTAATGGTGCGGGGAAGACAACAACAATTAAGATGCTGTCCTGTCTAGTTGAACCGACAGCAGGAGATGCCCTGATGCTAGGTCATAGCGTTCGCAAGGAGGAAGGTGCTGTCAAGGAAATAATTAATGTTTCACCTCAGGAAACAGCTGTTGCACCCAAGCTGACAGTCAAGGAAAATCTGGAGATGATTGCTCGTCTATATGGATTTTCTAAGGAAGAAGCGGCGCAAAAGACAGAGCATCTGATGGAGACATTTGACCTGACGGATAGGCAGCATGATCGGGCCAAGTCCCTGTCAGGTGGCTGGCAGCGCAAGCTCAGTATTGCAATGGCTCTAATCAGTCAGCCCAAGATTTTGTTTCTGGACGAGCCAACTCTGGGGCTGGATGTACGGGCTAGAAGGGAGTTATGGAAGAATATTGAGCAACTAAAGGGAAAAGTTACAGTGATTCTGACCACCCATTATCTAGAAGAAGCCGAGGCTTTGGCCGACCGACTCTGCATTATGGATAAAGGAGTGGTGCAGATTTTGGGGACAGCAGAGGAAATTATACAAGCTTCCGGTAAGAAGGATTTTGAAGAGGCCTTTTTGTCCTATACGGAAGGAGGGGCATTAGCATGAGAGCCTTCATTTTTGCAAAGCACAATTTCAAAGAAATCATGCGTGATTATGTCAGCAGTCTGATGGGAATTGGTTTTCCGGTCTTTCTGATTATCGCCCTGTCCCTTATGAAACAGAGCCTCAAAGGGATGCCAGCTATCTTTTCCATTGAAAATTTTGCTCCTAGTATGATGGTGTTTGGTGCTTCTTGGCTAACTATTTTTGTTGGCAGTTTAATGGCCACGGATCGCAACAGTTCTTTTCTCATGCGTCTCCTATCAACTCCGCTTCGGAGCGTGGATTACATTTTGGGTTATTCGATTCCGGTGCTGCCTCTGGCGCTCTTGCAAGGCATAGCCAGTTTTGCGACTGCCATGATTTTTGGCTTATCCTTAAATCTGGGAACTTTTTATTCCCTCTTGGTTTTGATTCCAGTGGCTTTGCTCTTTATTTCCTTAGGCTTGCTTTTAGGATCAGCCTTCTCTAGCAGTAATGCAGTTAGTGGTTTTGGAACTATTCTTGTCAATGCCACGGTTTTTCTCAGTGGAGCAGTGCTTCCGATTGAGATGATAGGAGGTGGTTTTGAAGCATTTTGCAATGCCTTGCCATTTGCCCATGCAGCAAAGGCTGTTCAGTTGGCATTGGCTCAAGATTTGAATTCACTTTTGCCTCATCTGTTTTTGGTTCTGCTCTATGCTTTCCTATTCTTTATCCCTTCTGTCTGGATTTTCAAAAAGAGGATGAAAGGGTAGAGGTTTAGTTCAATGTAGAAATCAGCTGGATTAGCTTGCGAAATGTTTAGAAATCTGTTAGAATGAAATGTAACTAAATAGCAATCTGCAAGACCAGTAACCTAGGGGAAGTTTAACAGGGAGGGGAGCCAGCGACTGAAAGCTCTCTAGATGAAAGCTAGGCGAATTCACTTGCTCTAGGATTGATAAGTAAGGTCTGGCTTGCCAGATAAAAAACGGATGGTACCGCGTGTCAACGCTCCGCTTATGGAGATTGGCGCGCTTTTTATTTTGGAGGGAAAATGACGAAAACGATTGAAGAACAATTGAAAAGCCTGCGCGAAGAGACTCTAGCTTCTCTCAAGCAGCTCAAGGCTGAGAATCAAAAGGAACTTCAGGATTTGCGTGTAGCAGTCTTAGGTAAGAAGGGTTCGCTGACTGAAGTCCTGAAAGGGATGAAGGATATTTCAGCTGAAATGCGGCCGATTATTGGAAAGCACGTCAATGAAGCGCGTGATATTCTGACAGCAGCCTTTGAAAAGACAGCTCAAGAGATGGAAGAGCAATTAGTAGCTCTGAAACTGGCTGAGGAATCCTTAGACGTGACCCTGCCAGGTCGTCAAATTCCGGTAGGGAACCGCCATATTCTAAGTCAAACCAGTGAGGAAATCGAAGATATTTTCATCGGGATGGGCTATCAGGTCGTGGACGGCTTTGAAGTGGAAAAGGACTATTACAACTTTGAGCGGATGAATCTGCCTAAGGACCACCCAGCACGGGATATGCAGGACACTTTCTACATTACAGAGGAGATTCTGCTCAGAACTCATACCAGTCCGGTACAGGCGCGAGCTATGGACGCCCATGACTTTTCTAAGGGACCGCTCAAGATGATTTCACCAGGACGTGTCTTCCGCCGGGATACCGATGATGCGACTCACTCCCACCAGTTCCATCAGATTGAAGGCTTGGTGGTTGGAGAAAATATTTCCATGGCGAATCTGCAAGGAACGCTGCAGCTGATTGTTCAGAAGATGTTCGGCGAAGATCGCAGTATTCGTCTGCGTCCGTCTTACTTCCCGTTCACTGAACCATCTGTTGAAGTGGATGTTTCCTGCTTTAAGTGTGGCGGTGCTGGCTGTAATGTCTGCAAGAAGACCGGCTGGATTGAGATTATGGGAGCTGGTATGGTGCATCCGCGCGTGTTGGAAATGAGCGGTATTGATGCAGAGAAATACTCTGGATTTGCCTTTGGTCTTGGTCAAGAGCGGGTAGCTATGCTCCGCTATGGTATCAACGACATTCGTGGATTCTACCAAGGAGATATTCGTTTTTCTCAGCAGTTTAAGTAGAAACCTATATTCGTAGATGCAGCTTTTCTGAGAAAGGAGTGCAGTATGCTAGTCAGAGTCAAAAAAGAAGAAGCGAGCCTCCTGCGGGAGTTGGAGGTCGCGACCTATCAAGAAACCTTTGGTCCATTTATCAAGGAAGCTGATATGGCTCATTATTTTGACAATGAACTGTCGCTTGCAACTATCGAAAAGGAACTGGTAGATCCTGAGTCAGAGACTTATTTTGTTGTCAAAGACGGTGAAATAGCTGGTTTTCTCAAGTTTAACTGGGGACAGACTCAAACGGAACAAGAACTGCCACAAGCCTTCGAGGTTCAGCGAATCTATGTGTTGAAAGCCTATCACGGTCAGGGCTTGGGCAAGGAGATGTTTGAATTTGCCTTGGAAGAAGCCGAGAAACGAGGCTTTTACTGGGTCTGGCTGGGCGTCTGGGAAAAGAATTTTAGAGCTCAAGATTTTTACTTCAAATACGGCTTTGAAAAATTCAGCCAGCATGACTATATCACTGGTGAGACAGTAGACACAGACTGGCTGCTGCGCAAGAAATTGAAATAAAAGACAAAATATAGTGAGGAAATGAATAGAACCTAAAATTTGGTTGGTCAAGTTTCTCAGCGATAGAATAGAGAAAGGAGTGCAGTATGCTAGTCAGAGTCAAAAAAGAAGAAGCGAGCATCCTGCGAGAGTTGGAAGTCGCGACCTATCAAGAAACCTTTGGCCCATTTATCAAGGAAGCTGATATGGCTCATTATTTTGACAATGAGCTGTCGCTTGCAACTATCGAAAAGGAACTGGCAGACCCTGAGTCAGAGACCTATTTTGTTGTCAAAGGCGGTGAAATTGCTGGTTTTCTCAAGTTTAACTGGGGACAGGCTCAAACGGAGCACGAATTGCCACAAGCCTTTGAGGTTCAGCGAATCTATGTCTTGAAAGCCTATCATGGTCAAGGATTGGGTAAGGAAATGTTTGAATTTGCCTTGGAAGAAGCCGAGAAACGAGGCTTTGACTGGGTCTGGCTGGGCGTCTGGGAAAAGAATTTTAGGGCTCAAGATTTTTACTTTAAATACGGCTTTGAGAAATTCAGCCAGCACGACTATATCACCGGCGAGACAGTAGATACCGACTGGCTGCTGCGCAAGAAATTGAAATAAAAAAGAAAATTTAAAGAGAGGAAATGATACGACCTAAAAGCTCGAAATTTAGATGATTTGTTTCTGAAATCAGGCTTTCAGACAAATCCCTAACATTTGGTTGGTCAAGTTCCTCAGCGATAGAATAGAGAAAGGAATTGAACCCGGGCTAAAAACTCGGAAAAAAGATAGATTTGCGAGCATTCATCGAATGCTTGAACAAATCTCCTATTTTTCAGTCGTTTTTGACGCCCTTGGTATCTTAAATATGCTAGTAAGTTATAAGTGGTTAAAAGAATTAGTAGACATTGATGTGGCAAGCGCTGAGCTGGCTGAGAAAATGTCAACGACAGGAATTGAAGTGGAAGGTGTGACATCACCAGCTGCTGGCCTGTCAAAAATTGTCGTTGGTGAGGTGGTATCGTGTGAGGATGTTCCAGATACCCACCTGCATGTCTGTCAAGTCAATGTCGGAGAAGAGGAGAACCGTCAGATTGTCTGTGGTGCTCCAAATATTCGCGCAGGCATCAAGGTTATGGTGGCTTTGCCAGGTGCTCGCATTGCCGACAATTATAAGATTAAAAAAGGAAAAATCCGTGGCCTGGAGTCACTGGGCATGATCTGCTCTCTCGGTGAGCTGGGCATTTCTGATTCTGTCGTGCCAAAGGAATTTGCGGATGGCATTCAAATACTGCCTGAAGAAGCAGTGCCGGGTGAGGAAGTCTTCTCTTATCTAGACTTGGACGATGAGATTATCGAGCTTTCTATCACACCAAACCGGGCAGATGCTCTGTCTATGCGTGGGGTGGCTCATGAAGTGGCTGCGATTTATGACAAATCAGTACATTTCAAAGATTTTTCGCTGGTGGAGAATGAAAAGCAAGCAGCTGACAGTCTTTCAGTAGCCCTTGAGACAGAGAAAGCCCCTTATTACGCGGCTCGTATCTTGGAAAATGTCACCATCGCCCCAAGTCCTCAGTGGCTGCAAAATCTCCTCATGAACGAAGGAATCCGTCCGATTAACAATGTAGTGGACGTGACCAACTACATCCTGCTCTACTTTGGTCAGCCCATGCATGCTTTTGATTTGGATACTTTTGAGGGGGATCAGATTGTCGTGCGGGACGCGCGTGCTGGTGAAAAACTGGTGACGCTTGACGGCGAAGAGCGGAATCTGGAAGTCAGCGACCTAGTCATTACTGTGGCGGATAAGCCAGTTGCTCTGGCTGGTGTCATGGGCGGAGCAGCGACTGAAATTTCCGGTAAGTCCACTCGTGTTGTTCTGGAGGCGGCTGTTTTTGATGGAAAATCAATCCGCAAAACCAGCGGGAGACTTAACCTGCGCTCAGAATCATCTTCCCGCTTTGAAAAAGGTATCAATGTGGCAACTGTTAATGAAGCTTTGGACGCAGCAGCAAGCATGATTGCGGACTTGGCAGGTGCAACTGTTCAGGCTGATATCGTATCCGCTGGTAGCTTAGACACTAGTGATGTAGAAGTAGTGTCTAGTCTCGCGGATGTCAACCGAGTTTTGGGAACAGACTTGCTTTATACTGATATTGTGGATGTCTTCCGCAGACTTGGCTTTGGCCTGTCAGGAAGTGCTGAACAGTTCACTGTTAGTGTCCCTCGCCGTCGCTGGGATATTTCAATCGAAGCGGATCTCTATGAAGAAATTGCTCGCATTTACGGCTATGACAAATTGCCAGCTAGTCTGCCAAAAGATGACGGGACTGCTGGTGAATTGACTGCAACGCAGCAACTGCGCCGTCAAGTACGGACCTTAGCAGAGGGAGCTGGACTGACAGAAATCATCACCTACGCTTTGACGACGCCAGAAAAGGCGATTGAGTTCACTCTAAATCCTAGCAACCTGACTGAGCTCATGTGGCCGATGACAGTGGAGCGCTCTGTTCTTCGTCAGAACATGGTTTCTGGCATTTTGGACTCCCTAGCCTACAATGTGGCTCGTAAAAATAAGAATCTAGCCCTCTATGAGATTGGAAAAGTCTTTGAGCAGACCGGCAATCCTAAGGAAGAACTGCCAAATGAAATCAATAGCTTTGCTTTTGCTTTGACAGGTCTGGTTAATGAAAAAGATTTCCAGACCAAGCCAGTAGCAGTTGATTTTTTCTATGCCAAAGGAGTGGTAGAAGCACTCTTTGATAAGTTGGGCTTGACTGCTGAATACGAGGCTAACAGCCAGATTAAGAGCTTGCATCCTGGTCGGACTGCTTTGATCTCTATCAATGGCCAGCCTGTCGGCTTTGTCGGCCAAGTCCATCCTGCGACAGCCAAGGCTTATGATATTCCTGAAACTTATGTGGCTGAGCTCAACCTTTCTGCTATTGAAGAGCAGCTCCAGCCAGCACAGCCATTTACAGAAATCACTAAATTCCCAGCTGTCAGCCGTGATGTGGCCCTCTTGCTCAAGGCTGAAATCACTCACCAAGAGGTCCTTGATGCAATCCAAGCAGCTGGTGTTAAGCGCTTGACCGATATTAAGCTCTTTGATATCTTCTCTGGGGACAAGCTGGGTGTCGGCCTCAAATCCATGGCCTACAGCCTGACTTTCCAAAATCCAGAAGCCAGCCTGACTGACGAAGAAGTGGCTAAATACATGGAAAAAATCGAAAAATCTCTGACCGAAAAACTTGGCGCAGAAGTACGCTAATGAATTATTCCCCAGTCATGTGATTGGGGATTTTGATTGATACTCTTCGAAATCCTATTCCAATCATAGTTGATTTGCTTTCTATTATGGCAAGCTTATTACTAGGATGCGAGCAAAGATGTAGACAAAACGAGAAGTATTCGAAATTGAAAATCAGTAGGAAAAGTAATCATGGAAAATTCAAACCAAATCTCCCAATGTCAAACTCTTTGGGCTAAAAATAAATACCTGGTTCTCAGTCATTCAAGTAAGATCTATATGGAAATCCGCCAATATCTAAAAAGTGAGTCGGTGGAAGCAGTACATGTTCAAGACTTGATTGATCAGGCGATAGCCCTGCCTGAAAATCGTGGTCAGGTCAGTAATGCCTTTCAGCATGTTTGGGGCTATTTTAAGAAGAAAGCCAGCTCAGCTGAAAAAGAAGATTTTATGCTACTTTTGCTTCGTTACCAATCCGGTCGGGCTGAGCAAAAAGACTTGGTAAGAGCTGTAAGGAACCTGCTAGTCAAGTATCCCAATCCTTATCTGCAGCAGTCGACCTTGATATTTGGGAATGAGGCATGAAGCTCTGAAATCAAGGGGGAAGAATAAGCTTGCTCGCCTAGTAACTTTGAGGGGTGTAGATGATAAGAATAATTTGTTAGGCTCATAAACAATATTATTTTGACTAGTTTCGATAAAGAATCCACCTTGAGCAAAACGTGTCTTTAAGGTATGATGGGAGAAAAAATGTTTTTTACTTATCAGGGAAATAAATTATATTATAAAGTGATTGGTCAAGGAAAGCCAGTCTTGGCAATTCATGGTTTGGGCTGTTCATCTGAATTGATGGAAGGATGTTTGGAACCCATTTTTGAGAAACATGCTGACTATAAAAGGATTTATTTAGATTTACCTGGCATGGGTAGGTCTGATGCCAATCCTGCTTTTGCAAGTGCGGATATGATTTTAGAGATGCTCTTGAACTTTATAGAGACTGTAATCAGCGAACAAACTTTTCTCTTAGCTGGAGAGTCTTATGGTGGCTATCTTGCTCGAGGAATTTTGGCTAAGAAAAGGTCAGAGATTGATGGTTTGTTGCTTATTTGTCCAGTAGTTGTACCCAATCCGCAAGAAAGAATTTTGCCCAAAGATACTCTGGTAATTAGAGAGGTAGGTTTTGATATAGCAGGCAAAAGCGAAGATTTCGTCGATTTAGCGATTTTACAGACTAAAGAAACTTATCAACGGTTTGAAAAAGAAATTCTAGCAGGGCTTCAGATGATGAATGTTCCCTTTGTCCAAAAGCTGCAAGAAAACTATGCTTTTTCGTTTGAAGTGGATCAAGAGATACAGAAAAAGGGCTACGATAAGCCCAGCCTTTTTATATCAGGGAAGCAGGACCAAGTGGTGGGCTTCCAGCAGTTAGCCCAACTGTCTCACTATTATCCAAGGGCAACTCATGCTGTAATGGATCTTGCTGGCCACAATGCGCAGATAGATCAAGAGGCTCTCTTTATGGCCTTAGTTGAAAATTGGCTCAAGCGAATTGAACTTTCCTGATACTACAAGATTTAATATGTTGAACAGGTGCAGATGAAACTGGAGTTCACCAAAGAAATCTAATTCAGTTCCCAATTGATTTTAAAAACATAGAAAAAAGCGGTGTGACCGCTTTTTTGCTTATTATCCCCAGAATTTCTGGGCGATTTCTTGGCCTTGTTTAATTTTGGCCCATTGTTGCTCAATGGTGAGTTCGTTTCCAGAGTCACAAGAGGCGAAGCCACATTGGTGGGAGAGTAGGAGTCGCTCTTTCGGTAGAACGGTTGCTGCTTTCTCGAGGAGGTCTAGGACGCGTTTTTCGTCATCCAAGCTTGTCGTCTTACTGGAGAGCAGTCCTAAAACGACTTCCGCATCCCTGTCTTTCAAAGCTGCTAGGGCTGAGACATCTCCAGCCACGTCACTGTCCCACTCTAGGAAGTAGCGATCATAGTGTTGGTCGCGCAGGAATTTTTCCGCGATAGCTTCGTAGGTACCCTCAGCAGCAGAGCGGCTTTCGTAGTTGCCACGGCAGTTGTGGGTCCAGACAGTCAGTCCAAGCTCATGAGCGTAGTCTACGACTTCGTTATTTATAGCGACAAACTCGTCTGCCAGGTCAGCCAGACTGGCATTGCCCTCTGTATAGAAGCTAGCAGGGTTGGACTCGTCAAAGAGTTCCCAGAGACAGTCGTCAAACTGGATAATCTGTCCGCCAGCAGCCTTATAGTCGTCCAAAAATTCCTTGTAGGCCTGAATCAAGCCTTTTTTCAAGTCTTCATTGGTCTCATAAACTTGTCCTGGTCCCGCCAAGCGGTCAAAGACAGCTAACTCAGTATAAGCATGGGCAGGTCCCCAGACAGTCAGCTTGGTATCTTCACCAGCAGCCTCTTCCTTGACTAGCTTATAAATTTCGATAAAGTGATGATTTTTACCAGAGAGTTGTGCTGTGATGCGGATACCAATATCCTTCCGAGTCTCATATTGTCCGCCGTCGTGGTCCTTGAAGGTGTATCCGTGGTCAGCAATGTAGCGCTCAATTCCCTTAAGTCCCCAGACAAAGTCCAGATGCCACATAGACTTGGAGTATTCTCCATCCGTCAGGATGTCAATTCCCTTTGCCTTTTGCTCAGCGATAATTTCCTTGATGTCAGTGGTCTCCGTCTCATGGTAGCCTGGAAAGCTGTCGTAGAAGGGGTATTGAATATCATCGCGGTGCTCAATTTCTGTTTTATACTGGCGCAGATTTTCTGGGCGCAGAAGAGAGCCAACCAGTTGAAATTTTGATTTTGTCATAAGTTTTCTCACTTTCATTAGGGATTATGGTCTATTGTATCGAAAATTCCTAGGCAAATAAAATAGTTAATTCTGCTGCTAGGGTATAGACCAAAACTATTGCTAGCGCTTCCTGAAATTGTTCTCTCAAATTAAAGTATCTTCTCCATTACAGTTTCCTGAGCCTGAAGCCCTAATCGCTCATAGAAACGCAGGGCTCCGACATTGTCGTTCCAAACATTGAGAGTCAGATTATAGCAGCCGATTTTCCGAGCATAGTCTTCCGCAAAGCGGTAAAGCTGCTCGCCAACCTTTTGCCCTCTAGCTTTCTCATCTACACATAAATCCTCGATAAAAAGTGTCTTGATGGGATTGAGTACCGGACTGACAGGCTGCTTGATGGAGCAGAAGAGATGGCCCAGGACGTCTCCAGTTTCATTCTCAAAGACAAAAATAGTGGTGGAATCTTGGTCAAGAAACTTCTCTAGTTCTTCATTGCTAAACTTACTGCCTTTGGCCTTGAAAATATCCGGCCGAGCTTGATGATGGACAAGCAGGATTTGCTGAAGGAGTTCTTGTAGTGCAGGAATATCGCTGACTTGGGCTTTTCTGATTGGCATAATTTTCTCCTTTTATCTTTTATAGATTCATTATAAGATAGTGAACTATTTTGTCAAGAGAGCTCGGAAAGATTAACAGAACAAGCAGCGTCTGAATATAAAAATCCAGTCAAAGCGATTCATTTCGGCAAGGTGTATTTTCCTTATAATAAAAACTGCTTTTTCTTGACAAATAAAACAGACAAGTGTAGAATATAAGTATAAACTACAAATGTAGAAAAAGGAGAAAAGGATATGACTATTACAAAAAAAGCCTTTATCGGAATTCTATCTCTGACAGCAGCAGTCCTATTAGCTGCTTGCTCAGGCAATACTAACCAAGGAGGGAATACTAGTTCATCACAGAATACACAAGGCCAAACATCACAATCTGCGCAGAATCAGACTTCGCAGTCATCAGCCGCATCTTCCTCTAATCAGTCTTCTTCATCATCAAATGCAGGGCAGGCTACTAATCTAGATGGGCGCTACCAAGCAACCGACCATGATGGTGACCAGCATGTCCTGGAAATCAATGGTACGACTGGTACTTGGACTGAGACTGAGGTCGATGGCAGTAAGGAAATCAAGCAGGTACAAGTAGATAGTGCTAATCAAAGACTGATAGTCGGCGATGATGTCAAAAGTTACCGCCAAAATGGCAATCAGCTGATTGTGGACGAATTGGATGATGATCCAGACACTCTGACCTTTACCAAGCAGTAAAGCGCTTCTTATTCTGCTCAGGACAACAGGATGAGCAGTGAGGAAATCTAACTAGGAAACTCTGAGAAAGGAGTTTCCTTTTTTATAAGAATTTTATCTTAAATGATGTCAAAAATTTGACTTGAAGGGTGCTCTAAGTTGTATAATAGTTACTATAAAGATATCAAAGGAGAAGAAACGATGAAATTGGCAGTTTATACAAAAGCAGGTCAAGTTGGACTTACTGAGATTGCTCGTCCGCAAATCATTGAGGCAGATGATGCCATTATTCGGATTGTTCGGACCTGTGTCTGTGGTTCTGACCTATGGCGCTACCGCAGTCCAGATATTGAAGCAGGCCATCAAAATAGTGGACATGAAGCGATTGGAATTGTCGAAGAAGTCGGGGATGCAGTAACAACTGTTAAGCCTGGCGATTTTGTTATTGCGCCATTTACTCATGGATGCGGGCAATGTGATGCCTGTCGGGCAGGATTTGATGGCACCTGTGATTCTCATATTGGTAACAACTGGTCAAATGGGGTGCAAGCAGAATATATACGCTTCGAATTTGCTAACTGGGCACTTATCAAAATTCCAGGTCAGCCTTCTGATTATACAGAAGGAATTCTCAAATCCCTCTTGACACTGGCTGATGTCATGCCAACTGGTTATCATGCTGCACGAGTGGCAGACGTCAAGCCTGGTGATAAGGTTGTCGTGATTGGTGACGGAGCTGTTGGACAATGCGCTGTTATCGCTGCTAAAATGCGTGGTGCTTCCCAAATCGTTCTCATGAGCCGTCACGAAGATCGACAAAAGATGGCTTTAGAGTCAGGTGCGACAGCTGTTGTTGCAGAACGTGGCGAAGAAGGAATTGCCAAAGTGCGTGAGATTCTAGGTGGCGGGGCAGATGCAGCTCTGGAATGTGTTGGAACAGAAGCAGCTGTTGATCAAGCTCTGGGAGTCCTTCACAACGGTGGCCGCTTAGGCTTTGTTGGTGTGCCTCACTATAATAATCGAGAGCTCGGTTCTACCTTTGCCCAAAATATTACAGTGGCAGGCGGTGCGGCCTCTGTCACGACTTACGACAAGCAAATCTTGCTCAAGGCAGTTCTTGATGGTGATATTAATCCGGGCAAGGTCTTTACAAGTGAGTACAGACTGGATGAGATTGATCAAGCTTATAAAGATATGGATGAACGCAAGACCATTAAGTCTATGATTGTCTTTGATTAGGTGTAGAAGAAAAACAGCCTTGCTGCAGTCTCTTTAAGATGGCAGTGGGCTGTTTTTGAATAGCTTGGTAGTTATTTTCATGAAAGGAAATTCATTCTTTTTGCTCTCTGCACCAAGTTATCCACTTTGACCATTCGGCGGCCAGATGGAGCTGGTGTTCTTTGATAAGGCTGTCTGGACAAAGGCTGGGGAATTCGACGCAGAATCGGGCTTCTAAGCCTTTTTCTGTGTCGCGAAACTGATGGCGAATACCACCGATATTGCAACCGTTCGCTAGACTGGCGGCACCGACGGTTTGGAAGGGATAAGACGCATCACGAGGCTCCTCTATCTCAGCTTCACCACCAAGGTCAAGAAAAAACTGTGTTGGCAGTGGGCTGTTTCCTGCAGTCTCAATGACTTCAAGTTTGCTGCTGTGGGGCTGCAAAGCATAATGGTCTGGACAGGCACCAAGATTGACTCTTTTATGAGTATCTGTCTTTTCTAACATTAATTTTTCTAGCCTTTTACTGAAAGAAGCAGCAGTCAGTCCACTTGCAAAAATCGTTACAACAGCTCTTTTTCGTGGTTTCTTGGACCATTTGGCTGCCCATTCCATCAAATATTGGCTCCATTTGAGTTTGGTTCCAATTTTATGGATTAGCTCCTCGTATGTCAGCTTCATTTTTGCTTCCAGTAGGGCTTGGTCTGAAATCTCCGTGTTGTCAGTATTCGGCAGCTGTAGATTAAGTATCTTAGCTGCTTTATGGATTCTCTGCTTCCGCCATTGCTCAATTCTTTCTTGACTGACTTCCTTTTGATTGATCATAATCTTCATCTTTTAATCCTCTTGTTCTTGTCTTCTGCTTATATTTATTATATAGTGGGAGCTGGATGGTATACAAGCATCAATTTTAGATAGACTGTTGCATTTTGAGGTGAATGGCATGTATGAGAAAAAAAGAAGAAAGACAGAAAAGCGGATAGAGACTAGCTTGCTGCAGCTGATGAAAGAGCAGACTTTTGAGACTATCAGTATTCGCCAATTGATTGACTTGGCAGAGGTGAATCGCAGTACCTTTTATCGTCATTATCTGGATAAATATGATCTGCTGGAGAAGATAGAAGACCGCTTGCTAGGTGATTTGCAGGTCTATTATCAAGAGGCTCTAGATTCTGCCTGCTTGTTCAAGTTAGAAAAGGATTTTAAAGTGGAAGACTATATCCATGAGAAACAAAATCTTTTTCATTTTTTTGAGCCTTACTTGGAAGGCTTAGCCATTCTTTTGGGTCCAAATGGCAGTCCAACTAGTTCGCAGCGGTTGCAGGAAGCTTTGAGAGAGATTTTCTCGCAGAGTATTTCCTTGGGGAATCCACATTTAGAGGAGGTAGAAGCGGACTTGCTCCTGAATCATCAGGCTGCTTCCTTTATGGGAACCCTGACTTACTGGCTGGCTCATCCTCGCTATAAGGCTCAGCAAATGAGTGATTTTCATGCTAGGGTGACCGCTGTTGGTCTGGCAGGTTTTGTCAGAGAGCATATGCAGGGGGATTGACAGGATAGTTTTTCCAGTTTGCTTCTTTATGGTATAATAGTCTCGAATATCTCAAAGGAGGACAGCTTTGTTTTTAGCTTTTAAAGAGATTGTCTACAGTCGCGGACGCTATCGTTTAGTGGTTGCTGTGGTCTTTCTCATTACCTATATGGTTTTCTTTTTATCTAGTCTTTCCGTCGGTTTGGCTAGGCTCAATCGCTTGGCTTTGGACCAATGGCAGGCTGAGTCGATCGTCTTGTCAGAGTACGCCAATAAGAATCTAATAGCTTCGACTCTCAAGGAAGAGGAATACAGCCGCCTGCTTCAAGGGAACTCAATCGCTGCTTTGGGACAAACGTCAGCAGTGGCCAATTATGAAGATGGGACTGATAAACTCAATGCTCAGGTTTTTGGTCTCTCTTGGGATAGTTTTCTAGCGCCTGACATTATTGAGGGACGTCCTGCTGAGAATGCTTATGAAGTTATTGCGGATAAGCGCCTGCAGCAAAAAGGTGTAAAACTAGGGGACCAGCTTCAGCTCAATGGCAGTGAGCGACTCTATCAGGTTGTTGGTTTCACAGAGGATAATAGCTTCTTTACGCAACCTGTAATTTTTATGGATCTAGATGATTTCAGGGAATTAAAGTACGGCTCAAGTCAGGTTAAGAATATCAGCGCACTTGTGGTCAAGGATGGTCAGAAGATTGAAGAAGCAGGACTTAGTCAGCTCCCTATGAGTGATTTTATAGAAAATATCCCTGGTTATCAGCCTCAGGTACTGACTTTTTCCTTTATGATTGGGGCCATGGTTCTGATTACATTTTTGGTATTGGGAATTTTTATGTATATCATTACCATCCAAAAGACGCATCTTTACGGTATTATGCGCGCCCAAGGAATTGCCAGTGGGAAGATTATTGCTTCTATTTTTTGGCAGATTTTCATCCTGTCAACTCTGGGAATCAGCTTAGCTGTTTTGGCTCTCTTGGGAACCCAGCTAGTCTTGCCGGCTTCTATGCCTTTTTACAGTGACTGGAGAGCTTATGCTGGATTGATTGTCCTGATTGTTTTCATGTCACTGGCTGGCGGACTCTTATCCATTCATCGGGTTCTGAAAATTGACCCTATCACAGCGATTGGAGGTGAGTAAATGTCAATCATAGAACTAAAAGGGGTTACAAAAGAATATGGTCAGGGGCATACGCTGGTCCAAGCCCTGAAACCAACTGATTTCCGATTGGAAGCGGGGCAGTTTGTAGCTATTATTGGGCCATCAGGCTCAGGTAAAACAACCTTTCTGACCTTGCTGGGCCATTTGCAAACTCCCTCAAAAGGACAGATTCTCCTGCATGGGAAAGATACTTCCCAGCTCAAGGAAAAGGAACGGGCTGCTCTACGCTTCAATGATTTCGGCTTCATTTTGCAGGCCTCCAATCTCATACCTTTTTTGAAAATCGAAGACCAGTTCCAGCTGATTGACCGCTTATCTAAAAAGGAAAGAACAGAACTAGACAGTCTGATTGAGTTGCTGGATCTTAAAGGAACACTCAAGCAGTATCCAAAAGAATTGTCTGGCGGGGAACGGCAGCGGGCTGCTATCGCTAGAGCGCTTTACAATAGCCCAGATATTATTTTGGCTGATGAACCGACAGCTAGTCTGGATACGGAGCGGGCCAAGCGCGTGGTCCATTTGCTCAAAGAGGTGACCCAGAAATTCCATAAGAGCGTGGTCATGATTACCCATGATACCCGCCTGCTGGACGAGGTTGACAAGGTTTATGAGATGCAAGACGGAGTACTGACTCAAGTTCGATAAAGCGTTAGAATGGTTTAGGCAATCAAACAGAGAAAAAACAAGGAGAGGACTATGATTCATTATAAAATAAATCCGCAGCTGGATTTTGCGGCAGTACTAGACCTCTATGATTCGGTTGGTTGGAGCAATTACACTAATCGACCTCAGCAGTTAGAGCAAGCCTTCCATCAGTCCTTGTTTGTGATGGCAGCTTATGACAATGAGGGGTTGGTTGGTTTGATTCGAGCAGTCGGGGATGGACTTACCATTGTTTTCATTCAGGATTTGCTGGTGTATCCACACTACCAGCGTCAGGGGATTGGCCGAAGCCTTCTTCAGCAGACGCTGGAAAGTTTTAAGGATGTTTACCAAATCCAGTTGGCGACGGAGCAGTCAGATAAAAATCTAGCTTTTTATCGAGAGCTTGGCTTTCGCCGACAGGAAGATTTTGACTGTACCGGTATGATTTATGCACCTGATAAAAAGTAAAATTATAGAGAGAGTGGGACAGAAATCGGTAATTCGTTAGAATTCGATTTCGTCGTCCCACCTCCGCACAGTTGAGTAGGACTGTAAAAGCTGATGAAATCAGCGTAGTAGAGCCCACTCAACCACTGCGTCTTGCTCGACAATCCAAAGACAATTGAGAGGCTAGGACTTTTGTCCCAGCCTCTTTTGTCATGTTTACAAAAGTAAGAGATATGGACCGATGAAAATATTTTTCGGCTTTTTTTGTTTTTCCTTGACAGTTAAATTGTCAGAATTTATAATAAAAGAAGAAAGGTGATAACGGTGTTATCGAATTAAAATCATGAAAAAAGAAACAGATGAGTTATATGAAAAAATCTTGGAAAGCGCAAGGAGTGAGTTCTTGGCTTATGGCTATCAGGATGCTTCACTGCGGAGAATTTGTCGCGCGGCTGGCTTGACGACTGGGGCTCTTTATAAGCGCTATGAGAGTAAAGACAGTCTCTTTACTGCTCTGCTTGAGCCTACTCTAACAGCCTTAGACCAGTATGGACAAGAGCAGAAGCGACGTGACTATGCTTTCCTAGAAGAGGGACACCTGTCTGACATGTGGGTACATCGCTTAGAGGATCTCCAGTCCCTGATGCGGATTCTCTATGAGCATAAGGATATTATGCAGCTCTTGCTCTTTAAATCTCAGGGTTCTTCGCAAGCGGACTTCAGGATGCGTCTGCCTCATTTGGCTGCAGACGAGACTTATCGCTATTTAGAGCTAGCATACAAAGAGGGTAAGATCAATCATTTGGTCAAACACGAATTTCTGCAATCGTGCATGACAGCTTATTACACAGCTATATTTGAGCCCTTGGCTCAAGACTGGCCCCAAGAGCAGGCGCTGGAATTTTGCCATTCCATCATGGACTTGTTTGACTGGGGAGGTTTGCTAGGTTTTTGATAGAAAGAAGGAAATTCTATGAAGAAAAAATCTGTTCTTGCTTGGATCTGGGACTTTGTTTCCCTTCATAAGATGTATTTTGTGCTAAGTCTAATCTTTGCCTTTGCCTCTGTGATTTCAGGATTTCTGCCTTATTTCTTTATTGGTGGGATGATTAATCAGCTCTTGGATGGCAATAAAAGCTGGGATTTTTACCTGCAGCAGTCAGCGTGGGCAGGTCTGGCTTGGATTGGCTACTGGGGATTTCACGGTATTTCCACCATGCTGTCACATACGGCTACTTTTAAGATTCTAGCGGAAATGCGGCACCGCCTGACAGATAAGCTAGCTAGGCTGCCTTTAGGTATAGTGCTTAGTCAGTCATCAGGCAGCTATAAAAACATTATCGTTGAGCGGGTGGATGCGACCGAAACGACCTTGGCTCACCTAATTCCAGAGTTTACTGCTGGGATTTTTGGTCCGATTATTGTTCTCATTGCTATGCTGGTTATCGATTGGCGACTGACTTTGCTGTCTCTCCTAACTATTCCCATTGTGGCGCTGGCCTATATGCGGATGGTTGCCAATAGCGAAGCTGACTATCAAAATACTCTGGTCAAGACCAAAAAACTCAATGATACAGCGGTGGAATACATCAATGGGATTGAGGTTATCAAGGTTTTTGGCAAGGAAAAATTTTCTTATGATAAGTTTGTGACGGCTGCTAGAGAAGGAGCAGACTGCTTTATTGAGTGGATGCGCAAGTTCAATCTAGAGATGGGCATTGTGACTGCTTTTCTGCCATCAGGCTTGCTTTTTCTGCTGCCGGCTGGCTGTTATTTCTATCTGCAAGGTGGCTTGACTGCTGGCAATTTCATTCTGATGATTATTCTTTCGCTCAGTCTTCTGACTCCACTGATTTTAGTGGCTAGTTACATGGATGATTTACGGAAAATCGGGACTATTTTTGGCCAAGTCATTGATATTTTGGAAAAGCCTGATTTGAAAAGACCTCAGGAGTTGCGAGAACTTCCAAAAGGAAGGGATTTGGTCATGACGGATGTCAGCTTTGGCTATACAGATGAAGAGGAAGTGCTACATGGAATTTCGCTAGATATTAAGGCTGGCAGTATCAACGCTTTAGTTGGGCCATCAGGCTCAGGTAAGTCTACAATTGCCAAGCTTCTAGCTTCTTTCTGGGATGTCACTTCTGGTCAGATTACCTATGGTGGCTTGGACATTCGTCAGCTTCCGCTAGATTATTACAGTCGGCAGATTGCTTACGTGACCCAGGATAACTATCTCTTTGATGAGACTATTATGGAAAATATCCGGATGGGAAATCCGGCAGCTTCGGATGACGAGGTTATTGACATTGCCCGTCGCTGTGGCTGTTATGACTTTATCATGAACTTGGAAGATGGTTTTGAGACTCAAGTAGGCTCTGGCGGCGGTCATCTATCTGGTGGGGAGCGTCAGCGGATTGCCATCGCTCGCGCCATGCTTAAGGATGCGCCAATTCTTATCTTAGATGAAGCGACTGCTTATACAGATCCGGAAAATGAAGCACGGATTCAGTCCAGTCTAGCTCGTCTGATTGAGGGACGAACCTTGATTGTCATTGCTCACAGGCTGTCTACGATTATGAGTGCAGACCAGATAGTCCTGGTCAATGATGGTCGGATTGAAGCTAGGGGGCGGCATGAAGAATTGCTTGCAGCTAGTGCGCTTTATGCTTCCATGTGGCGGGCCCATATTGCTACCAGGGATAGTGGTGAAATGGAAGGAGGGCTGACTCATGCTTAATATACTGAAGAAATTCTTTGATTTCTGTACGACAGAGGACCGTAGGAAATTTTATCAGTCCATTTATCTGGGCATCATCAAGTCCTTTATTATTGCTCTGCGAATCCCAGCAATCGGCCTAGTTGTTATGGGACTGATTGAGAAGAATCTCTCTATGCAGACCTTCTGGCTGGCTCTGGCTATCATGTTGGTATCCACTGTTCTAAACGTTTGGATTACCCTGAAAATCACCATGCTGCAGACGGAAGCAGGCTATCATACCTGTGCTCAGAAGCGGATTGAAATTGCCGAGCACATGCGCTATCTACCCATGGGTTACTTTAATCAAAATAGCTTGGGCAAGATTACCAGTGTTACGACTAATACGCTGGAAGGGCTGTCTGATGTAGCTACCAGAGTGGTTATGATGACAGTGCAGGGCTTTCTGACGACTGGCCTCATTACTATTTTGGTCTTTCTCTATGACTGGCGGGTTGGTCTGGTTCTCTTGGTGGGTCTTGTCCTCTTTCTCCTGCCCAATACCCTCATGCGTTGGCAAGTTGGCAAGGTTTCTGATGACAAGTATCAGGCGGATATGGACCTAGTAGCCGTTGTTTTAGAGTACATCCAAGGGATTGCTGAAGTTAAGAACTACAATCTGGTTAACCGTTCTGCCAAGAAGCTGTCCAAGGCTATTGACCGCAAGAGTCAGCTAGATACCAAAATGACACTCGTGACCTCACCTTACATTGCTCTCCA
Source organism: Streptococcus sanguinis (assembly GCA_963549775.1). Lineage (GTDB taxonomy): Bacteria > Bacillota > Bacilli > Lactobacillales > Streptococcaceae > Streptococcus > Streptococcus sanguinis_Y. The sequence goes on along the minus strand of CAUUZZ010000003.1, from coordinate 68,894 downwards.
AGGCATAGTGACCAAGCTGACCGGTCTCTTTATGGGTCTTTTCTCTATCTATTTTTATCTCAATGGCAGTATGGAGCTACTGGTAACCATTATGATGATTGTCAGTGGTTTTATGATTTATGAAAATCTAGACGGTGTTGGATCTTTCTCTTCTCTCCTGCGCATTGTTGATTTGTCGGTTGATATGGTCAATCAAGTCTTGGCTATCCAGCCGATGGACATCAGTGGTCAGGATATTGAGCCTAAGAGTAGCCGGATTGAGCTGAGAGACGTTAGCTTCTCTTATGGAAATAAGAAAATCATTGACCAGGTTTCCCTCACCATTCCCGAAAAAACAACAACTGCTCTGGTCGGACCTTCTGGCTCTGGCAAAACAACGCTCTGCAACCTCATTGCCCGCTTCTGGGATGTGGACCAAGGAGGTATCAGTCTGGACGGACATGATGTTAGAGATTATAGCTATGACAGCCTGATTCGTAATTTCAGCTTTGTCTTCCAAAGCGTCTATCTCTTTGAGGATACTATTGCTAATAACATTCGTTTTGGCAAGCCGGAGGCCAGTCAGGAAGAAGTGATAGGGGCTGCCAAGAAAGCCGCCTGTCATGACTTTATCCTCTCGCTGCCTGATGGCTATGACACCAAGATTGGTGAAGGAGGTGCTAGTCTTTCTGGAGGTGAGCGTCAGCGCATTTCCATCGCACGGGCAATTATCAAGGATGCGCCTATTATCATTCTGGATGAAGCAACAGCCAATGTTGACCCAGAAAACGAAGATGCCCTCATGCAGGCTATTCAGGCTCTGACTCGCGATAAGACCATTATCATGATTGCCCATCGACTCAAGACGGTTGAGCATGCAGACCAGATTTTGGTGTTAGATCAAGGCCGTATTGTCGAGCAAGGCAAACATCAAGACTTATTGGCCAAACAAGGTATCTATAGTAAGTTTATCCAAGAAAGAAAAACAGCCGCCGGCTGGCGGATTAAGATGGGGGATTAACAGTTGATACAGCGAGCTTATGTGGCTTGCTGTTTTTCATTTATTAGCAGGAATGGTATAATAGTTGATAGTCGTGAGAAGTAGATTAGTGAATTTAAGAGAAGATGAAGAAGACGAGTGCTAATGCTAAATGATGACATTTTAATCTATTAGCACGGAAAAGAACAAAGTTTTAAATTTTAAATGAAGAGGTACCCGATGAATGAAATCAAATGCCCCAACTGCGGGGAAGTTTTTACAGTTAATGAGAGCCAGTACAGTGAGCTTTTGTCGCAGGTTCGAACTGCAGAGTTTGACAAGGAAATTCATGCTCGGATTGAGCAGGAGCTGGCTTTAGCAGAGCAAAAATCACAGAATGCCCAACAAGCTCTCCTATCGCAGAAAGAGCAGGAAATTAGCAATCTTCAAAGTCAAATTGCTCAGTTTGAGACCCAGCAGGAATTAGCAAAGAAAGAGGCGGAGCAGGCAGCTAGTCTTCAATTGCAGGAGAAGGATAAGGAAGTTCAGCAATTGGAAAGTCAGCTGACAACTCTGCGCTTGGAGCATGAAAATCAGCTTCAAAAAACCTTGTCTGCGCTGGAAAAAGAGCGAGACGAGGTTAAGAATCAGCTAGTATTGCAAGAAAAGGAAGCAGCGCTGGCTCAGACCTCACTCAAAGAGCGCTATGAGGTAGAGCTACGGCAGAAAGATGAGACTATAGAGTTCTACAAGGATTTCAAGGCCAAGCAGTCCACTAAGATGATTGGTGAGAGTTTGGAACAGCACTGCGAGTACGAGTTTAATAAGAACCGTATGGCTATGTTTCCACGAGCTGAGTTTGGCAAGGACAATGATGCCAGAACTGGCAGCAAGGGTGACTACATTTACCGTGAGGTGGATGAAAATGGTGTAGAAATCCTTTCTATCATGTTTGAGATGAAAAATGAAGGTGATGAGACAGCGACCAAGAAGAAAAACGAGCATTTCTTCAAAGAGCTGGATAAGGATCGGCGGGAGAAAGGCTGTGAGTATGCCATTCTAGTGACACTTCTTGAGGCTGATAGCGAGCTCTACAATTCAGGTATTGTCGATGTGTCCTATGCCTATGAAAAGATGTATGTTATCCGGCCTCAGTTCTTCTTGCCCATGATTACCCTCCTGCGTAATGCTGCGCTTAACTCGCTCCAGTACAAGCAGGAACTGGCCTTGGTGCGGGAGCAGAATATTGATATTACGCATTTTGAGGAAGATTTGGATGCCTTTAAAGTAGCTTTCGCCAAGAACTATCAGTCTGCTTCGACCAACTTTGGCAAGGCTATCGAAGAGATTGACAAGGCCATCCGCCGGATGGAAGAAATCAAGAAGTTCCTGACGACCTCTGAAAACCAGCTGCGCTTGGCAAATAACAAACTGGACGACGTCTCTGTCAAGAAACTGACGCGTAAAAATCCTACTATGAAAGCTAAGTTTGAAGCTTTGAAGGAGTGAGAAAAATGGACTTAACAACCCGTTGGATACAATCAACCAAATTTGCTGAGATTGATCGAATTATAGAAAGACTGCCACAAGAAGGGAAGGAAACTTTTTATCAGCAATGGCAGGCTGCTTCTTCAGAATTACGTAAAGAAATTTGGATTGAACGAGGCAAACAAGTACTGTTAGCTAATGTAGTTTATTTTTTACTACTTTGCTATTTTGTCTTTTTTCAAGGGATGCCCTTATCTGTTAAGGATTTACCTTATCTTGGACTAGGTTTGTTAGTTTTTTCAGGGATTGGATTTATGGACGATGAAGAGGCGACTGACTTGGTTATTAAGAAAAGACGTCAGATAGCGGTAACTATTTATAAGCAGTATTTTGAAAGAAAAATAGAAAAATGATAGATCGATTGACTGTTCGAGAATATCAGAAAGAAGACACAAAAGTTCTGCCACCCCGGTATAAGGCATTAGGCTATTTAGTAGAAAAAAATGAACTGCAAAGCAGACTCAGGGATATTCTTGCTAATCCAGCTTACGGTTGTTTAGTTGCTGAGAAAGAATCTCAGATTCTTGGCTTTATCGGCTATGCTAAGCTTCACTTTTTCGAGGCCACAGGTTTCTACTATCGGATTTTAGCTCTGGCAGTCAGTCGAAATGCCAGTCGGTAAGGAATTGCGACAGCTCTGATAGACATGGTCAAGAAGATAGCTAGTCAAGACGGTGCCAAAGCTATTGCCTTAAATAACGGAGATAATGATGAACGGTTGGCTGCGAATGCTTTTTACCAAAATTATGGCTTTTGTCAGTCTAGCCTAGCTTTTGCGATGAACGTAGAGGAGGATGAGCATGGGAAAGAAAAAAGCTAAGACTAGACCAGAAATACCGAAGGACCCCGACCTCAGCCCTGCTATGCAGGCTCTTTTAGAAGAGGCTTATACCCTGTTTAACTGTGATTTACACTTTCCTCTGAGCCTTTGTACCTGCCCCGTCTGCCTCTCCGAGGAGAATCTCAGAGCTTTGCAAACTATTCCTGTCAGGGAACTGAGTGAGGTGTTAATCTATGAATACCTCAACGCGGTGATTAACAAGAGTGATGACGACTACCAAATCAGGCATTTTCTGCCTCGGATTTTAGAGATGATTGCTCACTACATTGAAATCAGAGTTGATGACTCTCTTAATCTAGATCGGTGTCACTTTGAAAGTGACAGTTGGAAGCCACAGGAGTTAGATTTTATGCGGCGCTTCTCACGTCAGTTTATCCTTGATACGATTAATTTTAGACCCAGTCAAGCTGATGGTGTGGCGGTTTATTTGGTAATGTTTGATCTGGCTGGCCTTGAAACCAGCCATCTGCTAGATAGGAGTCTTTGGCTGGAGGAAGCTGATCCCATCAAGGCACTACTTGCTCTGGAGGAGATTTACTACTATTACACCAAGGATTATGCCCGCTTTGACTATAATTTTTCGGACAATACTGCCTTTAACCAGCAGATGACAGATTGGCTGAACAGTCTGGAACTGGCTCAAGGTTTTTTTCCAATATTGGAAAATGTTCTCCTATCGGAGGAAGAAATGGCGTCTACTGAGGACTACCGCCTTGAACAGCTTTATCAGATTTTTGAAAGTCGGATAGAAGTGTGACTGTTTCGTTATGTCTTTCTAGTCAATCAAAGGTAGAGATGGATGATGGACTAGGAAATGTGGCCGAGGCATTGACCTTAAACAGTTGGCTTGCAGATGCTATACGGGGAGCCTATCAGTTTTACGAAAATCATGGCTTTGAAAAACTAACAATTGGTTTTTGTTTATTCTTATAAGTAAGTTTTTGAGAGGATTCTGAATATGGTCTATCGTGCAAAAAATCATGTTCTGCATTTTAACGATAAAAGCATGGACTATGTGACCTTTGGAAAAGGTAAGAAACCTCTGCTCATCATCCCAGGTCTAGGGGATGGTTTGGCGACTGTTAAGGGAATGGCGCAAATGCTTGCCCTAGCTTATAGGGAGTTTGCAACAGCTTACCAAGTCTATGTTTTTAGCCGAATCAATCAATTGCCAGAAAATTATACAACACGAGATATGGCGACTGATATAGCTGAAGCTATGGATATTTTAGGTCTGAAAACGGTAGCTGTCCTAGGAATTTTCCAAGGCGGTATGGTTGCTCAATGGCTAGCTGTAGATTTTCCAGAAAAAGTTGAAAGATTGATTTTGACAGTTACAACTGCGAAACTTAATAATCTTGGTAGGGAGCGGATTACTCGCTGACTTGAGTTGAGTCAGACGGGATCCTATAAGGAACTGATGTTGGATATTGTAAGTCACTCTTATACGCCAAAATCCTTTGGAAAGTTTAAATACCTTTATCGGATAATGGGAATCTTTGGTCGCATTAAAGATAAACATCGGATTGCTATTCAGGCCATATCTTGCTTAAGACATAATAGTTTAGCAGTTCTGGAAAAGATCAACTGTCCTACACTAATCATTGGAGCAGAAGAAGATGATGTTCTAGGTGTAGAAGCTTCGCTCGAATTACATCAACATATCAAAGATAGCCAGCTCACTATTTTGCCAGACTGTGGCCACGCACTCTATGAACAGCATAAGGATTTCCAAAAGAGAGTTTTAGTATTTTTAGAAAGTAAATCAATGAACGGAATTATAAACTTAAGAAAAGAAGCGGGTATGACTTCACATGATGCGGTATTTAAGCTGCGTAAAATTTTAAAAACCAAGAAAATCGGTCACGGGGGAACCTTGGATCCGGATGTGGTCGGGGTGCTTCCGATTGCTGTGGGCAAGGCGACGCGCTTGGTCGAGTTTATGCAGGAGGAAGGCAAGGTCTACGAGGGGGAGATTACTCTAGGCTGCTCAACAACCACAGAGGATGCCAGTGGAGACATCCTTGATCGGACACCAGTGACAGAGCTTTTAGAAGAAGCCCTTATCGATGAAGCGATGGAGTCCATGACTGGGGAGATTCGCCAGATTCCGCCCATGTATTCTGCAGTCAAGGTCAATGGCCGCAAGCTTTATGAGTATGCAAGAGCGGGTCAAGAAGTGGAGAGGCCAGAGAGGCAGGTGACCATCTATAGTTTCGAGCGCACCAGTCCGATTGCCTATGAAGATGAACAAGCCCGCTTTCGCTTTCGGGTCAAATGCAGCAAGGGGACCTATGTCCGAACTCTGTCTGTTGATTTGGGAGCAAAGCTTGGCTTTGCCAGTCACATGTCCCAGCTGACACGGACTTCTTCAGCAGGTATGAGCTTAGATGATTCCTTGACCTTGGATGAAATAGCAGAGCGAGTAGCAGTAGATGATTTCTCCTTCCTCCAACCACTCGAGTTAGGAATCGGAGATTTAGTGAAAGTTGAGCTTTCTGACGAGCAAGTTGAGGATGTGAGGAACGGTCGTTTTATCAGCTTGATGTCAGAAGAAGCAGAGCTAGCTGGCTTTTATAAGGAGAAGTTAGTAGCCATTTTGGAAAAGCGAGAAGCAGCCTATAAGCCTCGCAAGGTCTTCCTTTAATATCCGCAGTAGAAATGTCAAAAGATTGTTACTCTTTTGTAATATGAAATGTGCGCTTGCATGTTATAATAATTTCATTAAACCTCACAAAAGGACAGCAAATGCACAACTGCTGTCCTTTTGTTTTGCTTTTTCAGATTTTGACAAACGATCTAACTAGAGCAGTAAAAATCTTTTTGCTTATTTTGCGTTTTCACATGGTAGGTATATTGTAAAAATAGCAAATGCGTAGTAAAATAGAGGAATGATGATAACCAAGAGAATTATAGATGAAAAAGGGATTGATCAGACAGAAGATACGGTCCTTGTTCTAGGCTATTTCGATGGGCTGCATAAGGGCCATCAGGCACTCTTTGAGAAAGCGAGAGAAATTGCTGCGGAGCAAGGCCTAAAGATTGCAGTGATGACCTTCCCAGAGTCGCCTAAGCTAGCCTTTGTCCGCTATCAACCTGAGCTCATGCTGCATCTAGCTAGTCCTGAAGACCGGATGGCGCAGCTGGAAAATCTAGGTGTTGACTATCTTTACCTGATTGACTTTACTAGCCATTTTGCAGGCAATACAGCCCGAGACTTTTTTGAGAAATATGTTTCTCGTTTGCGCGCCAAGGCTGTGGTAGCTGGCTTTGACTATCATTTTGGCTCAGACCGCAAAGAGTCACATGAGCTGAGAGATTATTTTAACGGTAAGATTGTTATCGTTCCTTCGGTTAATCTGGATAATCAGAAGATTTCTTCTAGCCGGATTCGGGAGACGATTGCTGTCGGAGATATGCTGAAAACTCAAGAATTGCTAGGCTATCCTCTATCTACGCGTGGTATTGTGGTTCATGGTAATGCCAGAGGACGGACGATTGGCTATCCAACAGCCAATCTAGCTCCCTTGGATCGAGTCCTTCTTCCAGGAGATGGCGTTTATGTCGCGGACGTTGAGCACAATGGTCAGCGCTATCGTGGTATGGCTAGTGTTGGGAAAAATGTAACTTTTGACGGGGATGAACTTCGTTTTGAGGTTAATATATTTGATTTTTCTCAGGACATCTATGGCGATACCATTCGGATTTTCTGGCTGGATAAGATTCGCGAGATGGTTAAGTTTGATGGTATTGACAGCTTGATTGCTCAGCTGCAGAGCGATGAACGGATCGCTAGAAGTTGGACTGCTTATCGCAATAGTTGAAAAATTTATATTTTCATGACATTCGGCAGTAATTTTCAAAAAAATATAGTCAAGCCAAATAAAATTTAGTATAATAGAGGTAGTTATTATACAGAATTAGAAGAGAAACGCATGATTACATTATTTTTATCGCCGAGTTGTACTTCTTGCCGTAAGGCGCGTGCTTGGCTGCTAAATCATGAAGTGCCCTTTCAGGAACATAATATCATGACGAGCCCTCTGTCAGCTCCCGAATTGCAACACATTCTTTCTCTGACAGAGAACGGTACAGACGACATTATTTCAACTCGCTCAAAAATTTTTCAGAAATTAGATTTGGATGTGGAGGATTTGTCCATTTCAACCTTGATTCAGTTGATTGAGGAAAATCCCAGTCTTTTGCGACGCCCAATTATTTTAGACGGCAAAAGGATGCAAATCGGCTTTAACGAGGATGAAATTCGTGCTTTCCTGCCTCGTAGTTATCGTAAGGAAGAGTTAAGATCCGCAACTATGCGGGCAGATATTCAGTAAAGATGAACAAAAATTATAGTTACCCACTAGATTTATCGTGGAGCACTGAAGAGCTTGCTTCGGTGCTCTCTTTTTTTAATGATGTAGAAGCAGCTTATGAACAGAAAGTCCAAGCAGAAAAGCTCTTGAAGTCCTATGCGGATTTCAAGCAAGTTGTTCCGAGCAAGGGCGAAGAGAAGCGAATCGGCCGAGAGTTTGAAAACGTCAGCGGTTATTCGCTTTATCGTGCTGTTCAAGAGGCAAAAAGTAAAGGTAAAGGAAGCATTTCTCTTGGAAAATAAATTTCATTTTGCTAAAGAAATCATCTACCAAGCTGGTGCTTTTTTGAAGGAACATCTCTATGATGATTTGGATGTAAGTCAAAAGACTAGTGCCACTGACTTGGTCACCCAGATGGATCGGAAGGTTCAGGATGATTTGGTGGCTAAGATTCTAGCCCGCTATCCCCAGGATGCTATTTTAGCGGAGGAAAATGGACTCCGACATGATATTACTGATGGCAATGTCTGGGTGATTGATCCAATTGATGGGACTACCAACTTTATCACTCAGAAGGCTGATTTTGCAGTCATGATTGCCTATTTTGAAAAGGGCCTTGGTCGTTTTGGCTTGATCTATGATGTGACTAGAGATCAGCTCTATCATGGTGGCGGGGACTTTGATGTCTATTGTAACGAACGGAAACTTCCTGCTTTTGAGAACCGGCCTTTTCAAGATTTTCTCATGGCTTCTAATGCCGGTATGCTGCAAGCCAATGATTGGGGCTTGTCAGACTTGGCCCGGGAGTGTTTAGGGGTTCGGGTTTATGGCAGTGCTGGGATTAGCTTTAGCAAGGTGCTGTCTGGTGGCCTCTTGGCTTATTTCTCCTACAACTGGCCCTGGGATTATGCAGCGGCTTCGATTATGGCGGAGAAGCTAGGCTTTATCGTCCAGACCTTGGATGGCAGTCAGCTAAATTTCCAGACTCGGCAGCCTGTCATGATGGCACCTAAGTGCAAACTATCAGCTCTGAAGCCTTATTTAGAAAAGGGGAAGCAGTAGATGGACTTTCCTAAAGGTTTTAAAGAAAAATATGAGCAGATTTTAGGCACAGAAGCGGCAGAATTTTTTGCGACTTTTGAAGAGGAGCCAATTTCGGCTTTTCGTAGCAATCCTCTAAAAGAAGGCCAGCAGAATTTCTCAGATGTCATTCCTCAGACAGACTGGGGCTTTTATGGCAAGATGTCTGGCAAGTCAGCAGAGCATGTGACTGGTCTGGTTTATTCGCAGGAGCCAGCAGCTCAAATGGTAGCTCAGATAGCAGCGCCATCTAAGGGGATGAAAGTCTTAGATTTGGCGGCAGCACCAGGTGGCAAATCAACTCATCTTCTATCTTTTCTGGACAATACGGGTCTGCTGGTTTCCAATGAAATCAACAGCAAACGCTCTAAAATCTTAGTGGAGAATATTGAGCGCTTTGGTGCTAGAAATGTGGTTGTTACCAATGAATCTGCTGAGCGGTTGGCTCAGGTTTTCGAGGGATATTTTGATTTGATTGTGCTGGATGCCCCTTGTTCGGGCGAGGGCATGTTTCGTAAGCAGCCGGATGCTACCCAGTATTGGACTCCGGATTATCCAGTTCAATGCGCCCAGCTCCAGCGAGAGATTCTAACAGCTGCTATGAGTATGCTTGCCAAGGATGGTCGCTTAGTTTATTCAACCTGTACTTGGGCTCCTGAAGAAAATGAAGACATCGTTGCTTGGTTACTGGAAGAATTTCCACTTGAACTGATTGATATTCCTAAGATAAACGGGATGACTGAAGGAATTGGCTTTCCTGAGACAGCTCGGATGTATCCGCATCGCTTCAAGGGTGAAGGTCAGTTTGCAGCCCATTTTCGCTTTACGGATGAGAATAGCTGCAAGAAAATTAAATCAGCTAAGCATCGCTTGACGAGCGAGCAAAGAAAGCTATGGCAGGATTTTGAGAGCAAGCATCTAAAAACAGTCTTGACTGGAGAGCTGCAGACCTTTGGGGACAATCTTTATTTGTTGCCAGCTGGACTGCCAGACCTATCCAAACTAAAGATTGCTCGTAACGGTTTGCATCTAGGAACGTTTAAGAAAAATCGCTTTGAGCCTAGCTTTGCCCTTGGCTTGGCTATGAAGCCCAGCGAGGTTTCGAAGCAGGTTGAAATCAATGAACAGGACTTCACGAAATATGCTGCAGGCGAGACGATTGAACTGGCAGAAACGCAGCCAAACGGATGGTACCAACTAGCCCTTGGCGGGAACGGTCTGGGCTTTGCAAAAGTGACTGGAAAAACCCTGAAAAATTATTTTCCAAAAGGCCTGAGATTTAGATAAAATATTAGGAAAAGCTGCTATTATATGATATAGTTGAAGATGTGAATGTATTGAAAAAAGCTTTTTTCTGCTAAGTAAGAAATACTAAAGATACTTCCCATCCTCTTGATTTTATTAAAGGAGAAATCTTTTGAACAAATTTAAAAAATTTGCTTTAGTGATGACAGTTCTGGGCTTAGCTCTCACCTTATCAGCTTGCTCATCATGGATTGACCGCGGTGAATCCATGACAGCAGTAGGGTCAACTGCCCTGCAGCCTTTAGTTGAAGCAGCAGCTGATGACTTTGGCTCTAACAACATCGGTAAAACGGTTAATGTGCAGGGTGGTGGATCTGGTACAGGTCTGTCTCAAGTGCAGTCAGGAGCTGTTGAAATCGGGAACTCGGATGTTTTCGCTGAAGAGAAGGAAGGAATCAAAGCGTCTGACTTGGTGGATCATAAGGTCGCTGTGGCCGGTATTGCTGTGATTGTCAATAAAGAAGTGAACGTGGATAATCTAACGTCCGAACAGCTGCAGAAAATTTTCACTGGTGAAATCACCAACTGGAAAGAACTGGGCGGTAAGGACTTGGAGATTTCGATTATCAATCGTGCGGCTAGCTCTGGGTCCCGCGCAACCTTTGACAGTGTGATCATGGATGGGAAGTCTGCTGTGCAGAGCCAGGAGCAGGATTCCAACGGTATGGTCAAAAATATCGTTTCGCAAACTCCTGGTGCGATTTCTTACCTAGCCTTTGCCTATGTTGACGAGTCTGTAAAAACCTTGAAACTCAACAACTACGAACCAACAGCAGAAAATGTTGCTACCAATAACTGGTCGCTCTGGTCTTATGAGCATATGTATACACTGGGCAAGCCGACTGGTTTGGCCGCTGAGTTTCTGGAATACATGCTGTCAGACGATGTTCAAAAAGGTGTTGTTACCAGCATGGGCTATATCTCAATCAACGATATGAAAGTCAGCAAGGACGCTGATGGGAATGTCACAGCAATAGAAGGAGATTCAAAATGAAAAATGAGGAATTAACCAAAAAGTTGTTATCGCCTTCTAAAAATTCTCGCTTGGAGAAGTTTGGCCGCTATCTGACTTTTGCCTGTCTGTCACTGATTGTGGTGATTGTAGCCATGATTCTAATCTTCGTTGCTCAGAAAGGTCTATCTACTTTCTTTGTCAACGGCGTTAATGTTTTTGATTTTCTTTTTGGTGGTGTCTGGAATCCTTCTGGTAAGGAATTCGGTGCCCTGCCAATGATTTTAGGCTCCTTTATCGTTACCATTCTGTCAGCCCTGATAGCAACTCCCTTTGCGATTGGTGCAGCTGTCTTTATGACAGAGGTGTCTCCAAAAGGAGCGAAAATACTGCAACCGGCGATTGAGCTTTTAGTTGGTATTCCGTCTGTTGTTTATGGATTTATCGGTCTGCAAATCGTAGTACCTTTTGTCCGTACAGTCTTTGGCGGGACTGGTTTTGGGATTTTGTCTGGTATTTTTGTGCTTTTTGTCATGATTTTGCCGACAGTAACCTTTATGACGACGGACAGTCTGCGTGCTGTGCCACGCCACTACCGTGAAGCTAGTCTGGCTATGGGCGCAACACGCTGGCAGACCATTTGGCGGGTGACACTCAAGGCTGCTCGCTCAGGTATTTTTACAGCTGTAGTCTTTGGAATGGCGCGTGCCTTCGGTGAAGCCCTAGCTATCCAGATGGTCGTTGGGAACTCTGCTGTGATTCCTACTTCTTTGACAACACCAGCTGCTACACTGACCTCTGTCTTGACCATGGGAATCGGAAATACCGTTATGGGAACAGTGGACAATAATGTTCTCTGGTCTCTGGCTCTGGTGCTCTTGATGATGAGCTTAGCCTTTAACAGTGTGATTAAACTAATTACAAAAGAAAGAGGTAAGAAAAACTATGCACGCTAAGAAATTAGATAAATTGGCGACTGGTGTTCTCTACACAATAGCGAGTATCATTGTTGCCATCCTTGCCTCTCTTATCCTCTATATCTTAGTTAGAGGTCTGCCGCATGTTTCCTGGTCTTTCTTGACAGGGAAATCCTCTTCTTACCAAGCTGGCGGTGGCATTGGGATTCAGCTTTATAATTCTTTCTTCCTGCTGGTGATTACTCTGATTATCTCTGTTCCTCTTTCTATGGGGGCTGGGGTTTATTTGTCAGAGTATGCTAAGAAAGGCCCAGTAACCAACTTTGTCCGCACCTGTATTGAAATTCTGTCTTCACTGCCTTCGGTAGTAGTTGGGCTCTTTGGTTATTTGATCTTCGTTGTCCAGTTTGAGTATGGTTTTTCTATCATCTCTGGTGCCTTGGCTCTGACAGTCTTTAATCTGCCTCAGATGACGCGGAATGTTGAGGATAGCTTGCGCCACGTCCACCACACCCAGCGTGAAGCTGGTTTGGCCTTGGGAATTTCTCGCTGGGAAACGGTCCTGCATGTGGTCATCCCGGAAGCTTTGCCTAGTATTGTGACAGGGATTGTACTGGCTTCCGGTCGTATCTTTGGTGAAGCAGCAGCCTTGATTTATACAGCAGGTCAGTCAGCTCCGGCTCTGGACTGGTCCAACTGGAATATTTTCAGCGTTACCAGCCCTATCTCTATCTTCCGTCAGGCTGAGACCTTGGCCGTCCATATCTGGAAGGTCAACAGCGAGGGTACAATTCCTGATGGAACGGCTGTTTCTGCAGGTTCAGCAGCGGTTCTCCTAATCTTCATTTTGATTTTCAATCTGGGAGCCCGCAAACTGGGCAGCTATCTGCATAAGAAATTAACCTCTGCTTAAAGGAGAAGAAATGACAGAATATAATTGGAATGAAAAACATATCATTACTTTTCCTGAAGAAAAGGTAGCCCTGTCGACCAAGGATTTGCATGTTTACTACGGTAAAAAGGAATCCATCAAGGGTATTGATATGCAGTTTGAAAAAAATAAAATCACTGCTTTGATTGGCCCCTCTGGCTCAGGTAAATCAACCTATCTCCGCAGTCTCAACCGTATGAACGATACCATTGATATTGCCAATGTGACTGGAGAGATTCTCTACGAGGGGATTGATGTCAATCGCCCTGAAATCAATGTTTATGAAATGCGCAAGCATATAGGCATGGTTTTCCAACGGCCAAATCCTTTTGCCAAGTCTATCTATCGAAATATCACTTTTGCCCATGAACGGGCCGGTGTCAGAGATAGAAAGGTTTTGGATGAGATTGTAGAGACCTCGCTTAAGCAAGCTGCTCTTTGGGACCAGGTCAAAGATGACTTGCATAAGTCTGCCCTGACTCTCTCTGGCGGTCAGCAGCAGCGGCTCTGCATTGCCCGTGCTATCTCGGTCAAGCCAAACATTCTGCTCATGGATGAGCCAGCGTCAGCCTTGGATCCGATTGCGACCATGCAGCTGGAAGAAACCATGTTTGAACTTAAGAACAACTATACCATTATCATTGTGACCCACAATATGCAGCAGGCTGCCCGTGCTAGTGACTACACTGGATTCTTCTATCTGGGCGATTTGATTGAGTACGATAAGACGGCCAATATTTTCCAAAATGCCAAGCTTCAGTCCACTAATGACTATGTTTCAGGTCATTTTGGTTAAGCAGCTGTCCGTATTCATCACGATTCAACAAGCTTAGTCTTTGGTTGAATGTAAAATAAAATGAAGGAAAAACGTATGACAGAACCTATTTTGCAAGTCAAGGACTTGTCGGTTTATTATAATAAAAAGAAAGCCCTTAATAGCGTTTCACTTGATTTCATGCCAAATGAGATTACAGCTTTGATTGGACCGTCAGGATCAGGTAAGTCAACCTTGCTCAAGGCCATTAACCGAATGGGGGATCTGAATCCAGAAGTGACGACTACTGGAACGGTCATTTATAACGGTCACAATATCTATAGTCCGAGGACAGATACGGTAGAGCTTCGCAAGGAAATCGGAATGGTTTTCCAGCAGCCTAATCCCTTTCCTATGACCATTTATGAAAATGTGATCTATGGACTTCGGATTAATGGCGTCAAGGACAAGGCTGTTTTGGACGAAGCAGTTGAGCGCTCCCTAATTGGTGCTTCTATCTGGGATGAGGTCAAGGATCGTCTGAATGATTCCGCTATCGGTCTTTCCGGTGGTCAGCAGCAACGGGTTTGTGTGGCCCGAGTGCTAGCTACTAGCCCTAAGATTATTCTCTTGGACGAGCCGACTTCAGCCTTGGACCCAATCTCAGCTGGGAAAATTGAGGAGACTCTTTACAGCCTGAAAGACAAATATACCATGCTTTTGGTCACTCGCTCCATGCAGCAGGCGTCTCGAATTTCTGAAAAGACCGGCTTCTTCCTTGGCGGAGACTTGATTGAATTTAATGAAACCAAGAAGATGTTCCTCAATCCAGCCCACAAAGAGACCGAAGACTACATTACTGGTAAATTCGGATAACAGAAAGGAATCTTATGCTTAGAGTACAATTTGAAGAAGATTTAGAAAAACTTCATAATCAATTCTACGCGATGGGGAATGAAGTCCTATCGCAGATTAACCGGACGGTGCGTGCCTTTGTCACGCATGACCGTGAACTGGCTCGTCAGGTCATTGAAGACGATGCTGAAGTCAATGACTACGAGGTCAAACTGGAGAAAAAATCTCTGGAAATCATCGCTTTGCAACAGCCTGTGTCTCAGGATTTGCGAACCGTTATCACTGTGCTGAAAGCCAGCAGTGACTTGGAACGCATGGGCGACCACGCTGTATCTATCGCCAAAGCTACTGTTCGGATGAAGGGAGAAGTTCGTATCGAGTCCGTAGAGGATGCCATCAGCAAGATGGGGCGCGATGTTAAGAATTTTGTCGAAGAAACCCTGAACGTCTACCTCAATGGGAATGTAGACCAAGCTTATGCCGTAGCAGCGCTAGATGAGAAAATTAACCAATACTTTGATGATATTCGCGATCTTGCTACAGAGGAAATTAAACAAAATCCTGAGCTGATTGTAACAGGCCGCGACTACTTCCAAGTTATTTCTTATCTGGAACGAATCGGCGACTATGCCAAGAATATCTGTGAATGGGTTGTTTACTTTGAAACAGGTAAAATTATTGAGTTGTAATCATCAAAAGATACGATTTGTTTCGTATCTCTTTTTGTATACTCTCAAGTATGGTTAGCATTCTGTTTTTGTTTTAACATACAACTAACTATGTTATACTACGAGAGTAGAGTCAAAAAATATATATTTTTATATTAGTACATAATGGAGAATGTTTATGAAGAAAAAGATCATTTTCACCTTGGCAGTTCTGATGCTTCTCATTCCAGGTGGAATCTTTGGTGTGACAAAGTGGATTGAACACCAAAACTCACCTTATAATGTTAGTGATGTTTTAGACGATAAAGGAGTGAAACTTTACAAACGCGGATTTCGTTTGTTAGAAGAACAACTGGCGACTTACATCAAAGAACACTATTCAGGAGTTAGTAAAATAGAGTTTTCACCAATTTTTGTTCAAGGTGGAGATGGGCATAGCATGTTTCGGGCAACAATTGTGCCTGTCATTTATGACAATCATGGTAATAAGGTTTATTTAGGACGTTCTGTTGGAGAAGAAGATTTTGGACGTTTTACAAGTAGTGGAAGTATTCAACTTAACTTCGATGGGCACGATAATGAAATTATTGAAATAAAGTCGGATGACGGCTATCTCAATATCTCAAATAGTGAGAAATTGCCTAAAAAAGCAAAATTATCAACAAGCAAACGAATTGATAATAATATATCAGCTTTGATTAAAGCTGGACATATAAAGGATATAAAAAAGAATCAAAACGGAAGTCCTCATGCTGAAGTGAAATTTAATACTCAAATTAGAAAAGGAGAACATTTCAAATGGCGTTGATAGAATGGCATTGTTTATATTAAATAACGCTTAGCAAGACTAATAATTTGTAGAAAGTTAAATCATAAACATGATGAATCTTACCTTGTTGTTATAATACTTATATATGCGTTCTAATTACAAATTTTTTACAGAATATAATGGAGAGACTGATGAAGAAAAAAATCCTTATAATGATTGCTGTTTTGGTTATGTTAGGTTCAGGAGGAATCTATATATACAACAGAGTAACCAAAGTCAACTTTAGCCCTAAAACAACCAAGCTCTATCAGCGAGGCTTTCGACTCTTAGAAGAACAAATTGGCACTTATATTAAGGAGAAATATTCAGGTATTGAAAAAATTGAATTTTCTCCAATTTATGTGACTGGAGATGATGATTCTTCTATGTTGAATGCTTATGTACGTCCGACAATTTATGATAAATATGGGAATAAAGCTACTTTGGGTACGCAAATAAAAAAATATGTCCCAAATAGTTTTGGGATTGAAGCAGATCTTGTTCTTGATTTTGACTGGAGTGGTAATGAAGTAATTGAGTTGCTAGATTCAGATGATAATAGTATTGATGTCTCAAATGCTAAAGAACTCCCTGAAGAAGCTAAATTAACAGATGCAAAAAGTATAGATATAAATATTCAAATGTTAGTTGAAGCTGGTCAGTTAAAAGATGTTGTCAAGGATGAAAAAGGAAGCTCTGAAGCACAGATTATTTACAATGTTCAGTTAAGCAAAGAGGAAGAATGATGTGGCGTGAACCAAGCAACAAATACAACTATTTTCTTAAGTAGTTGAGAATAGAAGTTTGCCAAGAATAATGAAAAAGATTTTATATGACAATACTAGGGTATTATATTTTTCTATTAGAAAAGAACTACGAAAACGCATTATAATGGAGGTATATTAGTGAAAAAGAAGATTACTACTGTTTTAACAATTCTATTCATTGTAATTTCAGGAGGCATCTATATGTATAACAAACTGACAAAACCTAACTTAAGCCCCAAAACAGCCAAACTCTATCAGCGAGGTTTTCGACTCTTAGAAGAACAATATGGAACCTATTTCAAAGAACACTATAAAGGTATTGAGAAGATTGAATTTTCTCCGATTTATATTACAGGGGATAATGGTGGTTCTATGCTAAATGCCTATGTACGTCCGACGATTTATGATAAATATGGGAATAAAGCAACATTAGGAACAAAAATAAAGAAATACATACCTAATAGCTATGGTTTAGTTACTCATATATTTCTTGATTTTGATGGTTCAGGAAATAATGTTATAGAATTAATGGACTCAGAAGGTAATGACATTGATGTTTCAAATGCAAAACATTTGCCAGACGAAGCAAAGCTCACGAAGGCTAGAAGTACAGATGAAAATATTTCTTTATTGGTTGAAGACAGTCAGTTAAAGGATGTTGTTAAGGATGAAAAAGGAAGCCCAGAAACTCAGATTATTTATAATGTTAAACTAAGTAAAGAGGAAGAATGATATGACCCTAACTGGGGATTGTGACAATTTACCTAGCTTTTTGAATGGGAATCTTTCTTCCATTTTATAAAACACATGGACAGGTTTTCCTGTCTTTTTGTTTGCATTTATTCTGCAACGAAATCTTTTAAATATGATACAATAATAACAGATTATAAGCGGACAAGGGTGGCAGAATAATTTTGCCATGATGTTCGTTAGATGAGGAGAAGCTTATGCAAGCAGTTAAACATTTTATTGAAACTTTTGTTCCTGAGCACTATGATCTCTTTTTGGATCTGAATCGTGCCGACAAGACTTTTTCAGGTAAGGTAAATATCACTGGAGAAGCTAAGTCAAGCAAGATTTCCCTGCATCAAAAAGATTTGACAGTTGAGGCTGTAGAGGTGGCTGGCCAAGCTCGTCCTTTCACTCTTGATAAGGACAATGAAGCTCTTTATATCGAGCTGGAAGCAGCTGGGCCTGTAGTGGTGACCATAACTTATACTGGTAAAATTACGGACAATATGACAGGGATTTACCCATCTTACTACACGGTAGATGGTGTGAAAAAAGAGATTATTTCTACGCAGTTTGAGAGCCATTTTGCCCGCGAAGCTTTTCCGAGTGTGGATGAGCCAGAGGCTAAGGCAACTTTTGATTTGGCTTTGAAATTTGACCAAGCAGAGGGTGAGTTGGCCCTGTCTAATATGCCGGAAATTGATGTTGAAAACCGCAAAGCGACTGGCGTTTGGAAGTTTGAAACGACTCCACGTATGTCTTCCTATCTCTTGGCTTTTGCTGCAGGTGATATGCAAGGAATTACTGCTAAAACAAAGAATGGAACCTTGGTAGGAGTTTATGCGACCAAGGCCCACCCAGAGAGCAATCTAGAGTTTGCTTTGGACATTGCGGTTCGCTGTATTGAATTTTACGAAGAATATTATGGAGTCAAGTATCCTATTCCTCAGTCACTTCACGTGGCTTTGCCAGACTTTTCTGCGGGGGCTATGGAAAACTGGGGCTTGGTGACCTATCGGGAAATCTATTTGCTGGTGGATGAAAATTCAACAGCTCTGAGCCGTCAGACAGTTGCCTTGGTTGTTGCACACGAACTAGCTCACCAATGGTTCGGAAATCTAGTGACCATGAAGTGGTGGGACGACCTTTGGCTCAATGAAAGCTTTGCCAATATGATGGAGTATGTCTCAGTTGATGCTATTGAACCTAGCTGGAAAATTTTTGAAGATTTCCAGACCAGTGGGGCTCCTTATGCCCTCAAGCGTGACGCGACGGATGGCGTCCAGTCGGTCCATGTAGAGGTCAAGCACCCTGATGAAATTAATACTCTTTTTGATGGGGCGATTGTCTATGCTAAGGGTAGCCGTCTCATGCACATGCTGCGCCGTTGGCTGGGAGATGATGCTTTCCGTAAGGGGCTAGGTGCCTACTTTGAGAAGCACCAGTATGGAAATACCATCGGTCGTGATCTTTGGGATGCTCTTTCTCAAGCTTCTGGCCGTGATGTAGCAGCCTTTATGGATGCATGGTTGGAACAGCCGGGTTATCCAGTTGTCACTGCTAAAGTCGAAAATGACTCCTTGATTTTGACGCAGAAGCAGTTCTTTATAGGGGAATATGAGGACAAGGGCCGCCTCTGGCCAGTACCGCTCAATAGCAACTGGCAAGAACTTCCTGATACTCTGACGACAGAAAGACTGGAAATTCCTAATTATGCAGCCCTGGCAGCGCAAAATGAAGGAGCCCTGCGTCTCAATACAGAAAACACTGCTCACTATATTACAGATTATCAAGGTGACTTGCTGGATGCTCTTCTGAATAATCTCAGCTCTTTGGACAATATCAGCAAGCTGCAAATCGTGCAGGAGCGTCGACTTCTGGCAGAGTCTGGTAAGATTTCCTATGCGGACCTGCTGCCAGTTATCAGTAAGCTGGCAAACGAAACTTCTTATATGGTGGTTTCAGCTGTTTCCCAAGTGCTAGAAGGCTTGAATCGCTTTGTGGATGAAGGCAGTCAGACAGAAGAAGATTACAAAGCCCTACTGAAAATTCTCAGTCAAAGTAATTTCGACCGTCTTGGTTTTGAAAAACAGGAAGGCGAAAGTGATGAGGATGAGATGGTTCGTCAGCTGATTGTGGGTAATATGATTAAGGCTGACGATGAGACAGCTAAAGCTCAAGCAAGTCAGATCTTTGACCGCTATCGTGATAATTTGGAAAAACTCCCTGCCGCTATTCGCCTGCAGGTGCTAGTCAACCAAATCAAGCATCATGAAAGCAAGGAGCTGACAAAGCTTTATCTGGAACTCTATGTAGCGTCAAATGATGGAAGCTTCAAAAATGCTCTTTCTACAGCCCTTTCTTATACGAAGAACAAGGAAACCTTGGATGAACTGTTAGCGACTTGGAAGGATAAATTTACTGTGAAACCGCAGGATTTGTCAGCTTGGTATGCCCGCTTCCTCAGCCGTGATTTTACTCAAGAAGCAGTATGGACTTGGGCGCGTGAGAATTGGGACTGGATCAAGGCAGCGCTAGGTGGCGACATGAGCTTTGATAGCTTTGTCATTAGCCCGGCAGTGGTCTTCAAGACAGAAGAGAGATTGGCAGAGTACAAAGCCTTCTTTGAGCCACAGTTGGATGATATGGCGATTAGCCGAAACATCAGCATGGGAATCAAGGAAATCGCTGCGCGTGTTGAACTGGTGAAGCGCGAGAAAGAAGCAGTGGAAAAAGCGATTCGAGCTGCAATCTGATGGATTTGATTAAAATGACCAGAAAGTCTGAGATATGATCCTATCTCAGGCTTTTATTTATCATTTTGTGTATTTAAACATTGCTAATATGCCTTTGCTTTGATAAAATAGAATAGTATGTGAAATAAACAGGCAACTGTTTAAAGGAGAAATGGAGTTTATAATGGAAAAGAAAATAGTCTATGGCTTCCGCAAGAGCCGCCTTTCTAAGGGCTTGTGCGGAGCTGTTTTGGGTGCGGCTTTGTTGGTAGCTGCCGGATCAGTGCAGGCAGAGGAAAAGGCAGCTGAAGTAGCAGAACAGTCTTCCCTTTCTGAAGTTGCACTTTCACCAACCGAAGCACCCCAGCCGACTGCTGCCCCTATTCAGTCAGAGCCTGTAAGTCAAGGCAAGCTTCCCTTGGAGGTTTCCCATGCGGAAATGGACCAAGCTATGGAAGAGGCTGTGAAAGCGGGTATCCAGCTAAAGCAGGAGCCGACTGTTGATTTAGGAACAGCTAGAAATCCAGAAGAAGCTGCTAGTAAACGAGAGTCAGCACTAGCAGATTATGCGACTCAAGTCAAGGAAATACGCGAAACCACAGCAGCTTATCAAGAGCAACTGAAGACTTATGAGAAAGAACTCAGTCAGAAAGAGTCTGCCAATCAAGTCTTGAAAGACCGATATGACAAGGCTTTAGCTTCCTTTGGACAAGAGTCTAGCCGTATTCAAGCTGAAAATTCTCAGCTAGAGGCAGACTATGAGCAGAAACGGATGGCTTATCAAGCAGAATTGAGCCGCATAGTAAAAATCAATCAAGAGAAAGAAACCTCCTATCAAGCAGCTTTAGCAGCCTATCAAGAGGAGCGTTCACGAATTTTACAAGAAAATGCTCAAGCGAAAGCGGACTACCAAACTGCTATGGAGAGCTATGCTACAGAGCTGAAAGCTACTCAGGAGAAGAATGCAGAAGCAAAGCGTCGCTATGAAGAAAAGCTTGCACAGGTTTCAGCTCACAACAAAGCAGCCCAAGCTGAAAATGCAGCCATTGCAGAACGAAATCAGGCAGCTGAAAAGGCCTATCAGGAAGCAGTCAGGCAGTATGAAGCTGAAGTTTCCAGACTGACTCAAGTTAAGGCAGAAAAAGAAGCTGTTTATCAAGCAGCCTTGGCTGACTATGAGAAAGACTTGGCTCGGGTTCAGAAAGAAAATGCTGAACTAGAGCAGCAGTATCAGTCAGAATTGACGGCTTACCAGCAGGAAGTAGAACGCATTCAAACAGCCAATCAAGCAGCTCAACAATCTTATGAGACAGCCTTGGCTAAAATCCAAGAGCAGAATAAAGAGATTGAGGTCCAAAATCAAGAAGTTCAGCAGAAAAATGTAGCCTTGAAGGAGCAGTATCAGGCTGATTTAGCTGCTTATCAAGAGCGATTGGCTGAGATTCGACAAAAAAATCAAGCGGCAGAGAAAGACTATGAGAGCAAATTAGCTGCTTATCAAAAGAATCGCTCTGAAATCGAGGCGTCCAATGAGGCCAAAGAAAGAGATTATCAAGCGTCTTTAACTGCCTATCAAGCTGAACTTGAGCGTATTCAAGGTGAAATTAAGAAGCGGCAAACTGCCTATGAGACAGAAAAAGCAGGAGTAACAGCCCGTAATGCTGCCATTGAAGCTGAAAATGCCCAGATTCGTCAGCAAAATCAGGAAAAACAAGAGCTTTATAAAACCCAATTAGCTAAATATGAGCAGGGTGTGGCTCGAATCACCGAAAGCAACCAGAAAAGCCGGGAAGCATACGAGAAAGCCTTGCTTACCTACCAAGAAGAAACTGCTCGGATTGAGACGGAAAACAAGAATAAACTAGCTGCTTATCAGGCAGACTTAGCGGCCTATAAAGCAGATCTTGCAAGAATTGAAGCAGAAAATCAAAGACTAAAAGAAGATTATGAGGCAAACCTTGCAGCTATTTCAGCGCAGAACGCAGTGATTGAGCAGGAAAATGCAATCATTAAGGAAAAAAATGCCCGCTTGAAAGCTGACTATGATAAGCAGTTTGAAGAATATAAGAAGGCAAAAGCTGCCTATGATACTGCCAAAACTAAGTATGATGCAGCTCTTGTAACTTTTGAGAGAGAATTGCAGGAAGCGGAGGCTAAGAAAAATGAAGAAGGCTATCTCAGCAAAGTTGAAAGCCAGCCTTTTGTTTTCAAATCTGAGCCCCAGGCTGTCTTGACACTTGATCCCTCTATTAGAACCTATACCAATGATGAGCTGACTGATGAGGTTCGTTCTTGGGGAATGGATAAGACAGGAATAACTGCTTTGACCAGTGTTTTAAAAGGGAAAGAACATCAGACTAAAGTCGTTTTGCAAAAAGATGTGCCTCTGGTAGCTACTTATACCAATATCAAAAATTCCAGTATTCAAGGCAAGAAAATCGCTAAAGTTGTCTATACTTATACTCTGAAAGAATCAACGAAGAGTCAGGATAAGCTGCCGGTTTTCTTAGTTAAGGATCCGACCTTGACTGTGTGGACCTTGGATTTTCATGGCCAATCTCGAGTCAATGTCCAAGCGGAGTTTTTTGATGAGGGTGGAGAAAAGCTTGATATGACTGGTTCGCTTGTCAGCTTCTCATCTTTAAATACGAATAAAGCTGCGATTGAGTACATCAAGAATTTTAATGGTGAATATGTTCCTATCACAGGATCTGCTATTAACATTCACCCAGATACCAGTGTTCATGCCGATATTTCTATTAACCATGAGAAGGAAGGCTCTCGCTTTGAGTATAATAAGTGGGATACGCCTACTAGTCCTTATAACTGGTATGGCGCTATTGTAGGTAAAGCCCAGGGAGATATCATTTCTTTTGATATCGGTTCGCGAAATCGGGGTTCTGCTTGGTTTGTCTTTAACTCTGATATTAAAGCTAAAGGCGTTCCAATGAAGCCTGTCGCTCCTACTGAGGTTGCCCAACCACAAGAGCCAACCTATGAAGAACTCAAGGCACTGCAGCCTCTTCCAAGTCAGCCGGTTTATCAATCTTTGCCGCAAGAGCCAGCTCAGCCGGTCTATCAAGAACTTCCTAGCAGACCGACAGAAACTCAGCCTCTTCCTCAGCCAACTCAGCCTGAGAAACCAGTAGCTCTACCGGAAAGAGATTTGGAAATTCTGCCGCAAGAGCCGACTTATCTGGCTGAGCCGCTACAACCTAAAAAGCCTGTTTATCAAGAGGTGCCAGAAGAACCTAGCTCCCCTTCTCTATTGACAGAGCCGTCTGCGGTTGAAGAGCCGACCTATGAGAAGGAGCAGTCCTTGCGGAGTCTTCCGAAAGCTCCGGTTGAAGAAGCGCTGCCACAGGAACCGCAAGCTCCTACCTATCTCAAAGAGCCTGAGAAGCCTCAGAAAGCCCCTGAAGTAAGCACGGGTGAGGCTCCGAAACCTCCTGTTTATGAAGAAGAAATTGCTTTAGAGGACCTGCCTCAAGAACCAAGTTATCTGCAGGAACCTCAGCGCCCTCAAGAACCTGTTCTTCAGCCTGAGCCCCAGTCACCTGTCAGAGAAAGTGACCTGCCTTTGATTGAGGAGCCTGACAAGCCGAATTATAAAGAGCTTCCTCAAAAGCCGGCTGAACCTAACTATCAAGTGTTACCAAGCCGCCCGCAAGCACCGACCCAAACTTATCATTATAACCAGCTCTTTATTCAGTTAAAAGTCAGAGAAGAGTTGGAGGATGAGTCCAAGAAGAATATTCATCAACAAGAGGTTAGCCAGGGAAGTTTTGCTGTCCTGAATCTTATAACAGATGCTTTACCGGCTTACCGCCAGCCAATTCATTCGTTTGTATTGGAAGATCGCCTGCCAGAAGGTTTTGAATTGGATATAGAAGCGACTAGAGCGAAAAGTCCTGGTTATGAGGTTTCTTATGACCCGAGTACCAGAGTCCTGACTTTTGTTGCTGCACCAGGTCTGCTTGAACGATACAATACTGACTTGAATACTGCGACCGAAACCCTAGCTCCAGCAGCAGTCGGTCGACTCTTGTATCCAGGCAGAACCTATACCAATCATTTCAGCTTGCTGATTAATAATCAATACCGGATTGAATCCAATCAGGTTAGTGTTTCGACACCTCCTGCAGAAATTACTGTTCAAACAGCGCAGAAATTTGAGCCTTTTTCTAGTCGGACCTGGCGGAGTCAAAACTCTGCAAGCAATCAACCAAGTAAGATGCAGTTATCTGTCAACTACCAAAACACTCAAGGGCAATTGCCTAAAACTGGAAGCAATACGAGTGCTCTTCTCACCTATCTTGGATTTGCGGCCTTGCTAGCTGCAGCTGGTATCCGCTCTTCTAAGAAAAAGTCATAAAAAGATAAGCAGCTCCTGCATCAAGAGCTTTTGAACATGATAAGTCATAACCACCCGTGAAAATGGGTGACTTGTACATCGGCTATAAGCCGTTTCCCTCCAGCGACATCTAAAGACGTTCGCTGAACTTCGTTCAGGTTAATGCTATGATTACTTGACTAATGCCCGTAAAAACGGGCTTTTATCTTGTTCTAAAACTACCATCTGAGAACGGATCCTCGTACTCTTTGACACTTTACTTATCCAGGGCAATGTCTTTTTTCTCTTGCTCGCGAATATATTTGGCAACTGTCTTTTCATTGAGACCAACGGTACTTACATAGTACCCTCTAGCCCAAAACTTTCGATTACCATACTTATATTTTAAGTTGGCATGTTTATCAAATATCATCAAAGCACTCTTGCTTTTCAAATATCCCATGAAATCGGAAATCGAAAGTTTTGGAGGAATCAAGACAAGCATGTGAACATGATCTGGCATCATATGTCCCTCAATAATTTCCACACCTTTGTATTGACATAGATGACGAAAAATCTCAATAAGATCTCGTCTTATTTTGTAGTAAATGGTTTTTCTGCGGTACTTGGGGGTAAGATGATATGATATTTGCACATCCATTTGGTATGTGATAAACTGTAACTGGTTTTAGCCATTTCTTTTTCCTCCTTTGTCTTACCTGAACAAGTAGATTATACCAGGAAAAAGAAATGAAAGCTCAAAGCCTTGGCAGCCACCAGCTTAGCTGGTGGTTTTCTTGTTTTTCTCTGCGAGAAAAACTGGCTTGAAGCCAAAATCAAGACTGAGACAATTTTGTCCCAGTCTTTTTTGCTGCGGATTTTTTGAGGAAATGGCTGATAGATGTATCAAGTATTTTAGATAAGCAAGTATTTTAAATTTAATACAAATCGTGTTATAATAGCCGAGTCAAAGAATTTTTACCTACAATAATCACTAATGTTAAAGAATTTCATCTAGCCAAACAACTAAAAAATAAGTATGATGAGGAGGAAAAGATAATGTTAGGAAAACAATTGAAGTTTATACGGGAGCAAAAAGGCTATAGTCAAGCTCAGATTGCAGAATCACTAGGAACGACTCGGCAGACCATCTCGAATTGGGAAAATGATAAGACGATTTTAGATAGTGCAAGTCTTATTCGTCTAGCCGATTTTTACCAGATTTCATTAGACGAGTTATGCGGTCGAAAAGCTTTATCTCTCTCCAAAGATTCGAGCATAAAATCAATGATTTTGACACATGCTTGTACACTTTGGACTTGCTTTGTTTCATCTCTCGGATAAGTTCTATTGATTTTCCTGCTAACTTTTTAGTTATTTAGAATATTAGGAGGAAAACAATGTTTTACTATTTTTATTTATCTCTCGCAATTCTATTTGAAATTGCTGCCACAAGTCTTTTAAAACTATCTCAAGGTTTTTCGAAACTATTTTTTGGTTGCCTTGCTTTGATGTTTTATGGCTTGTGCTTTTTCTTTTTATCTCTATCTTTAAAGGGCATTCAGTTAAATCTAGCTTACGCTATTTGGTCTGGAATAGGTCTAGTAGGGACAACGATATTATCTATTCTGCTTTTGCACGAAAAAGTAACAGCTGTAAGTCTTTTAGGAATAACTCTGGTTATAGTCGGACTTGTTTTATTAAATTTATCACAAAAGACTCACTAGAGAATGGAGAATTATATGTTTGATAATTATTTTAAAAATAAAAAGGTTGTAATTATTGGTGCAAGTGGCAGTTTGGGAAGAGTCTATACACGAGCTTTCCATCAAGCGGGTGCTAGGTTATTCCTCTTAGGAAGAGATATAGATAAGTTAGCGGTGTTTGCGCAAGAATTTTCGTCTTTTATTCCAATAAACTCAGTGGATATTACAAGTGAAGAGTCTCTAAAAAATGTAGTATCAGAGATACAAGAGTGGTCGGAATGTATAGATATTGTTATCAATGCAACTGGTTTTGATGTAAGAAAGTCTTTGTCAGTGCATTCCTTTGAGGACATAGAGCAGACACTATTGATCAATTTATCTGGCTCCATTCTGATTAGCAAGATTTTTCTGCCCTTATTAGCAAATGAAAAAGGTGCGACAATTGTGCATTCTGGCGGTTTTGCAGATGGGCGGCTCGCTTTCCCTTACTATAGCGTAGATGTGGCTAGTCGCGCAGGGATTTTTTCTTTTATTGAATCAATGAATCGCGAATTAAAGCAGGAGCAGAAAAAGATGTATTTAACCTATTTTTGTCCCAATGCTGCGGACACACCCTCAGAAAAGCCTTACCATCCTGTTTGGGAAGAGATGGGAATTAAGATTTCAACTACAGACGAAGTTTGCCTAGCTTTGCTAAAAGGTATTAAGTCTCATCAAAGAGTCATCCTAATGGGGCGAGGGGCATCTTTGTTTGCTAAACTCAATCTTCTGTCTTCAAGATTAGCCGATTTTCTTTTATTAGATAAATATAGTCGTATATTGAAAAAGCACTTTTCATAATCCATTTTCCTGCAGACTTTATAGCGGAAATGGCGTTTCTTTAATCGAATGTGAGTTTTGTATGCATCACACTCTAAGTAGGGGATTTTAGATTCTTTTTGAAAATTATATTTAGCCATTTTCCCTTGGCAGTGAGGGCATTTAGGTGCAGGATGATCTAGCTTACCAATAAGTTCTTTATGTGTCTCCAAGTCCTTATAATCTAAAATGATCATATTTTTGTCTTTCACTCCGAGTAGGTTTGTGATAAAATTTTGTTGTTCCATAAGAGTCTTTCTGATGATTGTTTTGTCGCTTTTCATTATAGATCTTATGGTGCTTTTTTCTACAACAAAATAAGCTCTATAATCCCTGAGGTGGATTTACCCACAACAGAAATTATAGAGCTCAAATTTCTAGTGACATCTATGATTTTTTTATTTTTGCTTATTGAAATAAGAAAGATTTTTAAGATTTTTATATAGGATGACGCTTAAAATGGTTGTTAGAGTAATTTTGATCAAATCCGGAATTATAAATGGTAAGACGACACTTGTCCAAGCAATTTCTATGCTTTTTTGAGTGACTAGTATGAAACCAATCGCTCCACCAATAAAAAGAACAATCTCACCTAATAAATTTGCAATAAAAATAAGAATAGGCTGCCCTTTTTGGCCTGCTAAAGAAGAAGTAACCAAGGCTCTAAGAGGGAAGAAAAGAAGAAATCCTGCTGTAGGTCCGTAAAATGCATGAAATCCACCACTACCTCCTGCAAACACAGGAAGCCCAATTGCTCCTAACAAAAGATAAATGACGACAGATAAAGTAGCTTCCTTAGGATGGAAGAGACTAGCAACTAAACCAATAGCTAAAGTCTGCAAGGTTATTGGAATAGGTCCAAAGGGAATTTGGAAAGGAGACAGAGCAGCGATTAGAGCTGCTCCTAAAGCAATCAAAGTTATAGATTCTATTTTTTTCAAAATAGTTACCCCCTTATTTTTTAATGGTAACTATTTTACAAAAAAAGGCTTGAGCTGTCAATTTTTTGTTTAGAAAAGTTTAAGGAAAAATTCAGTCCTGTTTAAGTAAAAAACTATATGATAATGCTATTCTAGTGAAAGGATGTGTATTGGATGACTTGTAAGCTACATTAGCTTCTTGCTTGATAGAATGAGTCAGAAAAATTAAAAAAGAAAGAAGGTAATAGATTAAATGGATATGGAAAAAATGATTGTTGTAGAAAAAAGTACCAAATGGTGGCTGACGGTTGCAACGGGTAGTGCTCTAGCAGTCGGACTTCTGGGCGGTTATGGTCTTGCGACAGCTATTCACGGTACAAACAGTCAGCAATCAGCTATTCAACAGCCAGCTACTATACATGGAGCACCGGAGCAGGGACAAAATGGTCAGGATGCAGGAAATAGCATGCCTCCACAACCAGGTCAGAATGGTCAAAACGGCGGACCTGGTAATGGCATGCCGCCGCAGGATGGTGGTCCAGGACAGAACGGTCAAGACAAAGGAATGCCGCCTCAAGACGGTCAGCAGTCTGGCAAGGACAAAAACAAGGATTCTTCTGCTCAGCAAAATGACAACGGGAAGAAAAACAAGAAAAACTCTTCAACGAACACAAATGAACAATCGGACAAGAACAATAATAAGTCGACAAAAGAAAATAAAACGTCGCAGTCGTAGAAAAAACTTACTGATTTTGACCCAAGTCATGATATAATAAGAATAGCAAATAAAACAAAAACCAAAAGACATAATCTTGGGAAGTTTTATTGGAGGAAAGAAAGATGATTAAAATTCTATTGGTAGAAGATGACCTTGGACTGTCAAACTCAGTTTTTGATTTTTTAGATGATTTTGCAGATGTAATGCAGGTTTTTGATGGCGAAGAAGGTCTATATGAAGCAGAGAGCGGTGTTTATGACCTCATCTTACTGGATCTCATGCTGCCCGAGAAGGATGGTTTCCAAGTGCTGAAAGATCTCCGGGCAAAAGGAGTTACAACCCCTGTTCTCATCATGACAGCTAAGGAAAGTTTGGATGATAAAGGACATGGCTTTGAGCTCGGGGCTGATGACTATCTGACAAAACCTTTCTATTTGGAAGAACTGAAAATGCGGATCCAGGCGCTCTTGAAACGTGCAGGTAAATTCAACGAGAACACTCTTTCTTATGGTGATGTGACAGTCAATCTATCCACAAATTCAACATTGAAAGACGGTAAAGACGTTGAGTTGCTTGGTAAAGAGTTCGACCTTTTGGTTTATTTCCTGCAAAATCAAAATGTAATCTTGCCTAAGACCCAAATTTTTGACCGTCTGTGGGGCTTTGACAGTGATACCACTGTTTCCGTTGTTGAAGTGTACGTTTCCAAGATTCGTAAAAAACTGAAAGGAACGGCATTTGCGAAAAACCTACATACTCTTCGTAGTGTCGGCTACATTTTAAAAGATGCTGAATAAAATCAAGAAGACCTTTTATGCGGATGATTTCTCTTATTTCATTCGCTATTTTGGGTTGTTTACATTAATCTTCTCGGCCATGACCTTGATTATTATTCAGGTTATGCGCTCCAGCCTTTATACGTCTGTTGATGAAAATCTGAAAAACCTGAGTAATGATCCTAGTTCGGTAGCAGATTTGGCCTATCGGACGACAGGTCAGCAGTCTAATCCGAGCAATAAGGTCAACACTAAAAGTCCTAAAAGCAGTAAAGAGCCAGATGGCGATCCAAACGAAGAGCCTAAGCCTGACAATCTGACGACGCCAAATTTCAGTTCTAATACTTTTGCCCTGCTTTTGGATGATAATTATAAAAATATTTCCACCAGCAAGAGCGATGGCTTTCTGGACTTTAATTCTTTAGACTTTAACAAGTCCTATCTGAATCAGATCAAGGAAATTGTGATTGGCAACAGCTTTGGTCAGACAGAAAGCTACCGGGCTTATCTCTTTGATATTGACCCCAATAATGAGTATCCTGATATCAAGTATGCTGTGGTCATGACTAGCATCAGTCAGCTGGAGCAGACCAGCGGCAAGCATGAGCAGTTGATTGCCATGGTTATGGTCAGCTTTTGGGGTATTTCCCTGATTGCTAGTATTTATCTGGCTCGGATGAGTGTTAAACCCCTGCTAGAAAGTATCCAGAAGCAGAAGGCTTTCGTGGAAAATGCCAGCCATGAGCTGCGGACTCCTCTGGCGGTATTGCAGAGCCGCTTAGAAACACTCTTTCGTAAGCCTGAAGCTACAATCATGCAGAGCAGTGAAAATATCGCTTCTAGTTTGGATGAAGTACGTAATATGCGCTTGCTGACGACCAATCTGCTCAATCTGGCTCGTCGTGATGATGGCATCAAACCTCAATATGGTGAAGTCGAACCGGAATTTTTTGATACGACATTTGCTAATTACTGCATTATCGCAAGGGAGAATAAAAAAACTTTTCATTCAGAAAATATGATTAAGCACCCTATTGTGACAGATCAAATTTTCCTCAAGCAGCTGATGACCATCCTATTTGACAATGCTATCAAGTACACAGATGATGACGGCGAAATCAGTGTTATGGCTACTTCAACCGATCGTTATCTCATCTTTCGGGTAGCAGATAATGGACCTGGTATCAGCAACGAAGATAAGAAGAAGATTTTTGATCGCTTTTATCGGGTGGACAAGGCTCGGACCCGCCAGAAAGGTGGCTTTGGCCTGGGACTTTCTCTGGCCAAGCAGATTGTGGATGCTTTCAAGGGCACTATTTATGTCAAGGACAACAAACCAAAAGGTACGGTCTTTGAAGTTAAACTGCTATTGAAAGAAACGAAAAAGCGTTCTGTTAAATAGCGGGAAAGCTCGCTTTTCATCAACCAGTTTTTGAAAAACAATTCTTAGCAGGCTTTAATGGCTTGCTTTTTATCTGCTTTCATTTACTTTTTTAAAAATTTAATATAAGTTTTGCCCAAAATAGGGTATAATAATAGACAAGAAAGAATGAGGTGAAATTATGGCATCAAAAATGTTACATACTTGTTTGCGTGTGGAGAATTTGGAAGCGTCTATCGCTTTTTATGCAGAGGCTTTTGGCTTTAAGGAGCTTCGTCGCAAGGATTTTCCAGATTATCAGTTTACTATCGTTTATCTAGGTTTGGAAGGCGATGATTATGAGCTGGAACTGACCTATAACTATGACCATGGTCCTTATGTGATTGGGGACGGTTTTGCTCATGTGGCACTTAGCACGCCAGACTTGGAAGGTCTGCACGCTGAGCACAAGTCCAAAGGCTATGAAGTGACAGATCCAAAAGGTCTTCCTGGCAACCCGCCTAATTATTATTTTGTAAAAGATCCTGATGGCTACAAGGTGGAAGTCATTCGTGAGAAGAGTCTTTAACATCTAGCTGCAGTTAATGTTGCAAGATAAATGATGATTTTTATTCATTTAGGACAGGTGTATGAAAAGACAAAATAACAAGAAACACGGTAAGAAAACACTCATCGTTCTCAGCTTGCTAGCTTTAGCTTTTGTTGCTGCTCTATTTCTGGGTGCTGTAAAAATTTACGCTATTTTCCAAGAAAAGGAACTGCAAGAGAAGGTTAGTGTGCTGATTGCCCAAGAAGAGAGCTTCCACGCTGAAAATACTGAAAAGCAGAGCAAGATGATTGGCAGCCACTTTGTGGAGTCCTTTTATCCTCTGCTGGATGGTCAGGTTATGGCAAGTGTCAAGGAGCAGATGGACGCAGATAGCCAGACGATTAAGGATAATCAGAAGAAGGGCGATAAGATTGAGGAATTGACCTTCTACTATGCCGAGGAAAAAGAAACGAGCCTGAAGGATGTTAAAGAAGTACTGGTGCATCGCAAGGACTATCATGTCAAAGAAATGAAAATCAGTAAAGGAGAAGAGCGGGAAGTTGCTGACAGCTATCTCGGTCCAGACGGCAGCCCTTTCACTCTGGATAAGCTCTTTCAGAATCCTGATGCAGCTAAGGAAATCTTCATCAACGAGATATCCAGCCAGCTGACCTTTAGACAGGCCGATGAGGCAGTGCAGACGGAAATTCTCAATACCCTCAATGGAACAGAGTTGGGTCAGTGGTCCTTCCGCTATGAGTACAGCCATTTTTCTATTAAGCTGAGTAAGGAAGTGCAAGGCTTAACCAGTATTGACGTTCCTTTATCCAGCTTTTATGACCAGATCAATGCGGACTATCTGACCGGCGATGACTTGGCAGCTTATCAGAGTTTTGAGGCTAAGAAGCATGTGAAGATGGTTGCTCTGACCTTTGATGACGGTCCGGATCCTAAGACAACACCGCAGGCTCTGGATATCCTCAAGAAATATGGTGCCAAGGCGACCTTCTTTATGGTTGGGCAAAACATTGCTGGTAATGAAGCGATTGTCAAGCGCGTGCACAATGAAGGTCATCAGATTGGGATTCATACATGGGACCATCCAGTCTTAACCAAACTTCCTCTGGAGACAGCCCGAAAAGAAATCCTTGATACCCAGACCGCTATTAACAATGTCATAGGCATCAAGCCAACGATTACGCGGCCTCCTTATGGAGCTATTAATGCTACAATCCAAAATTCGGTTGACCAATCCTTTATCATGTGGAATGTAGACAGTCTAGACTGGAAGACACGTAATACTAAAGCCATTATGCAAGAGATTGCCAAAACCCAGCCAGGCTCGATTATCCTCATGCATGATATTCACCAGACCAGTATTGACGCTCTTCCAAGTGTCCTCGAGTATCTGAAGAATAACGGCTATACTTTGGTGACGGTCGATGAGCTGCTGGAGGGGCAGCTAGAGCCCCATCGTATTTATTACGGCAGAGACTAAGACGGTCCTTGGGTTTAGCTTTTTGAAATTCTTGTTGCTAATAAGTAAAAAAAGCTTTGGAAATCTAATGTTTCCAAAGCTTTTTAGTTTAACTCGTTACATAAAGTTCTTGATTTTTTAATACAATTTCACGAACGGAGGCGTATTTTTTCAATGTTTTCAACTCTTCTGGATGGCTGATGAGATTGATAACGTAGCCTTCCTTGCCCATACGGCCGGTTCGGCCAGAGCGATGGGTATAGGTTTCTAAATCGTGCGGAAGCTCATAGTTGACGACACATTCTAGCGAGTCAATATCAATTCCACGAGCAACCAAGTCAGTAGCCAGCAGGAGAGTAATCTGGTGTTCTTTGAACTTGTCCAGAATCACCTTGCGGAACTTAACATTGACATCGCTGGCTAGAGAAACCGCGTTGGCTTCACGATACTGGAGCTTTTCCTCGGCGCTACCTAGGTCTGAGAGAGCGTTGAAAAAGACCAGTCCGCGGAAATCTTCAACATTGGATAACTTACGGAGCAACTCTACCTTATCACGTTTTTCAACTTGCATGTAAAAATGCTGGATGTTGTCCAAAACTTGGTCGTCAATGCTGATTTCTAGAGTATTTTCAGCAATCTTGTCGTGGTCGAACTTAGCGGTGGCGCTCATATATACTAGCTGGTGGTCACGAGGAGCATAGTGGGTGATTTTATCTACAAAGTGATACTGAGAATCGCTGAGCAGCTGGTCAAATTCATCCAAAATAATGGTTTCGACATTCATCATCTTGATTTTTTTGAGCTTGGCCAATTCGAAAATTCGCCCAGGCGTTCCGATGATAATCTCCGGACCTTTCTTAAGGCGCTCGATTTGTCGCTTCTGGCTGGATCCGGAGAGCAGGAGCTGGGCTGTCAGCCCTAAAGGCTCCGCCCAAGTCTTACAGACCTCAAAGATTTGTCCAGCCAACTCAGTATTAGGAGCTAAAATCAATAGTTGTTGGGCTTTTTTAGGTGTCAGCCTGAGCAGACTGGGAAAGAGATAGGCCAGAGTTTTGCCAGTACCAGTCGGACTGATTCCCAGCACCGTATCACCTGCAGAAATAGGCTCAAACATCTTCTCCTGAATAGCTGTCAAATCTTCAAAGCCAAGCTGAGCCAGCTGATTTTGCCAGCTCGGGGGAAATTGTTCCTTAATCATCATCAACCTCAAATCTAATGCCAGCGTCCTTGCGCATGGCAAATAAGCTTTCATGAACAGCTGCTGCCGCATTCAACCATTTCTCATAATCCGCATCCTGTCCGCCCTTGAGCACTCGCACGAAAGCTTGAGCTTCTTCCAGCATGGTGTGGGAAGCACGCTTGATAGGCAGTATCTCCTCTTGCCCGTTCAGACTTTGGAAAATAGCAGAGCTGATAAATTCAATCCCGTCTAAAGTCAGAGTTCCTTGATCCGTGTATATTTCCGCAGGCAGATTGCTGTTTATATTTTTACCGGCCTGAATCTGAACTTGAAAATCTGGATAGATGAGACAGCCGGCGCCATTTAAATCAATCGTATTGGTTAGCTGCTGGGCGCTGTAGCGAGCGAAGCGCGGATGGCCGAAAAGTCTGATAGCCGCATAGACTGTATAGACACCTAAGTCCATCAAAGCACCGCCAGAAAACTTAGCTGAGAAAACATTGGGCTGCTCTCCAGCCAGTAGGGCCTGCATTTTAGAAGAATACTTGGCATAAGTAAAGTTAGCTCCTAAGACAGTCTTGTCCTTGAGGAAATCACTAATCGTATCAAAGGCCTGCTCATGATAGTTACGGGCAGCTTCAAAGAGATAGACTTGATGCTCGTCAGCCAGCTTGACCAATTCCCGCCATTCTTTGGGACGAGAAACCGCCGGCTTTTCAACAATGACATGTTTACGAGCCAGAATGGCTACCTTGGCATGCTTGAAATGCAGGCTGTTGGGACTGGCGATATAAACAACATCGATATCAGACGACAGAAAGTCTATCATTTCAGTAAAGATGGCTGTATTTTCATAGTTTTGCACAAAGCGCTCAGCAGAAGCCAGAGTCCGAGAGTAGACAGCTGCCAGCTGATAGTCGCCTGTTGAGTGAGCGGCCTTGATGAACTCATTAGAAATAGAACCTGTTCCGATGATTCCAAGTTTGAACATAAAAACCTCCTTTTTTCTATTTTTAAGCATGTACTTTTTTTATTTTAGCTCTTTCATTATAACATGAATTGCGGTAAAATAGATAAGATAACAAGAGATGGAGCTTATAATGCAAAATAGACCTATTATTATTGGTGTAACTGGTGGTTCTGGGGGCGGAAAGACCAGTGTTTCTCGAGCAATTTTGGCTAATTTTCCAAACGAAAATATTGCCATGATTGAGCATGACTCCTACTATAAGGATCAGACGCATCTGACTTTTGAGGAGCGGGTTAAGACCAACTATGACCATCCTTTTGCCTTTGATACGGACCTGATGATTGAGCAAATCAAGGAGCTCTTGGCTGGTCGGCCAGTGGATATTCCAACTTATGACTATACGGAGCATACCCGCAGCAAAAAGACCTACCGTCAGGTGCCTCAGGATGTCTTCATCGTTGAGGGGATTCTGGTCTTAGAGGATCAGCGCCTGCGGGATTTGATGGACATTAAGATCTTTGTAGATACTGATGATGATGTGCGGATTATTCGTCGGATTAAGCGTGACATGGAAGAGCGTGGCCGTAGTTTGGATAGTGTTATTGAGCAGTATTTAGGTGTCGTTAAGCCTATGTACCATCAGTTCATCGAGCCGACCAAGCGCTATGCGGATGTCATCATTCCAGAGGGAGCTTCTAATAAGGTGGCTATTGACCTGATTACGACCAAGATTGAAAAAATCCTTAAGGAAGCCAGAGAAGGCTAGGACAAGCAGCTTTCTAGCTCTATCATTTGAGGAAATACAAGTTTGTGAATCTGGTGAATCGCAGTAGCTGCAAGATTTTTGAAATATAATCTAGCAAGGGGAAGTGGAAGGACTGAAATCTATGATTTTCGGAGTCTGGTCACTCCCTTATTTTGTGGGTGGTTTATGAAACAATTTGTAAAAAGAGAGTTTCACTCTCGTTCAAAATTTTTTGCCTGCCTCTTGACCTTTTGTGCAGGATTTATCGATGCCTATACTTTCATTGAGAGAGGAGGCACCTTGGTGGCGGGTCAGACGGGAAATGTCGTTTTCCTTTCGGTTGAACTCATCAATCAAGAGACAAGAGGAATCGAAGTGAAATTGGCAACTATGTTGGCTTTTATGCTGGGGATTTTTTTGATGACTGTTTTTCAGCATCATTTTGAGCATTCTTGGCGCAGGCTGTCCAGCGTTTTTCCCTTGATATTGACGACAACTGTCGCAGGATTTTTGCCAGCAAATGTACCCCATCTTTATATCGTGCCACCACTGGCTTTCTGCATGGGACTGGTTGCGACAGCTTTTGGCGAGGTGGATGGCATTGTCTACAACAATTCCTTTATGACGGGGAATATCAAGAAAACCATGGTAGCTTTTGGCAACTATGCTCGAAACAAGAAAGGGAAAGATTTACAAGAAGGCCTCTTCTTTGTGGGGCTACTAACAAGCTTTATTGTCGGAGCCATCTTCTCAACCTATCTGATCCAATTTTACCTCTTGAAGACAATCTGGTTGGTTTCCCTGATTCTAACAGCCTTTCTGGTTTTCCGAGGTGTACAGTATGCGAGGAGATGAATAATGTGGAATTAGATTATGTTGTGATTCCTGAAAAAAATAGAAGAAGCAGGAGCTACCTTGCTTCTTTTTCTCTTCTTTTTGCTAATCACCTCTAAAAATAATCCAGCATATTAAAAATTTTCAGAAAATATCGACTTTTTCTTGACAGGCCTACGATACTGTGCTAAAATACTAAACAATAAGAAACCATCTCAAAAAGGAGTTAGTCAAACATGAAGTCAACCCAATCTTCAAACTTTGCTTTGTTGTTGCGTTACTCGGGCTAGTGCAAAAGCATTAGTCCTGTTTGGCTTACCAAGCGGGAGTAAATCAACATCTCGCTTGTTCCTCAAGCGAGATGTTTTTTATTTCACCTATCTTACCTCAAACTCTGATGAGGAAGAAATGGTTGCTAAAGAAGCGACGGGAGTGGGAATACATCTTGATTTTTCTGAAATCAATTTGTCTCATACCGTCTCAGTCATTGAACACGACCTAGAAGTTGGGGAAGAGTTTTTCCTAAATGGTCTATGTATTTAGAAAAGGAGTTGTCTATGACACGCAAAGTTGAATTTTTTGATACCAGCCTCCGGGATGGTGAGCAGACACCAGGAGTGAATTTCTCTATCAAGGAAAAGGTGGCTATTGCCAAGCAGTTAGAGAAGTGGGGGATTTCAGTCATTGAAGCCGGTTTTCCTGCTGCGAGTCCAGATTCTTTTGCGGCGGTGCAGGAGATTGCTAAAGTCATCACAAAAGCCTCTGTTACTGGGCTGGCGCGTTCGGTCAAGTCCGATATTGATGCCTGCTATGAAGCGCTCAAGGATGCTAAGCATCCACAGATTCATGTCTTCATTGCGACCAGTCCTATTCACAGAGAGTTCAAGCTGAAAAAGTCTAAGGAAGAGATTTTAGAAGCTGTGAAAGAGCATGTCTCCTATGCGCGCTCCAAGTTCGATATAGTCGAGTTTTCACCAGAGGATGCGACACGAACAGAGCTGGATTTCCTTTTTCAGGTGGTACAAACAGCAGTGGATGCAGGTGCGACTTATATCAATATTCCAGATACAGTCGGCTTTACTACTCCTGAAGAATTTGCAAACATTTTCGACTATCTAGTGGCAAATGTGACTTCTGATCATAAGGTTGTATTTGGTGTTCATTGCCATGATGACCTTGGCATGGCAACGGCCAATACTTTGACGGCTATCAAGCACGGTGCTGGTCGTGTTCAGGGAACTATCAATGGTATTGGTGAGCGGGCTGGAAATGTAGCATTGGAAGAAGTTGCAGTTGCATTGGAGATTCGTCAAGACTATTATCAGGTTGAGTCGGATATCGTCCTTAATGAAACCATCAACACTTCTGAGCTGGTGTCCCGCTTCTCAGGTATTCCAGTACCTAAGAACAAGGCGGTCGTTGGTGGCAATGCCTTCTCTCATGAGTCCGGTATCCATCAGGATGGTGTCCTTAAGAATCCACTGACCTATGAAATCATCACACCTGAGCTGGTTGGAGTCAAGAGCAATTCACTGCCGCTTGGCAAACTGTCCGGCCGCCATGCCTTTGTCGAAAAACTCAAAGAACTGGCTCTAGACTTTGCGGAATCTGAAATTAACGATCTCTTTGCTAAGTTTAAGGTCTTGGCTGATAAGAAAAATGAAGTCACTGACGCTGATATTCGGGCTCTGATTGCCGGAACGACGGTCGAAAATCCTGAAGGCTTCCACTTTGATGATCTGCAGCTGACGACCAATGATGACCATACCATCACAGCGGATGTGCAGCTGGTTAATGGCGAAGGCGAGACGGTCAGCTGTGTGGCAGAAGGTAAAGGAAGCGTTGAAGCCATTTTCAATGCCATTGACCAATTCTTTAACCAGTCTGTCCAGCTTTTGTCTTATAACATCGAGGCGGTGACGGATGGTATCGACTCTCAGGCTCGCGTCTTGGTAGCTGTTGAAAATACCGACACTGATACGATTTTCAACTCTTCTGGTATTGACTTTGATGTTCTTAAGGCCAGCGCCATTGCCTATATCCATGCCAATACCTTTGTGCAAAAGGAAAATGCTGGTGAAATCGGCCATCAGGTATCCTACCGCGATCTGCCTGCAAATAATTAGAAGGAAGCGACTATGACAAAAGAAATTGTAGCTCTGGCGGGTGATGGTATCGGTCCAGAAATCATGGAAGCCGGTCTCCAAGTGCTGGCTGCTGTTGCGGACAAGTTCGGTTTTACTTATCATGTTACTGAGAAGGCTTTTGGGGGTGCTGGTATTGATGCGGAAGGTCATCCTCTGCCTCAGTCAACTCTAGAAGCGGCCAAGAAGGCTGATGCTATTCTCCTAGCAGCTATCGGCAGTCCCCAGTATGATAATGCTCCAGTTCGACCGGAGCAAGGCTTGCTCGCTCTGCGGAAGGAGCTCGAACTCTATGCCAATATCCGCCCAGTTAAGATTTTCGATTCTTTGAAGCATTTGTCACCTTTGAAGGCAGAGCGTATTGCTGGCGTGGACTTCGTGGTCGTGCGCGAGTTGACAGGTGGGATTTACTTTGGCGAGCATATTTTGAAGGATAAATCTGCGAGGGATATCAACGACTACAGCTATGAAGAGGTGGAGCGGATTGTCCGTAAGGCCTTTGACATTGCGCGTGGTCGCAGAAAGCGCGTGACCAGTATTGATAAGCAAAATGTGCTAGCGACATCCAAACTCTGGCGTAGAGTAGCCGATGAGGTAGCCAAGGATTATCCAGACGTGACCTTGGAGCACCAGCTGGTGGATAGCGCTGCGATGCTCATGATTACCAATCCTTCTAAGTTTGATGTCGTAGTAACAGAAAATCTCTTTGGGGATATTCTCTCAGACGAGTCCAGTGTCTTGTCAGGGACGCTGGGAGTTATGCCATCAGCCAGTCATTCGGTAGCTGGACCAAGTCTTTACGAGCCTATCCATGGTTCGGCTCCAGATATTGCAGGGCAAGGCATTGCCAATCCTATCAGTATGATCCTTTCTGTAGCCATGATGTTGCGGGATAGTTTTTCAGAGCTTGAAGCTGCAAAAGCGATTGAAGCAGCGGTTGAGAAGACTTTGGCTCAAGGGATTTTAACGCGAGATCTTGGTGGCCAGGCAGGAACAGCTCAAATGACGGAGGCAATTATTAAGAACTTATGAAATGGATAGTAACGGGTATTTGCCTGCTATGGAACCTTATCGTTTTCCTGCTTTATGGCTGGGATAAGCGAAAGGCTAAGAAAAATCACTACCGTATTCCAGAGAAGACTTTGCTCTTGGCAGCTTTGGCAGCCGGAGGTTTGGGCGCTTTATTAGGCGGTCGCCTCTTTCATCACAAGACCAGAAAATGGTATTTCTGGTTGGCTTGGATTTGCGGAATAATAGTGGAAATCGGAATTTTGTATTACATATGGAGAAGCTAGTATGGCTGGAAAATCGATTTTTGATAAGCTTTGGGAAAGGCATCTGATAACAGGTGAAGAAGGCCAGCCCCAGCTTATGTATGTGGATCAGCATTATATTCATGAAGTAACCAGCCCTCAGGCTTTTCAAGGCCTTCGAGATGCAGGGCGCAAAGTTAGACGGCCGGATTTGACCTTTGGAACCTTTGACCATAATGTTCCTACGGTCAATATCTATGATATTCGGGATGTAATTTCCAAGGCTCAGATTGATAAACTTTCTGAGAATGTCAAGGATTTTGGTATTGAGCATGCAGCTCACGGATCGGAACTGCAGGGGATTGTTCATATGGTTGGACCCGAAACGGGCAAGACGCAGCCGGGCAAATTTATCGTCTGCGGTGACAGTCACACGGCCACACACGGAGCTTTTGGAGCTATTGCTTTTGGAATCGGTACTTCGGAGGTGGAGCACGTTTTTGCCACGCAGACCATTTGGCAAGTCAAGCCAAAGAAAATGTTGGTCAAATTTACTGGGGTGCCGCCTAAAGGTGTCTATTCCAAGGACTTTATCTTAGCTTTGATTGCCCGATATGGTGTGGCTGCAGGTGTTGGTCATGTAGTCGAGTATGCTGGGGATGCCATTGACCATTTGACCATGGAAGAGCGCATGACTATCTGCAATATGTCCATAGAGTTTGGCTCTAAGATGGGCATTATGAACCCCGATCAGAAGACCTATGATTACGTTAAAGGGCGGCCGGGTGCTCCCAAGGACTTTGAGGCGGCGGTAGCTGATTGGAAGACTCTGGTCAGTGATCCTGATGCTGTCTATGATAAGGTTATTGAGATTGATGTCTCTGAGCTGGCACCTATGGTCACTTGGGGAACCAATCCTTCTATGGGAGTAGAGTTCGGCTCGGCTTTCCCTGAAATCCGCGATATGAACGATGAGCGGGCTTACAATTACATGGATCTCTCACCAGGTAAGAAAGCAGAAGATATTGACCTAGGTTATATCTTTATCGGATCCTGTACCAATGCCAGACTCAGCGATTTGCAGCTGGCTGCTAAGTTTGTCGCTGGCAAGCATATTGCTCCCAATCTAACAGCTATCGTCGTGCCAGGCTCTCGTCCGGTCAAGCGGGCTGCTGAAAAGATGGGACTGGATAAAATTTTCATGGATGCAGGCTTTGAGTGGCGCGATCCGGGTTGTTCCATGTGCCTGGGAATGAATCCAGATAAGGTGCCAGACGGAGTCCACTGTGCTTCGACTAGTAATCGGAACTTTGAGGATCGTCAGGGATTTGGTGCTAAGACCCATCTTTGCAGTCCAGCTATGGCAGCAGCGGCAGCTATTGCCGGGCACTTTGTAGATGTCCGCCAGCTACCGGAGGTCCAGTAAGGAAGTTTTATGGAAAAATTTACAATCTACACGGGGACGACGGTTCCCCTCATGAACGATAATATCGATACGGACCAAATTTTGCCCAAGCAGTTTCTCAAGTTGATTGATAAAAAAGGCTTTGGCAAGTACCTCATGTACGCATGGCGCTATCTGGACAATCAGTACACCGAA
Organism: Streptococcus sanguinis; assembly: GCA_963549775.1. Classification (GTDB taxonomy): domain Bacteria; phylum Bacillota; class Bacilli; order Lactobacillales; family Streptococcaceae; genus Streptococcus; species Streptococcus sanguinis_Y. Next base: position 27,303 of record CAUUZZ010000003.1, on the reverse strand, counting down.
GATCCTGATTTCGTCTTTAATAGACCGGAGTACCGCAAGGCGACTATTCTGATTACAGGGGACAATTTCGGTGCGGGTTCCTCTCGCGAGCACGCTGCCTGGGCCTTGGCTGACTATGGTTTCAAGGTAGTCATTGCTGGATCTTTTGGCGATATTCACTACAATAACGAGCTTAATAACGGTATGCTGCCTATCGTCCAGCCGCTTGAAGTGCGGCAAGCATTGGCTAATCTGAAGCCAACGGATGAAGTGACGGTGGATTTGGAGCAGCAGAAGATTTTTTCTCCGGTGGGAGAATTCTCCTTTGACATTGATGGTGAATGGAAGCACAAGCTCCTAAACGGTTTGGATGATATCGGCATTACGCTTCAGTATGAGGATTTGATTACAGAATATGAAAAAAATCGTCCATCTTATTGGCAGTAACCTTATTTTTGCTATATTGAGAAAATTCTGAAAAAACCTTGTCTCCGATAAAAATATATGGTAAAATAAATCTTAATTTAATAGAAAAGGAAGAAACTTATGACAAAACACATTCAATGGAACGGACAGCTTTCACAAGAAGGTTATGACATCTTGAAAGGTGATGGCGGCTGTATCGTTTGCCCGACCAAGGTGGGTTACATCATCATGACCAGCGATAAAGCTGGCTTGGAGCGTAAGTTCGAAGCTAAGGCTCGTAACCGTAATAAGCCAGGTGTTGTCCTCTGTGGCAGTATGGATGAACTCCGTGCTTTGGCTCAGCTGAATCCGGAAATTGAAGCTTTTTATCAAAAGCATTGGGATGAAGACATCCTCTTGGGCTGTATCCTTCCATGGAAGCCAGAAGCTTTTGAAAAGCTCAAAGCTTATGGTGACGGTCGGGAAGAGCTGATGACAGATGTTCGTGGCACTAGCTGTTTTGTTATTAAGTTTGGTAAGGCGGGCGAGCAGCTGGCAGCTGAGCTTTGGGAAGAAGACAAGATGGTCTATGCTTCCTCCGCTAACCCATCCGGTAAGGGAAACCGCGGCAAGGTCGAAGGAATTGGCGAGCGCATCGAAAATGCTGTTGACCTCGTCATTGAAGCAGATGACTATGTAGCTTCTATCCAGCCAGACAAGACCATTGAAACTCGCTATGAGCAAGGTGTTATGGTCTCCATGGTGGACAAGGATGGAAAACTGATTCCAGAACAAGGTGGCCAACGTTCCATCTCACCAGCACCAGTAGTCATCCGCAAAGGCTTGGACATCGACAAAATCATGATGCACCTGTCTGATACCTTTAATTCATGGGATTACCGTCAGGGTGAATATTACTAATATAAAAAGAAGCTCAGTGTGGGGGAGAAGATCTTCTTCCGCACTGAGCGCTTTTTGTTTATAAATTCTTTTCTTTTTCCTATAATTATGCTATAATAAAGATAAATAATATATTAATAGAGTTATAGATTGAATGACTCGTAAAAATAATTTAAAAGTTTTTAATTGGAGGTAGATTATTAATGAAAAATAAAAATTTCTATTTTGTTGGTACAAAACTTGGTAATGATGATTTTCTTGAGTATTTTCGTAAAGAAGGTAAGTGGGAACTAGGATGGTATAATGATGAAGATAATAGACAGTATCAAAAAATGTTAAAATTATTCAATAAAATAAAACCAGGAGATATCTTATTTGCCAAGTCCTCATACACTAAAAAGAATAATCTTCCCTTTCTAAAGAAAAATGAAATGAAAGTATCTGTTATGAAAATTCGTGGCAGGGCTACTGTGAAAGAGATTTTAAAAGATGGCCATACACTAATTGTTGATTGGCAACAAGGTTATATAGAACGGGAATGGTATTTCTTAACTAGTCAAGAAACAATCTGGTGTCCTTTAGATAATAATTATCGAAAGAAAGAAACTAATCAACTAATTGACTTTGCTCTGAGCGATGATATTAAAGAGCAAGATTATAATTATTTCTTAAACCATCCTGATTGGAACAGGTATAAAGTGAAAGACAGTATAACTATTGAAAAGAAAGGTGTTTCAATGAAATATGCTAATATATTAAAACAATCCAAAAACCTCATCCTCCGTGGTGCTCCTGGTACAGGAAAAACCTATCTTGCCAGACAAATTGCCAATGAGCTGACTGAAGGAAATGAAGAACAAATAGATTTTGTACAATTCCATCCATCTTATGACTATACGGATTTTGTAGAGGGGTTGCGACCTGTTTCTAATGATAATAGCCAGATAAGTTTTGAGTTACAAGATGGAATTTTTAAGAAGTTTTGTCAGAAAGCTAACGAAGCTCAAAAAACAGGAGGACAAGATAATTTTGATGAAGCTTGGAATGCCTATCTTGAATATGTAAATAATAGAGATGAAAAAGAGCGTTTGACAGATTTTTCTTATCTTACTGTTAATAGCCGGAATAATTTTAATGTCAATTATGAGAGCAAAAGTCAAGGGACAGTCTTGACTAAGTCCTATGTCTATGAACTCTATAAAGATGAAAATTATTTAAAACAGACTTATTATCGTAGTCAGGGAAAAAAAGTTCTTGAAACGTTAAGAAAAAAATTTGGTCTAAAAGACTATATTTCTCCAACAGAGATTGATACGGATAAAAACTTCGTCTTCATCATCGATGAAATCAATCGTGGTGAGATTTCTAAGATTTTTGGGGAACTTTTTTTCTCCATTGATCCGGGCTATCGTGGTAAGGATGGAGAGGTTTCGACCCAATATGCTAATTTACATGAAACTAATGAGAAGTTTTATATTCCTGAAAATGTCTACATCATCGGAACGATGAATGATATTGATCGTTCGGTGGATACCTTTGATTTTGCCATGCGCCGTCGTTTCCGTTTTGTAGAAATCACGGCTGAAAGCCAGCTGGGAATGCTTGATGAACCTCTTGGAGATGGAGCTGAAGAAGCGAAAATGCGTCTAAGAAACTTGAATGCTGCTATAGAAAAAGTAGAAGAGCTCAATAGTCATTACCATGTTGGACCAAGTTATTTCCTTAAGTTGCAGGAAGTAGATTTTGATTATAAATTGCTCTGGTCTGATTATATTAAACCGCTCCTAGAAGACTACTTGCGAGGTTCTTATGATGAGGTTGAAACTTTGGAAACTTTAAAAAAGGCATTTGATCAGACAAGCATTGAGCAAAGAAATCAGTCAATAACGGGTTATAATGAAGGCGATGGAAATGACGATGCGGATAACTGATAATCAGCAACTTATAAAAAAAGAGGATTTTGTTGAAATCTATCCCAAAATTAGTCAGGTACTTTTAGATAGAACTTTAGAAAGCCTTTCTCAAGAGGATAGTATTTTCATTTTTCCAAATGACTTGAAAAATACTTCTGACTTGGACAAGGACCAGAAAATTTTTGAAACTGTAAATCAGAATATTAAGACAGGAAATGTGATTGGTTTTCTGGGTTACGGTCAGGAAAGATTAACGATTTCCTCTCGTTTTTCAAATGCTAATAACGACTATTTTTTACATTATCTCTTGCAGAAGGTCCTCAATATCAATCTCACTAACTTGGATGTTGGTTTATCTAGCGAAGATAAACTCTATCAATTATTGGTTTACCTCTTCCCAAAATATCTGCAAGCGGCTTTGAGAAAAGGACTTTATAAGCAATACCAGAGGTTTTTCCATAATGATAGCCATGTAAAGGGAGCGATTGATGTAGGAAATCATCTTAAGAAAAATGTTCCTTTTATGGGAAATATTTCCTATACTACTAGAGAATTTACTTATGATAATCCATTGATGCAGCTGATTCGACACACCATTGAGTATATTAAGAATCAGAAAATAATTGGAAGTGGAGTATTTGATGCTAATCGTGAAAATGTAACAGAAATTATCCGTGTTACTCCGTCTTATAAACTAGCTGATCGTGTTAAGATTATCAGACTAAATCAAACTAAACCTGTCCGTCATGCCTATTTTCGAGAATATAGAAAATTGCAGGAACTCTGTCTGTTGATTCTGAGTAGAGAAAAGCACGGTTTAGGACTTCGAGAGCAAAAAATACACGGTGTTCTCTTTGATGTTGCTTGGCTTTGGGAAGAGTATGTCCAGACATTATTGCCAGAAGGTTTTATCCATCCACGAAATAAAGAAAAGACGGATGGCATTTCTGTATTTAGCAGTCATGGTCGAAAAATTTATCCAGACTTCTATCATAAAGATTTAAAAATCGTACTAGATGCCAAATATAAAAAGCTAGAATTTACTGAAAAAGGAATCAATCGTGAGGATTTATATCAACTGATTTCCTACACATACATTTTAGAAGCTAAAACAGCCGGTCTTATTTTCCCAAGCGTGGAGAAGGTCGTTGATAACGACATAGGTAAATTATCAGGTTACGGGGCGCTCTTGAAAAAGTGGTCCATTCTTATTCCTCAAGAAGCTAAAAATTATGACTATTTTGTTCAACAGATACATCAATCGGAAACAATAAATTTTAAATTTTAAAGCAGGTTGAACCTGCTTTTTTCTTTACCTATTTTTAAGTTGTATCAAAATAGAACAAAATTCTTGATAGTTGAAATCACAAATGTTACAATGGAACCGTTCGTTTTGGATGATAATGGATTGGTTGTTGAGCATTGGGACAATAAAGAAGTCATGCCTAAGGTAGAAGACTTGACCAATCGAGGGAAGTTTTAAATTGAGGACAAAGAATGATTGAATATAAAAATGTAGCGCTACGCTATACAGAAAAGGATGTCTTGAGAGATGTCAATTTACAGATTGAGGATGGAGAGTTCATGGTTTTAGTGGGTCCTTCTGGGTCCGGCAAGACAACCATGCTCAAGATGATTAACCGCCTCTTGGAACCTACAGATGGCAATATCTATATGGATAGCAAGCGCATCAAGGACTATGATGAGCGTGAGCTACGCCTTTCCACAGGCTATGTCTTACAAGCGATTGCCCTCTTTCCCAATCTAACTGTGGCTGAAAATATTGCTCTCATTCCTGAAATGAAAGGATGGAGCAAAGCAGATATTCAGCAGAAAACTAATGAATTGCTAGATCTAGTAGGCTTGCCTGCTGAAGATTATGCCCAGCGTATGCCGAGCGAGCTGTCTGGTGGTGAGCAGCAGCGGGTGGGCATTGTCCGTGCCATTATCGCCCAACCCAAAATCCTACTGATGGACGAGCCTTTTTCTGCTCTTGATGCCATCTCGCGTAAGCAATTGCAAGGCTTGACCAAGAGTATCCATGACCAGTTTGGAATGACGACAATCTTTGTGACCCATGACACGGATGAGGCTTTAAAGTTGGGGAATCGGATTGCTGTTCTGCAGGATGGGGAGATTCGTCAAGTGGCGACACCTGAGGAAATCCTATCTGCTCCTGCAACCAACTTCGTAGCAGATTTGTTTGGAGGTGTTCAACATGGCTAATTTGTTTTCTACGTTTCAGGAGCGCTTTGGCGAATGGTTGGCAGCCTTAGGGCAACATCTCCAGCTATCTCTTCTGACTCTACTAGTGGCTATCTTCCTGACCATTCCGCTCGCTATCTATCTTCATAGTCATAAAAAGGCAGCAAATTGGGTGCTGCAAATTGCAGGAATCTTTCAAACCATTCCTTCAATGGCCTTGCTGGGACTCTTTATCCCTCTTATGGGGATTGGTACACTGCCGGCACTGACTGCTCTGGTGATTTACGCTATTTTCCCGATTTTAGAAAATACTGTCACGGCTTTGAATGGGATTGATCCTAGTTTAGAAGAAGCTGGAATCGCCTTTGGGATGACCAAGTGGGAGCGACTCAAGAAGTTTGAACTGCCTCTAGCTATGCCCGTTATCGTATCAGGAGTTCGGACGGCAACAGTTATGATTATCGGAACAGCAACTCTAGCAGCCCTTGTCGGAGCTGGCGGACTAGGTTCTTTTATCCTTCTAGGAATTGATCGTCGCAATGCAAGTCTGATCTTGATCGGAGCAATTTCCTCCGCAGTTTTGGCAATTCTTTTCAACAGTCTTCTTAAATGGATGGAAAAAGCTAAGCTTCGGACAGTATTTACAGCTTTTTCGGTTTTAATCCTCGGATTAGGCGCTTCTTACATACCCAGTCTAATTCCCAAGCAGGAGAAGGATCATCTGGTTATTGCTGGGAAATTGGGTCCAGAGCCAGAAATTCTTATGAATATGTATAAACTCCTCATCGAGGAAAATACGGATATGACTGTGACAGTCAAACCTAATTTTGGGAAGACCGACTTCCTTTATCAAGCACTGAAAAAAGGTGATATTGATATCTATCCTGAATTTACCGGTACGATTACTGGAACTCTCTTGCAGCCTGCTCCAAAGGTCAGCAATGATGCTGAAGAAGTTTTTGAAGTAGCACGTGATGGAATCAAAAAACAGGACAATCTAGTCTTGCTCAATCACATGGCCTATCAGAATACCTATGCAATTGCAGTTCCAAAGACTATCGCCAAAGAATACAATCTTAAAACCATCTCTGATCTTAAAGCAGTCCAAGACAAGCTAAAAGCGGGCTTTACCCTAGAGTTTAATGACCGTGAAGATGGAAACAAGGGACTTCAATCTGTCTATAGACTGAATCTCAATGTGTCAACCATGGAGCCAGCCCTTCGCTACCAAGCTATCCAGTCGGGTGATATTCAAATCACGGATGCCTATTCGACTGACGCAGAACTTGCGCGTTATGATTTACAAGTTTTAGAAGACGATAAGCACCTTTTCCCTCCTTATCAAGGAGCACCTCTCATGAAGGCTGAATTGCTAGAAAAACATCCAGAATTGGAAGGTATTCTCAATAAACTGGCTGGCAAAATTACGGAAAGTCAGATGAGCCAGATGAATTATCAAGTTGGCATTGAAGGCAAAAAAGCAGAAGACGTCGCGCGTGATTATCTGGTCAAGGAAGGACTTTTAAAAAAATAAGAAGTAAAAGAGTTAGACTTGTAAGGTCTAGCTTTTTTGCTTACTTGTGGATAGACAGACTAAGGATGGAAGGAGATGAGTTGATCTCTTAGTCAGGAAATCTTCATTCATTTTTGGTATAATAAAGTATCAATTCATGGAGGTGTTTCGATGGCATCTAGTCAAGAATATTTGGATTTTATTCTGAAGCAGCTGCAGGGCTTAGGCCAAGAAATTAGCTTTCGCAAAATGATGGGAGAGTATTTGCTTTATTATCGAGGTCGCTTATTTGGCGGGATTTATGACAATCGCTTGTTGCTCAAGCCGGTCCAGCCAGCTCTGGATTTTTTTGAAAATCCGATTTATGAGTCCCCTTATCCAGGCGCAAAACCAATGCTTCATATAAAAGAAGTAGAAGATGCTGCCTTCCTCTGTAATCTAATTGAAGCTGCCTATCCTGCCTTACCAGCACCTAAAAATAAAAAATAGTCTTTCCTTTAAAATGGATATTCTAAAAAGTTGCTGTTTAAATAGACATTTTTTAAATTTTCCTTTATAATGGACTTAAAGGAGGTTTGGTATGCTTTATATTGCTCTTATTGGAGATTTAATAGAATCCAAACAGCTGAAAAATCGCAAGCAAGCCCAGAAGGACCTACAGGACATGATGGCAGTGCTAAATCAGGATTATCGGGATTATCTGGTATCACCTTTCACGGTGACGACTGGAGATGAGTTTCAGGCTTTGCTGCGACCTAATCCAGAGATTATGCAGCTCCTTGATCAGATTGCCTTGGGCTTTCCTCATCCGATTCGCTTTGGGCTTGGTTTGGGGGAGATTGTGACGGACATCAATCGAGAGCAGAGTATTGGTGCGGACGGTCCGGCCTATTGGAGAGCGCGTGCAGCCATTGATGTTATTCATGAGAAGAACGACTACGGCAGCAGCCGTATAGCTGTATCTTTAGGAGATGAAGAGCTCAGTCAGGCGGTCAATACGGTGTTGGCAGCTACTTCATTCATCCAGAGTAAGTGGAATAGCAGTCAGAGAGAGGTTCTAGAGCAGATGCTCATGGAATATATCTATGACGAGAATTTTTCTCATGGAGAAATAGCAGAGCTGCTTCAGATTAGTCCCAGTGCGCTTAGTAAGCGGCTGAAGTCGTCTGGACTGAAGATCTATCTGAGAAATCGCCGTTTAGCTATGAGAATGATTCTACAGGCAGCAAAGGAGGCTGAAGAATGACAAATTTTATGGGATTTTCAGAATTTTTCATGCAGAATCCGATTCTTGTATTGACTTTGCTGGCTCATGTGTTAGCTGATTTTCAGCTTCAAAGTCAGAAAATGGCCGACCTAAAAAGCCGTCGGATGAATTTCTTAATTCTTCATTTGGGAATTGTTCTCTTGCCCCTGTTGCTCTTGGGTCTCATCTTACCTAATTATCTGCTATATTTCGCCTTGGTCTGGCTCAGTCATGCGCTTATTGACTTCTTGAAGAATAGGCTGAATTCTTTGATTGTCCGGCATCATGCTCAAAAGTTTGCCTTTATATTGGATCAGATCTTGCATCTAATTAGCATTTTTGCTCTTTATTCTCTCTTAGGACAGCAGCAAATTCCAGCTCCTAATTGGCTGTCTGAGCGCTACCTCATGCTGCAGGCTTTCTTTTTCTTCGCCCTTACTGGTAAGCCGATTAATATCCTCTTTAAACTCTTCTTCAGCAAGTATCAGGCAGGGGAAGACAGCGGAGAGACTATTGCGGGGGCTGGAGCCATGATTGGGATTTTGGAGCGCTTGATTATGGGACTTTCTCTTATTTTCGGGCAGTTTACTGCGATTGGGCTAGTCTTCACGGCTAAGTCTATCGCCCGCTACAATAAGATTTCAGAAAGCCAGTCCTTTGCTGAATACTACCTGATTGGCTCGCTTTTCAGTATGATTGCAGTCCTGCTTGTTTACGGCTGTCTTTATTGGTAAAAATAAATAAAAAACAGATCATCATAGCGATGGTCTGTTTTTGTGTTCTTATCTGTAACCCTACTCAATCATGGTATTGACAGCAGTGCCTGTTTGGTAGTCAATCTCTGCATTTGGAGAAACATTGTCCAAGAGGACATGAGACATTCCGTCTTCATCTATGGTCTCCTTGCCCCCTAGCTGAATGCTGACAACACTGCCTTCTGCGTCAAGCCCGATATACTGGAGCTCAATCTTGCGAGGAAGAAGCTCATTGTCCGTATATATCGGAGTAACCTTGTAATCCAGCCAATAATCTGGATTTTCCTCTAACCAACGCTCCAAGCGATGTTCATAATAGATCATGCTATCTGGGTTATTGTCATCCAGTCCTTGGAAACTGCCAGAGTTGAGCCAAGCGGTCATCGGAACGAGGTTTTTCCCTTCATTATTGAGGCCGCTGAAAGTGAAGCCAATCAGGTGAGCGCGATTCATGAGCCAAGCCCGATCATCTCCATTTCCATAGTAAAATTTGTAATTGTGCCAACCGATGGGATTGTATGTGACCTTGGTCTCCTTTTTCTTTTTAGCTTTGTGTTGCTCCTGCATTTGGACATGAGCAGCAGTAGCCCGACCGTACTTGTCCTTTTTCCCAAGCTTTAGCTGATACTCTCCATTCAACTCCAGAGTGCCAATAGCTGTTTCATCGCTGTGGTTAAGCAGCTGGACCTTAATCTGGTTCTTCTGATTAGCAGCAACATTTTCTGCAGGAAGAGCCTGTGAAAGTAACAACAAAGAGCCGGCTGACAGGACAAGCCAAGTGCCAAACCTAAACTTTTTCATAAAGAACTCCTTTTAAATAATATATCTCCGACATCATTCTACTAAAAAATAGATTGTTTGACAACTAAAACTTTTCAAAAATATTACAAAAATAAATATCTGTTCAATAAGTGAAAGGTTTGACTCGGATGTGTATTTTTCCTATAATCATAACTAGAGAAAACGCTTGTATAAATTACCTAAGGAGGTGCTTATGAGTCCATCTTTAGAGGAAATGTCACTCGAGGAGCTATGGCAGCTTTTTCCGATTTTTCTGAGAGAGCATCAGGCAGCGTGGACAGACTGGTATGAGGAGGAACGGCTTCAGCTTTTGAGTTTTTTGCCAGAACATCAGATTGTTCGTCTTAGCCATATTGGCTCAACATCGGTAGAGACCATTTGGGCCAAGCCAATAGTGGATATCTTATTGGAAATTCCCAAAGAAACAGATATGGCGGTAATGAGAGACTTGCTGCTGAAAAATGGTTATCTGCTCATGTCAGAAAGCCAAGGGCGGATGTCATTTAATAAGGGCTACACACCGAGTGGTTTTGCCGAGCGGGTTTTCCATCTGCATCTGCGCTATGAGGGCGATCATGATGGAGACTATTTACAGGAGCATCCTACTGTAGCCAAAGACTATGAAAAGCTCAAGCTATCCTTATGGAAGCAATATGAACACAATCGTGATGCCTATACAGAGGCGAAAACGAATTTTATCAAGAACTATACAGAGGAAGCTAAAAAGCTTTATGGCGGAAGATATGAGAGGGAAAACAGATGATTTATCTAGCAATGATTGGTCTTCTGATTATTCTGGCTTTTCCTTACTTAATGTACCAATCAAAGAGCCCGTCCGGCTTTGTAGGATTATGGATGATGAAGTTATGGAATCGTGTTTATATGCCCATGGTTGTTTGGGCGGTCAGTCAGCTAGATTATAAGAAGCGATTTAAAGCTATTTTAGATGTTGGAGTTGGAAATGGAGCATCCTCAAAATATTTGAAAAAACACTTTCCTAATAGCCAAGTGTTGGGGATTGATATTTCCACTACAGCCATTAGAGAAGCTGAAAAATTTGCTGGGCCTGGACTAGCATTTGAGGTGAAAAATGTTGAGAAAATGGAACAAATTAGCTTACTACCTGCCAGCCTTTACAAAGCAAGAAAAACTGGAGCATTATTTGTCTAACTTGGACTTGCATCTCATCGATAGCCAAAGAAATGGTCAATGGATTCTTTATAAAATTAAGAAAAAATAAGGAGGTATCCTATGAAACAATTATTTTTATGTTCATATTTTGCGGGAGTCAAGGACTTGTTCAGACAATATGCGTCTGAAAAGCAATTGGGCAATCAGGTACTTTTTATCCCGACGGCTGGAAATGTAGAAGACTATAGGGGTTATATTGACGAAGCCCTGCAAACCTTTGAGGACTTGGGATTTCAAGTAGAAGTCTTGGATATTTCAGCTTGTGATAGAGAAACAGCTCAGGCAAAAATTTTCCAAAGTAAGCTTCTCTATATCTCTGGTGGCAATACCTTTTATCTTCTGCAGGAGTTAAAGAAAAAGGAGCTTTTGTTCTTGATAAAAGAACAAATTGCAGACGACATGGTCTATGTGGGAGAATCTGCTGGCGCTGTTATCACTGCTGAGAATATTGACTACATCAGACTTATGGACGATAAGGAAGTAGCTGGGGAATTGTCTGATACGGTGGCGTTACATGAGGCAGATTTTTATCTCCTGCCTCATGTTGGCGAAGAACCCTTTGCTGAAAGTGCTCAGGCAATCCTAAATACTTATGGAGACAAGCTTAATTTGCTGCCCCTTAATAATCGCCAAGCAGTGCTGGTGGAGGATGAGGAAGTGAAGGTTTTGGTGGGAAATAAATAAGAATGCGAGTGTTGAACTTTGATTGAAAAGACATATGAAACACAAAGTGGAATAATTCATTATTGGACAAATGATGGTGATGAATCATCCCAAAGTGCTCTTATCTTTTTACCTGGGCTAACTGCTGACCATAGGTTATTTGAAAAACAAATAGAATATTTTAAAGATACATATAGAGTCTTGGTTTGGGATGCACCTGGACACGCTTCATCTTATCCATTTCGTCTCGATTTTACTTTATTTGATTTAGCAAGTTGGCTAGATAGAATATTTGTCAAAGACAGAATAAAAAATCCAATATTAATTGGTCAGTCAATGGGAGGATATGTAGGACAGGTTTATGCTCAACTTTTTCCTGAGAAATTAAAAGGCCTTGTTACGATTGATTCACCTTCCCTTCAAAAGAAGTATTATACAGCTATGGAGTTGTGGCTCTTAAAAAATATGGAGGCAATTTATAGAATCTATCCATGGAAATCTCTTTTGAAATCTGGGCCTAAAAGCGTATCAACAACAGACTATGGAAGAAAACTGATGTATGATATGATGATGGTTTATGACGGAAATCAAGAAAGATATGCTTGTCTTACAGGATACGGATATAAGATATTTTCAGAAGCAGTAGAGAAGAAGCTTTCTTATGAAGTGAAATGCCCACAATTGGTTATATGTGGAAAAGAAGATCGTGCAGGGTCTTGTATACGATATTTGAAAGCCTATGAAAAAAATACTGGGAAGTCTGTTCAATGGATTGATAAGGCGGGACATAATTCTAATACCGACCAACCCGATATTGTAAATAGACTGATTGATGAATTTTTGGATAACAAAATTAAAGAAAAGCTTGGTTGAAAGACCGGCTTTTTGATATAATAGACTCTATGAACACAAAAGAAAAAATTTCAAATTATCAACTTTTACTGGCTCAGTTGGATGCCTTGCTGTATGGAGAGACCAATGCTTTGGCCAATCTTTCCAACGCTAGCGCCCTGCTTAATCAAGCCCTGCCCAATTCGGTTTTTACTGGTTTCTATCTTTTTGATGGGAAGGAGCTGATTTTGGGGCCTTTTCAGGGTGGTGTTTCCTGTGTCCATATTGCGCTAGGTAAGGGTGTCTGTGGGGAATCTGCTGAGAAAGAGCAGACGATTATCGTGGATGATGTGACCCAGCATGCCAATTATATCTCCTGTGATAGCCGGGCTAAGAGCGAAATTGTGGTGCCCATGGTCAAAGACGGTCGACTTCTGGGGGTGTTGGATTTGGACTCGGCCTTGACGGGTGATTATGATAAGATAGATCAGGAGTACCTGGAAAGGTTCGTCCAGATTTTGCTTGAAAAAACAACTTGGAATTTTGAAATGTTTGGAGAAAAAGCCTAATGTATCAAGCTTTATATCGAAAGTACCGCAGTCAGACCTTTGGTCAGCTGGTGGGGCAGCAGGTAGTAGCCACCACCTTGCGGCAGGCTGTTGAGCAAGAGAAAATCAGCCATGCCTATCTTTTTTCTGGCCCGCGTGGAACAGGAAAGACCAGCGTTGCCAAGATTTTTGCTAAGGCTATGAACTGTCCGAATCAAAAGGATGGTGAGCCTTGCAATGACTGCTATATCTGTCAGGCCATCACTGAAGGAAGCCTTGAAGACGTCATCGAAATTGACGCGGCTTCTAATAATGGGGTAGATGAGATTCGTGACATTCGGGACAAGTCCACCTATGCGCCCAGTCTAGCCAAGCACAAGGTCTATATCATTGACGAGGTGCACATGCTTTCGACTGGGGCTTTTAATGCCTTGCTCAAGACCTTGGAAGAGCCAACGGAAAATGTGGTCTTTATCCTAGCGACGACAGAGCTGCATAAGATTCCAGCGACCATTCTTTCCCGTGTCCAGCGTTTTGAGTTTAAGTCTATCAAGACGCAGGACATTATTGGTCATATTGAGTGGATTTTGGAGCAGGAAGGGATTGATTTTGAGCAAGAAGGTGTGCAGATTATTGCCCGTCGAGCTGAGGGCGGTATGCGGGACGCCTTGTCTATCCTCGATCAGGCTCTTAGCTTAACCCAGGAAAATCGTTTGACTACGGACATAGCTGAAGAAATCACTGGCTCTATCAGCTTGGGAGCCTTGGATGCCTATGTAGCAGCCTTGATTGCTCATGATGCAGTAGCAGCATTGGATAATCTCAATCTGATTTTTGATAGCGGCAAAAACATGGCCCGTTTCGTGACGGACCTTCTGCAGTATTTACGTGACCTAATCATTGTCAAAACGGGTGGGGAAAACAGCCACACTAGCGAGCTATTTCTAGAAAATCTCAAGACGCCGCAGGAGACTCTCTTTACCATGATTGATATGGCGACCAAGAGTCTGGCAGACATTAAGAATAGCCTGCAGCCTAAGATTTATACAGAAATGATGACCATTCGACTGGCAGAGACTAGTAGTCTTCCTACAGAGACAGTTATTCCAGATAATCTAGCTGATGAACTTAAGGGATTGAGACAAGAAATTGATAGTCTTAAGCAGCAGATGACTAATGGCAATGGGAAACCTGCAGCAGCTATCAAAACTTCGGATATTCGACCGCAGAAATCTAAGGGCTACCGAGCAGACCGTAATAAGGTCAATGCCATATTGGAGGAAGCCATCGAAAATCCGAGCTTGGCTCGCAACAATTTGACCAAGCTGCAGAATGCTTGGGGTGAGATTATCGAAAGTCTGGCTGGAGCTGATAAGGCCTTGCTGGCAGGATCGCAGCCTGTAGCAGCTAATGAAAGCCATGCAATCTTAGCTTTTGAGTCTAATTTCAACGCTGAGCAGACCATGAAGCGGGATAATCTCAATACCATGTTTGGCAATATTCTCAGCAATGCGGCAGGATTTTCACCAGAGATTTTGGCTATTTCCTTAGAAGAGTGGACCAAGATTCGGGCGGATTTTTCGGCTCGCAGCCGGAATGGCAAGGCAGAGGTTGAAGAGAAGGAAGAGGAAAGCTTGATTCCAGAGGGATTTGACTTTTTAGCAGAAAAAATTACCATTCAAGAGGATTAAAAAAAGATTTTTCTAGGTTTTCGTGTTATAATAAATCTATGAACAGACGACAATTTATTGTAATGGCTGTTTTTACGGCCTTAGAAACCTATTTTTTCAATGAATCCATCATGGCAGGGCGCTACTTCATGGCTGCATTCTGGGCAGTTTTGGTGCTGCGTAATCTGCAGATTTCCTATGTCATGGGGCGGATTGTGGATGAAATCGATAAACATTTAGGACCGAAATAATGAAAAAAGGACTGAGTCATAAGCCTCAGTCCTTTTGAAATGAATTTTTCTGATTACCAACTGGTCAGTGAGACTTCGCCGCTGTTGAGCCAGATTTCCCGACCATCTGTCAGCTGGACTAAGAGTTGCCCGCTGTCTGAGATGTCTTTGGCCAAACCTCGGTAGTCTGCACCTTTTTGGCTGAAGCTTACTTGCCGTCCCAGCACCAAGGATTGCTGCTTGTAGAGATAGATGAGCTCTTCTGGGTCACTTTCGTAGAAGCATTTCCAAATCTCGACAATGAGCTCATTGCGACTGATGGCTGGTTTCTCTTCAAAGAGGGAGCCGGCTTTTTCTTTGATGTCGGCTGGAAAGTCTGTAATGAAAAAATTAAAGCCAACACCGATGATGACATCGGTGACGAGTCCTGTCTCAACAGAAGTCGTGGCCTCAGTTAAGATGCCGGAAATTTTCTTGTTTCGATAGTAAATGTCATTAACCCACTTGATATCAATCTCCATGAGGGTTAGATTTTTCACTGCCTTGTAAATGGCACCCGCAGTCAAGATAGTATAGGATGGGAGCTGGTCAAAGGGGAGGTTGGGCTTGAGGTGGAGAGACATGTAAAAGCCGCCCTGGCTGGGGCAGAAGAAGGAACGACCGAAACGGCCTCGGCCAGCAGATTGGGCAGCGGCCAGATAGAGAGTGTTGGCTGGGCGACCGGCCTCCATGCCGGCCTTGGCATCCATTTGAGTGGACTGGCAGTCAGAATTAAAGGAGACCTTGACAGGAGAGTGGGCCTCAATCCAGTCAGAAATCAGTAGGTCACCCGCTGTCAATCGATAGCCGCGGTTCTTGATGGATTCGATTTGGATTCCTTCTTTCTCCAATTTTTGAATGGCCTTCCAAATGGAAGTTCGTGAAATACCCAATTCTTGGGCTATTTTTTCGCCGTTGACATAGTCGTCAGCCTGGCTGAGGATGTCAAAGATTTTTTCGTAGGTTTTCATAGGTGGTCTTTCTAGCTTAAAGGCTGCTTTCTCTTAGTGTCAGCTTGGTAGTGAGCTTAATCATGTAAGGGATGGGGCTTTCGTCAGTTTTAATCATCTGGTCCAGTATCTGCAGAGCTTGCTTGCCCATTTCCTCTGTGAAGACTGTCACAGTACTGAGAGGCGGATAGACGTATTTGGCAATGGATGTATCATTAAAGGAAATAATCTGGACATCTTGGGGAACAGCTATTCCCGCTTCCTGAAGAGCACGTAGAGCACCGACTGCCAGAGCATCGCTGGCAACAAAGAATGCTTTGGGCATCTGTTCTTTCTGCTGGTCAATCATGTCTTTCATCAGCTGGTAGCCTGACTCTGAGGAGAACTTGCCTGCCTTGACATAGGCCGGCTGATAAAGACCTTTTTCACTCAGGTAACGGCAGAAGCAGGACAAGCGTGGGTCGTCAAGACTTATCGTTCCGTCTGCTGTTTCTTCACGTCCAGCAATCATACCGATTTCTTGAATGCCCTGCTCAAGAAAATGGTCTAGAACATGGGTAACGGCATGCTCAAAGTCCGTTGTCACACAGCTGTGGCCTTGGTCGAGAGTATCGCTATCCACGAAAACCAGGGCAGGACTGTATTGCTCCAGCTCCTTGACTTGCTTGGTGCTGAATTTCCCAATGGCAATGATGCCGTCAATCTGTTCTAGCTGGCTTAGAGAGTCGTTGTTGAAAATCCGTACGATATCATAGCCCAGTTCCTGGGCTTTCTTTTCAATACCTAAGCGGATGGAGTAGTAGTAAAGATCATCCAGCTCTTCCAGCTCGGTGTACCATTCCACGATGGCAATGCGGTGGGTTTGAGGTGAAGTCTTTTTTTGCCTTTTGCTTTTTTTGTAGTTGAGCTGTTCAGCGATATCGAAAATCTTTTTACGCGTCTCATCGCTGACAGACATGGACTTGTCATAGTTCAAAACCCGCGAAACAGTTGCGGGAGAAACACCAGCTGTCTGGGCGATATCTTTGATAGTAGCCATTTGATTTGGTCCTTTTTAATTTACTGTCTACATAAATTATAACTCAAAAATTAGTAAATAACAAAGATATGTTTAGTAAAACTTAACTTTGTTCTCGAAATGAGCTTGGTGAAAAGCCAAAATATTTTTTAAAAGCCTTTGAAAAGTAAAGGGGATCTGAGAAACCGACAGAATAGGCGATAAATTGGATAGGTTCGTGAGTACTTTCTAGGAGTTGTTTGGCTCGGTGCATTCGGACATAGTCTAGATATTCTTTTGGTGAGCTTTGGTGTTCTTCCTTGAAAATGGTTGTTAGGTAGCTACGATGAACGGATAACTTAATTGCCATATCTTGAATGCTGAGGTTAGGATTGGGATATTGAGTGTCAATTATCTGCTTGCAGGCTAGATAGAGTTGCTGGCTTGCAGATAGGGTATTTGCTTGGGGCTTATAGGCAACGCTGCCCAAGTGAAAGATGAGTTCATAAAGTTGGCCCATAATGTGGAGTTGAGCTAGTTGGTTAGATTTGGTCTGCTCGGCGAAGTAAACCAAGTTCTCAACAATTTTCCCAATCCTATCTGTTTTTCGTTCCTGGTTAGCAAGTAGGTAGCAGTCTTCGGCAATCTGAGAGTGATTGAAGTAGTCATAAACCCTACCGCCAGTCATTCCCAGCCAGTAGTAGGACCAAGGTTCTTCTTTGTCAGCCTGATAAAAGGTAAGTTCATTTGGCTTGAGCAGAAAGAGATCTCCAGCTTTTAAATCGACAATTTTTCCTTTGTAATGAAATTGACCTTTCCCTTTGGTAATGTAGTGAAGAACGAAGGTATCTCTAATAGCTGGTCCAAAAGAGTAGCTAGGTGTGCACTCTTCATAACCGTAGAAGCTAAGTGAGAGATCAATTGTTCCTGTTTGGTATTCTGAAAAAACGAGCATATTTTGCCTCCTACCTAACATTTTACCATATTTCCCTAACATAATTCTATTTTAGGAAGCGATTTCATAAGGTAAAATATTAGTAAATATGGAGGTTCAGAAATGGCTATAAAAATAGACAAGAATCTATTCTACATCAATACAAAAAATTCCAGTCTTATCATTGAGGAAAGGGATGGCTACCTTTTGCTTAAACACTTAGGCAGAAAAATCGAATCCTATCATTTTTCCAATACAGTATTTGAGCGAGATCATGCTTTTTCTGGTAATCCGAGGTCGAATGAGCGGAGTTTTAGCTTAGATACCCAGCGACAGGTTTTGGGGCAGCATGGTTTAGGAGACTTCCGGCAACCTTCTCTGCAAGTCCAACATGCTAATAATGAAGTAACAGATTTTCGGTTTGTTGAGAGTCAGCTGATTAAGGGAGGTTTGGAAGTTACAGGATTGCCTAGCCCTCACAGTACAGAAGATGCAGAAACACTGGCCTTTATTTTAGAGGATACAGTGGCTCACTTACGCCTCACTCTCTATTACACAGCTTTTGAGGATAGCAATACCATTGCAACCTTTACTAAGCTGGAAAATATCGGTAGAGAGACAGCAGTCATACATAAGAACTTGAGCTTTATGACAGATTTGCCGGCAGGTGCTTATGATGTGATTAGTTTACAGGGAGCTTATGCAAGGGAAAAAACAGTTCGTCGTCACAAGCTAGAACAGGGAATTTTCAAAATAGCTTCCAACCGAGGAGCTTCTGGTCACGCGCAGACTCCAAGCCTTATCCTTTGTGATAGTGAAACGACGGAAGAGGCTGGTCAAGTTTGGGCGATTCAGCTCCTTTATAGCGGAAACTTTGAAGCTTGGATTCAGCAAAATCAGTTGAATGAAGTTCGGCTAGGTATCGGTATCAATGAAGATAACTTTGCTTGGAAACTGGAAGCGGGGCAGACTTTCTATAGTCCTGTTGCTCTGTTGAATTATTCGGCTCAGGGTTTGACTGGTCTTAGTCATGAGAGCCAAGCTTTTGTTCAAGAGCATATCATTCCTAAAACTTTTGCGAAGCGAGAGCGGCCAATTCTAATCAATAACTGGGAAGCAACTTACTTTGATTTCAAAAAAGAGAAGTTGCTAGAGTTAGCAGATGAGGCACAGAAAGTTGGTATTGAGCTCTTTGTTCTCGATGATGGCTGGTTTGGCAACCGTTTTGATGACAATCGGGCTCTGGGTGACTGGTTTGTCAATGAAGATAAGCTAGGTGGCAGTTTGACAGAGCTCATAGCAGAAGTTCATAGCAGAGGATTGCAATTTGGTTTATGGGTTGAGCCAGAAATGATTTCCGTAGACAGTCAGCTTTACCGGGCACATCCAGACTGGGCTATTCAAGTACCTGATCGGGATCATATTTACTCTCGCAATCAACTCGTATTGGATTATGCTAATCCAGATGTGGTGGCCTATATCAAAGAAACACTGGATCAGCTGTTGAGTCAGCACGATATTGACTACATAAAATGGGATATGAATCGTAATATTACCAATCTTGGGAATGGCACTGACTATCTGGCGACCAAAATGCAGTCGCATAAGTATATCTTGGGGCTTTATGAAATTGTAAAATATTTG
Organism: Streptococcus sanguinis; assembly: GCA_963549775.1. GTDB lineage: Bacteria > Bacillota > Bacilli > Lactobacillales > Streptococcaceae > Streptococcus > Streptococcus sanguinis_Y. The sequence goes on along the minus strand of CAUUZZ010000003.1, from coordinate 7,889 downwards.
ACAGAGAAATATGAGAATATTTTATTTGAGTCCTGCTCAGGTGGTGGTGGACGAAATGATCTTGGTATGATGCGGTATTTCCCTCAAGTCTGGGCTAGTGATAATACCGATGCCATAGCTCGTTTGCCAATCCAATATGGGTCTTCTTATCTTTATCCGACTATTTCAATGGGTGCCCATGTGTCGGCAGTGCCTAATCATCAGATGGGACGAATTACTCCGCTGGCAACTCGTGGTCATGTGGCTATGATGGGAAATCTGGGGTATGAGCTTGATTTGACTAGTCTATCAGATGAGGAGAAAGCGGCGATTGCAGACCAGGTGAAGTTGTATAAAGAATTACGGCCAGTGGTCCAGCTAGGGTGTCAGTATAGGCTAATCAATCCAGATGTTGGCTCCAATGAAGCAGCAGTTCAATTTAACTATGAAGATCAAACGATTGTAACCTACGTCCGAGTCTTATCAGTTGTGGAAACGATGGAAACAACCTTGAAACTAAAAGACTTAGAGGAAGAAGGGCTTTATGAGCTACAGGGAAATGGCGCAGTTTACTCAGGTGCAGAACTCATGTATGCTGGTATCACTATGAATCTTCCGCAAGGAGATTATCTTAGCAGACAGTTGCATTTTATTAAAAAATAAGGAGGCTAGACCATGAAATGGTATAAAAAGATGAGCTTAGTTGCTATTACAGGACTGTCCCTTTTGGGGCTGTCAGCTTGCAGCAGCCAAGGGGAGTCGACAGATGGTAAGGTAACGATTGAGTATTTCAATCAGAAGGGTGAAATGGTTGATACCCTTCGTGAGATTGCCAAAGACTTTGAAAAAGAAAATCCGAATGTGCATGTGAAAGTGGTAAACGTCCCTAATGCTGGGGAAGTACTCAAAACGCGCGTTCTGGCTGGAGATATCCCAGATGTTGTCAATATCTATCCCCAGTCTATTGAATTGCAAGAATGGGCTAAGGCTGGGTACTTTGAAGATTTATCTAATAAAGATTATCTCAAGCGAGTTAAGAATCATTACGCAGATAAATATGCGATTGACGGGAAAATTTACAATATTCCTTATACTGCTAATGCTTATGGTATCTATTACAACAAAGATAAATTTAAAGAACTGGGATTGAAAGTTCCAGAGACTTGGGAGGAATTTGAGGAATTAGTTGATACGATTATAGCAAAAGGAGAAACGCCTTTTGCTATTGCAGGAGCAGATACTTGGACCTTGAATGGTTATCATCAGTTAGCTCTTGCCACTGCAACAGGTGGCGGTAAGGAAGCGAATGATTACCTACGTTTTTCCAAGCCAAATGCCATTAAGTCTTCAGATTCAGTGCTTAAAGATGATTTCAGGCTGTTAGATTTATTCCGCAAAAAAGGAGCCATGCAAACCAACTGGCAGGGAGCAGGCTATACTGATGTTGTCGGTGCCTTTGCTAGGGGCGATGCCCTGATGACTCCAAATGGCTCTTGGGCTATCACAGCAATCAATGCGCAAGATCCTAAGTTTAATGTTGGAACTTTTCCTTTCCCTGGAAAGCAAAAAGGACAAAGCTTGACCATTGGAGCAGGAGACCTAGCTTGGTCTATCTCGTCAAGTAGTAAGCACAAGAAAGAAGCTAATGCTTTTGTTGAATATATGTCACGTCCAGAAGTTATGCAGAAATATTATGATGTGGACGGCTCACCAACAGCTATTGAAGGTGTCAAGGAAGCTGGGTCAGATGCACCGCTAGCCGGTCTTGCTGAACTGGCATTTACAGACCGACACCTCGTTTGGTTAGCTCAAGACTGGACCAGTGAAAGTGATTTTTATACCTTGACTGGAAATTATATTACAACTGGAGACAAAGAGGATATGGCGAAAGCACTAAATGCCTTCTTCAATCCGATGAAAGCAGACGTAGAGTAGGAGTAAATCTACTATGAAAAAATTGATTGAGAAATATTGGGGCTGGCTCTTTGTCCTTGTTCCCCTTGTACTACAGGCTGTATTCTTCTATGTGCCCATGTTTCAAGGTGCCTTCTACAGCCTGACAAACTGGACTGGTTTGACCTATAATTATAAGTTTGTTGGACTCAATAACTTTATGCTCCTCATGAGCGATCCTAAGTTTATGAACGCGATAGGCTTTACATTGATCATTACTATTTGTATGGTGGTTGGTGAGATTATGCTGGGAATCTGGATAGCACGAGCTCTCAACTCGAAGATAAAGGGGAAAACTTTCTTCCGAGCTTGGTTTTTCTTCCCCGCTGTTCTGTCTGGATTGACTGTGGCTCTTATCTTTAAGCAACTTTTCAACTACGGATTACCGGCTATAGGGAATACCTTAGGAATTGAATTTCTTAAAACCAGCCTTCTAGGAACGAATGGCGGTGCAATCTTTGCAGCAATCTTCGTCTTGCTTTGGCAAGGGGTAGCCATGCCTATTATCATCTTCTTAGCTGGTCTTCAGTCTATCCCGACTGAGATTACAGAAGCAGCTCGAATTGATGGAGCTAGCAGCAAACAAATCTTTTGGAAGGTGGAACTTCCTTATCTCCTACCAAGCGTTTCCATGGTCTTTATCTTGGCTCTAAAAGGTGGTTTAACAGCATTTGACCAGGTCTTTGCCATGACAGGCGGCGGTCCGAATAATGCGACCACCTCTCTAGGACTTCTGGTATACAACTATGCTTTTAAGAGCAATCAATTTGGTTATGCCAATGCCATTGCTGTTATCTTGTTTCTCTTGATTGCGGTTATTTCTATTATCCAGTTGAGAGTATCTAAGAAATTTGAAATCTAAGAGGAGAAGCCCGATGAAAAATGCAGAAAGAAAAGCTAATTTTAGTAAATATATCTTGCTAACACTGGGGTCTATTATCATTTTAATTCCACTCTTAGCAACGATATTCAGTTCCTTTAAGTCTACCAAAGACATTGTTAATAATTTTTTCGGATTTCCAACTCAACCGACCTTAGAAAATTTTCAACGCCTTTTGGCTGATGGTATCGGAGGCTACTATTGGAATTCGATTGTAATAACGGTTCTATCTTTGGCTGTTGTCATGATTTTTATTCCAATGGCTGCTTACTCTATCGCTCGTAATATGTCTAAGAGAAAAGCTTTTGGTATTATGTATACTCTCTTGATTTTAGGGATTTTCGTTCCTTTTCAAGTTATCATGATTCCTATTACAGTTATGATGAGTAAGCTTGGACTAGCCAACACTTGGGGATTAATTATCCTCTATCTGGCTTACGCTGTTCCACAGACTCTCTTTCTCTATGTAGGCTACATTAAGATTTCCATTCCAGACAGTCTGGATGAAGCAGCAGAAATTGACGGTGCTGGAAAGTTTACAACTTATTTCAAGATTATCTTTCCAATGATGAAACCCATGCATGCTACAACCATGATTATCAATGCCCTCTGGTTCTGGAATGACTTCATGCTTCCTCTCTTGGTACTCAATAAAGACTCCAAGATGTGGACTCTGCCACTCTTCCAATATAACTACACAGGTCAATACTTTAATGATTATGGACCGAGCTTTGCTTCTTATGTTGTTGGGATTATCACCATTACTATCGTTTATCTTATCTTCCAGCGCAACATTATTGCTGGAATGAGCAACGGAGCAGTGAAGTAAGCTAAATATACAAAGCCCGTAAAAAGCTCACAGTGCACACAAAGGCAACCACATCCGTATACTACTGAATTAGTAACGGCTGTGGAAAAATAGGGAATCTGAAAAAGAAGCTTCAGCTTCTTGGAAGATTCATCTTTCGCACATAGCTTAGGGCGTGTTCTATTAGGCGCACGGGAAAGAGTATAGAAGACAAGATTTTAGAGGAGAAGACTATGGCTATTCAAAATAAGACCATGCTGATTACTTATTCAGACAGCTTGGGGGAGAATTTAAAAGATTTATATGACAATTTAGAAAAGCATTTTGGCGATGCTGTTGGAGGAGTGCATTTGCTTCCTTTCTTCCCATCAACTGGTGACCGGGGATTCGCCCCAGTAGACTATGAAGAGGTTGATTCAGCCTTTGGTGACTGGGAGGATGTAGAAAAGCTGGGCGAGAAATATTATCTCATGTTTGACTTTATGATCAACCACATCTCACGCCAGTCCAAGTATTATAAGGATTTTCAGGAAAAGAAGGATCAGAGTGAGTATCGTGACCTCTTTCTCAGTTGGGATAAGTTTTGGCCAGAAAATCGTCCGACGCAAGCTGATGTTGATTTGATATATAAGCGTAAGGATCGGGCGCCTAAGCAAGAAATCGTCTTTGCAGATGGAAGCACCGAGTATCTGTGGAACACCTTTGGTGAAGAGCAGATTGATCTAGATGTTCGCAGTCAGGTAACTAATGATTTCATCAAGAAAACATTGCGTCAACTGTCAGAGCATGGCTGTGATCTGATTCGTTTAGATGCATTTGCCTATGCGGTCAAAAAATTAGATACCAATGATTTCTTTGTTGAGCCAGAAATCTGGGATTTATTAGAAAAAGTCCAGCAGCAAGCGGCTGAGTTTGGGACGGATATTTTACCAGAAATTCATGAGCATTATTCTATCCAGTTCAAGATTGCAGAGCATGGCTACTTTGTCTATGATTTTGCACTGCCGATGGTAATTCTTTATTCTCTATACAGTGGTAAAGCTGAACGTCTAGTCAAGTGGCTGGAAATGAGTCCTATGAAGCAATTCACAACACTGGATACTCACGATGGTATTGGGGTTGTTGATGTTAAGGATATTCTGACTGATAAAGAAATTGACTTTGCAACCAATGAACTATATAAGGTTGGAGCCAATGTCAAGCGTAAGTATTCCTCAGCTGAGTACAATAATCTGGACATTTACCAGATTAACTCGACTTACTACTCAGCTTTGGGAGATGACGACAAGAAGTACTTCATTAGCCGTCTGATTCAGGCTTTTGCTCCAGGGATTCCACAGGTCTATTATGTTGGTTTCTTAGCTGGGAAAAATGACCTTGAATTGCTAGAAAATACTAAGGAAGGCCGCAATATCAACCGTCATTATTACAGTAATGAGGAGATTGCTGAAGAAGTCAAGCGTCCAGTTGTGCAAGCCTTGCTCAAGCTTTTCAGTTACCGGAACCAGTCTGCTGCCTTTGACCTAGATGGCACTATTGAAGTGAATCTATTGGATGAAAATAGCCTCCGGATTGTCCGTAGCAATGCAGATAAATCAGTCACTGCTCAAGTAGTTATCAACCTCAAAGAATTGACATATAGCGCTAGTGAAAATGGCCAAGCTATCACTTTTGAATAGAGATAAGAAAAGAGAAGAAGAATGGTAGAATTAAATCTGAAAAAAATCTATAAAAAATATCCCAACAGCGACCACTACTCAGTGGAAGACTTCAATCTAGATATCAAGGACAAGGAATTTATCGTTTTTGTTGGTCCGTCTGGTTGCGGAAAATCAACTACGCTGCGTATGATTGCGGGTCTTGAGGACATCACCGAAGGAACTGCCTCTATTGACGGTACAGTGGTCAATGATGTGGCGCCAAAAGACCGTGATATTGCTATGGTCTTCCAGAACTATGCCCTTTATCCACACATGACTGTCTATGATAACATGGCCTTTGGTCTCAAGCTGCGCAAGTACAGCAAGGAAGATATTGACAAACGTGTCAACGAAGCAGCAGAAATCCTAGGCTTGAAGGAATTCTTGCAGCGCAAGCCAGCTGATTTGTCTGGTGGTCAGCGTCAGCGGGTAGCTATGGGACGCGCTATCGTTCGTGATGCAAAGGTTTTCCTTATGGATGAGCCTCTGTCTAACTTGGATGCTAAGCTGCGTGTTTCTATGCGGGCGGAGATTGCCAAGATTCACCGTCGTATCGGAGCAACAACTATTTATGTTACCCACGACCAGACTGAAGCTATGACCTTGGCGGATCGTATCGTTATCATGTCAGCGACCAAAAATCCTGCTGGAACTGGAACGATTGGACGAGTGGAGCAGATTGGTACGCCTCAGGAAGTCTATAAACATCCGGCAAATAAGTTTGTTGCTGGCTTCATTGGCAGCCCAGCTATGAACTTCTTTGAAGTGACACTGGAAGATGGCCGTCTTGTCGGACCAAACAGAGACTTCAGTCTCCAAGTCCCAGAGGGCAATCTTAAGGGGTTGCGGGAGAAGGGCTATGAAGGCAATAAGTTAATTTTTGGTATTCGTCCGGAAGATATCAACATGGAACCAGCCTTTCTGGAAACCTTCCCTGAGTCGGTTCTAACTGCGAAGATTTCTGTTTCTGAGTTGCTTGGAGCGGAGTCTCACCTATACTGTGCGGTTGGTGGCAGTGAGTTTGTTGCCAAAGTTGATGCACGTGATCATATGAATACGGGAAGCAGTATTAAACTTGGCTTCGACCTAAACAAGGCGCATTACTTTGATGCTGAGACGGAAGACAATATTTTCTAATCTATTGCTCCTTATAAAATAATCCAGACAGATTACTGTTTGGATTTTTACAAAAAATCTATCTATAAAATTAGTAAAATTTTACTAAATTTATTGAAATTTTACTCGAAAATAGTTATAATAAAGATAAGAAAACGATTACAATATCGATCATTCATTTTAAAGGAGTTTAGCTTATGTCAAATCTAATTTCAGCGGAGCAAGTCCGCGCAGATTTTGCCAAGGTTTTTGGAGTAGAAGCGGATCACACATTCTTTTCACCTGGTCGGATCAATCTGATTGGTGAGCATACCGACTACAATGGCGGCCATGTCTTTCCTGCAGCAATTTCCCTAGGAACTTATGGAGCTGCTCGCAAGCGGGATGACCATCTCTTGCGATTCTTCTCAGGGAATTTTGAAGAAAAAGGGATTATTGAAGTGCCACTGGAAGACCTGCACTTTGAGCCTGAGCATAACTGGACCAACTATCCGAAAGGAGTTCTGCATTTTCTGCAGGAGGCAGGCCATACAATTGACCGAGGCATGGATGTCTATGTTTATGGAAATATTCCCAACGGGTCGGGCTTGTCTTCTTCTGCATCTCTAGAGCTCTTGACGGGTGTCATTGCTGAAAAACTTTTTGATTTGAACTTGGAACGTTTGGACCTAGTGAAAATCGGTAAATTAACTGAGAATGAATTTATTGGGGTTAATTCTGGCATTATGGACCAGTTCGCTATTGGAATGGGAGCTGACCAGCGGGCTATTTACCTTGACACCAATACTCTTGAATATGACTTGGTGCCGCTTGATCTCCAGGACAATGTCGTAGTAATTATGAATACCAATAAGCGTCGTGAGCTGGCTGACTCTAAGTACAATGAGCGTCGGGTGGAGTGCGAAAAAGCTGTTGAGGAACTTAACCGCAAGCTGTCTATCTCTACCTTGGGTGAGTTGGACGAGTGGTCCTTTGACGAGTATAGCTATCTGATTGAGGACGAAAATCGTCTCAAACGGGCTCGCCATGCTGTTTTGGAAAATCAACGTACTTTGCAAGCACGGGCAGCTTTGCAGGCAGGCGATCTTGAAAAATTTGGCCGTCTCATGAATGCTTCCCATGTTTCATTGGAGCATGACTATGAAGTGACTGGTCTAGAGCTGGACACCTTGGTTCACACAGCCTGGGAGCAAGAAGGTGTTCTGGGGGCTCGTATGACTGGAGCAGGCTTCGGTGGCTGCGCCATTGCTTTAGTTGCTAAGGATGCGGTGGAAACTTTCAAAGAAAATGTCGGCCGCAAGTATCAAGAAGTCGTTGGCTATGCCCCTAGCTTTTACATTGCAGAAGTAGCTGGTGGAAGCAGAGTGCTGGACTAATTTCACAGAAAAGGAACTTGGGTCTGGGACAAAAGTCCTAGCCTCTCAATTGTCTTTGGATTGTCGAGCAAGACGCA
>CAUUZZ010000002.1:0-211109 GCA_963549775.1 Streptococcus sanguinis | reverse complement strand
AAATTTCGTGAACAGCTGGATCTGGTTCGTATCCATTTTCTTTCAAAGTAGTTTCTGCCATACGGATACCACCTTTTGGCATGAAGTTCAATTTGAAGAGTTCGTCGTTTTGGATACCGTAAATCAGTTCGTTGTCCTTGTCAATGTAACCAGCATCGATATCAGCGATAGATGCTGGACGAGTGTCCATTGGGAAACGAGTTTCTTCGTAGTGAGCTTTCGTTTCTTCTACGATTTTCTTGATGTGGAGTGAGCGCTCAGTAGGACCTGCCAAGAAGCTTTCATCTCCATCATAAGGTGTGTAGTTAGCTTGAACGAAGCGAGAAACACTTGCTTTCTCTTTCCAGTCTTCACCTTTGAAACCTTCCCAAGCTTTGTCAAAAATATCTTGAGCTTCAACAACTGTTTTTACAACCATTTGATTTTCCTCTTTATTCTAGCAACATAAACTGTTACATTTATAAGTAAAGTATATCATACGGTAATCGGTTTCACAAACCATTTTCGGCAGAAAGAAAGACTTTCTTTTATAATACAGAAAGTAAAAAGTCGCGGATGTGTACTATAGATTTGAAAAACATAACTCTTTTCAAATATTTTGGAAAAATGGGTAAAAAAGTTATAATAAAAGTAATTAAAATGTCATACAAAAATTGCTGACGAAGAATCTTACGTTTAAAATACTTTTTACAAGAACGAAAAACTGTTTCAGATTTATTTGAGTAAAAGGGCTGACTTTGTGAAAGTTTGCAAGCTGAGATTGATGGTAGGAGAAAGGAGGAGAGCATGCTGATTTTTCCACTGATTAACGATACATCTCGGAAGATTATCCACATTGATATGGATGCTTTTTTCGCTTCGGTGGAAGAGCGGGATAATCCTAGGTTAAAGGGACATCCAGTCATTATCGGCAGCGACCCACGCTTGACAGGCGGTCGTGGTGTCGTCTCCACCTGCAATTATGAGGCCAGAAAGTTCGGAGTTCATTCGGCCATGAGCTCCAAGGAAGCCTATGAGCGTTGCCCGCAGGGGATTTTTATCTCGGGGAATTACGAAAAATATCAGGCGGTCGGATTGCAGATCCGAAAAATTTTCAAACGTTATACGGACTTGATTGAGCCAATGAGTATTGACGAGGCTTATCTGGATGTAACGGAAAACAAGCTTGGGATTAAATCCGCAGTCAAAATAGCCAAGCTGATTCAGCACGATATCTGGAATGAACTCCATCTGACAGCTTCGGCAGGCGTTTCTTATAATAAGTTTCTGGCCAAGATTGCTAGCGACTATGAGAAGCCTCATGGTCTGACTGTTATTCTACCTGAAGAGGCTGAGGCCTTTCTGGCGCCTATGGACATTGCCAAGTTTCATGGAGTTGGTAAGAAGAGCGTTGAGAAACTGCATGAAATGGGAGTTTATACTGGTGCAGATCTGCTCAAGATACCGGAAATGACCTTGATTGATAAGTTTGGTCGCTTTGGTTTTGATCTCTACCGGAAAGCGCGTGGCATCAGCAATAGTCCGGTCAAATCCAATCGTATTCGTAAGTCGATTGGGAAGGAGCGGACCTATGCCAAACTGCTCTATAGTGAGGAGGATATCAAGAAAGAGCTGACCCTGTTGGCACAGAAGGTAGAAAATAGCTTGACTAAGCATGATAAGAAAGGACGAACCATCGTTCTGAAAATCCGCTATGCCGATTTCTCCACCTTGACTAAAAGGAAAAGTTTGAATCTAGCCACTCAAGACAAGGAGCAAATCGAGCGAACGGCTCATGAGATTTACGATAGCTTGGAAGAGCAACCACGAGGTATCCGTCTGCTAGGACTGACAATGACGGGGTTTGAATAAAGATAAAGGCTTGGTTCATTACCGGGCTTTTTTAGATATAGTTTTTAGTATGAGAGAGTTGCTTGTGACTAGCTTCTAAGTTGTCTGATGATTTTCATTGACTAAAAATAATCTTTTTTGAAAAAATACTGGACAAAGTTTTCTGTGTCTGTTATACTGGGTCTATAAAATAAAAAACCGCCTGGTCGGTTTTTTGAAAAGAAAGGAGCAGAAATGAAGAAATCTGTAGTAGAAAAAACAAGCGAGCACATTCTCAAGTTGAATCAGGAGATGGATCGGCAGCTGGAAGGTCAGAAAGAGTTTTTGCAGCAGCATGCAGAAAAGCTGAAAAAGATGTCACAGGGTGAGAATGGCATACGCTATTCTAAGTGGGGAGTCAAAGCTGGATATGCTGTCCTTGCTGGTGGCTTGCTGACTTCTGTCTTTAGCCCATGGCGAGGACTGGGTATTATGGCAGTAGGCGGTCTGAGCCTTGCCTCCAATCTCTGGCATATCCGGCGATTGCAAAATAAAGAAAGGAGCAAGTAGCAGAGAGATGACCTGTTTTAAGCATCAGAGTCAGGACAACTTAGAAACTAAAAGCAGCTAGACGGTGCTGGCGTAGCTTTTAGCATCATTTAGTCTATCTTTGCTTTTTATTTTAAGCAAGGACTAAAAGACTACGTTTTCTATTTGGCGCAGGTCTTTATTTTTTATAATAAAACAAACCGAATGGTCGGATTTTAAAAATCTGCGTTTCAAAACAGGCAATCATCTGAAAGACTGAGAGTAAAGGATGCCTTTGTCCAGTTTTCGGATGACTTTTCACTATTCTACATTTGATAAGGAGTTATCGTATGAACACACAAACACATGTAGAGCCAGAGACAAGGCATATCCTGCCCTTTCTGGCCTGGACTTTTGGCATTACCTGGGGATCCTGGCTGCTTCAGTATATTTTAACCGCCCTGAAGCTGACCAGCGGGGCTGATCCTTTGGGCTTTGCTCTCAATTTCATCGGGGGCTTCGGACCGACCTTGGGAACTTTTATCAGCCTCAAAATTTCTCATCCTAAGAAGATGCTGGACTTTATCTTTTCTCATGCTAAGGGCTGGTGGATTTACATGCTGGTCTTCTGTCTGGTTCGGGTTTTGACCCTTTTTATCGCCAATCCTGTATTACCGCCGCTCAATGCCATTCTGATGTTTCCTCTGGGCTGGACCTTTGTCACCTTTGCTGGGGGCGGGAACGAGGAGCTGGGCTGGCGGGGCCTCCTGCAGCCGGCTCTGGAGAAAAAATTCTCCTTCCCTCTGGCAACTGTCATCACGGCTCTGGTCTGGGTGGCCTGGCATCTGCCCCTCTGGCTGATTCCGGGAACGAGTCAAAGTCAGATTTCTTTGCCCTTCTATCTCTCCTTTGGTATCTTGCTCTGTTTCTGTCAGGCGGTTCTCTACAAGCAGACGGCCTCTGTCTTTGCCTGCATGGTCTTTCACGGCTGCATTAACTTTGCTCAGGCGACGATTGTCGGCAGTGCTACAAATGGCGGAAGGTATCTCAGCTTCCAGGCTGCTAATCTGGTCATGACCGCCCTGCTGGTCGGCTGGTGGTATTGGAAGGGTAATCGGAAAGGAGCTGAGAAAGATGCAAGCTAGAAACTATAAAGATTCCTCATCTGTCAAGCAAATTCTAATTTTTCTGCTCTGGACTTTTGGCATCAGCTGGTCTGCGTGGATTCTCTCAGCTGTGCTGAAAGAACGAGTGCCGCTGCTTTATCCGCTTCTCATGATAGTGGGAACATTTGGTCCTGCTATAAGTGCCAAGCTTGTCTTAGGTAAGTCTTTGAAAGAAATGCTGGCTTTTATCAAGTTTACTAGGAAAAGAAGCTGGCCTTATCTATTGATTTTTGTGGGGCTATACACGATTTCCATTGCCTTTGTGACCAGGCCGCTGCCAGGTTTGAATCTTTTGAATGTCTTGGTTCTGGCTCTGGTAACGACTCTTCTGACAGGCGGCAATGAAGAGATTGGCTGGCAGGGCTTCCTGCAGCCAAGTATGGAGAAGATCCTGCCCTTCCCTTTGGCAACTGTAGCAACTGGGTTAATCTGGGCTGTCTGGCATCTGCCCCTCTTCTTTATGCCCGGCAGCAGTCAGGCGGGGACCTCCTTTCTGCTCTTTACAGCCGCTTGCCTGCTCAGCCGTTTCTGGCTGGCAGCTCTTTACAAGGTCAGTCAGTCTGTCCTCTATTGTGTCCTCTTTCATGGGCTCATTAATACTATTGGCGAAGCCATCTTTGTAGGCAAGGGAACGGAAAATCCCCTCTTTTTCCTAGGCTATATCTTGATGGCGGCTTACAGTATCTATCTTTGGTATCAAAGGGATCAGCAAGACAAGGCTTAAAGATATTTTTATGATTTTGTATTTCTCCGGCTTTTTTGGTAGAATAAAGCTATATTAGAAACAAAGGGGAACAGAATGGCGCAGCGAAAAGACAAATCCCAGGCCATGAGAGAAAAAATTTTAAATACAGCAACCCAGCTCTTTATCCAAAAGGGGTCCGAAAAGACCAGTATGCAGGACATCGCCCAGACGGCGGGCATCTCCAAGGGGGCTATCTACCATCATTTCAAGTCAAAAGATGAGATTGTCCTTGCGGTGTTGAGGAGCCGGCAGGAGCTGATGGAAGAAGAGATGAAGCAGTGGCTCAAGGCTACGGAAAATCTGACTGGCAGGGAGCAGCTGCAGACCATCCTCAAGAATAATCTGGGAAGTCAGACAGCCCGGGCTACGGACGGCATTGTGGGTGAGTATGAGAAGGACGAGGGCTTTATTTTGACCATGATGCGGGACAATCTGCGGATAGGCGCCCCTGTGGTCAGTGACATTATCAAAAAAGGGATGGCAGATGGCTCCCTTCAGACCCAGTATCCGGAAGAGGCTGCAGAAGTTTTTCTGCTGCTGGTGAACTTCTGGATGCATGGGACCGCTTTTGAAAGTGAGCCCGAAAAACTGCCAGAACGTTTCCATTTTCTGCAGTTTATGATGACCTCGGTCGGTCTGGATATCTTTACTGACGAGCTCCTGCAGCTCTTTAGCCAGAAAAATAAGGCATAAAAAAAGGCGATAGGACAGAACTAAAAAATTTAATTCTGTCCCAGCCTTTTTATTTATGTGCTGAATATACTGTGGATATCTTCCTCGGTCAGGCCGATTAGGGGGTCGATTTTCAGAGAAAAGTTTTGAAAAGCAGGCTGAGCGTCTCCGCTTTATCCGCTTTATGCTGGAATCTATTGGCATTGATATTCTTAGTGACGATCTGATGGAACAGACTCTGACATACTTAAAACGAAGCTAAGCGATGATTGGTACACCGAATTTTCCAAATACAATTGTAGAAAGTTAATATAAAGAGGACAGAAAACTGTCCTCTTTATAATTCAATATTTGGAAATTTTTCATGGATTTGATTTTTTAAACGAGTTAAAGCAAGATCAGTTTTAGAAACGTTTTGATGTCTTAGAGGCAGTTTCTCTTCGTTGCCATCAGAAAGGACAACCCGAATCTCATTTTTTCTGATGATTGGAAAGATAGAAATCATGAATGAATTGCTATGATGATAAATTGTTAGCGCGTCATGTATGTCACATGTTTTAAAGCTAGATTTGTAACTGACCAGATGATTCTTGTAAAAGAAGACACGGATATCTGGGTCAACATAACCACCATTGTTTTCAATCTGATCCAGCGTTTCATTCAACTCGGGATAGAGTCTGTAAAAATCATTCAATCTTTTATGGTTTAAGTAATAACGGATGAACCCGATCAAAATGCAGAATATAGCAATATAGGTGAAGAAAGTGAAGGAAGTTGTTCCACCTTTTTGGAATTCTTTGTCATCAGAGAGAGTGATGTAGTATTTCAGTTGTTGGTTATTTTCATCATTAAATAGATGAGAGTTCATGATTTTAGCGTAATCAGGAATATCTGAAGCTGAGTGTACTGAGGCAATCAACCATTTTGGCTCTCCTCCTAAAGTATTCGCTTTTTCTAGTTCATCTACGAAGCGGCTAGTTGAAGAATCATTGCGTAGGCCAATATCGGCTTCCCTACCATTTTTATCTATATAAGTTACTTTGTAGAAATAGGTTGAGTCATGCTCTTCTTTTAACTCAGCAACCGGTCCATCAATATGAGTAATTTGTATTGCTTGGCTGTAGGAGGTATCAGAGATTTTTGCAGAAAGAATTTTTCCTTCTTTTCGCAAGGTTTCCACACTGATATCCTTAATGTTTTTTGATGAACGGGTACCAAATAAAATAAGACAGCATCCTACAAGCACCCATTTTATTAGAGAGGTATATTTATTGTATTTCATACAATCTCCTTTGAAGAAAGTTAATTCTTATTTGGTCTGGACATATAACCACATTTTAGCATTATACACAGAGCAGAGAAGGGAGTCAAGAATTACTTAAAAATTCCCTTTATATCTTCTTCTCTTATCCCAATCATAGGGTCAATTTTCTGGAAGTTTTCCTCAGTTAGGACATAGTTTTCCACAGGTGTTTTCATTTTATCCACAGGATTGTGGATATTAGTTTCAGCTTGCGGAAAGTCGCCAAAGCGCTCGATTAGATAGGTTTTACGGGCGGTTCCAGTGTTTTTTGCAGCATAGTCAAAGGCTGCTTTTTCCCCAAGTAAGATCAACTTGCTCTTGGCGCGGGTGATAGCAGTGTAGATGAGGTTGCGCTGCAGCATCCGGTGACTGCTCTTGGTGATGGGCAAGATGACCACGGGAAATTCACTGCCCTGAGACTTGTGAATGCTCATGGCGTAGGCTAGGCGAATCTTGTACCACTCGCTACGCTGATAAACAAGTTCATTGCCATCAAAGTTGATGGTCAGCTCGTCCTGCTTGGAGTCGGTGTACTTAGCAGGCAGCAGGTCGCTGATATAGCCTAAGTCACCGTTGAAGACATTGCTTTCGGCATCATTGACCAAGTGGATAACCCTATCTCCTTGGCGATACTGACAGTCGGGAGCTTCAAAGGTCAGTTCCTCTTTCTCGACAGGATTGATGAGATTTTGCATAAGATTATTAATCTGGTCAATACCGGCTGACCCCCGATACATAGGTGCCAATACCTGAACATCTTGAGCTGGGATACCGCTGCGAATGGCTGCGCTAGCGATTTTCTCAATCATAGGCGGGATATGCTCATTTCTAGCTTCAAAATAAGATCGGTCCGCTTTTTTCTCTGTAAAGTCTGCTGGTAAAATGCCCTTCTGAATCTGGCTGGCCAGTGTGACAATTGTAGACTCCTCGCTCTGCCGATAGATGGTTTCCAACTTGGTCTGTGGGATAGTTGGTATCTGCAGCAAGTCCGCCAGTACCTGACCGGGACTGACAGAGGGCAATTGATCCGCATCTCCGACAATCAAGAGCTTGGTTTGAGAGGAGATATTGCTGAGGAGCTGATTAGCCAGCCAAGTATCCACCATGGAAAATTCATCCACAATGATAAAATCAGCATCCAGATAATCATCCAAATGACTGGTATCATCATCGCCAGTCATTCCCAAATGGCGGTGGATAGTAGCACTAGGAAGACCAGTCAATTCGTTCATGCGCCGAGCAGCACGTCCAGTGGGAGCTGCTAGCAGAATAGGCAGATCATTGACCTTTCGCAGATCCAAACCGCGAAGCTGGGCGTAGACTGCGATGATACAGTTGATAACGGTAGTTTTTCCAGTTCCCGGTCCGCCGGTTAGGATAAAGACCTTCTGATTGATAGCCTGACGGATGGCTTCTTTTTGGATACTGTCATAGGAGATGCCGGAGTTCTCCTCCACATGCTGGATAGCCGCAGTAATGTTATCTGCGTCAAAGCAGTCTTGCTCTCCTTTTTCCAGCAGTCGGATCAGATTATTTTTTATTCCTTCTTCAGCAAAGAAGAGGCTGTTTTCAAAGATTTTAGTATCGACATTCTGGACCTTATCTTCCTCAATCAGATGAGCCAGCTCATCAGCGACTAGACTAGGATCCAGCTCCACTTGGCGTGAGCTTTCTAAGAGCTCGATGGTATGCTCTAGTAAATCACGAGCTTCGACATAGGTATCTCCCCGCTCCATAGACTGGGTCAGCAAGGTGTGGACAAGGCCAGCCCGAAAACGCTCAGGGGCATCACTTTGGATCCCCAGCTCTTCTGCCAAATGGTCAGCAATTTTAAAGCCGATTCCCTGAATATCCTCTACCAGCTGATAGGGATATTTTTCGACAATATCCAGCGTTTCTTCCTTGTAGGTATCCTGGATTTGAAAAGCTAGCTTATTGGGAATGCCGTAGGCTGCCAGCTTGGCTAGTACCATCTCAGTTCCGTAGTTGAGTCTGAGCTTGGCGACAAAGGCCTCGCGGTTCTTAGCTGCTAAGCCGTTTATCTGAGTCAGCTTTTCCGGCTCTGCTAAAATCTTGTCAATGGTGTCCTCGGTATCTTCTCCGTAGAGCTGGACGATTTTTTGAGCAGTCTTGACCCCGATGCCCTTGAAATGGTCGCTGGAGAAGTATTTTACTAGGCCTTTACTGCTGGGTTTTGCTCGCTCATAGCGGGAAATTTTCAGCTGCTGGCCATATTTGGGGTGCTGGACGAGACTACCCCAGAAGGTGTAGTCTTCGCCTTCTATGACATCTGCCATGGATCCGGTGACAATGATTTCAAAATCTTCAAAATCCTCGGCATCTGTATCCTCAATATCTAAGAGCAGGATGCGGAAAAAGTTGCTGGGGTTTTCAAAAATAATCCGTTCAATCGTTCCTGAAAAGTAAAATTCCATAGTTTATAGGTTCTTCTTTTAAAACGAACCCAGCTGACGTCCAACTGAGTTCGGTATGCTTAGTAGGTCTTAAAGGGCAGCAGAGGCCAGAAGCGGAACTTAGCTTCGCCCTGAATTTGTTCTTTTTGGAAGGTACCGACTTGGCGACTATCCTTGGAAACAATCCGATCGTCACCTAGAAGCAAGTATTCATCATCCAGAAGCTTGATGGTGAAGACAGGGCTGCCTTCACTATCAACAGTGAAGGCTTGAGCCTGAGCAGCGAGTTTTCTGAAAAACTCACCATTATCATCATAATCGTCCCCAGTGTAAGTGGATTGGAGCTTGTCTTCTTTAAATTTCTTGATGTAGTCCGTCAGGTAAGGCTCATCTGTTTTTTTACCGTTGATGTAAAGAGTATCATTTTCATACTGAATAGTGTCACCTGGCATACCGATGACCCGCTTGACAATCTCCTTGGTCGTTCCGTCATCGTCTGTCTCAGTAGCGACGACGATATCAAAGCGGTCAATAGACTGATGTTTGAGGACAAGCAGATATTCCCCATTGGCCAGGGTAGGGTCCATAGAGTGGCCGTCTACCTTGACAGGGGACCAGAGAAAGAGCCTTGACAGGATAATGACAGAGATAAAGAAGATAAAGAGTCCCCATTCTTTGAGAATGACAACAGCAGTATTTGATTTTTTCATAGGTTACCTTTCTAGAAGTTTTTGTGCTTTTTCAGTATTTTTAAAGTGGAGTTTAGCAGAATGCTGCAGACCGGCCATTCCATAGGATTGAAGAATCTGGCTGGCAACATGATCGCTCTTGCTTCCGGCTCCGCTAGGCAGGGTATAGCCTAACTCTTGACTGAGATTTTCTAGATTTTCCAGAAAGAGGTCGCGAGCGATAATAGAGCTGACCGCAACAGCTAGAAACTTTCCTTCAGCCTTCTCAATCAGACTTACCGGATTTGGAAAATGATTTTTTTCCTGCTTTAGGTATTTATTATAGTTTTGCTGGCTGGTAAAGGCATCGATGACGATTTTTTCAGGATTGATGCCTTTTTGCAGCAGTAGGTAAATAGCTTGATTATGTAAGGCTACCTTGACAGAGACAGCGTTGTAGCCAGAAGCGATGACTTCGTTGTACTTCTCTGGCGATAAGAGCAGAGCTTGGTGGGCAATCTTTTCTTTTAAGACCGGCGCCAGTTGGCGAATCTTGCTATCGTTCAAGGTTTTAGAATCACCGACACCCAGTTTTCTCAGAAAGTCGTGCTGGTCTGGAGTGACGAAAGAAGCTACGACGGCTAGACCTCCAAAGTAGGAGCCATTGCCGACCTCATCCGTCCCAATGAGGGCAAAATTCTGAGAAGTAGGACTAGAACTGGTCTTGGTCACTTGATGGCCAAAAAAGTCAGCATAGTGAGCAGCTTTTGCCCCTTGAAAGAGAACTTTTCCGGAGCTAAAGACACTGACCGTTGCCTGCTCCAGCCGGAAGAAATATTGAATATGCGGGTTCTTGCTGGGAGCTAGCTGGTCATGATATTTCTCAACAAAAGCCTGAATTTCTTGCTGTTTGGGACTGAGGGTGATACTTTCCATACCCCCTATTGTACCATAAAAAGGAAAAGTCGAAAGCCATAAGATTGAAAATACTACAAAAATTTTGTAGGAGAACACCGCTGTTTACAATGTCAAAAAAGATGAAAAAGAAAGTCCCTGTCTAGTTCCAAGTGTTTTAATAACTGACAAAGGGCTTCTTTTTTGATATAATACAATGAGGTGATTTTATGGCAAATTTGAATCGATATAAATTTACATTTGGAAACAAGACCTTAACTCTAACAACAGAACACGATAATCTCTTTATGGAAGAAGTAGAACGGGTAGCAAAGGAAAAATACAAGGCTATCAAAGAGCAGATGCCTGCGGCAGATGATGAAGTCCTGGCGATTTTGCTGGCGGTCAATAGCCTATCTACCCAGCTCAGTCGCGAGATTGAGTTTGACGACAAGGAAAAAGAACTAGAAGATTTTCGTCACAAAATGCTCAGTGAGCTGAGAGAAAAGTCAGGTAAATAGAGGAGAAATAATGTTTTCTATTGTTATTTTACTAATATTGGCCTGGAGCTTTTATATTGGCTACTCGCGTGGTATTGTTCTGCAGGGCTATTATGCTGCTGCAACCATGGTTTCTATGCTGGTGGCTGGAGCTTTTTATAAGAGCTTGGCTAAGTTTATCAGCCTTTGGGTGCCTTATGCCAGTGCGACTCAGGGCTCTTCGACCTATTTTTTCCCTAGCTCCCAGCTCTTTCAGTTGGATCAGGTTTTTTATGCTGGTTTGGCCTATCTCATTATCTTTACGGCTGTCTACATCCTTGGGCGTTTTTTCGGGATTTTTGCCAATCTGATTCCCTACCCCAATAAGCTGGATACCAAATGGTACAATGTGACCAGCGGAGCCATCGCTGTTTGCATCTCTATTTTTGTTTTGGGAATGTGCCTGACTATTTTAGCGACGGTGCCGATGGAGATGGTCCAGGAGCGGCTCAATAGCAGCTTCATGATTCGCTTTATTGTCAAGTATACCCCTATCACATCCAATATCCTCAAAGATCTCTGGGTGAATCAAGTTATCGGATAAAAGACGACTCAGTTGGCCTGCTAGCTGAGTTCTTTTTTACTAGAAAAGAAAATTATGAACACAAAAATTTTAGAAACCTTAGAATTTAGCAAGATTAAAGAACTTTTTGCTCCCTATCTTTTGACCGAGCAGGGGCAGCTAGAGCTGGGCCTGCTTTTGCCTATCAGTAAGAAGGAGACGTTAGCCTCAGCTTTTCTGGAAATGACAGATATGCAGCAGATTTTTGTGCAGCATCCGCACTTTAGTCTGGCCGCGACTCAGGATATTACTGCCTTGACCAAGCGCTTGGAGCTGGAGAGCGACTTGAATATTGAGGAGTTTTTGGCCCTCAAGCGCGTCTTGGCTGTGACTCAGGAGCTCAAGTCCTTTTATGAGGACTTGGAAAATGTGCACTTGGAAAAGCTGGACCGTCTGTTTGAGAATCTGGCTGTGTTCCCTAAGCTGCAAGGAAGTCTGCAGGCTGTTAATGATGGCGGCTTTATTGAAAGCTTTGCCAGCGAAAGTTTGAGCCGTATCCGCCGAAAAATTCAAGAAAATGAAAACCAGGTGCGGGAAATTCTGCAAGAGATTCTCAAAAACAAGGGAGAGATGCTGGCGGATCAGGTAGTGGCCAGCCGGAATGGCCGCAATGTGCTGCCTGTGAAAAATACCTACCGCAACCGCATTTCTGGTGTGGTTCACGATATTTCAGCCAGCGGCAATACCGTCTATATCGAGCCTAGAGCAGTTGTCAATCTCAACGAAGAAATTGCCAGCAGTCGGGCGGACGAGCGTTATGAAATTCAGCGGATTTTGCAGGAATTATCGGACCTCTTCCGTCCTCATGCAGCTGAAATTGCTAACAATGCTTGGATTATCGGACATTTGGATCTGGTGCGTGCCAAGGTTCGCTTCATGCAGGAGGCGGGAGCGGTGGTGCCAGACCTGTCGGAGGAGCAGGATATCCAACTGCTCAGTGTCCGCCATCCCTTGATTGAAAATGCAGTGGCTAATGACTTGCATTTCGGGCCAGACTTGACAGAGATTGTCATAACTGGGCCTAATACGGGTGGTAAGACCATCATGCTGAAGACCTTGGGCTTGGCTCAGATTATGGCCCAGTCAGGTCTGCCGATTCTGGCGGACAAGGGGAGCCGAGTCGGGATTTTCAGTCAGATTTTCGCTGATATTGGTGATGAGCAATCCATCGAGCAGAGCCTGTCCACCTTCTCCAGCCATATGACCAATATCGTATCTATTTTGGAGCAGGTTGATAGCGAGAGTTTGGTTCTGCTGGATGAGTTGGGAGCTGGGACTGACCCGCAGGAGGGTGCAGCTCTGGCTATTGCTATCTTGGAAGATTTGCGGTTGAGGCAGATTAAAACAATGGCGACGACCCACTATCCTGAGCTCAAAGCCTATGGGATTGAGACGGACTGGGTGGAAAATGCCAGCATGGAATTTGATACAGATAGTTTAAGGCCGACCTATCGCTTTATGCAGGGAGTGCCTGGCCGCTCCAATGCCTTTGAAATCGCTCGGCGTTTGGGCTTGTCGGAAGTTATCGTTGGCCACGCCCAAGAGCAGACTGACACAGACAGTGATGTCAATCAAATCATTGAGCGCTTAGAAGAGCAGACGCTGGAGAGTCGCAAGCGCTTGGATAATATCCGTGAGGTGGAGCAGGAAAATCTCAAATTTAACCGAGCTCTCAAAAAACTTTACAATGAGTTTAACCGAGAAAAGGAAACCGAGCTCAATAAGGCACGATTGGAAGCCCAGGAAATCGTTGATTTGGCTTTGTCAGAGAGTGAGAGCATTCTCAAAAATCTCCATGATAAGTCTAGTCTCAAACCGCATGAGATTATCGAAGCCAAGGCTCAGCTTAAAAAGTTGGCACCAGAAACAGTTGATTTATCAAATAATAAGGTGCTCAAGCAGGCCAAGAAAAATCGGGCGCCCAAGGTGGGAGATGATATTCTAGTCACCAGCTATGGTCAGCGGGGAACCTTGGTCAAGCAGCTCAAGGACGGCCGTTGGGAAGCCCAGGTCGGTCTGATCAAGATGACTCTAGAAGAGCAGGAGTTTAACTTACTCAAGGCTGAAAAGGAGCAGCAGCCTAAGCGCAAGCAGGTCAATGTGGTCAAGCGGGCCAATACTGCTGGGCCGAAAGCCAGACTGGATCTGCGGGGCAAACGCTATGAAGAGGCCATGGAAGAGCTCGATGCCTTTATCGATCAGGCCCTCCTCAATAACATGGCTCAGGTGGATATTATCCACGGTATCGGGACCGGGGTCATCCGTGAAGGAGTGACCAAATATCTCCGCCGCAATAAGCATGTCAAGTCCTTTGGCTATGCCCCGCAAAATGCCGGAGGCAGCGGTGCGACGATTGTGATATTTAAGTAAGAAAGATAAAGAAAAATGGCTGGTTAAGCCATTTTTTGTGCTATAATGTAGGCGTATAATAGATTGGAGAGATAAGCCATGAAATTTAATTATTTATCAGATTCCTGCACGACTATTTTGGTGGGCAAGAAGGCTAGTTACGACGGTTCAACCATTGTCGCTCGTACAGAGGATTCACAAAATGGGGTCTTTACGCCCAAGAAATTTGTCGTAGTGGAGCCACAAGACCAGCCCCGCCATTATCAATCAGTTTTGACTTCTTTTGAGGTGGATTTGCCGGATGATCCAGTCCGCTATATGGCAGTACCAGATGCAGTTCCCAAGGACGGGATTTGGGGAGCAGCTGGAATTAACAGCTATAACGTTGCTGTCAGCGCAACGGAAACGATTACGACTAATAGCCGCGTGCTGGGAGCTGATCCTTTGGTAGAGTCAGGTATTAGCGAGGAAGATATCCTTACGCTGGTTCTTCCCTATATCAAGACGGCTCGAGAAGGGGTTCTACGCTTAGGGAAAATCCTAGAGGAGTACGGCACTTATGAGTCCAATGGGATTGCTATCTCAGATGTCAATGAAATCTGGTGGCTGGAAACCATTGGCGGCCACCACTGGATGGCGCGGCGCGTGCCGGATGATGCCTATGTGACCAATCCCAATCAGCTGGGCAGTGACTATTTTGAATTTGACAATCCAGAGCACTTCCTCTGTCATCCAAATCTCAAAAACTTTATCAAGGAAAACCATCTCAATCTGAATTACTCAGATGAGGGCTTCAATCCCCGCTATGCTTTTGGCAGCCAGAAGGATAAGGACCGCCATTACAATACACCGCGTGCTTGGGATATCCAGCGTTTTCTCAATCCAGAAGTGGAGCAAGATCCAAGGAGTTTCTTCATTCCATGGTGCCGCAAGCCATACCGCAAGATTACGATCGAAGATGTCAAGTATGTCCTGAGCAGTCACTATCAGGATTCGCCTTATGATCCTTATGGAGCAGAGGGAGATTACCACAGCAGACGGGCCTTTCGGACCATTGGAATCAATCGGACCAGTCAGACAGCCATTTTGCAGCTGCGCCCTAATCAACCGCAGGAAACGACAGGGATCCAGTGGCTATCCTACGGCTCCATGCCCTACAATACAGCTGTTCCTTTCTTTACTCAAGTTTCAACAACGCCAGACTACTTTGCCAATACGACGGACAAGGTTTCGACAGATTCCTTCTACTGGGCCAATCGCTTGATTGCTGGTCTGGCTGATGCTCATTTTAGCAGTCATGTCAGTGATTTGGATGATTACCAAGAGCAGACTATGGCTTGGGGACATGAAATGATTGGTCGGGTAGACCGAGCTCTGGCCAAGGGCGAGGCAGTGGACTTTGAAGCTGAAAATCAAGCCATGAGCGACAAGGTGCAAGAAGCGACAGACCAGCTCTTGGAGAAGGTTCTCTTGGATGCCAGCAATCTCATGACCAACCATTTCTCACTGAGTGATTGAGCTCTTAGCCGTAGCAAATATTTTTCTTTCTCTTGCTTTTGGTGTAAAATGTTAACAAAAGTAAGCAATAAAAGGAGAAGATTTATGGTAGCAGCAGTTACAGATGCAACATTCGCAGAAGAAACAAAAGAGGGATTGGTTTTGATTGACTTTTGGGCAACTTGGTGCGGTCCGTGCCGTATGCAGGCGCCTATCTTAGAGCAGTTGGCAGGGGAAGTCCATGAGGACGAACTGAAAATCCTCAAAATGGATGTGGATGAAAATCCAAATACGGCCCGTGAATTTGGCATTATGTCCATTCCGACCCTTCTGTTCAAGAAAGACGGTCAAGTCGTGAAGCAAGTCGCAGGTGTTCATACCAAAGACCAGCTCAAGGCAATTATCGCTGAATTAAGCTAATATCATAGCTAAAAAATCGTTACATGGCGTAACGATTTTTTCATTTAGCTAATGACAGTAAAGGTTATACAATTTTGGAAAGAGTGTGCAAAATAGTGAGGAAGTATTTGCTCAGGCATTTCTCTATTACTTATTATATGCTACTTATTGTGAAATGTGCAAAATTTCAAATGTTGGTAGTTGTGTATCGGGTTTATTGGTATAAAAACTAAAAATACATTTTTTCCATTTATCAGGATTGAAAATAACGACTTTACCACTTTCGTTGTTTTGCATTTGCTCGTGAATAGTAAAGGATTTTAAACTTTCAGATGCTTCTATATCAATAACTTCCAATGTAGCATATTTACTTGAATTAAAATGAACAGATATTTCGACTGATGAAGTCACTCCGATTTCAATATTCTGCCAGCCAAAAGAATTTAAAATATGATCAAAGTAACCATCAAATATGAATTTTGTCATTCCGTTGGTATTTTTCCAAACATATAGCGGACAGTAACTGTTAAATAATTGGCCTTCAGACTTTTCAGAGATTAAATAAACTTTGAAAAACAAATCGTCGAATCCATCCATTAAATGACCTGTATTTTGGACACGCTGTCTAATGATATCCATGTCATAATCTGATGGTAATTTTATAGTGTATTGCATTGCTTGCATTGCAGTACCTCTTTTCTAATTAACTATTGACAGTATAAATGATTTATATCATGTTGAATAATACTTAAAAATGATATAATTATCATAAAAAGTGATAAGGTATTTTAAATGAATTTTAATGATATGAGCATTTTTGTGACAATCTATGAGACAAGGTCAATAAACAAAAGTTCAAAGATCTTACAATATGCGCAATCTAATCTCAGTGCTAGATTGAAGGTGCTTGAAACTGAATTAGATACAAAATTATTTTACAGAAAATATAATGGTTTAATTCCGACAGAAAGTGGAGACTTATTTTATCAATTTTGTAAGGAAACTTCTAACAATTTAGAGAAATTAAAAAAGAAATGTGAAACCTCGAAAATATCCATCTTAATTTCAGAATTATTGTTCAATCACGATATTAATAATTCACAAGCAATTGATTTGAATAAAAGTGAGATCAATATCCAAAAAACTTCGGATATACCAATCATTGCTCATCAGGAAGACTTTGATAAAATTTTTTGCTTTCAAAAAATTGAAAATTTAAAGCATTATGATGAGACTATCGGGCATATCGAGTCAGTTTATGCTTGTTCAAGCAATATAAAGGCTACTGAGGAAATGCCTATATTCGTTAATAAAGATAAAAATTGTCCTTTTAGAAAACAAAGCTTAATGAAGTTTGCTCATTTAAAATCAGTTGTAGAAATTGATTCTTTTGAGAACATTATCAGCTTAGTTGAAAACGGGAAAGGAATCGCACTATTGCCTAAATGGTTAAATAAGAGAGCGAAAATCAAGCCATACGACCAAGACATCGTTCTGATTCCATTTTATCAGTATGAAAAGCAAAACCAAATCCAGTAGACTATTTTAGAAGAAATACTAGTGCTAGAAAGAAAAAACGTTTGACAAATATTGTAAACACACTTATAATAAGTATACATATTATAAAGGGGTTGTTGTAATGGAATTTAGTTTCAGTTTAAGCATGAAAGCAGCAAAAGAAGATGTATGGTCCTACTATGAAAATATTGAAGAGTGGTATAAATGGGAAGAAGATTTAAAAAATATTACATTAAATGGTGGATTTAAGACAGGTTCTTGTGGGATGATGGAACTCGAAGGAATGCCCCCAATGGAATATCAGCTGACACTTGTCAAGCCCTTTGAGGAATTTTGGGATAAAACAGTGACCCCATTTGGAGATATCCTTTTTGGTCATCAGATCATTGAGAACTATGATGGCACTGTAAATGTCAAGCACACCGTAGCTTTAGATAGCAAAGATCAGCAACATTTGGAATTTTTAAGCCAAGTTTTCTCAGATGTTCCTCAATCTATTTTTATTTTAAAAAATTGTTTGGAAAAATAAGAATTCTCTACTTAGCTAGAGAATTTCAGATCGAAGGCAAACACCGTTTGGAATGTTTGTCTTCGATCTGAAAGAAGCCTGAGGGCTTCTTTTTTGTATCAAAAAACGTTTACATACTCAAAAATTTTCATAAAATATTGACAAAAGGCGAATGTTCTTTTAGAATAATATAAAATTAATAATCAACACCGAACGAAGTTTTTCAGGAAGAGGTAGGCGCCTCTGACTGTGAAATGGACGGAACTCTGGAGAGACCATGAATGGCACCGAAGGGGCAAGGCGGTTTAGAACCGCTCAAACTCTCAGGTAAAAGGACAGAGCGCAGAGGCAGGGATTTCCCTACTCCAGCACATCCAGAGTACATGTTTTGCATGTGCTCTTTCTTTTTCTCGGTGTGAAAAGGAGCTTATATCATGTTGGAAATATTGAATCGTCTGGATTCTTTGGTTTGGGGTCCGCCCCTCCTCATTTTGCTGGTTGGTACCGGTATCTATCTCAGTCTGCGTCTGGGCTTGCTGCAGATTTTTCGACTTCCGCGTGCCTTTCGGCTAATCTTTGTATCAGACGAGGAGCATCAGGGCGATGTCTCAAGCTTTGCGGCTCTTTGTACGGCTCTAGCTGCGACGGTGGGGACAGGTAATATCATCGGAGTGGCAACAGCCATTAAAACCGGTGGACCGGGTGCTCTCTTCTGGATGTGGGTGGCTGCTTTCTTTGGAATGGCGACCAAGTATGCCGAAGGCCTATTGGCTATCAAGTACCGCCGCAAGGATGCTCATGGAGCCATGGCGGGCGGTCCCATGCACTATATCTTACTAGGGATGGGCGAGAAGTGGCGCCCGCTGGCCATCTTTTTCGCGATAGCTGGTATCTTGGTGGCTCTCTTGGGGATTGGGACCTTTACGCAGGTCAATTCCATCACAGAGGCCATGCAGAATACCATTCAGCTGCCTCCAGCTGTGACAGCTTCTATCTTGGCTATTTTAGTAGCTCTGGTTATTTTCAGCGGCATCCAGTCTATTGCTCGAGTATCGACCAAGGTTGTGCCCTTTATGGCGGCGATTTATATCTTGGGCACTGTGACTGTCTTAGCGGTCAATCTAGATCGATTACTGCCGACTCTCCAGCTGGTCTTTAGTTCAGCCTTTAGTCAGACAGCTGCTGTCGGTGGCTTTGCTGGTGCGACCATCCAGATGGCCATTCAAAACGGGATCGCGCGTGGAGTTTTCTCCAATGAATCTGGCTTGGGATCAGCCCCCATTGCAGCGGCGGCAGCCCGGACTAAAGAACCGGTAGAACAGGGCTTGATTTCTATGACCGGAACTTTCATCGACACCTTGATTATCTGTAGTCTGACAGGATTGACGATTTTAATCACAGGAGTCTGGGATGGCAATCTCAACGGTGTGTCCCTGACTCAGGCAGCCTTTGCGAGTGTTTTTGCTAATTTTGGTCCAGTTCTGCTTTCAGTCTTTCTAGTTCTCTTTGCCTTTACGACTATCTTGGGTTGGAACTACTATGGTGAGCGCTGTTTTGAATTTCTCTTTGGGGTTCGCTATATCCGCGTTTATCGTCTGCTCTTTGTCCTGATGATTGTTCTCGGTGGCTTTGTAGGTCTAGAGGCGGTCTGGATTATTGCAGATATTGTCAATGCCCTCATGGCCTTGCCAAACTTGATTGCCTTATTAGTCTTGTCTCCAATTGTCATCAGTGAAACAAAGAAATATTTTGACAAGCATCGAAAGAACTGATTTTCGCACATAAAAAAGCCTCTAGCTTTCCGTAATGGTGGAAGTCTAGAGGTTTTTTGTCGAAATTAATAACGTTTTTCTTTTGGCCAGCTGCTCATCTCAGCCACAGCTGTGAAGAGAACGTCAGTAGAAGAGTTGAGGGCTGTCTCGCAGGAGTCCTGAATGACACCGATGACAAAGCCGACGCTGACTACCTGCATGGCTAAATCATTGGAAATTCCAAAGAGGCTGCAGGCGACCGGAATGAGCAGAAGGGAACCGCCAGCTACGCCGGAAGCTCCACAGGCAGAAATTGCCGCTACGACACTGAGAACTAGAGCTGTGCCAAAGTCAACCCGGATACCCAGCGTATTGACAGCAGCCAAGGTCAGGGTATTGATAGTAATAGCAGCCCCTGCCATATTGATAGTGGGCCCCAGAGGAATAGAGACTGAGTAGGTCTCTGGATTGAGTCCCAGATCCCGACAGAGTTTCATGTTGACGGGGATGTTAGCCGCTGAACTGCGCGTGAAAAAGGCAGTCACGCCACTGACTCGCAAACAGCGCCAGACCAAGGGATAGGGATTTTTCCGCAGCATGATAAAGCTAATCAAAGGATTAATAACCAGAGCGACAATCAGCATGCTGGCTATCAAGACCAGCAGCAGGATGCCATAGCTTTTTAGAGCCTGGAAGCCTTTGCCGGAAATGGTCGTGTAGACCAAGCCTAGAATACCGAGAGGGGCTAGATTGATAATCCACTCGACAATCTTAGAAGTGATATCTGCCAAGGTCTGCAGCAGTTCCTTGCTGTGGTGGCTAGCTTCTCGCATGGCAATTCCCAAGATGACAGCCCAGGACAGGATACCAATGTAGTTAGCGGTGATGAGGGCGTTGACGGGATTGTCCACCAGCTGAAGCAGAAGATTGCTGAGGACTTGTCCGATTCCGTCTGGCGGAGAAACCTTTTGGGAGGACGACGCCAACTCTATGCGAATGGGAAAGAAGAAGTTGACCAGAACCGCGACCAAGGCAGCCGCAAAGGTTCCCAGAAGGTAGAGCAAGATGACTGTTTTCATATTGCTCTTTTGTCCTTTTTGCTGCTGCGACAGGGCGTTTGCTACCAGAGCGAAGACTAGGAGCGGAGCGATGGCCTTGAGGCCGCCAACGAAGATTTGGCCCAGAAGTCCAATGGCCTGTGCTTGGGGGAAGATGACAGCCAGCAGGACACCAATGCCAATACCAATGGAAATCCGCTTGATTAGATTGGTTTTATTCCAAATAGTGATGAAGCGATGGACCATGTAAGTTCCTTTCTTGTCTTAGATACTTATTTTATTATACGATAGGAAGGGGGTGAAAGCAATGCTAGGTCATGCTAACCATTCTATGTCCATGCAGATTGGTCTTTGTGGTATAATGGTAGTAATCTTTTTGGAGGTAGCCTATGTCTAAGACTGGAAATGTCTTTTCCCGTTATATCCAGCAGTTTGACTGGAGCAAGATTGCAGATGACCTTTTTTCCAAGCTGGTCTCTTTACTTCTGCTTTTTATCTTATTTTACATCGTTAAGAAAATCCTGCATTTGTCAGTGACCAAGATCATTGCCCCCTCTCTCAAGCTATCCAAGCAGGATATAGCTAGACAGAAAACTATTACCCGTCTGATTGAGAATCTGCTTAATTATGTCTTGTATTTTCTCTTGATTTACTGGGTTTTATCCATCTTGGGACTGCCGGTTTCCAGTCTTTTAGCTGGTGCGGGGATTGCCGGAGTGGCCATCGGGATGGGAGCCCAGGGCTTCCTGTCGGATCTGGTCAATGGCTTCTTTATTCTTCTAGAGCGACAGTTAGATGTCGGTGACAATGTCCGCCTGACTAACGGCCCTATCAACATCGCTGGAACAGTAATCAGTGTCGGGATTCGGACGACGCAGGTACGGGACGCGGACGGAACGCTTCATTTTGTGCCCAACCGCAATATCATGGTTGTCAGTAATTTGTCTCGAGGCGATATGCGTGTTCTGATTGACATTCCTATTTATGCCCAGACGGATTTGGACGATATTTACCGCATCATTGCCAAGGTCAATGAAGAAGCAGTGCCAGAACATCCAGAGATTCTCAAGGAACCGAATATTTTGGGGCCGCAGATGGCTTCAAATGGCCAGTTCAACTTCCGTATCAGCATGATAGTGCAGGGAGGCATGCAGATTTCTATTTACCATATCTTTTATCGTCTTTACCATGAGGCGCTTTTACGAGAGGGGATTGAGCTTCCGACGCTTGGCCCCCTTTCAAAAGGCAAGTAATTATTGATTTAGAAAGGTCCATATGAATCAGCGAATTCAGCAGGAGATTGTCAGTGAGGACAATCTTGTTTACCGTTTAAAACGTCCTCTCCACAAGCAGGGTCTCTTTTGGGCAGCTCTGGTGTCTGGTATTATCATCTTTCTTCTGGCCTTGCTCAGCATTCTCCTCGTCATCACCACGATTGGTCTTATGGAGGAAAATGACCATCTCAAGTCCCTCACAGGCTACCATAACTCGCCTTTAGAGACCTATTCCAGCCATGCTTTTGAGAAAACAGTTGAATTTTCCAGCGGACTCAAGGTGACAGTTCATTCGGCAGTGGAAGACAGCAAGAGAGTCATGAGCGATGAGTCAACAGGAGTAGCTGTTGTTGCAACAATCACGGTCGAAAATACTTCTAAGAAGCCCATTCTGGTCAGTCCTTATGACTTTGGGCTTTACGATAAGAAAGAAAATGTCTATATTTTGGATGGTTCAACCTTTGACAATACACAAATCGGCACCAATCTGGCGCCAGGCAAGTCTATCCGCTTTGACTTGGTTTTTGACGGGGAAGGCGGCGATGAGGATACCTATACCGTGACCTACGACAATGCTAAGTGGCAAAAGGAGAAAAGCAAGCCAAAGCAAGAGAAAAAGAAGGAGCAATAGGGGAAATTAACCTATTACTCTAATGTCTTTGCTACTTTCCGTACTAGATTTGAAAATGGAGGCAGCAAATTGAATAGATAAAAGAAGATTTGAGGCGAAAGTTTTAAATCTTTTTCTTGACTCTGACCTTAGAGGAGGGTGTATACTGGTGAAAATTAGAAAAGGAGATTACCATGCAAGTCAATATCATTCGTTCTGATAAAGTTTATCAAGAGATGCTCGAGCTACCTTTAGAAAAGAGAGAAGGTTGTTTTCGAGCTAAGATTTTAGCACCTTTTGCAACAAAATATCAAACACAACACATTCCTCTGAAAGCGAAGTATCCCGGAGGATTTGATGCTCTTTTCCTACTTGGCTTTATGAATCAGCTACCCAGCACTCTGTCAGAAAAGGATAGGCCGGCTATTGATGCTCTGAGCTCTGATCAACTCTGGCAAAATTGTCAAGATACCATCAAGAGGAGTATCGGTCTTTTTGAGCAAGCTGGCTATGATTTAGAGGTTGAGGATTACCATTTTACTATTTTATTGGGCAATCCAGACAAGTCTATGCTACAGCTCAATAAGGGTTACAGCGGAGATGGTGGAATCCCAGGCTACCTCATGCTTAGTCTGCTACCAAATGACTATACTTTGCCACGTGTGCAGGCGGCATTAGCCCACGAGTGCAATCACAATGTCCGCTTCCAATTTATCAAATGGAATCAGCAGACGACATTAGCAGACTGGGTAGTTAGTGAAGGATTGGCAGAGTCTTTTGCTGCTGAACTCTATGGCAAGGAGCTCATCGGACCTTGGGTCACTTCAACTAGTTCCGAGCAGTTAGAAGAGATTAAGCCCATCATCTCAAGTCAGCTTCAGCTAACGGGGATGGCGGAAATGGCTCCTTATCTCTACGGTGATGAAATCGCTGAGATACAGGGTCAGATACCAGTTGGAATGCCTTATGCTGCAGGCTATGCTTATGGCTATCATTTGATACAAGCCTATCTGAAAAATACTGGCAAGAGCATTATTGAAGCGACAGTAACATCGACAGAAGAGATTTTAGAGGCGACGAAAGACTTTTGGCAATGACACTTTTGCTTGAAAATATGCCTGAACCTGATATAATGTAGGTAATTTCTGGAGGTGACTATATGCACTATAAAATAGTCGAATTGAAAGTTACTAATCAAGGTATCCATGAGCGCAAGATTTTTCAAGGTGTCAAGATTTTCAATCGTAGCAAGCTGTCCAAAGATCAGAAAAGCATTCTAACACAGAAGCTTTACCTGACACCGAAGCAAAACATCGTTTACTATCAGCGAACAGATGTCAATTATGACCAGGGCTGGCATCATAATAAGGACTATTACGAACTAGCTTATGAGCAGTTGGACAGAGAAACTGTCTTTAAGGTTTGTCAAGATTTTGACGAACTAAGTCCTTTTCTGGAGAATGAGCTGCTGGAGAAGCTAAAAGAAAAGCAGTCAGCAGGCAAGTTTTTTGAAAAATTAGATATATAAAAATCCGACCGCTTTTATAAGCAGTCGGATTTCTTTGAGTTCTAGTTAAATAGTACTTAAACAGGACCTTGGGCAATCATAGCGTTGGCTACGTTTTAGACAGTAGCAATGTTAGCTCCAGCTAAGTAGTCTTTGCCAAGTCCGTAAGTTTCAGCGGTAGTTTTAGCTGTGTTGAGGATGTTGGTCATGATGTTCTTGAGACAGCCAGGATATACTGACATCTATTCATCTGATAAGAGAGATTTTATCATCCAGATATTCATAGCTGGGTGGCCGGCAGCGTTAGAAAGTGGTTGTTGCAGTGATGTAAAACCATAGTGTTGATAGACGGCCACGGCCGTAGCCAGTTCAGTAGTGGTTTCTAGATAAAGCTGTTCATAACCTGCTAGGCGGGCTTCTTGGAATATCTGCTTTATCAGCCGACTGGAATAACCTTTGCCACGACTGTTTTTAGTGACATACAGTTTTTGTAATTCAGCAATTTTATCAGACACAGGTGCAAAGCCACCGCAGCCAACGAGATGACCTTCATCTTCCAGAACAAAGTAAGCTGCCCTCTCTTGATGTTGATAATAGTCGGCCAAATGATCTAGATGAGAATCAAAGTAGACAGTTCCTGGTTTGTCAAGCCCGAATTCTTCTAGGCTGGCTCGAATGAGCTGCGCTACAGCTGGATTGTCTCTCACTTCCATTGGCCGTAAGTTCATGATTTACCCTCCGATAGGATGTATCGACTAGTTAAACAATACCTTGCGCAATCATAGCATTGGCTACGTTTTCGAAGGCAGCGATGTTAGCACCAGCCAGGTAGTCTTTGCCAAGTCCGTAAGTTTCAGCGGTCGTTTTAGCTGTGTTGAAGATGTTGGTCATGATGCCTTTAAGACGTCCGTCAACTTCTTCACGAGTCCATGAGAGGCGAAGGCTGTTTTGACTCATTTCCAGAGCGGATACAGCTACACCTCCAGCATTGGCAGCTTTGGCAGGTCCGTAGAAGATACCATTTTCTTTGTAAACAGCGATGGCATCCAGGTCGCTCGGCATATTGGCACCTTCAGATACACAGATAACTCCTTGAGCTACCAAGCGTTTAGCTGCGTCACCATTGATTTCATTTTGTGTAGCACATGGCAGAGCGATGTCATATTTCTCAGCGTAAGTCCATACAGAACCTTCATGGTATGTAGCAGTTGGTTTTTCAGCTGCATATTCAGTCAAACGAGCACGGCGTTTTTCTTTGACATCAACCAAAAGATCAAAGTCAATACCGTTTTCATCGATGACATAACCGTTTGAGTCAGATACAGAGATAACAGTTGCACCGAGTTCAGTAGCTTTTTGGAGAGCATATTGTGCTACGTTACCAGAACCGGAAATAACCACCTTCTTGCCAGCAAAGCTTTGGCCGTTGGCCTTGAGCATTTCTTCGGTATAGTAAACCAAACCGTAGCCAGTTGCTTCTGGACGAATCAAGCTACCACCAAATCCAAGGGGTTTACCAGTCAAGACACCCGCATCAAATTGGTTAAGGCGTTTGTATTGACCGTAGAGGTAGCCGATTTCACGTCCGCCGACACCAATATCACCAGCTGGAACGTCAAGAGATGGGCCAATGTGTTTTTGTAATTCAGTCATGAAGCTTTGGCAGAAGCGCATCACTTCAGCATCTGTCTTGCCTTTTGGATCAAAGTCAGATCCACCTTTACCACCGCCGATTGGCAGGCCAGTCAAGACGTTTTTAAAGATTTGCTCAAATCCGAGGAATTTCAAGATCCCTTGGTTTACAGTTGGGTGGAAACGAAGTCCGCCTTTATAAGGACCAACTGCTGAGTTAAATTGTACGCGGTAACCACGGTTAACTTGTACTTTACCTTCGCGGTCTACCCAAGGAACACGGAAGCTGATAACGCGCTCAGGCTCAGTAATACGCGCTAGGATATTTTCCTCAATGTATTCTGGGTGTTTTTCAAAAACAGGCTCCAGGGTATTGAGAAACTCTTCAACAGCTTGGAGGAATTCTGCCTCGTGTCCGTTGCGGGCTTTTACGGTCTCGAAAGTGCTTTGGATATATTCTTTAGCAGTTGTCATCTGTCATTCTCCTTTAAATAAAATAGTAAACCATCCTGTCGGAAGCTGCTTGCAGCTTGTGTGACTAGGATGTGTTTAAATCTTTAAAACAGACATCTTTTAAATGTCATATTTTATTACATGGAACATTATAGCAGACTTTTTTTCCCTTGTAAAGAAAAAAGTTGAATTTTCTAAAAATTTCCACAATTTGTTTTCTGAAATATTTCAGAAAGACGACCAATCGAACTGGATATTTTCCGAACGTTAGTCAGGAATTGCCGGTTTAAAAAACGAAAAAACGGAGTTTGGTGATATAATAGGGGAAATGAGCTAAAGGCACTCGCCTTCAGAAGAAAAAGGAGCGTTTTACTATGGTTTCGACATCTACACAGATTGCTGGTTTTAATTTTGATAACTGCCTGATGAATGCAGCTGGGGTTGCCTGCATGACAAAAGAGGAACTGGCAGAAGTCAAAGATTCTGCTGCGGGAACCTTTGTGACCAAGACAGCGACGCTGGAATTTCGTCAGGGAAACCCAGAACCGCGCTATCAGGATGTTCCGCTGGGGTCTATCAACTCCATGGGCCTGCCCAACAATGGTTTGGACTACTATCTTGACTACCTGCTGGAACTCCAGAAAAGCGAACCAAATCGAACTTTCTTCCTCTCTTTGGTCGGTATGTCGCCAGAAGAAACCCACACCATTCTTAAGAAAGTTCAGGCAAGTGACTTTAAAGGCATTACTGAGCTCAATCTTTCCTGTCCCAATGTCCCTGGCAAGCCGCAGATTGCCTATGACTTTGAAACAACGGAAAAAATCTTATCAGAAGTTTTTGCTTATTTCAAAAAGCCCCTAGGCATCAAGCTGCCTCCTTATTTTGACATCGTGCATTTTGACCAGGCCGCGGCGATTTTTAACAACTATCCGCTCAAGTTTGTCAATTGTGTAAACTCCATCGGAAATGGTCTTTATATAGAAGATGAGTCAGTGGTCATTCGTCCGAAAAATGGTTTTGGAGGTATCGGAGGTCAGTACATCAAGCCGACCGCCCTAGCCAATGTCCATGCATTTTACCAACGCCTTAAACCAGAAATCCAAATCATTGGAACTGGTGGTGTCCTGACGGGCCGCGATGCCTTCGAGCATATCCTCTGTGGAGCCAGTATGGTGCAGGTAGGAACAACCCTTCATAAAGAAGGAGTCGCAGCCTTCGAGCGAATCACCGTAGAACTCAAGGCTATTATGGAAGAAAAAGGCTATGAAAGTCTGGAAGATTTCCGAGGGAAATTGAAGTATATTGAGGAGTAATCTTCTATACAAGAGTTGTTGTGATTTGAAATAAAGAACATGTCTGGGTTGATGGTCATTAAGACCCAGCTTTTTCATATCAATTTGAAGAAAGTTCTAATCAAATTGCTATAATTTCGACTCCTTTTATGAGAAAATAGACGCAAAGAAATGAGGTGCTTTTATGGCAGAAATTTATTTAGCAGGTGGATGCTTCTGGGGCTTGGAAGAGTACTTCTCCCGTATTGAGGGTGTGGAGGAAACGACAGTGGGCTACGCCAATGGCCAGGTGGAATCAACTAACTACCAGCTGATTCACCAGACGGACCATGCAGAGACGGTTCATCTGGTCTACGATGAAGAGCGGGTCAGCCTGCGGGAAATCCTGCTCTATTATTTCCGAGTCATTGATCCTCTGTCGCTTAATAAGCAGGGCAATGATGTTGGTCGTCAATATCGGACGGGCGTTTACTATACCAATCAAGCCGATAAGAGCGTCATTGAGCAGGTCTTTACTGAGCAGGAAAAGCAGTTGGGACAAAAGATTGCTGTTGAGCTAGAGTCTTTGCGCCACTATGTCCTAGCTGAGGACTATCATCAGGATTATCTCAAGAAAAATCCCGGTGGCTACTGTCATATCAATGTCAATGATGCCTATCAGCCCTTGGTCGATCCTGGCCAATATGAGAAGCCTACAGATGCAGAATTAAAAGAGCAGCTGACGGAAGAGCAGTACCAGGTGACTCAGGATAGTGCGACCGAGCGTCCCTTCCACAATGCCTACAATGCTACTTTTGAAGAAGGTATTTATGTCGATGTGACGACTGGAGAGCCCCTCTTTTTTGCTGGTGACAAGTTTGAATCTGGCTGCGGCTGGCCTAGCTTTAGCCGGCCTATTGCCAGAGAAGTTCTGCGATATTATGAAGACAAGAGCCATGGCATGGAGCGTATTGAAGTGCGCAGCCGTTCTGGCAATGCCCATCTGGGGCATGTCTTTACTGACGGCCCAGAAGCAGCAGGAGGCCTACGTTACTGTATCAACTCAGCAGCTCTGCGATTTATTCCAAAAGAAAAAATGGAAGCAGAAGGATATGGCTATCTGCTGACTTTCATGCAGTAAAAGGGCATGAAATCAACTCAAATGTTTCAATCAGTCATATAATTTTTTTATCACGGCGATAAATTATTTATATAAGCCAAGTCTCCTTGAACATGGTAAAATGAGAAGTAATCTTATAAAATAGAGAATTTAGAATTTTATCCATCAAAGGAGAATAAATGATGAATTTGAAAAAAATCTTTTCAGTAGGCTTAGTAGGCCTTGCAGCCTTGGGTTTGGCAGCTTGCGGAGGCTCTTCTAGTAAGGAGAGCAAGTCAGCAGACGGACCTGTAACCGTCAAGGTTGGGGTAATGAGCCTGAGTGATACAGAAGAAGCGCGCTGGAACAAGGTTCAAGAGATTCTTGACAAAGAAAATGCAGGCGTTAAATTAGAATATACGCAGTTTACCGACTACTCTCAGCCTAACCAAGCTCTACTTGATGGTGATGTGGACATCAATGCCTTCCAACATTATAATTTCCTTGAAAACTGGAACAAAGAGAAGGGAGCAGACCTTGTGTCTGTTGCGGATACTTATATCGCACCGATTCGTCTCTACTCTGGTACAAAGGACGGCAAAAATAAATATACAGATGTGAAAGACATCCCAGAAAATGGTACGATTGCCGTTCCAAATGATGCGACAAATGAGAGCCGTGCTCTTTATCTTCTTGAATCAGCTGGCTTGATCAAGCTTGATGTTAAAGGGAACGAGCTTGCGACTGTTGCCAACATCAAAGAAAACAAGAAGAATCTGACAATTTCTGAGTTGGATGCTTCTCAAACTCCAGCTTCTCTGACTTCAGCAGATGCTGCAGTTGTCAATAATACTTTCGTTCGCGAAGCAGGCATTGACTACAAGAAGGCCCTCTTCAAAGAAGAAGCCAATGAAAACTCAAAACAATGGTATAACCTGATTGCAGCGAAACCAGATTGGAAGAAATCAGACAAGGCTGACGCGATTGAAAAAATTATCAAGGCTTACCACACTGATGAAGTGAAAAAAGTTATTGAAGAATCATCAGATGGTATGGATCAGCCAGTGTGGTAATTTTTACCGGCAGAAAGTCATTGTATTGAATAAATGAAATGATTAAGAAGGGCGGAGATTAGCTTCTCCAGCCCTTTATCTGCTATTATGGTCATTTAGTTTGAACAGTATCTGGCTTTGGGTTAGGTCGGTAAAGATTGCAGCTTGTGGCATCACATTTCCCTAGTCAAGTGACAGGCGAAATCAAACAAAAAAGGCTATAGTGGCTAAATCTCATATTGGACAAATCAAGGAGTGAATCGGAAATTATGGGCAAAGAAATTATCAAATTGGATCACATTGATGTCGTTTTTAATCAAAAAAAGCGAGACATTAGGGCCGTAGAAGATGTGACCATTCATATTAATCAGGGAGATATTTATGGAATTGTAGGTTATTCTGGTGCCGGGAAATCTACTCTGGTCCGTGTCATTAACTTGCTGCAGGTGCCGTCTGCTGGTAAGATTACGGTGGATGATACGGTTTTCTATGATCATCATCAGGTTCAGCTTACTGCGGCTGAGCTACGCCAAAAGCGTAAGGATATTGGGATGATTTTCCAGCATTTTAACCTCATGGCACAGATGACAGCCAAGGAAAATGTTGCCTTTGCACTTAAGCATTCACCTTTATCAGCTGCTGAAAAAGAGAAGAAAGTTCATACACTTTTAGACTTGGTAGGCTTAGCAGATCGGGCGGACAATTATCCTGCTCAGCTGTCTGGCGGTCAGAAGCAGCGGGTGGCCATTGCACGAGCCTTGGCCAATGATCCTAAAATTCTAATCTCGGACGAGTCCACATCCGCTCTGGATCCTAAGACAACCAAGCAGATTCTGGCTTTATTGCAGGATTTGAATCAAAAATTGGGCCTGACTATTGTCCTCATTACCCACGAAATGCAGATTGTCAAGGACATTGCCAACCGAGTAGCAGTTATGCAGAATGGCCGACTGATTGAGGAAGGATCAGTTCTGGATATTTTCTCTAATCCCAAGAATGAGCTGACCCAAGATTTCATTACGACCGCAACCGGTATCAATGAGGCCATGATCAAAATCAACCAGCAAAAGATTGTGCAAAAACTGCCGGAAAATTCCATTCTGGCACACCTGAAATACTCAGGTGTGGTGACGGACACAGCCATTATAAACGACATTTACAAGCAGTATCAAATATCGGCCAATATTCTTCACGCCAATATTGAGATTTTAGA
This sequence comes from Streptococcus sanguinis, assembly GCA_963549775.1. GTDB lineage: Bacteria > Bacillota > Bacilli > Lactobacillales > Streptococcaceae > Streptococcus > Streptococcus sanguinis_Y. Next base: position 180,618 of record CAUUZZ010000002.1, on the reverse strand, counting down.
TCATGTACCAGTCGGAGAAATGGTCGTTATCTTATCTGGAGAGACCAAGCAACTGGCGGCGGTGCAGGAAAGTCTGCGCGAAGCAGGAGTAGAGCTGCATGTTCTGAAAGAAGGGAGTAACTAATGCTACAGCTGATTCAACAATTTATGCCCAATGTTTATAGAATGGGCTGGTCTGGGCAGGCTGGCTGGGGAACAGCTATTTACCTGACTCTGTATATGACTATCATTCCTTTCTTTATCGGAGGGATTCTAGGCTTTATCGCTGGTCTCTTGCTCGTCTTGACAGGGCCGAGAGGTATTTTGGAAAATAGACTGGTCTTTTTCGTCCTAGACAAGGTTACCTCTATCTTCCGAGCAATTCCTTTTATCATTCTCCTAGCCCTTATCAATCCCTTTACTCGGATTATTGTGGGAACTGGGATTGGACCGACTGCGGCCTTGGTGCCTCTTTCACTGGCTGTTTTTCCTTTCTTTGCTCGTCAGGTTCAGGTGGTCTTATCCGAATTAGACCGAGGAGTCATTGAGGCGGCACAGGCTAGTGGAGCAACCTTCTGGGACATTGTTAGTGTTTACTTGCGGGAAGGTCTGCCGGACTTGATTCGGGTGACGACAGTTACGCTCATCTCTCTGGTTGGTGAGACTGCTATGGCCGGAGCGATTGGAGCTGGTGGACTGGGAAATGTTGCCCTGACTTATGGTTATCAGCGTTTCAACCATGATGTGACTATTCTTGCGACCATTCTTATTTTGCTGCTCATCTTCTTTATTCAGTTTGTTGGGGATTTCCTGACACGGAAGATTAGTCATAGATAATGATTGACAACTAGGGCCACAGCTGGGGCTCTTTTTTATGCCATGATTTTATTAAAAGACTTGCACAATTAGATTAGGCTTGTTATAATAGCTAAAATCTCTTGAAGCCAATTGTTGGGAAAGTGAGGATATGGCGGATGAAAGCTTATACAAATGTCAATCTGGTGACCTGTGACAGCGTATTTCGTGTTTACCGGGACGGGCTGCTAGTGATTGAAGACGACCGCATTGCCTACTGTGGTCCCTATGATGAAAAATGGCTAGGGAAATGCAGTGAAACAGTGGATTATGAAGGTGCTTGGATCATGCCAGGGCTGGTCAACTGTCATACTCACTCGGCCATGACCTTGCTGCGCGGGATTCGTGATGACAGCAATCTGCATGAATGGCTGGAGGACTATATCTGGCCAGCAGAAAGTCAATTCACAGCGGATCTAACGACCCAGGCTGTCCAGCTGGCTCTGGCTGAAATGCTGCAGTCAGGAACAACGACTTTTAACGACATGTATAATCCTCAGGGAGTGGATATTGACCGGATTTATCAGACTGTGCGGCTGTCTGGTATGCGCTGCTATTTCTCACCAACACTCTTTAGCTCAGAGGCGGAAACAGCAGAAGAGACTCTGGCTCGTACTCGGGCCATTATTGAGAAAATCCGCTCCTATGATGATGAAGATTTTCAGGTTATGGTGGCGCCTCACTCGCCCTATGCCTGTGACGAAGATCTGCTAAAGGGTAGTCTTGAGCTAGCGCGTGAGCTGGATTTGAAGCTTCATATCCATGTGGCGGAGACACAGGAAGAAAATAAAATCATTCTGGAGCGCTATGGTAAACGGCCTCTGGCTTTCTTAAAAGACCTAGGCTACTTGGATCGGCCAGCAATTTTTGCTCACGGGGTTGAGCTGAATTCGTCAGAGATTGCGGATTTGGCGGTTTCACCAGTCAGCATCGCCCACAATCCTATCAGCAACCTCAAGTTGGCTTCTGGTGTAGCTCCAGTGACGGACTTACTAGCCGCTGGGGTGACCGTTGGCTTAGCGACGGACTCTGTCGCTTCCAATAATAATCTGGATATGTTTGAAGAAGGTCGGACAGCTGCCCTCCTCCAGAAGATGCGGGCAGGAGCTGCGACTCAGTTTGCAATTGAGCAGGCCTTGAAAACTTTGACTATTGAGGGAGCCAAGGCGTTGGGATTAGAGAAGAAAATCGGCAGTCTGGAAACGGGGAAACAAGCCGATTTCATTGTCATTCAACCTAAGGGACGACTTCATCTTTATCCTTTGGAAAATATGCTGTCGCACCTAGTGTACGCAGTCAAAGGTAGCGATGTGCAGGATGTTTACATTGCCGGACGTCAGGTCGTTCAGGATGGACAAGTGCTGACGGTAGATCTAGGAAGTTTTATTTAAGAATGAAAGCCGAGTTTCAGCTCGTTGATCAGCTCTTAGAATTGAAAAAATAGAAAATGAAGCAGGAGAATGGGAGAGATTGCTACAATTTGAAGATTGTAGCATGCTTCTCCCAGTTCCTGCTTTTTGCTTTCCTTTTCTTTTGGCAGTAAAAATAGTACAATATAGTAAAAGTTGATGCGCTATTATTAAGCAAGAAAAAAGCGGAGAAATGTGATGGATAAAAAATTTCTTTGGGAGAAAATTCAGACTTTTTTTCAGGAACTTTGGAAAAAGATATCGGGTTTTGCTGCAGAACATACTCTCCTGCCAGATGCCTACTAAGCTTGGCGGGATTGGATTAAGAAGTTGCCGCTTCCTCGTCCTAAGTTCCTTCAAAAACAGCTTAGCAATCGGCAGTTTGTCGGAGTGCTTTTGACAGTTGTTGGGCTGTCAGCCGGATTAATTCTGCTGTCAGAGCATTTACCTGACTTCAGCTTTTCCTTCCCTGCAAAGAAAGAGCAGCAGTCGGATTCCTCACAGAATCAGACGGTTCGTATCATGGCGACTGGGGATTTGCTTTATCACGACGGCCTTTATCTGAGTGCTCAGAAAGAAGACGGAACTTATGATTTTTCTGAGAATTTCCACTATGCCAAAGAATGGCTTCGGCAGGGAGACTTGGTCTTAGGGGACTTTGAAGGCACGATTCGCTCGGAATATCCCCTAAATGGCTATCCGCTCTTTAATGCTCCGGAAGCCGTAGTTCCAGCAATCAAGGATGCCGGCTATCAGGTGATGGACCTGGCTCATAACCACATTTTAGACTCTGGCTTGGAGGGAGTTTTTACTACAGCTCAGGCTTTTGAAAAAGAGGGAATCACTCCTATCGGTGTTTATCCGCATGAAAGCCGCAGTCAGGCACCAATTTTGATAAAGGAAGTCAAAGGCATTAAGATTGCACTGCTGGCTTACTCCTATGGCTACAATGGCATGGAGGGGCTTCTCAGTCAGGAAGATTATGATGCTCGCCTATCCGATTTGGATGAAGAAAAGATGCGGGCCGAGATTGAGCGGGCAGAAAAGGAAGCAGATATTACAGTCGTCATGCCTCAGATGGGGATAGAGTACCAACTGGAGCCGACAGAGGAGCAGATGACCCTTTATCATAAAATGGTTGGCTGGGGAGCAGATATCGTCTTTGGAGGCCATCCGCATGTGGTTCAGCCGGCAGAGATTTTAGAGAAAGACGGCCAGAAGAAGCTGATTATGTATTCTATGGGGAATTTTATTTCCAATCAGCGCATCGAAACCATGGAGGAGATTGAAAATGCTCATTGGACTGAGCGCGGAGTGCTGATGGATGTTACCATTGAAAAGACACCAAAGGGCACGCAGATAAAAAGTGCTCAGGCTCATCCGAGCTGGGTCAGCCGAGTTGAAAAGGGCGCTACTTCAGCAGACGGTCTTCCTTTATACACTTATCAGACCTGGATTTTGGATGACTTTGTCGAAGGTGGCAAGTATCGAGACAAACTGAACCAAGAAACCAGAGCACGGATTGATACCGCCTATCAGGAGATGAGTTCTCATGTTGGACTGAACTGGCCGGGGCAATAAATTGCTTGAATATGATTTTAGCCAGATTGGATTTGACAATCTGGTTTTTGCTGTTTTAAAATTGAGGACTTTGTTATAATTAAAAAGGATTATAGAACTGTTAATGAATGAAACTGACCGCTTTCGAGTCCGTCTATTATTTTATTGGAAAGAAAATGAAATGTATTTTGGTTTGTGGTTGCTTTTGTATCTTATACCCATGTTTATCTTGTTTTTGTTGCTAGTGTGCTCCCTGGTATTGATGATTTTCTGCCTGTTTTTGCGGAGAAATTTCTTCAAAGAAAAGCAGGGGCGCAATTTGTTGCTAGCTATCTTTTGGTTAGGACTCTTCAATCTCCTGTTGAACTTGCTAGTATAGAAATGATGAGTTCGTAAGGAGAACAGTCGAAATACTCAGATCTTAGCTGACTTATATGTAAAAACATACTATTATTTCTGTCTTTCTTGTGAAATTAGCATAAAAAAACGAATACCCTCAGCATATTTTGTCAGCAGGTATTCGTTTTTATTTTCTATTTTAGAGCTTCATTTCTTCCGATATTGGCTTGGTGTCATTTGGTAGTATTTTTTAAACTGACGGTTGAAGTTGGACAGGTTATTAAAGCCTGCTTGGCTGGAGATTTCCAGTACAGAGAGGTTAGAGTGCTGCAGGAGTTCGGCTGCCTTGCGCAGGCGGAATTGGATCAGATACTCAATGCAGGAAACACCCAGATGCTTCTTGAAGAAGTTCATGAAATGGGTGGAGCTGTAGCCACAAATGCCAGCCAGTCGGTCAATATTCAGGTCTTCTTGGTAGTGGGCATTGATGTAGTCAATGATGGAGCGAATCTTTTCTTCCTTGCGATAGCCTTCTGGTGATAGGTCTTTGGAAATGACATAGCCGTTTTCAAAGAGCAGGTAGAAGAGCTGGTTGAGCTGGGCTTTGAGCTGAAACTCGTAGTGAGATTTGCGGAAATAGCCTGTTTCCATAGCTGGTAAGAGGCACTGACGAATCTCCGCATAGGCTGTATCATTGGGCTTGATAACATGAGTCAAGTCCAGCTGACCATTGTAGAGGGGCTGCAGGTAGTTGATGCTGGCCTGATCCATGGCAGAGTAACCCATCAGATCCAGATGGAAATTAATGGCGTCCATATAATGGCGCTCGTCGTTGATGGGGTGGATAGAGTGCAATGCATTGGGGCGAATCAGGATAATATCACCTTTTTCGCTGTTAAAGTAGTCGTCGTCAATATGAAATTGCGCTTTTCCTTCGTGGACATAAATCATTTCAACATCGGTATGCCAGTGGAAAAGAATATCTGGATGACCATTCTCAGTGATGGTGCGGGTCAGAGAATAAGGGGTTCCTTGGTTTTTAAAAACGGTATTTTTATGTAGTTGGCCTAAATCAATCATGGGGACACTCTTTCATAGAATAGTACAATTTATTAAGATAATTGTGTTAGAAAATATGTTTGACAACTATTATAATATAAATATAAAAAAAACGAAAGCGAGAAAATGCAAATGGGTAAATTTCCGCAGAATTTCCTCTGGGGCGGTGCAACTGCAGCTAACCAGTATGAAGGTGCCTATAATCTGGATGGAAAAGGCCTGTCTGTTCAGGATGTGACTCCAAAAGGTGGAGTGCCAGCCAAGCCAGGTGACCGCAATCCTTTGATTACCGAGGAGCCGACACCAGATAATCTCAAGCTGGAAGGGATTGATTTCTATCATCGTTATAAGGAGGACATTGCCCTCTTTGCGGAGATGGGTTTCAAGGTCTACCGAACTTCTATTGCCTGGTCTCGGATTTTCCCAAATGGGGACGAGCTGGAGCCCAATGAAGCTGGTCTGCAATTTTATGACAATCTTTTTGACGAACTGGCCAAATATGGCATTGAGCCGCTGATTACCCTGTCTCACTATGAAACGCCCCTGCATTTGGCGCGTCAGTACAATGGTTGGGCCAACCGCGATTTGATTGGCTTCTATGAGCGCTATGTCCGCACGGTTTTTAGCCGCTACAAGGATAAGGTCAAGTATTGGCTGACCTTTAATGAAATCAACTCTGTTTTCCATGCGCCTTTTATGAGCGGAGGCATTGCCACGCCAGCTGAAGAACTATCCAAGCAGGACCTCTATCAAGCAGTTCATCATGAGCTGGTGGCTTCTGCATTGGCAACGAAGATCGGTCATGAGATTAATCCTGATTTTAAGATTGGCTGTATGGTTCTCGCCATGCCAGCCTATCCCATGACACCTAAGCCTGAAGATGTGCTGGCAGCACGGGAATTTGAAAATCAAAACTATCTCTTCTCTGATATCCATGCGCGTGGGAAATATCCAGCCTATATCAATCGTTTCTTCAAGGAGAATGGGATTGAGATTCAGTTTGCGCCAGGTGACAAAGAGCTTTTGGCTGAAAATACTGTAGACTTTATTTCCTTCTCTTACTATATGAGTGTGGTTGCAGCTCATGATCCGGAAAATTATTCTTCCGGCCGAGGCAATCTTTTAGGTGGCATCCTAAATCCTCATCTGGCTAGCTCGGAATGGGGTTGGCAGATTGACCCAGTTGGCCTGCGTTTGGTATTGAATAGCTTTTATGACCGCTATCAGCTGCCTCTCTTCATCGTGGAAAATGGTCTCGGTGCCAAGGATGTCTTGGTGGATGGTCCAAATGGCCCAACGATTGAAGATGACTACCGCATTGATTATCTCAAACAGCACTTGCAGCAGGTAGGAGAAGCGCTGGAAGACGGCGTAGAACTGCTAGGTTACACGACTTGGGGCTGTATTGACCTGGTCTCAGCCAGCACTGCAGAACTCAGCAAGCGTTACGGTTTTATCTACGTTGACCGCAACGATGACGGTAGCGGAACTCTAGCCCGTTATAAGAAAAAATCTTTTGATTGGTACAGAGAAGTCATCGCGACGAATGGAGACAATCTCTATCAGGATTGAATGACTTAAACAAAATAGAATGGCTCCTTATAAAAAAAGGATGAATCAAAAGATTCATCCTTTTTTATATACTTTTATTTCTTCCAGCTTTCGACTTCTTTCTGGTGGTTTTTGATCCACTCTTTAGCTGCAGCTTCTGGTGAACTGCCTTCGTTAATCTTAAGCATGACTTCTTCCATGTCCTTTTGAGTCCAGTTGAAGTTGTCTAGGACCTTGTTGACTTCTGGTAAGTCCTTGTCTAGATTTTTTCGAGTCATAGTGTGGATAGCTTCCTTGCCGCCCATGGTTCCCTTAGGATCCTTGAGGTATTTGAGGTCGTATTTGGAGAACATCCAGTGTGGTGACCAGCCGGTTACGATGATATCTTCTTTATTCTTAATAGCCTGATCCAGAGCAGTGGTCATGGCTCCTGTTGAGGAAGAAGAAAGATTCCAGCCACTGAGATTGCTGTATTCTTGCATAGTCTTCTCAGTCGCGGTCATGATACCAGCGCCGGGCTCAATACCTGTGATGGTTTTCTTGGCTTGGTCTGACAGGTCTTCGATAGAGTCAGCGTCCATATAGCTTGGTACGACTAGCCCTGTTTTAACGCCCTCAAGGTTTGGCCCCAAGTCCACTAGCTTGTCCTTGTACTCCTCATAGAGAGCAGCGTGGGTGGTCGGCAACCAGGCAGAAACCATGGCATCGGCTTCGCCATTAGCAACGGACTTCCACATAACGGCATTGTCCAGCGGTGTGATGGTGACATTGTAGCCCATTTCCTTGAGAGCCTCCGCTACGACATTGGTTGAGGCAACTTCGGAGTCCCATTCAACATAGGCAAGGTTGACCTTTTCTTTTTTGCTTTGCTGAAGCTTGGTTACTTGATTTCCGACAAAGGCTGTCAGGAAGACAGCAGCTAGAGCAGACCAGAGCATAACCTTGTTGCGTTTTTCCTTGGCAGTGACCGGTGATTTTTTAGCCAGAGGCTGGTTGAGCTTCTGGGTCAGGCGGTCGATGATAATGGCCAGGATAACCAGAGATACCCCATTGACAAATCCGGAACCGATGTCGGCATGCTGCAGAGCAGAGAGAACGCCGCGGCCCAGTCCTGGCGCTCCAATCATAGAGGCGGTAACGACCATAGACAGAGCCAGCATGATGGTCTGATTGACCCCAGCTAGGATAGTATTTTTAGCCAGAGGCAGCTCAACTTTGAAGAGCTTCTGCTTGCCAGTGCCCCCGAAGGAGTCTGACGCTTCAATCAGCTCAGTCGGAATCTGACGAATGGCTAGATTGGTAAAGCGGACAGTCGGTGGCAGGGCAAAGATGACAGAGGCAAAGACCCCAGGCACCATACCAATACCGAAGAAGGCCACGGCTGGTATCAGGTAGACAAAGGCTGGCATGGTCTGCATAAAGTCCAGCAAGGGCTTGATAACGGCTTCGACACGGTTGCTCTTAGCCATCCAAATCCCCAGTGGAATACCAATGATAATGGAAATGGCACTGGAGACGATAACCAAGGTCACAGTGTTCATGAGATTTTCCCAGAGGCCTTGGTTGTAAACAAAGAGCAGGCCTAGGAAGGTGAGTAGGGGCAGCCCCAGCTTACGCTTGGAAATCAAATAGGTAAAGATAGTGATGACTGCGATAAAGAGCAGGGGCGGAATGAAGAGCAGGGTGTCTGTCATTCCATTCATAATGGCATTTCCGATAGCCTGAAGGACCGAGAAAAGTCCGGAGAAGGTATTGGTTACCCAGTTAGTAAAGGCCTCAACCCATTGAGAAACGGGGATTGGCTGTTGTAAAATATTCAAAATGCGAACCTCCCTTATTCTTCAGATTCAGTAGTATTAGCCAAGGCTTCGATGACTCGACCTTTGATAATAACGCCGACTAATTTGTCCTTATCATCTACAACGGCCAGAGGCGCTGGCGAATCGTAAATCAGCGGGAAAATATCAGTAATCAGGGTTTCCTGAGTGACCTTGCGGACGTTCTTATCAATGACGTCCGCAAGTGCTTGATGCTCCTTACGGGCATCGCGGGCGGATTCGGCAGTCAGACTGCCCTTGAGGCGCCGCTTCCTATCCACAGCCAGCAGCATACTGACCTCTTCTTTTTTCATCCGATTAAGAGCCACGGTTGGTCCGTCGATGTCAATGTTGGTGGTCAGTGGCGTTGTCATGATATTCTGGGCAGTCAAGACCTTGGAGCGGTCCACATCCTCAACGAACTCTCGAACGAAGTCATTGGCTGGATTGGTCAGGATTTCCTCACCAGTTCCAATCTGCATGATCTGACCGTCAGCCATGATGGCAATACGGTCACCAATACGCAGAGCCTCATTGAGATCGTGGGTGATAAAGATGATGGTACGCTCATGCTCTGCCTGCAGATCCAGCAGTTCATCCTGCATTTCGCGGCGGATGAGAGGGTCTAGAGCTGAGAAGGCTTCGTCCATGAGCAGAATGTCAGGATTGTTGGCCAAAGCTCGAGCTAGGCCGACCCGCTGCTGCATCCCACCAGAGAGCTGATCGGGGTATTGGTCCTTGAAGGACAGGAGACCGGCATTGTCCAGAGCTTGTTCAGCTAGGCGCGTGCGCTCCTCTTTATCAACACCTCGGACTTCCAGACCGAACTCAGTATTTTCTAGAATAGTCCGATGCGGGAAGAGTCCGAAGTTCTGGAAGACCATGTTGAGCTTGTGGCGGCGAACGTCACGCAGCTCTTCTTCGTTCATCTTAGCCACATCTTGGCCGTCAATGTAAATGTCGCCTGATGTCGGGTCAATCAACCGGTTGAGCAGGCGGATAAGGGTAGACTTCCCACTACCAGACAGTCCCATGATGACAAAAATTTCTCCGGTCTGAACCTCAAAGTTTACATCGTAAACTCCGACAGTAGCACCGGTTTTTTCTAAAATTTCCGTTTTGCTTTTGGCTTGCTGCACCATTTCCAGTGCCTGCTTTTGCCTTTTACCGAAAATTTTAGTCAAATGTTTTACTTCTAGTTTATTCAACGTATTTCTCCTTTTGCACAAGTGACTACATGTTTATTTTATAGAGTTGTCACTTGAAAGACCATCACAGTATAACACCGTGTGGTCACTTTGTCAAACCCAAAAGACTGTCAGACCGGCCTTTTTCAGCTATTATAAGAAAGGAGGGTGATTTTCTGGAATATTTCTGAAAGCCGTAAAAACCTTGTCAGACAGCGGATTTGCCTGTCTATTCTGTTTTTTTGACAAAGAAAAAACAAGCGCTGTTTCACTTGTTTATTTCAATTTCATTAAAAAATAAATTATGCATCAAACCGACTGATAATTCGTTGCCAACAAAGTAGATAGTATTGCCGGCTTCCAGCTTGGTATAAGGACCAGGCGAGATTAGGAGTTGGTCTCCCTGCTGGACTGCGACAATGGTAGCACCAGTCGAGTGCCAGATATTGAGTTCATTGATAGATTTTCCTAGGTTGATAGCGTCTGCTGAGAGCTGCAGCTCGTAGGGATTAAAAGGGAAGCGCTGCTGGACATCTTTAGTTCGGCTGAGAAGCTGGTTAAGGAGCTGGGAAAAGTTTGCAAATTCTTCCTCTTGGCGCTGGATGCTCTGGTGGAGCTTGCTTTTGAGGTCCTGCAGAGAGTTGACATCTTTATAGGTCTTGAGAAACTGCTGGGCTTTTTCCTTGGAGGAGATGAAGGCTCCACTACCGTGACGGACTTCCATGATTTCCAGATCTACCAGCACATTAATAGCCTTGCGGGCTGTTTCAGGGGAGACATTGAAGTTGCTGGCTAGGGTAGAGCGGGCATAGATTTTGCTGCCGATAGGATATTTGCCATCAACGATTCGCTCGGCAATGGCGACGGCAATCTGCTGGTAGCGTGGGAATGCGACTTCTTTTTTGCTCATGAGGACCTCCAATTTACAACAGAAATATAGCTATGATTATAATATAAAACTGGAAGATTGAAAAGTGCTCATTGTAAAATCAACCGTCTTATCCGCCTCTTCTTGCCTTTCTTTTTACTTTTTTAAGTAGTATAATATGTCTAAAAGTCAGAGGTTTTCTGGAAAAGGAACAGTAAAAACCAGATGCTAAAAATAGAAATGGATAAAAAGATGACTGTAAAGATGATAGCGACAGACATGGATGGAACCTTGCTGGACGGACAGGGACAGCTGGATTTGCCGCGTCTGGCTACTATTTTAGATGAGCTGGAGAAGAGAGGCATTCACTTTGTGGTGGCTACTGGTAATGAAATTCCACGGATGCGCCTGCTATTGGGAGATTTGGTAGAACGCATGACCTTGGTAGTCGCCAACGGAGCGAGGATTTTTGAAAAGAATCGGCTAAGAATGAGCAGCTTCTGGGAACCTGGATTGATTAGGGATGCGCTGGCTTATTTTGCGGGTCGTGAAAAGGAGCTTCAGCTGGTTGTGACCTCTGAAAAAGGCGGCTTTGTACTAGAAGGGACGGAATTTCCCTTAATTGAAAAAGTCATGACCAGGGAAATGGCTCAGCTCTTCTACAAGCGGATGAATTTTGTGCCTAGCCTTCAGGATTATCCCTTTGACAAGGTCTTGAAAATGAGTATGATGGTAGAAGAGGCTGCAGCAGCAGAGCATGCTCGTCTGATTAATCAGCATTTTGCAGGCCGATTAAGCGCTGTTGCCAGTGGTTACGGTGCGATTGACATCCTCCAAGATGGGATGCACAAGGCCTGGGGCTTGCAGCAGCTGATGGCTAAGTGGCAGATTCAAAGCTCGGAAATCATGGCTTTTGGGGATAGTGAAAATGACATAGAGATGCTTGAATTAGCTGGTATTTCTTACGCCATGGAAAATGGCGACGAGCGGGTTAAAAAGGTAGCAGATTACCTAGCACCAGCCAATGCAGAAGCAGGTGTTCTACAGGTGATTGAGCAATACTTAGAAGAGGAAAAAGGATAATGGCAGTACAATTATTAGAAGAATGGCTTCTCAAGGAGCAGGCAAAATTGCAGCAAAATTACAGAGAGCTCAATCAACTCTCTGTCAAGGAGCCAGACATCATCTTTATCGGAGACTCCATTGTAGAATACTATCCGCTCCAGGAACTCTTACAGACGGATAAAAGACTGGTCAACCGCGGTATTCGGGGCTATAAGACTGATTTGCTATTAGAAAACCTAGATGCCCATCTCTTTGGGCAGGCTTTGGATAAGGTCTTTATCTTGATAGGTACCAACGATATTGGCAAGGAGATGGCTCAGACAGAAACGCTGGCCAATTTAGAAGCCGTTATTCAGGAGATTTCTCGTGACTATCCTCTGGCTCAGATCCAGTTGCTGTCGGTCCTTCCCGTCAATGAAGCTCCAGCCTACAAGAGCACGGTCTATGTCCGTAGCAATAAAAAGATTCAGGCCCTCAATCAAGCCTATCGTCAGCTGGCTAACGCCTACATGAATGTCCAATTTATCGATCTCTACGATGCTTTTCTGAATGAGGAAGGCCAGTTGCGCCCAGACTACACAACTGACGGCCTCCATCTGACCATTGCTGGCTATGCAGCCCTGTCCAAGGCTTTGCAGGAGACGTTATAGAGATAAAAATAGGGAGCGAAAAAAGCCCAACCAGACAAATCTTCAAAGGAAGATTTTTTTTAAAAACTTTTGGTTGACAAATGTAAATCTTAGAGGTAAAATAGGATTATAAGATTTACAAATGTAGATTTAGAAAGGAGAGGTCATGCAAATTTCCAATGCGGAATGGCGCATCATGAAGATTATCTGGATGGAAGGCAAGCAGACCAGCACGGATTTGATCGCAGTCTTGTCTGAGCGCTTTGACTGGTCGAAGTCGACGATCAAGACCCTCTTGACGCGCTTGGTTGAAAAAGGGTGTCTGACTAGAGAAAAAGCAGGCAAAGCCTTTGTCTACTCGGTACTGTTGACGCAGGACCAGAGTTTAGACTTGGTCGTTGAGGATGTGAAGGACAAGGTTTGCTCCAAAAGGATTGTCCAGGTGCTTGAAAACTTGATTCAGGCGAGTGACTTTACGCTAGCAGATCTTAATCAGCTACAACAAGTCCTCGAAGATAAGAAAGCAGAGGCTGTCGAAACAGTCCCTTGCAATTGTATGTAATAGAAAGAGGGAAATTCTATGTTTGGATTGTTGATTAGTATTGTTTGTTTACTTGTGGTTGTCTTTATTGCTTGGTGGTTCTTTGCAGAACATGAAAAGATGAGCGACCACGCTCGTCAAAAATCAGGTTATCAAGAAATTGAAGTCGAAGTCATGGGGGGCTATTCGCCTGAAACTATCGTCCTGAAAAAGAATGTTCCAGCCCGGATTATCTTTAACCGCAAGGATCCATCCTCATGTCTCGACCAAGTGGTCTTTCCAGACTTTGGGGTGCATGAAGATTTGCCTTTGGGTGAAAAACATGTCATTGAAATTACGCCAGAAAAAGCGGGCGAATATGGGTATTCATGTGGTATGAACATGATGCATGGTCACATGATTGTGGAATAAAGGAGTAGGTATGGCAGAAAAACAAAAAGCAGTTGTGGAAAACGGAGTGCAAAAGATCCGTATTACAGCAGAAAAGGGCTATAGTCCCAAAGAATTTCAACTTCAAAAAGGGATCCCTGCTGAAATCACCTTCCATCGGGTCAATCCTTCCGGCTGTTACAAGGAAATTTTGTTTGAAGATCAGGGGATTTTAGAGCCTTTGGAAGTCGGTGTGGATAAGGTGATATCCTTTACCCCGACAGAAACAGGGGACTTCGAGTTTTCATGTGGAATGAAGATGCAAAAGGGTTCCTACACGGTTGTGGAAAAACGCCGTCGTGTCTTAAGTTTACGGGATCGCTTTTGGATTACTAGTATCTTTACCCTTCCTTTATTGATCTTGATGATCGGGATGATGGCAGGATTTGTATCCCATACAGTCAGTCGCTGGGGGACTTTTCTAGCGACAACGCCGATCATGTTGGTAGCAGGAGTTCCTTTTATCAAGAGTGCCTGGGCCTCATTTAAGAAGCACCATTCCAATATGGATACCTTGGTAGCTCTTGGAACCCTGGTAGCCTATGTCTATAGTGTATTTGCCCTTTTTACTGGTCAGCCAGTATACTTTGAGGCTGCGGGTTTTATCATCTTCTTTATCCTCTTAGGGCAAATCTTTGAAGAACGGATGCGTAACAATGCCTCTGAGGCTGTGGAAAAGTTGTTGGATTTGCAGGCAAAAACGGCTCAAGTTCTCCGTGATGGGAACTATGTCGAGGTGGCGGCAGAAGATATCCAAATTGATGACTTGATTCGGGTCCGTCCTGGGGAAAAGATTGCGGTTGATGGGACGATTGTAGAAGGAAGTACGACCATTGATGAGTCGATGGTGACAGGTGAAAGCTTGCCTGTGGAAAAATCAGTTGGTGATGCAGTTATCGGCTCCACTATCAACAGCAATGGGACCATTCTCTTTAAGGCTGAAAAAGTCGGTAGTGAGACCCTCTTATCTCAAATTGTGGACTTTGTCAAAATGGCCCAATCCAGTCGTGCTCCTATTCAAGATTTGACGGATAAGATTTCAGGTATCTTTGTTCCAGTGGTGACGATTTTGGCCATTGCGACTTTCTGGGTTTGGTCCGTGCTTCTGGGCGCGTCGCTTCAAGAGGCCATGCTCTATGCAGTCTCTGTCCTCATTATTGCCTGTCCTTGTGCCCTTGGTTTAGCAACCCCAACAGCCCTGATGGTCGGAACCGGCCGTAGTGCCAAGATGGGGGTTCTGATTAAAAATGGAACGGTTCTTCAAGAAGTGCAAAAGATTCAAACCGTTGTGTTTGATAAGACAGGGACTATTACCATTGGCCAACCACTTGTAACCGATGTTGTAGGAGATGAAGCGCGTGTCTTGACACTGGCTGCTAGTCTTGAAACTTTTTCAGAACATCCACTAGCCCAAGCGGTGTTATCCCAAGCAGAAGAAAAAGGTTTGGTGTTATTCCCTGTGGAAAACTTCCAAGCGATTGAAGGAAAAGGGGTCCAAGGTCAGATCGACCAGCAGTTGGTGACCTTGGGAAATGGCAAACTTCATGACGGGACAGCGATGGATCCGGAGCTTGAAAAACGGATGGTAGAGTTGCAAGAGCAGGCCAAAACAGTGATCAGTTTGTCTGTGGATGGGCAAGTGATTGGGTTGATTGCCATTCAAGATGCTCCGAAGGCCAGCTCAAAAGAAGCGATCAAAAAGCTCAAAGAACGGGGCTTGAAAACGGTCATGTTAACGGGGGATAATGAACGGGTGGCCCAAGCTATTGCTAAGCAAGTGGGAATTGACACCGTCATTGCTGATGTCCTTCCTCAAGAAAAAGCTAGCGCCATCCAAAAACTGCAAGAAGCTAGCAAGGTCGCCTTTGTTGGAGATGGGATCAATGATGCTCCAGCTCTCTCGATCGCGGATGTGGGGATCGCTATGGGATCTGGAACGGATATTGCGATCGAGTCCGGTGGCATCGTGCTCACGCAAAATGATTTACTTGGCGTTGTGCGCGCCTTTGACATGAGTCAAAAGACCTTCCGCAGGATCTTACTCAATCTCTTCTGGGCCTCTATCTACAATATCCTTGGGCTTCCAATTGCTGCTGGAGTCTTTGTAGGACTGGGATTGACCCTCAATCCAGAACTAGCAGGTCTTGCTATGGCCCTTAGTTCTTTGTCTGTTTTGACTAGCTCGCTGCTTCTCAATGTTGAGAAAATTGATTAAATGAAATAAAAAGTGATACAGAATTTTGTATCGCTTTTTGTTTGATTTCCTACAGCTACAAGTCTTAGAGGTGCATGCAAACTATAATAAAATATCCTATTTTACTATAGTTTGTGAAATTTTCTCAAAAAAAGAGCATCTGTTATGTAATAGGGATTGAGCATCTCTGAGCAGATTCTTATATATGTGAATCTCTTTGTGATAAATTAATACTGTAATCGTTTTGTAAATCGTTTTCATGAGAAATGTCAGAAAAAACTCATTTTCAAAACGAAACCTGATCGCAAAGATGGAGTAGAAGCGCTATGCTACATTTTTAAAGGATCAAAATAGATTTAAAGGAGAGTTAGAATGACTCAAGGAAAAATTACTGCATCTGCAGCAATGCTCAACGTATTGAAAACATGGGGCGTAGACACTATCTACGGTATCCCATCAGGAACACTCAGCTCATTGATGGACGCTTTGGCTGAAGACAAAGATATCCGTTTCTTGCAAGTTCGCCACGAAGAAACAGGTGCTCTTGCAGCGGTTATGCAGGCTAAATTTGGCGGATCTATCGGTGTTGCAGTTGGTTCAGGTGGACCTGGTGCGACTCACTTGATCAACGGTGTTTACGATGCAGCTATGGATAACACTCCATTCCTTGCTATCCTTGGATCACGTCCAGTTAACGAATTGAACATGGATGCCTTCCAAGAATTGAACCAAAACCCAATGTACAACGGTATCGCTGTTTACAACAAACGTGTCGCTTACGCAGAGCAATTGCCAAAAGTTATTGACGAAGCTTGCCGTGCTGCTGTTTCTAAAAAAGGTCCAGCCGTTGTTGAAATTCCAGTAAACTTTGGTTTCCAAGAAATCGACGAAAACTCATACTACGGTTCAGGTTCATACGAGCGTTCATTTATCGCTCCTGCTTTGAACGAAGTTGAAATCGATAAAGCTGTTGAAATCTTGAACAATGCTGAACGTCCAGTTATCTACGCTGGTTACGGTGGTGTAAAAGCTGGTGAAGTGATTACTGAATTGTCACGTAAAATCAAAGCACCAATCATCACAACTGGTAAAAACTTTGAAGCTTTCGAATGGAACTATGAAGGTTTGACAGGTTCTGCTTACCGTGTTGGTTGGAAACCAGCCAACGAAGTGGTCTTTGAAGCAGACACAGTTCTTTTCCTTGGTTCAAACTTCCCATTTGCTGAAGTTTACGAAGCCTTCAAGAACACTGAAAAATTCATCCAAGTGGATATCGACCCTTACAAACTTGGTAAACGTCATGCCCTAGACGCTTCAATCCTTGGTGATGCAGGTCAAGCAGCGAAAGCTATCCTTGACAAAGTGAACCCAGTTGAATCTACTCCATGGTGGCGTGCAAACGTGAAGAACAACCAAAACTGGCGTGATTACATGAACAAACTCGAAGGTAAAACTGAGGGTGAATTGCAATTGT
Organism: Streptococcus sanguinis; assembly: GCA_963549775.1. Lineage (GTDB taxonomy): Bacteria > Bacillota > Bacilli > Lactobacillales > Streptococcaceae > Streptococcus > Streptococcus sanguinis_Y. The sequence goes on along the minus strand of CAUUZZ010000002.1, from coordinate 163,662 downwards.
ATCAAGTTTACAATGCAATCAACAAACATGCTGATCAAGACGCTATCTACTCAATCGACGTAGGTGACACTACTCAAACATCTACTCGTCACCTTCACATGACACCTAAGAACATGTGGCGTACATCTCCACTCTTTGCGACAATGGGTATTGCCCTTCCTGGTGGTATCGCTGCTAAGAAAGACAATCCAGATCGCCAAGTATGGAACATCATGGGTGACGGTGCATTCAACATGTGCTACCCAGACGTTATCACTAACGTTCAATACGACCTTCCAGTTATCAACGTTGTCTTCTCAAATGGTAAATATGCCTTCATCAAGGACAAATACGAAGACACAAACAAACACTTGTTTGGTTGTGACTTCCCTAATGCTGACTATGCGAAAATCGCTGAAGCTCAAGGTGCTGTTGGATTTACAGTTGACCGTATCGAAGACATCGATGCAGTTGTTGCAGAAGCTGTTAAATTGAACAAAGAAGGTAAAACTGTTGTGATCGATGCTCGCATCACTCCACATCGTCCACTTCCAGTAGAAGTACTTGAGTTGGATCCAAAACAACACTCAGAAGAAGCAATCAAAGCCTTCAAGGAAAAATACGAAGCAGAAGAACTCGTACCATTCCGCCTCTTCTTGGAAGAAGAAGGGTTGCAATCACGCGCAATCAAATAATTCCTCTCGTCGAAAATCAAATTTTAAATTTGTAGACTTCATTCGGAGGTTTACTTTCGACGATTCCATCATTGAAACCTTAATTTTCAATGATGGAATCTAGTGCGGAGCCTAGAAAAAGTCCCAAAGGATTTTTCGTAGTTTGATGAGCAAAGATTTGCCATCAAACTTGGTTCCGCCTTGTTTATTCTTTGATTTTCTTAGAGCAGAAGTTAAAAAGATCGGAGCAATCCGGTCTTTTTATTATAAAAATTTGCATATAAATAATTGATAGCGCTTTCCAACGGCTTTGTAATAGAAATATAATAGTAGAAAATATGACTGATATAAAGGGGAGAGATGTTTTTTAATAGGTGAAGTAAGTGGATTTTCTTATTCATTAGTAATAAAGAGTGTTAATGGTCTTCCGTTCACTACTTGACTTTATAGCTCTGGGAAGCCTTTTAATTGTCACATAATGACCAATGAAACTTGGAATTGAAAGTATCTCCACGAATAGATATTAGGAGGAAAGAGATGCAAAAAAAAGATATTTATCTAATCTGTATGACCATGATTATCTGTTCAATTATTATAGGATTACTTGTAGGAGGCTTTATTCTTCATGGTCTGGAAGATATTGCTGCAATCATTAACCACGGCTTGCTGACAATCAATCAATCGATTCATTGACAAGAGATATTATTTTTTTACGTTCTAATAACTAAATAGATCGGAGCCATTCATTGGTCCGATCTTTTTTGAGTGGTGTCTTTCTGTTGATTCTAAAATATGTCTGTTGATTAAGAATTTTGATAGCGGTGACTGTTTAAAGGAGAGAAAATTGGAGGTGGTCAAGACTTCCTTCTCATTTCAGAGGGTTTCATCCCATACATCAAGGCAAATTGTTTGTAAAAATAGGTTTTATTACTGAAGCCGACGGTTTGGCAGATCGTTTCAATAGAAAAATCTGTTGATTGAATCAATAATTTTGCAGACATTAACCTCTTCTGATGCACCAGCTCGGTAAAGGTTTGACCACTTTTTTCTTTGACGAGATTACTTAAATAGTTTTTGTTAAATTTTAATTGATCGGCAGCTTTTGCCAAGGTAAGCCCCCTATAGTCTCTATCAATTAATTCAAGGGCTTGCAGAAAAGGATCTTGTCGGGTTTGAAGGAGCTTTTTCTGTGCAGTTGGCAAGGAACGAGCCAATTCATAGAGTAAAATACTTAAAGAGTGTTTGAGTATTTCTTGGGAGAAATCCTTCTGGAAAAAATACTCTTCTATCATGCGGTGGAGCAGTTGAGGGACTTTTGGAATCTCTTCGGAGCGAAGAATAATAAAATTTTGACTGATTTCTAGATGGCTATGGCGACTAAGGAGTAAGTGATACAAAAGACTATTATTTCCTTGTATTTCTTCCAAATTTTGTAAGGAAATATTGTTATCTTTAAAGAGTAGATTGATCACAATATCCTCTTCTTCCAAACACTCAATTTGATGTTTACTCCCCACATCCATCAGGAGGATGTCTCCTTGATTAAGCGTGTAAGTCTGACCATTAATGATTTGTTGACAATGCCCGCTATAGATATAATTGAGCTCTAAAAATTGGTGGGAATGAAGAGGATAAGGCGCATAGCGATTGTGTTTACTAATGTAGATGTCTCGATTGTGAAAAAAGAGATCATTGGTTAAATGAGGGGCTTGGGTTTTCATTTCAGAAAAGTCTGGAACGAAGGTTCCGGTCTTTTTTTGTTTCTTTTCAATCTCAGTTTCTTGATGGAGGAAGTCAGTTAGGGGTTGCATCTGTTTCACCTGTATATTTGATACTATTCTACTGTTTTAGAGATATTGTATCACATTTTAAAAAATAGTTAAATAGAGATAGAAAGAAGCAAGAAAAGAGGGCCGAGATGACCTATCATATAGCAGTGGACATTGGAGCATCGAGTGGACGCTTGATACTGGCAGATTTTCAGGATGGAAAATGGCAGTTACAAGAAATCCACCGATTCAAAAATGGATTTACTCGAGTGGATCAGCATGATCGTTGGGATATAGAGGAGCTCTTCCACCAGATTCTCCTTGGATTAGAGAAAGCAAAAGAGCTAGGAGTAGATAACTGTACTTTAGGAATTGATACCTGGGCGGTAGATTATGTGTTGTTAAAAGATGGTAAGGCCCTGGCACAACCCATTGCTTATCGGGATAAACGGACTGAAAAAGCAATGGAGAAAGTGTTTCAGAAGCTCCCTGCTAAGAACATTTATGAGAAAACGGGCATTCAATTTTTAAATTTTAATACCTTGTTTCAGTATGTTAGTGAAGATCCTCAACTGTTAGAAGAAACGGATACTAGTCTTTTGATTCCAGATTATCTGGCCTACCGACTGACGGGGAGACAAGTAGCAGAAGTTAGCAATGCCTCCACGACCCAATTGCTAAATATTCATCATAGAGATTATGATTACGATTTGCTTGATTTAGCTGGGATAAAGGCTTCTCAACTTCCCGATTTGGTGGAGACAGGGACTTATCTTGGACCTCTACTTCGAGAAAATTTCAAGGATTACAAACTTCCCTATGTTGAAGTTTATGCTGTGGCAACACACGATACGGCTTCAGCAGTTGTAGGAGTTCCAGCGACAAGCAAAGATTTTGCTTATATCTCTAGTGGCACCTGGTCCTTGATTGGAGTGGAACTGACATCACCGATCGTTACGAAAGAGAGTCAGGAAGCAAATTATACCAATGAATGGGGAGCTTATCAAACCTATCGTTTTCTTAAAAATATCACGGGTATGTGGACGGTGCAAGAAATTGCTCGTTGCTTAGACTATCAATATAGCTACGCAGAGATGGCCGAACAAGCAAGTCAGGTATCCCCATTTGAACAGTATGTCAATCTGAATGATGAGCGCTTCACTAACCCTGAACAGATGATTCAAGAAATTCAAGCTTATTGTCGAGAAACAGGACAGAAGGTCCCAGAGACCGTAGGCGAATTGACCATGTGTGTGTATTCAAATCTAGCTCTTATTTATGGAGCTGAATGGAAACGACTAGAAAAATTAACAGGAAAATTCTTTGAGGCTCTCCATATCGTAGGAGGGGGATCCAATGTTGCTCTTCTCAATCAGTTGACAGCCAATGTGATTCAAAAACCAGTGATAGCTGGCCCGGGTGAAGGAACAGCTATCGGGAATCTATTGGTTCAGTTGATTTCAAGTGGAACCTTTAGCAATCTTAGAGAAGCACGTGCTTTCTTAAAAGAAGAGATATCATTGAAGGAATTTTTTCCTGATTTTACAATGGAAACCGATCATTTAAAAAATTTTCAACAGAATTATTATCAATAAGGAGAAAGAATAATGACAAATGCAACTCAAATTACACAAGCTTATGAGGTAGCCAAAGCTCGCTATGCGGCAATCGGAGTAGATACGGATGCTGTATTGGAAAAATTACAAGGAATTACAATCTCCATGCATTGCTGGCAAGGAGATGATGTGAAGGGCTTCTTGTCACCTGATGGCGAATTGACTGGTGGAATCATGTCAACGGGAAATTATCCTGGAGCTGCCCACACTCCTGAACAGTTGCGTCAGGATTTGGAAAAAGCTTATTCTTTGATTCCAGGGAAGCATAAATTGAATCTACACGCCATCTATTTAGATACCGATGAAACAGTTGATCTCAATGAAATTGAACCACGTCACTTTGAAAAATGGGTGAAGTGGGCCAAAGAACAAGGACTTGGATTGGACTTTAACCCAACCTTCTTCTCCCACCCAATGATGAAGGATGGCTTCACCTTGGCTAGTCCAGACCAAGAAGTTCGAGAGTATTGGATAGAGCATGGGAAACGTAGTCGTAAAGTGGCGGAATACTTCAGTAAAGAATTGGGAGAAACTTGTTACACCAACTTCTGGGTTCCAGATGGCTTTAAGGACAACCCGATTGACCGTCTGACACCACGTAAACGTTTAATGGAATCTTTAGATGAAATTTTCTCTGAGGAGATTGATGAACAATACAATGTTGATACTGTTGAAAGCAAACTCTTTGGACTAGGAGCAGAAGCCTATACTGTAGGATCTCATGAATTTTATATGGGATATGGTTTGACACGAAATAAGACCATTTTATTGGATGCAGGTCATTTCCATCCGACAGAAGTGATTTCCAATAAACTATCTTCGCTTGCCTTATTTAGCAAAGGATTAATGTTGCATGTTTCTCGCCCTGTTCGTTGGGATTCGGATCACGTAGTCATTATGGATGATGAGTTGCAGGAAATTGCCAAAGAATTGGTTCGCAATGATCTTCTTGGAAAAACAGCGATTGGCTTGGATTTCTTCGATGCGACCATCAACCGTATTGCAGCTTGGGTAGTTGGAACTCGTAACACCCAAAAAGCACTCTTAAAAGCCATGTTAGAGCCAACAGAAGAATTGAAACAAATGGAATTGGACTTTGATTTCACTTCTCGATTAGTCTATACAGAAGAATTGAAGGACTTCCCATATAGCGATGTTTGGAATTATTTCTGCTTAAAGAACAATGTTCCAGTTGGTTTGGACTGGTTAAAAGAAGTCCATGACTATGAAGCTGAAATTTTGAAAACACGCGGATAAGATAAAAAAGTTCTAAGAGCTTAGGAGAAGGAGTAGAGAAAAATGACAAAATTTGTAGAATCTGTCTATGTAACAAAAATGAGAGAAGTAACGCGAGAGTCTTACGAACGCTATTGGGATGAACGGAATGGAGGAAATGTCTCCCTTCGCTTGACAGCTGAAGAAGTTGCTCCTTTTGAGGATGTGACAGAAGTGAAAGAAGTGCTTGATCTTGGCTTTGATGCTTCACCTTTGGCGGGCTATTACTATTTGGTTACAGGAACTGGGCGTTACTTTAGAAATGTAGCTGGAAATCCAGAAAATGATCTTGGTTTAGTTCGCATCACAGAAGATGGTCAACATGCAGAATTGGTGTGGGGCTTCAATGACGGTGGTAAACCGACTTCAGAATTCCCAAGTCATTTGATGAGCCATATAGAGCGTTTGAAGGTAAATCCAAATCAACGCGTGGTTTTCCATTGCCATCCAACAAACCTGATTGCCCTGTCCTTTACTCAACCCCTTGAAGAACGTCACTTATCACGCCTTCTATGGAAAATGCAGGCAGAATCGATTGTTGTCTTCCCTGAAGGAATTGGGGTGATTCCTTATATGACACCAGGTACGACTGAGATCGGGAAAGCAACTGCAGCAAAAATGGCAGAATTTCAAGCGGTTTTATGGCCTCACCATGGGCTCTTCGCATCGGGTACTTCACTGGATGAAACTTATGGATTGATTGAGGTGATTGAAAAAGCTGCGATGATTTATTCACAAATTGGTGCTCAAGGCGGAGTCATTAAACAAGCAATCACTGACCAAGAATTGCAAGAAATTGCAACCTTCTTTAGCATGATGCCTCACCAAGGATTCTTGGATGTGGATTAGAGATGGATGGTAGTGAAGTATGATTCAGATATGGGAGGTGTGACCTCCCTTCTATCATGAATTTTTTTGTTAAAAAAATCACAAAATAGTTGAACGAAATCTATTAGAGTATTATAATTATATCAATATAAGAAGAATGGAGAAAAAGAAATGTCAGTTTTCTATGTACCAGCAGTTAATCTTATTGGTCGTGGAGTGATCAATGAATTTGGAAGCCACGTTAAGGAATTGGGTTTCAAAAAAGCTTTGATTGTCACAGACCACTACATTGCATCGAGTGATATTTTGCCTAAGGTAACAGCTCCTCTACAAGTAGATGGAATCGAATACATCGTATTTGAGGATGTAGATCCAAATCCATCTTGTAAGAATGTCCTTGATGGTTTAGCTGTGTTAAAAGAAAACAACTGTGACTTTATCGTCTCAGTTGGTGGGGGATCTCCACAGGATGCGGCGAGTTGCATCTCTATTATGGCTACAAATGGAGGGAAGCCACAGGATTACGAAGGGCTTCACAAGTCTAAGGAAAAAGGTCTCCCAGTTGTAGCAATTAATATAACCGCTGGAACTTCTGCAGAGATTACCATCAACTATGTCATTACGGACGAAGAGCGAAAGGTTAAAATGGTCATGGTTGACAAGAATAGCTTAGCGCTTATCTCTGTTAATGACCCAGAACTTATGCTTTCAAAACCAGCTGATTTAACAGCAGCAACAGGTATGGATGCTCTTACTCATGCCATTGAAGCCTTGGTTACACCAGGAGCCTATGATGTCACGAAAAAACTCTCTATTGGGGCCATTGAATTGATTAAAGAATATTTACCACGTGCTGTGGCAAATGGGCAGGATATTGTAGCGCGCGAGGCTATGGTGAATGCCATTTTCCTTGGAGGAATGTCCTTTAACAATGCAGGGTTAGGATATGTACACTCCATGGCTCATCAATTAGGTTCAGTTTATCATCTGCCACATGGTGTTTGCTGTGCCATGTTACTTCCTGTTGTTGAGCGTGAGAATGCTAAGCGAGTACCAGCCGCCTTTCGTAATGTGGCCAAAGCTCTAGGACTTCATACAGAAGGGAAATCAGATTCCGAGTGTGCGGATTACGCTATCGCTGAAATGCTGTTTGCGTATCAATTGTCAAACGACCGTTAGCAGAAATGTACTCGGCTTGGATTGCATATTTAATAGCTTGAGACAGGTTTTCATAGTTTTTTGCTTCCTCAGTTTTTCCTAATAGTCGAGCCGTTTCTGCCACAATATGAGCAGAATAGTGGTAATAGATAGAAGCAATAAAGTCTTCATCTGTTTTGCCAGTTGGCATAGCAGGATTTTTTCCGTCCAGAGCAAGCCAATCTCCGAATTGGAAGCAGTGAGTCCAGAGGTTTTCAGTTCCTGTATTACGAGTAATCCAGTCAACCCAATCCTTCATAGAAGGATAGTGTTCTTTAAGAAGACTTGCATCACCATTTATCGGAAGGAAGCGATCAGGCAGTTGTGATCTGTCCTGGTGGAGCCTATTTGACAAAATCTATGGTGACGGAAGGAGAACAAATTGCTGAACTTCTTAATGAAGCAGGAATTTCAGCTTTTGTTCTTTGGTACCGCAGTTACCCTTATCGTGAACCAATCATGTTTTTAGATGCTCAGCGAGCTATTCGCTATATTCGTTATCACGCAGCTGATTTTGGAATTGATCCTGATAAAATTGGTTTGCTTGGTTTTTCAGCTGGTGGTAACTTAGCTGGCGTTACTTCCTTATTACTAAGAAATCAGGATTGGTTCCAAGGATTAGATTATCAACTGGATAAGATTGATTTGGAAGATGCTAGTATTTCTGCCTTGGGCCTCATCTATCCAGCAATTTCTCTTTACAAAGACAAAATTGTAGCTATTCTAGCAGGTGCTGACAGTTATCGTGATCCAGTGACTTGTCAAGCTGTTGCAGATCGTTTGGATATGAGAAATGGTTTGCGAAATGGAGATGCTCCACTTTTTATCTGTTCAGCAGTAGATGATGAAGTAGTTCCAGCACAACACTGTCTAGATTTAGTGCATAAAGCGAATGAGAAGGGGATTTCTGCAGAAATACATCTTTTTGCACAGGGTGGGCATGGATTTGGCGCCTGCCTAGGGGAACAGATGCCCCAATTCTATAATGATTGGAGCCTTGTTCGACAGTGGAAGGAACTGTATTTAACTTGGTTGAAAATGATTTGGAGAAAATAAGGAAGATTTTTAGATCTCAAGTAAAGGCTTGGGAACTGTTTTTTTAGAGTAAAGGAGTTGCCATAGAATAGTATCAGTTTTTCATGGGATCTTGTAGGATTTTTTGGAAAGAAAAGGGTATAATAGAACTATCAAATCAAGTGAGGTAGAGAGATGACTGAAAAACTGACTTTTCCTGATGGTTTCTTGTGGGGCGGAGCGACGGCTGCTAACCAGTGTGAGGGAGCTTATGATGCAGATGGTCGTGGGTTGGCCAATGTAGATGTGGTGCCGATTGGTGAGGACCGTCTAGCCATCATCACGGGTAAGAAAAAGATGTTTGACTTTGAGGACGGCTATTTCTACCCAGCCAAGGAAGCTATTGACATGTACCATCGCTTTAAGGAAGACATTGCCCTTTTTGGCGAGATGGGCTTTAAGACCTATCGTCTGTCCATTGCTTGGAGCCGGATTTTTCCTAAGGGGGATGAGCTGGAGCCCAATGAAGCTGGCTTGAAATTTTACGAAGATCTCTTTAAGGAATGCCACAAGTACGGCATTGAGCCCTTGGTGACCATTACTCACTTTGACTGCCCTATGCACTTGATTGAGCAATATGGTGGTTGGCGGAGTCGTCTCATGCTGGAATTTTACGAGCGTCTTTGCCGCACTCTCTTTACCCGCTACAAGGGCTTGATCAGGTACTGGCTGACCTTCAATGAGATTAACATGCTCCTCCATGCACCATTTATGGGGGCGGGGCTCTGGTTTGAAGAAGGCGAAAATGAAGAGCAGGTCAAGTACCAAGCAGCCCATCATGAGCTGGTCGCGTCAGCCATTGCTACCAAGCTGGCTCATGAGATTGACCCGGAAAATAAGGTCGGCTGTATGCTGGCAGCGGGGCAAAATTATCCTAACACCTGCCATCCACGCGATGTATGGGCTGGTATGGAGGAAGACAGGAAAAACTATTTCTTCATCGACGTGCAGGCGCGTGGTGAATATCCCAACTATGCTAAGAAAGCTTGGGAGCGCGAGGGTATCACTGTCGAAATGACAGAAGAAGACCTGCGGCTGCTCAAGGAGCATACGGTGGACTTCATTTCCTTCTCATACTACTCTAGCCGGGTGGCTTCGGGCGATCCTAAGGTCAACGAGCTGACGGAGGGCAATATCTTTGCTTCTCTGAAGAATCCTTATTTGGAAGCTTCTGAGTGGGGATGGCAGATTGATCCTCTGGGCTTGCGTATTACGCTTAATACCATCTGGGATCGTTATCAAAAGCCCATGTTTATCGTGGAAAACGGTCTGGGTGCAGTGGATAGTCCGGATGAAAATGGCTATGTGGCTGATGATTACAGGATTGACTATCTGGCGGCCCATGTCAAGGCCATGCAGCAAGCCATCAACGAAGACGGTGTAGTGCTGTGGGGCTACACGACCTGGGGCTGTATCGACCTGGTATCAGCCGGCACTGGCGAGATGAAGAAGCGCTACGGCTTTATCTATGTGGACCGGGACAATGAAGGTAAGGGAACACTCAAACGCTCTAAGAAGAAATCCTTTGACTGGTACAAGGAAGTCATCGCGACTAACGGAGCATCTGTGAAATAGGAAAAAGGCTGAGATATGAATGTCTCAGCCTTTTTCAAGTATGTATGTTTTATAGGAATTTTAGTCTAACTGAAATTTAAATACTTTTCAAGATTTATTATTTCAAGAAATCCTTTATTTGCTGGGCGATTTCCTCTGGCTTTTCGTCATGGATATAGTGGGAGCCTTCTAATGTCACAAGTTTGGCTTGGGCATTCTGCGCGACAAACTCTTTTTCCAGCTTGGGAGCTTCTCCGCCTTTTTGGACAGCTGCAAAGATAAGAGTCGGAATCTGCGGCACGGGTTCTTTGTTAATCGTTTCAACATTTTTCTTCCGATCCTTGACTTCGTTCATGACCGCCTGGGTGATTGACCGCTGGTGGAACAAGGCTTTAAAGATAGCTTTTTCCTGATCATTGAGAGCTCCAGACTTTATGGCTGGGCTGCTATTTTCATCAAAGAAAATCGGTAGGCGAGCCAAGCCTAGCATTCTCCCTAGCTGGATAGTCTGATAAGAGCCATAAAATTTCTGCTGGTCGGACACCTCCGTACGAGGCATGGTCATATCTAGCCCGATAATAGCTTCTACTTCTTCTGGGTAATGATTGGCCCAGTGAATCGTTTCTAAACCGGCAATCGAATGCGGAACCAAAACATAAGGACCGGATATCTTAGCAGCTTTGAGGGCTTTACGGGTCTGCTCTACCTGTCTATCCAATGAGCGGTCATTGTTCCCATCATCACTGTAACCATAGCCTAGACGTTCTACCACGACGATGCGATAATCGTCCTCCAGCTTGGAATAAAGAGCCTTGAAATCCAGAACCGGAGCATTGGTGCCCAGACCTGCTAGGAAAACCAAGGTCTTCTTGCCCTTGCCGGCAGTGTAGACATTAAGCTTCTTACCCTCTACCTCGACCAGTTGGCCAATCGGCTTCTCAATGAGTTTGCTTTCCTTAGCTATTTGAAAGCGGTGATAGAGAAAGATAGCCAATAAGGCCAGAGCTAAGAGTCCTACCAGCCAAGTGATTGTTTTAAGGATAAATATAAAGATTCTTTTCAACATAGGGATTCCTTTCTGTTCATCATATTTTAGACTCGCATACTTTTATTTATAATCTTTACTTCAAGCGGTCATATCGTGATTTACACTAAAAGCGAATAGAAGTTTAATCAGGTAAAGTGATAAAAGAGCTGTCATACTGATTGGCAATTTACTGTAACTAGTAAGAAGAATGCAACCCAACCCCGCCATAGAAGCACCAGTTAATGCTTGCTCCCTGCAATCTTTCAGTAGTTCGCTAACAAACAGAGCGCCTATCATCGCACCAAGCCAGACCATAATACAGGTTAGTAAAGATTGATTAAAAAGTAGAGCTAGAAGTAAGGGCTGAATATGAATCAGGAGGAAAATACATCGTCGTTTTACAGACTCCTGATAATAATGATTAGTCCCTTGAGATAAATTAGCAATCACTCCTCCGCTGATATCTACAGATAAGAGGCAAAAAGTGATGATTTGCCATAACGGCCAATTCTGATCTGGCAAGGAAAGACGCCAGAGTAATCCAGTTACCAGAATAGAGAAAGTCATCGTGATAGCTATGGTTATCAGGCTTGTTTTCCGTCCAAACAGTTCCTGTAAAAACTTAGGTGTACAAATATCTCTCAATATTTTATTCCTCCCTGCCCCATAATAAATTCTATCTGTTCCAATCCTTTTTCCATTAAAAGTGCTGATGGCATATCCGTATAAAGATATCGAATTACCAAGAGCCCTAAACTGTTATAAAGTATTTCCAGCAGGAGGTCGATTGGGTAGTTTTCTGGCAGTAGATGAGCCTTGCTTTCCAAGTAAGTCTTAATTGATTGAAGATATTGGCTGTCAAGATACAGCAAATTGCTCAAATATTGACTGGAATCAGCATCAGAAGTGAGGATTTGAAAAACGCTCTGCCAGTCGGACTTCTCAACTTCAGTTATAGTTCCAACATCAGATATAATCTGCTTTTTAATACTAGCCACAAGCTCTGTATAAGTCTCAGCATTTTCATCAAATTTTGTAGTCAGCTTAAACTGTTTCTGGATAACTATTTCAATAAAAATTTGCCCCTTGCTTTTAAAATAATTATATAGAGTTCCAGTAGCTATATCACAGACTTCTGCAATCTCTCGCATAGAAACTGCTCCAAAGCCCTTAGAGCGAAACAGCTCCCCTGCCACTTCTAAAATAGCTTGACGATTTTTTTCTTTTTTACTTACTTTCATTTTTAAATCCCTTTTCAAAATAAGAATTCGTTCATTTTATGAACTTGTTCATATTATAATAAATAAAATATAAAAAATCAAGAAAAAACTAAATACAATTTAGCGACCACTGCCAAAGCAGATAGACTTGTCAGGTGTGTCTATATTGTTTCTGTCGCGACAGAGTTGGAAATAGCAGCTAACAAATATTAGATATGTCTGATTGAATCGCAAGTCCAAACTTAAAATAGCAGAATAAAACTAGGCCACTTTTTGATTTTCGGTGAGTATTAGTCACTTAGTTATGCCTTCGACTTCTCATAGAATTTTTGAAGAAGATTATGAAATAAGGAAGGGAGCTCAGTTTTTTTCTCTTGCGATATATTTTTCATAATAGCGGTTGCTATCAAAAGGATAAGGAGTCTCTTTTGATTTGAACAGTTGCTCAGGGATAAGAATGACACTGCTTACAAGAACTGTTCCACTGATAATGGCTAAAATGATTATTGGCAAACCGGGGAGATTTGTAGGATACTGGCTCAGAACATAGTAGAGAGCATGAAGCGTAAAGACAACCGCTGTCGTAAAACCTGGGTTATAAATGGTTCTTTTTCCTACTGTACGAAAACGTCGGTACATACTGAACCCAAAAATCAGGTGGCCAATCATTTCAAAAAAGCAAAAGATAAGATTCCAGATGACAATGATCTGATTGACACCGTAGAAAAGACAGACAATACCAATTAATTCAGCTAACATGATAGTCAGCATATCAGAAAATTGATTCATAGGATAGCAATCGGGCTGTTGAGAGCGCCGAAGCATGTTGTAGTTATAATGAAAACCGCCAGGAAATCTCCATTCCTCTAGACAGTGCAAAGGGAGCATGACATAGATTATAGCGACAAATCTGCTTCCAGCATCTAGTGTGGTCCAATTTGTGATAAGATATAAGAGAATACCGATTCCCATAGCAAAGAGAATGGGAATCCAGATTTTTAACCAAACAGAAATCAGTTTGGACATAACAATACCTCATTTGTATAAGATAAGTCTAGTATAGACAAAATCTGCCATGAATGATACCAACAATTTTGCCCAAAGTGTCCGAAAGGAAAGTCATGAGTTTGTTATTTGCATTAGAAGAAACCAGAGAATTTTTTATGGAAGCTTTTCTCAAGGCTTTACGCGAAAAGCCTTTAAATAAAATATCAGTAAAAGAACTTTGTCAAAGGACGGGTTATAATAGGTCGACATTTTACTACTATTTTGAGGATGTTTACGATCTCAGGAAGCAAGTGGAAACCAATTTGATTCACTCTATCATTTCTGAAATCAGTCTGCAACCAAATCTGACAGACGAGAAATTTATAAAATCGTTGATTACTGTTCATAAAGTCTATGGTGAAATAATCGTATTTCTAAACAGAGATTCTTCCTTTTATGAATCTTACAAACAAGCCTTGCAACCTCATTTGCTGGCATTTTTAAAAGTTGAAAAACTAAATACAGAATTAGACTTGATTTTTGATTTTGTAATGGGAGGGATTTTCGCGCTGCTAGAAAAATATGCCAGGCAGGATATTCCCTTAACAGTTGAGGAACTAACCCTCTTTATTCAAGAACAAATTAACAAATTATCAGTTTGGCATTCATACTCAAATAATGAAAATTCACACTAGGCAGGAATAACTTGAGTATGAATCAAAAAACGTATGACATGTTACTATTTGATAGCTAAGCATATGTTTTCTCTTTCTCACCTATCTATTCTGTCAACCTGACACTGCTTCTCTACATCTTCCCCTCATACCTCCAAGCAGCTAATATGGAGGACATCATATTTTTCCAAAAAGCCAAAGCCCACCTTCCCAAAGGAAGGCAGGCAACTTATATCAAAGCACCCACCACTGGTAGAGGGACCAGTAAAGGATATTAGCGACTACTGCCAAAGCAGATAGACTGGTCATGGCCGTCAGGAAGAGGCGGCCTTTGCTGAGTTTTTCTCTGGACTTTCTGAAAAACGGCAACAGAGCAGCAGCGGTTAGTAGGAGTCCCAAGGCAGCAAAGAGCATGTAGCGCCAAGGAGCTAGAGAATCGAGGTCATCTGACATCAAAGGTATCATAATCATTAACAGGTTTAGGGGAACAGCCAGAATACCAAGAGAAGTCAGTAGATTCCAGACCTTCCAAGTGCGGTCTGTGCGCTCAACCGTTTTTCGGGAAATCAAGCGATAAGCTCCTAATAAAAGGCTGATGATAAGCGTTCCAAAACTATAGACAATTCCAAGAATGCCTAAACCTACGATGATATAGTCCTTATAGAAGTCGAAAGCAGAGATTTTCTCATAGTCTACCACAGCGACGGGAATTGTAATCTTTCCCTTGCTTTCATAGATGGTCCAAAAATTGGTACTCAAGATTCGGTTCTGAGCAGGATTGTCAATCTTCTCTATTGAGGGCGTCATGAGTCTTAGAAAGGACAGGGGGCCATGGAGAAAGGTACGTGGAGAAAGGTAGTAGCCTGGTGTAAACTGCTTTTGTGTATCTTCGTCAGCTGTTTTACGTCTTCCGAAAACCAGTTCAGGCATTTGGTAGTTGTAATTCTCTTCCATGCTTTGATTGGTCATGACTATGTAGCCGATGCCACTTTCCAAGTCTAGCATGAGACGAGAGCTGAAACCATCAGTATTGCCGCCGTGACCAATGATGCTGACTCCGTATTCGTTGATCCAAAAACCGTGGGCATTGCGGGCGATGTCTGTACCTGGATAGGTCGAAGTGGGATTGTAGAGAGTATTCCAAGTTTCTGGACGTTCAAAGAGAACCTTGCGCCCCAGCAGAGCCTGAGCAAATTTCTGTAAATCCTCCAAGGTACCGGCTGCTTGGCCAATTGAGTAGAGACCATATTCATAAAAAGCTGTCCCTAATGAATTTCCCTTTGTATCATAAGCCTTAGATTCTTGACGTTTTTGCTGAACATAGGGATTATCAGATAAGTTCGGTAGGAGAGCTGTCTTGTCCATACCAAGCGGCTGGAAGATATGCTCGTGGGTATAGTCAGCAAAGGTCTGACCGGAAATCCGCTCGACAATCAGAGAAGCGAGCCCAGCACCATAATTGGAATAAGAGGTTACTGTTCCAGGTTCAAAGGACTGGACAGGCTGGAGCATGCGTAGATTTTCCTCTATATTTTTATCACCTTTTGTGTAAGACAGAGATTCATCAAATCCCGTCTGATGATTCATGAGATCCAGCATCGTGATAGCTTTATCGAAGTGCAGATTTTTAAGAAAATTCTCTGGCAGATATGTCTTGATATCTTCCTCTAGGTCAATCTTTCCTTGTTCCCAGAGTTGCATGACAGCTATCCAGACGGTCAGCTTGGTCACAGAGCCCCAGTCAAAGACGCTGCTGTTGTCAGCTTTGATGCCTTTTTCTTTATCCATATAACCGAAGTTGCCTTGGTAAATGGTGCTATCCTTGTCAAATACTGCCGTTTCCATAGCGGCAGTCGTCTTTTCATGCTCCTTGACATAGTCTTGGATTTTCTGGCCAATTTGGTCACGTTCGATGCCAGATGGGAGTTTCTGTTCTTCAGCAAGTGAGGTAATTGGTCGAAAGAGTCCTAGAGTCAAAAGAGTTAAAAGGATTAGGGAAAATGTTTTTTTCATAGTTGGCTCCTTTCATATTAGAATACCCACCACTGATAGAGGGACCAATAGAGGATATTAGTGGCCACTGCTAAGGCAGATAGGCTGGTCATGGCTGTTAGGAAGAGGCGGACTTTGCTGAGCTTTTCTCTGAACTTTCTGAAGAGCGGTAACAGAGCGGCTGCGGTTAGCAGGAGTCCCAAAGCTGCAAAGAGCATGTAGCGCCACTGAGCGATCTCGCTGAAATTTCCTGGAATTGCTGACATGAATAGCAGAAAGAGATTGATTGGAACAGCCAAAATACCAACAGCTGTTAGGAGGTTCCAGACCTTCCAAGTGCGATCTGGCTGGTCTTGTTTCTTGCGAAAGATAAGCCGATAGACTCCTAGAAGCGGGCTGATGATGAGCAGGCCGAGGGCGTAGATGATACCAAGTCCGGCCAAGCCTAGAACAACATAGTCTTTAAAGAAATCAAAGTCAGAGATTTTCTCATAGTCTGCGACAGCCACTGCGATACGGGTCTTGCCTTGGCTCTGATAAATGGTCCAGAAGTTGTTTGGCAATCGCTGATCGTCAGATGGTTCCTGCAAGTAGTCTGCGGAGGCTGGAATCATTTTAAAGATAGCCAGAGGCCCTTGGTTAAGATTTCGCAGAGTGCGATAATAGCCTGGACTGAACTGCTCTTGGGTTTCCTTGCTGGCCGTTTTACGTGGTCCAAAGACGAGCTCTGGCATTTGGAAATTATAATTTTGCTCTGTACCTTGATTGGTCATGACGACATAGCCGATACCGTGCTCCAAGTCCAACATTATCCGTGAAGTAGAGCCAGCTGTATTTCCGCCGTGGCCCAACACAGTAGTACCGTATTCGTTGGCCCAAAAGCCATGAGCATTGCGGATGATATCCGTGTCAGGGTAGGTGGAACTGGCAGTATAGAGGGTGTTCCAGGTCTCTGGGCGCTCAAAGAGCGTCTTGCGAGCCAGCAGGGCTTGGGCGAACTTCTCCAAGTCTTTCATGGTGCCAGTAGCCGCTCCGATAGGATAGATGCTAGTGATGAAATGGTCCTTGCTCAGTAAGTTTCCTTTAGTATCGTAACCTTTGGTTTCTTGACGCTTTTTCTGAACGTAGGAATTGTCTGATAGATCCGGCAAAATAGCCGTTTTATCCATGCCCAGTGGTTGGAAAATATGCTCATGGGCATAGTCGGCAAAAGTCTGACCAGAGATCCGCTCGATAATCAGAGCAGCCAAGCCAGCACCGTAATTTGAATAAGCTGTGACTGTACCAGGTTCAAAAGACTGAATAGGTTGTTGTTCTTTAAGGATTTCTTCGATACTTTTATCGTCTTGTAGGTACATGGTTACCTCATCGAATCCTGCCTGATGGCTCATCAGATCCAGCATGGTGATAGGCTTATCATAGCGGAGATTCTTAAGAAAGCCCTCTGGCAGATAGGTGCGGATGTCTTCTTCTAGGTTAATCTTACCTTGCTCCCAGAGCTGCATGACAGAGACCCAGATGGTTAATTTGGTTACGGAGCCCCATTCAAAAACGCTATCATCATCGGCCTTGATGCCTTTTTCCTTATCCATGTATCCAAAGTTGCCTTGATAAATGGTACCATTCTTGTCAAAGATAGCAGTTTCCATGCCGGCTGTTGTCTTTTCATGTTCCTTGACATAGTCTTGGATTTTCTGGCCAATCTGATCCCGTTCGATACCAGATGGTAGCTTTTGAGGCTCATCAGCCAATGCAGTAATTGGCCAGAAGAGTCCTAGAGTTATAATCGTTAGAAGCGTTAGAATAAATGATTTCTTCATAGCATTTCCTTTCTGTTCAACTTTAGTATTCACATAAGCTGAGTTCAGATAGTCGGCGCAGTCTCCTTTTAATTTTAGAATTAGGTTATTCTTGTTTCATTGGTCATAGGATTTTCTCCTTTGCAGAATGATGCAGACGAAGCCCATCTCCCCTAAGGAAGACAGGCTCTTCATCATAATGCCCACCACTGGTAAAGAGACCAATAAAGGATATTGGCTACGATGGCCAGTGCAGATAGGCTAGTCATAACCGTCAGGAAGACACTTCCTTTTCCGAGTCCTTTTTTAGCTTTGGTCAGAAGCGGATAGACTAGGCAACCTCCTAAGATGAGTCCTAGACCAGCAAAGATTGTATAGCGCCAAGGAGCTACAAAGCCGATGTTACCGCTGGTCATTGCAAGGAATAATAAAGCAAAATTTGCTCCGGTTGCTAATACTGTCAGTGAAGTCAGAGTATTCCAGATTCTCAGGGCTTTTGGCATCTTGGCTGGTGTTTTTTTCAGCAAGCGAATAAGCCCAGCAACGCCACTAATGAATAGATTGATGAAAGCGTAGACCACTCCTGCGACTGCTAAGAAGTACATGGCATAATCTTTGTAGATTTCTGTATCCGATATCTTGAGTGTATCGCCTGTGGTGCTAGTGATTTTTTCTTGGCCACCTTCATGGCTTAGCACCGCATAATTTTGGTTTAATTGCGGATTGTCCATACTTTTAGGGACGTAACTCGTATAAAATAGAGTTCGGGCAAATGACAGGGGACCAGTCTCGAAGTACCGAGCGGAACGATAGTAGCCCGGCTTGAAATTTTCAAAGGTAGTCTTATCAGTCTTTTTCTTAGCTCCAAAAACAAGTTCAGGCATCAGAACATTATAAATATCCTCGCCTTTTTGATTGGTCATGACAGTAAGGCCAATACCGTTTTTCAAGTCTAGTAAAATGTAAGATGAATAACCAGTGGAATTCCCACCGTGTCCCAGAACAACAGTGCCATATTCTTCGACCATGAAGCCGTGAGCATTTAGCAGTCTATCCGTTCCGGGGAAGGTTGAAGTAGCAGTATAAAGTGTTTTCCAAGTTTCTGAGCGCTGAAACAATTTTTCTTGCTTTAACAGGGCTTGAGCAAACTTCTGAAAGTCTTCAGGGCTAGAAGCTGCCTGACCAACAGAATACAAGCCAAAATCAAAGTAAGCCGAACCGAGTGAGTTTCCTTCTGTATCATAAGATTGAGCTTTCTTTCGTTTTTCACGGACATAGTTATTATCCGCGAAGCCAGGAAGGATGGCGGTTTGGTTCATGTCCAATGGCTGGAAGATATGCTCATGGACATAGTCGGAGAAACGCTGACCGGAGATTCGCTCAACGATATAGGACGCCAAGCCTGCTCCAAAATTAGAATAGGCTGTTGTTGTGCCAGGTTCAAAAATCTGAGCTGGCTGACTAACCGACAAAATCTCCTCTATCGTCTGCCCCTTATTTTCCAGATAAGCAGCATGAGCCCCCTCTTCAAAACCCGCCTGATGGTTCATCAGATCCAGCATGGTGATAGGCTTATCATAGCGGAGAGTCTTGAGAAAACCATCTGGCAGATAGGTGCGAATGTCTTCTTCTAAGTTAATCTTACCTTGCTCCCAGAGCTGCATAACAGAGAGCCAGACAGTTAATTTGGTTACGGAGCCCCATTCAAAAAAGCTGCTGTCATCAGCTTTGACTCCCTTTTCCTTGTTCATATAGCCAAAATTTCCTTGATAAATGGTACCGTCCTTATCAAAGACTGCCGTTGCCATGCCGGCTGTTGTCTTTTCATGTTCCTTGACATAGTCTTGGATTTTCTGGCCGATCTGGTCCCGTTCGATACCAGATGGTAGCTTTTGAGCCTCCTCAGCTAGCGCCGTAGCTGGCTGGAAGAGTCCTAGAGTTATAATGGTTAGAAGTGTTAGAATAAATGATTTTTTCATGCGAGTCTCCTTTTTCTTTAGCCCTCAAGGGCGAAAGTAATACTTCTAAAAATGATTTTGCAAAAAATTTTAAACATATTGAGCCTCCTTTTTATAGCACATACATTTCTTATTTCTTTCTATTTTAAAGTCCGATTCTCAAATATCCTTCAAGTAATTCTAAAATATTTCTAAAGTTTTTCGAATAGTCCATCTTTTATTGACTTAGCCTCTTATCCTTGCTACACTAGTGATAGGAAATTTCTGGAGGCGAGTGTTTATGGCTCATATTTTGCTCATCGAAGACAATAGTGATATTCATGAAATTCTAAAAGAACTTTTTCAGAAGGAACACACGGTTTATTCTGCCTATTCGGGGACAGAGGGCATTTCGCTGTTTGAGCGGGAGGAGATTGATTTGGTCCTTTTGGATATCATGCTGCCGGGGAAGAATGGTGATGAAGTGTTGAGGGAAATTCGCAGCAGCAATGCGACGGTGCCAGTGGTTATGCTGACGGCCCTTGGGGAGAAAGCGCTGGTTAGCCAGTATCTGCTGAATGGTGCCAATGACTATATCGTCAAACCTTTCAATCTGGATGAGGTTTTTGCCCGTATCACCGTGCAGCTGCGCAGCCAGCAGGCTTTGACTGGCGAGGAAGAAGGCCAGTCCTTTAAAAATATCCGTCTACTCAAGGCTACCTTTGAGGCGGTCTGCGGTGAGAAAAGCGTCCGTCTGAGCAAGAAAGAATATCATATCCTCCAGCTCTTGCTCCGTCATCCCAAGAGGATCTACACCAAGGAAGAGCTCTTTGAGCAGGTCTGGGAAGAGAGCTATCTGCCTGGGGATAATACCCTGAATACTCACCTCAGCAATCTACGTAAGAAACTGGCTCAGTTGGACCCAACAGAGGAATACATAGAGACTGTTTGGGGTCTGGGTGTCCGGCTCAAGGAGGACTGATATGTTGGTGTTAGTCATTTTATTTGCTCTTATCAGCCTGTTTCTGGCCATTGGTTTCATACGCTATCATCTGGCGGTCAAGGATGTGGCACAGCAGATTCGTCGGAAGCGGCAGACAGGGAGCCAGAATCGTCTGGCTCCTGCTGCTCATGCCCCCAGTATTTTGGAATTGACAGAGGAAGCAGAGCTACTCTTTAGGGAGCTAGATAAGACGACCTTTGTTGTCCAGCAGGAAAAGAAGACGCTGGATATGGCTATCAGTAATATTGCCCATGATATCCGCACCCCTCTGACCATTGCCAGTGGCTACACCCAGCAGCTGCTGAAGGATGATAGTCAGGAAAGTCAGCAGCTGGTCAAAATTGCAGATAGTCTGGGAATGGTATCCAAACGGCTGGAAGCCTTGATGGAGTACCGCCGGCTGATGGAGGGAGCCATTCGGGCCAATGTCCAGCCGACAGATATATCCCAGCTGGTAACCCAGCAGCTTTTTACTTATTATGATGCCTTTCAGAAAGCCCAGATTGACTTGCAGGTAGAGCTGGCTGAAGGTCTAGAGTTAGAGACAGACCCAGAAATTTTAGAGCGCATTGTCCAAAATATGATAAGCAATGTCCTCAAGCACGGCCGTAAGGCCGCCAGCATTTCTCTGAAAAAAGAGGGCGAGCATTGTATCTTTACCGTCAAAAATATCGTCCAGCAGCCTATCCAATATCTGGATAAGCTGACCAATCGCTTTTACTCAGAAAATCTATCCAGCAGTGAGGAGTCTTCAGGGCTAGGGCTCTACATCACCCAGCAGTTAGTCGAAATCCTAGGCGGGGACTTGACAATGAAAGCCGAGGACGACTGGTTTGAACTGGTTGTGACTTTGTAAAAAAGACTTAAAAAATCAAAACAAGGAATGCTCAGCTCTATCAGCTAGTCTCAAAATCCGCTCAAAAAACCTCAGCTAATTTTTGAATTGGCGGAGGTTTGTTTTTAGATTAAGTCGAAGAAAGGCATGATAAAGATGTCTTTTTGTTTTGTGATTTGAAAAGCTAATTATCTTAGAGAGGCCATTTTACCGGTCAAAGTGAAAAATCAGCCAACTGCTCTAAACCCTTGATATAACTGACTTGCAACTGACAGTTGACAATGATTCCAAGTTCAATCACTCAAAAAGCAACTAGATTTTTTCTTTATTCCAAGTCCAGTCGCTAGAAAGGCAACTGGCTTTTTTGTTAATCTGAAAGCAGAAGCCGAGTTTTTGATTTCGGAATGAACGAGTCGCTGTCTTTGAAGATTTGGATCAAAAACTTGAGTTTAATTATATTATAAGGAGGTATTCTCATGAATACAGAAACAACTATTAAACCACAACCAAAACTAATTTTGCCGTTCCTGGCTTGGAACTTCGGCTGGACATGGGGATTCTGGCTGCTGGACATTATCCTCAAAAACCTTTGGCCAGACAGTCCACCTACAGCCTATCTTGCTCTTGAAGCTATTCTAAATGGTATTGCTATGTTTGGGCCTATGCTGGCTAGCCTGATCGTACTGAAAAAGAAAGGCTTCAAGGCCATTTGCTCCTATCTCTTTTCAGGCAAGAAAGAGACCTGGCTCTACTTGCTAATCTATGGTGGCGGTCTGACCGCCTTCTATGCCCTAGCTTCTGGCGGCAAGCTGGTAGACGGCGCTTTAGTAAGATTTCCTTGGTTTTTTATCTATTGTATTGTCCTATCGGGCGGGATTGAAGAATTCGGCTGGCGCGGCTTCCTACAGCCGGCCTTGGAGAAAAAGTTTTCTTTCTTTGTCTCTACCTTGATTACCGGTATTATTTGGGCCATCTGGCATATTCCTCTCTGGTTTTACGATCGCTTTTATGATCGAAGCCAGGACCTTTTCTCAGTTTTTATCATTTTCAGTATCCTTCTATCTTTTTGGCTTGCAGCTCTGTATAAGAAGACACAGTCTGTCCTTGCTTGTAACATCTTTCATGCACTCTCCAACACTCTCATCCCGACTTTTGTTGGAATAGCTCAAGCTAACAATTTGGATTTTTCTCAAGTTAATCCCTTCTTTTACTTTGGAGGTGTGATTCTCCTGACACTTTATAGTATCTATCTCTGGTATCGGACGGATAGGGAGGAAAAAGCTCTTCCATCTAAAGAAGAAGTCTAGCATTTTATGAAGAGATGACAATCAGACTTTGCAGTCTCTCCGCCTTGTGCTATAATAAGTTTCAATGAAAGAAAGTATAAAAAATAAGAAAGAGTAGGTAAAACAATCCATGAATCTATCAGACAGAATCCAGTACCTGCGAAAAGTGCGGGGCATTTCTCAGGAGGGGCTAGCCGAAAAACTCGGTGTGTCTAGACAGGCCGTTTCCAAGTGGGAGAGCGAGCAGAGTATGCCTGATTTGGATAAGATCATTTCCATGAGTGACTATTTTGAGGTGACCACAGACTATCTGCTCAAGGGAATTGAGCCTGTAGTCCAGAAAGAGGAAGAGCAGTCAATCAAGCACAGGAGAATAGCCAGCAATATTTGCTATCAGCTCTCTCTTGGCTTTGTCGGTCTGGGCATCATCCTCTCCATTATCCTAGCTGATTTTCTCAAGATCAGTATCTTGCTAACGCCGGTGCTGATCGTTCAGGGAGTAGGGCTGCTGGTGTGGGGAACGGGCCGCAATCTATCCGAGGTAAGACCTTCTTTTCAGGTTAAGCTAGCCTTGATTTTATTCTTGCTCTTTGTTCCCCTCGGATTTCTATCTAATGTTCTTTTTCCTCTGGGCAAGATCTTTCCATATCCGACCAGTTTGGCAGCTAGTCTTACCTTTGTCACTTTCTACCTTATCCTAGGAGTCTGCATCAGTCTGTTCTTGAAAAAGCAAGATTGGAAGCAGTGAAAGAAAGCCGATAAAGAGGGCTAGACCAGAAAGGGTGAAATCTGCTCATCATCCAATTAAAATCCGCTCAAAAAAACTCAGCTAATTTAGTGATTAGCTGAGTTTTTATTTTACAAATCTCTCTTTTTCAGTGTAGCCAGTCCTGCTAAGCTAAAGACCGTGATCAGACTGAGAGCAAAGATAGCTGTTTTGATGATGACACTTGGTATTGAAGCGTCTCCGTAGACGAACTCCATCTTGATAGCCTTGAACCATTCATTATTGGCATCAACCATTTGACTAGGGAGGCCGAGTAAGATGTAGGTCATGATATAGGTGATAAAGACGACACTATAGTTTCGAGTCAAGTAGAGGACAAAGCTGGTAATGCAGTACCAAGCATAGGTACAGATGACCTGCATGACAAAGAGTATTGTGAATTGTCCCCAGAAATTAGCTGGCAGGGTTCCCATATTACCACCGGTTCGGACAAATTCGATGACAATACCAAAAATGTAGAGTAGTATGAACTGCATAGGAAGTAAGCTACCGATAGTCAGTGATTTAGAGAAGTAATACTGGGTCCGAGTCTTGCCTGTAGTCAGGTTATTGTGATAAAGTTTGTCATTGAGATCAACACCGAGAAGCAAGCTAGTCATGACATTGCAGGCAATAAAGAGCATGCCGCTGTTGTAGGAGACGACATCTATGGCAAAAAAGATACCGTTGTCGGAACTGACAACTTTGGAAGTGAAAATGCCGAGGAGAATTCCAAAGATGCAGAAAGCCTGCACTCCCCAGAATCCTACGGAGCGGAAGAGACGGTAGTAATCCGCCTTGATACTATTAAACATGAGTGTTTCCTCCTTGTTGGTTGATTAAGTCTGTAAAGTATTTTTCTAAGTCTTTGTGGGCGTAGTAGATTTCCCCGATTGGGATGTCGGCTAGGACTAGTTCCTTGGCAATCTTGCGAATTTCTTGTACCTTACCGGAAATATGCAGCTCATCTTCCTTGTTGGTCGGTCTGAGCTGGTAGCCTAGTTTGTCTTGCACTAAATGAGCAGCTTGCTTGATATTATCCGTTTTGAGGATGATATAGTCGCCGCTTTCTCGGTCAAATTCTTCCTTAGACAGCTCCTTGATGAAATGCCCTTGATTGATAAAACCAAAGCGAGTTGCTACTAGATAAAGCTCGGACAGGATATGGCTGGAAATGATGATGGTGATGCCTAGTTCTTGATTGAGGCGCTTGACCATTTCTCTAAATTCCTGAATCCCAACTGGGTCTAAACCATTGATGGGCTCGTCCAAGATGAGCAAGTCGGGACGCCCCAAAATGGCAATGGCAATGCCCAACCGCTGTTTCATCCCTAGAGAGAAATTGCGGAATTTTTTCTTTCCAGTATCGGTCAGGCCAACATATTGCAGGGTTTCTTTGATGACTTTGTCAGCATTTGGAATGCCCCGGTCGGTACAGTAGTAGCGCAGATTTTCATAGGCCGACATGTGGGCATGAGCTACAGGGGTCTCGATAACAGATCCAGTATGGCTGAGGGCCTTGGTCCATTCTTGTTGGTTCTGAGAGCCCAGGACAGACACGGACCCTCCGCTAGGATAGATGACTTGAGTGATGATTTTGATCAGTGTGGTCTTACCAGCACCGTTTTTTCCGATGAGACCGTAGATCTCTCCTTTCTTGATGGAAAGACTGACGTCTTTCAGAGCATATTGATCACCGTATTTTTTAGTGAGTCCTTTCACTTCTAAAACATTTTGCATGATGTTTCTCCTTTAATTACTTTGTTTATACTTTTATTATACAAACTAATTATCAAATATTTCTCAAGAAATTCTAAAATATTTCTCAAGAAATTTAAAATTGAAAAGATTAAAATGAGCCAGTCGAGAACTAGCTCATTGTTTGCTATAAATCCTTTTTGTGGAAAGTATAAAGACTTGCTGCGGTGAAGACTGTTCCTAAAAACAAGGCGATTAGAACAATTCTTAAGGTTACACCGTTGCTTTGAAGCGTCTCAAAATCAAAGCTCATGGTGAAATGCTGCAGCCATAGAGATTTGGGATAAAATTGAGCAAGAGCTCCGGTTAAAGATGCGCAGAAAAGGTAACCTCCCAGAGCAGCAATCATAGATTTACTCAGATAAAGAATAAAGGAAATAATGGCTGTCCAAGCCATGACGGTCAGGCACTGCACAAAGAATAGAAGAATAAACTGAAGCAGGAAGGTAGCGGATAAATCACCAATACCGTTTAGGATAGCCGCTAGGATAAAGTTGATGCTATAATAGAGAGCCAACTGCAGGAAGGTTACGCAGACCATGACTAGGGCTTTAGAGACGAAAAAGCTGGTACGGGAAACGCCGCTGGTTAAAGTATTCTTGTAAAGCTGCTTGTTCAGATCTGTCCCGATGACGACCATAGAGAGGATAATGATGATAAATGTATTATTACCGATAGCGTTGGACACAGCTTGTATAAGCTGGACAGCATTTAATTTGCCAAAGACTGCGCTCAAGGTCGTCAGTAGAAAAATGAATTCGGTAATCCAAACAGCCTTGGAACGAAAGAAACGGTAAAAATCTGCTTGAAAAGTATGTAACATGGTTTTTTCTCCTTACTGGACTAAATCTGTAAAGTATTTTTCTAAATCTTTGTGAGCTGCATAGATACCATTGACATGAATGTTGGATAGAACCAACTCCCTGTTGATGTCATTTAGTTCCTGCTCTTGGGCGACAATGTGCAGTTCGTCAGATTTATCAGCGTCCTTGAGCTGATAGTGGAGCTTGCCTTGGATGAGATTGGCGGCTTGGTCTCTATCGCTAGTCTTGAGGACGATATAATCTTCGCTGGCTCGGTCAAAGTCATCCTTGGTGAATTCTGCGACAAGCCGTCCTTGGTCAATCACACCAAACTTGGTGGCGACCAGATAAAGCTCAGACAAGATGTGGCTGGAAATAATAAAAGTAATCCCCAGTTCTTGATTGAGTCGCTGAATCATCAGTCGGAATTCCTTGATGCCAAGCGGATCTAAGCCGTTGATGGGCTCGTCTAGAATCATGAGTTCAGGCTTGCTGATAAGGGCAATAGCGATTCCTAGACGCTGCTTCATTCCTAGCGAAAAGTTGCGGAATTTCTTTTTACCAGTATTGCTCAATCCGACATAGGCTAGGGTTTCCTTGATGAGCTGGTCGGGCTGGGCAATCTGGTGGACCTTGCAGTAGTAGTTGAGGTTTTGATAAGCAGTCATTTGATTGTAAGCGACCGGTGTTTCGATGACGGTTCCTATCTTGCGCAGGGCTTCATTCCATTCCTTAGAGTTCTGCGAACCAAAGACAGACACGGTTCCGCTGTTGGCATGAATGAGCCGGCTAATGGTCTTGAGAAGAGTGGTTTTGCCAGCTCCGTTCTTGCCAATCAGTCCATAAATATCACCTTTCTGGATCGAAAGGCTCACATGATCGAGGGCATATTGCTGGCCATATTGTTTGGTAACTTGCTTTACTTCTAAAACAGTTTGCATGGTATATTCTCGCTTTCTTAGGTTTGATTTTAGTATACAAGCTAGATTTCAAATATTTCTCAAGAAATTCTAAAATATTTCTAAAGAAATGCAGAACCAATCCAAAAGCAATAAAAAAGCAGCCAAAGGGCTGACTGCTTAAATTTATAAGTCTCTGTGCTGAAAGGCTTGGTAACCACCTAAGAGAGAACCAGCTAGGATAAGGAATAAGAATAGTTCAGAATTTATCTGGGGGAAAACGATAACGAGGCTAGACTGAAGCATAATCAGGGCGAAAAAGACCAGATAACTAGCTAGGGTGGAGCGGGTCAGGTAGAGAAGACAGGTAACTACGGAACTGCAGGTCATAATAAAGAGAAAGGAGCGAAAGAAAGACAAGGAAAAGCTCCAGAAAAAGTTCTTTGGCATAGTCCCAAGTCCGTGGAAGAGGCTCCCAAAGATAAAGGCTATAGCAAAGGCTGCCACTAGTTGAAAGATGATAATTATGACAAGAACAGCTATTTTGGATAAGTAAAATTCTTTCCGAGAAACCCCGCTAGCCAATATATTTTTGTATAGTTTTCTAGTCAGGTCACGACCTAGCAGAAAGATGATGAGCACAAGGACAGTAATCATGACAAAGGGCAGGAAATCTTTAGCAAGCTGCCCTAGAGCTTCAAATCCTGTCCAACCTTGGCTGACTATTTCTTCTGGATCAGAAGATGTAGAGATATAAAAATTAAAGTTTCTTTCACCAAGAGAGCTGATGAAAATAAGAAAAAAGAGCAGCCCTTCTATTAGCCAAAAAGGTTTGGAGCGGACAAGCTGATAGAGTTCCGCCTGAATGGTATGTAACATGAAATCTCCTCTGAATGTTTAAGATTGTACCTGCTTTTTATAAATTTTTCTTTTTGAAAACCATCATCCCGCTAATCAGAAAGACTAGGGTGACCGTTACCACTGTCAGGATAGCCTTGATAACAGCCCCGCCATCTGCTGCCGTATTTGTGTTAAAACGCAGAGTCAGATAGATCAGCCATTCATTGTCCGGGTAAAAGATGAGGGGAATAGTCAGTAAGGTACCGCCAAGGAAATAGGTCAGAAAGCTAGACACGATGGAGTGGCTGGCATAGAGTACAAAAGAAATGATGGCAATCCATGCAATCGTGCCGAGAAATTGGACGAAGAGAGCAGCTCCCAGCTGAGGCAAAAAAGAGCCAGGGGCGCTGCCAATTCCGTTGGACAGACTAGCGGTCATAAAGGAGATAGATAAAATCATCAGGAAGTGAAAGGCTGCGATGCTAACGCAGACAAAGAATTTAGAAAAATAATAGCTGAGCTTAGAGATGCCATAGCTCAGACAGTTTTTATAAAGTTTCCGAGACAGGTCCACTCCAAGAACTATACTGATACCAATAATAGTGAAAAATAACAGACTGTCTGTATTGCCTGCAAAATAGTCCAGAGCTTGAAGGCCGGTTAGATTTCCTAGAGCTTGAGTAGCAGACGCATTACTTGAGATATTTGCTCCAAAATGAATATTTGCATGGAAGAAGGTTGTTGAGATAATCGCACAGAATAATAAAAACTCAGTAATCCAAAAGCCTTTTGAGCGCATGAGCCGGTATAAATCGGCTCTAATGAAATCCATCATGATAAGCCTCCCTTTGTCATTTGACCAAGTCTGTAAAGAAGTTTTCTAGGTTTTGCCGTGCATAGTAAATCTCCTGCACCGGTATATCTGCGACCGCAAGTTCCTTGACAATCTTGCTAATCTCATGTGAATGGGTAAAGATATGAATCTCGTCAGAAGCATTGACCACCTTGATACGATGCATGAGCTGGTCGTGAATCAGCCGGCTGGCTTCTTCCAACTGCGACGTTTTAAGCACGATATAGTCTTCGCTCTGTTCTTCAAACTCCGCTTTTGAAATCTCGCGAATCAGTCGTCCTTCCTCGATAATGCCGAACCGAGTACCCACCAAGTAGAGTTCAGACAGGATATGGCTGGAGATGATAAAGGTCATGCCCAACTCCTCGTTGAGCCGCTGCACCAGCTGGCGGAATTCCTTGATGCCGACTGGATCCAGGCCATTGATAGGCTCATCCAGTATCATCAGGTCGGGTCTGGTAAGAAGCGCGATAGCCAGACCCAGCCGTTGTTTCATCCCGAGTGAGAAGTCGCGGAATTTCTTCTTGCCGGTATCTGTCAAGTCCACATATTCCAAGGTTTCACGGATGACTTTGTCCGCATGGGGAATATGGCGGAGCTTGCAGTAGTAGCTGAGATTTTCATAGGCTGTCAGGTGGTTGTGAGCGACCGGTGTTTCGATGACCGATCCGACCCGTTTGAGGCTCTGCGTCCATTCTTGATAGTTCTGAGAGCCAAAGAGGGAGACATTGCCACTGCTTGCTTCCAAGAGCTGGGTGATGACCTTGATCAGAGTGGTCTTTCCGGCCCCGTTCTTGCCAATTAAACCGTAAATATCTCCTTTTTTTATCGTCAGACTCACATCGGTCAGAGCGTACTGCCGGCCAAATTTTTTGCTGACTTGCTGTAAAACCAAAACATTTTCCATGTCAAGTCTCCTTTTCATGATGTTGGGAGAGAAAACTCCTCTTCTTATTAATTAGTATAGCGCCAAACTTTCAAATATTTATAAAGAATTTCTCAAATATTTCTAAAGTTTTTGGTTTGTCTTGTAAAAGGGTCAGAACTCATGTAGGAATTTCTCTATTATTTGAGCAAATGCTTCGGGCGCTTGGCTATTCAGAGTATGGCCGCCCTTTTCTATGATGTGAAGCTGAGAATCTTTCAGCAGCTTGTTAAGCTCATAGGCAGCTTTTAGATTGGGCTTGTCTTTGCTGCCGCAAACCAGCAGGCTGGGGAGCTTGATTTTCGTAATTTTATCAGTGAGATTTACCTTACGCAGTTCGGTCAAAATCCGTATCATCTGGTCCTTATCGGCTCCTTGCTTGGTGAAGACGCTTTTAGGCATCAGTTTAAAGACGAGAATCTGCAGTCTGTAGAGAAAATTATCTGCTAAATTATATTGAGTCCCCGATAAAGTCAAGCCCTTCAGATGAGGAGGAGCTTGGTCAGCCAGGTCCAGTGCCAGCAGGCCACCGAGTGACAAACCGACTAAGAGAAAAGGCTGATTTTGGGCCTGAAGGTGCTGGAGGGTTGCTTGTCGAATGTCTTGATAGCTTTCATTGCCCTTTGGAAAAAGAGCCAGCGACTCCGTCGGGACATCAGCTAGAGCTTCTTGAACTTTCTTCCAAGAATACTCATCTTGCCCTAGTCCGTGCAGAAAGATAACTTTCATGTCAGAGCTCTCCTTTATCAATCTCCAGCTCGTACAGTCCCCTGACTGCGTTGCAGGCGTAGATTTTCGACGCTTGATCTAGGTCAGAAAGAGTCAGAATCTTCTCAGTAGCCTGTCCATTATCCAGTAGCTGCTGGCGATAGATGCCCTTGAGCAGGCCCAGTTCAGCTGGAGTCGTGTAGAGCTTGCCGTCAAGCTCCAGCAGCAGATTTCCGATAGAGGTTTCCAGCAGCTGGCCTTGGGCATTGTAATAAATCTGCTCTTGCTGCTCCAAGGTCAGATGTGGCCGATGGCTGGTCTTGAAATAGGTGAAAGGCTGGTCTAGATTGGCTGTTTGCTCGACCAATTTTGCCTTTCTGAAAGTCTCTGTCAGTGGTAGTAGAGGGGCCGTTTCTAGCTCAATGCTGCCGCCTTTTTTAAGAGCTATACGCAGCCTGTATTCCTGCCCTTTATCTAGCTGAGCGCAGGTTTCTCTTAGTTCTTGCGTTAGTTTGTCTTGGTCAAAAGGATAGGCAAAGTAGCCGGCTGCTTCTGTCAGTCTTTGCAGGTGTTGGTCTTGCAAGGTCAGCTTTCCATTCGCTACTTTTCCGGTAGAAATCAGGTCGAATCGCGGATTTTTCCGATAGAGGACGGCAGATTTTTGCTGTGTCTCGATGTACTCGGATTTCCACGTGCTATCCCAAGTGATGCCGCCGCCAACGCCATAGATGGCTTTCCTTCCCTCCAGCTGAATGGTGCGGATGGCGACGTTGAAAATCCGTCTTTGGTCTGGCAGGCAAATGCCGACTGTACCGCAGTAGACCCCGCGAGCCGCTTTTTCTGTCGCCTTGATGATAGCCATGGTCGAAATCTTAGGAGCGCCTGTGATGGATCCGCAAGGAAAGAGCGCCTTGAAAAGATCTGCCAGTCCGATCTCCTCATGCAGCTGGCTTTTGATGGTAGAGGTCATCTGCCAGACTGTAGAGTATTGCTCGACACTGCAGAGGCGCTCAACCCGCTCGCTGCCCGTCTGAGAAATGCGGTTCATATCATTGCGGAGTAAATCGACAATCATCATATTTTCTGCTCGATTTTTAGCATCCTGAGCCAGCCATGCTGCCTGCTCTCTATCCTGCTCTAAGGTCAGTCCCCGATTGGTGGTTCCTTTCATAGGACGAGTGGTCAGTTGACCTCGGTGCTCCTCGAAAAAGAGTTCAGGACTGATGGATAAAATGGCAGTCTCGTCATGCTCTACATAAGCATTGTATGCAGCGTTTTGCTCGACGACCAGCCTGTTGTAAATGGCCAAGCTGTCCTCAGGATTGAGCTCCGCGCACAGCTGTACCGTATAGTTGACCTGATAGGTATCGCCCTGGCGGATATGATGGTGGATAGTTTCGATAGCCTTCTGGTATTCTTGCTCAGAAGTCAGCCCCTGCCAAGCTGCTGGCATTTCCACTTCCTCATAGGTCAAGGGGGTAGAAGCCTGCTCGGCCTTGTCGTGGATAGTAAAGTAGAGGAGGTATTCTTTCTGGAGCGGAGCCTGATGAACCTGAAACTTTTCCTCAAAGGCTGGAGCTGCTTCATAGCTGACATAACCGACAGCATAGTATCCTTTCTCCTGCCAGCTCTCAATCTCTGTCAAAAGCGCCTCTACCTGGTCAAGATTGCGAGTCTTTAGCTCCTTGATGGGATTCGTAAAAATGAGACGTTGGCCCAACTGCTTAAAATCAATAATCGTTTTCTTGTGCATAAGCTTATTTTATCATAAGATAATATGAATGAAAACGGATTTATCGGATGAAACAGTCATTCTTTTATAAAGGTTGACAGATTAGAAAGTAGCTAGGTATACTATGTTTAAAAAAGAAAGAATGAGATTTATATGAAGTCGAATAAATTGTTATTGGTAAATGGAATTGTGAGTATTATAGCGGGAATTCTTATCATGTATTTTTCTTTACAAAGTTCGAGTTTTGAGTTTGTTGATTTGATTGTCAGCTTCATTGAAAATTACATATGGGCACTTCTGATTATGCTAATTAATGTTTTCTTGTTGATACTTTCCTTAGCTGGTATGTCTCATTATAGTGGGGACTCAAGGGTCAATAAGATGAATCATCAGATGTTGCTTTTTGCATCCATCATGGGATTTATTCCTTTTCTAGCTATCTTTGGAGGGCTTCTGTCCATAGGGGCTGGATTTCTCTATCTTCAAGATTTTCAAAAAATTAAAAGTGAAGACAAAGCTGACTAACCCATGCTTCCTTCTGCTCGAAAGCCCGCGAAAATTATGATAAAATAAGGAAATGACAAAACCTTAAAAGGAAGCCTTATGAAAAAAATAAATGAATCTTATAAACTGATCGTCTTTGCGGCGCTCGCTCTGGCTCTGGTTCTCTATATCGGGAATATCTGGTCTGGCCTGCAGAGTCTGACTTCGGTTTTTTCACCCATTATACTAGGTGGAGTCCTAGCCTTTATTTTTAATGTCCCGATGAAGAAACTAGAAGACTTCTTGGACAAATGCCGAGTCCCTCAGAAATTGCAGCGCGGTTTGGCCTTAATTTTAGAGGTGCTGATTTTAGCTCTCATTATGACAGGGATTGTTTCTATTGTTGTGCCAACCCTAACCACAGCGGTCAATCAGCTGAGCGCAACAATCGGCAAGGTAGCGCCTCAGGTAGCCAAGTGGCTGCAGCAGTCTGGCTTGCTTTCCTCTAGCCAGCTGAAAGATTTGACCAAGCAGCTGCAAAACAGCGACATTGTCAACCGAGCCATCTCTCTTCTGGGCAGTCTGACGGGCAATATCTCTGCCATCTTTGGCAATTTCTTCTCTGTCATCATGTCTATTTTTCTCATGTTTGCCTTCTTGAGCAGCAAGGAGCATTTGCAGACAATCACTAGCCGTCTCTTGCAGGTTCTGCTTCCTGAGAAGGCTTTGAAACGCCTATCCTATGTCGGTTCTGTCATTGTTGAGACCTATGATAAGTTTCTGATGGGGCAGATGATTGAGGCTGTCATTGTCGGTGTTTTAGTCTTTATCGCCTATTCTCTGACAGGCCTGCCTTATGCGGCCTTGACAGGAGTTTTGGCCGGAGTGCTCTCTTTTATTCCCTACATTGGGCCTTTCTCAGCTTGTGCTCTAGGAGCTATCTTTATCTTCACCGACAGCCCTTGGAAAGCTCTTCTTTCAATCGCAGTCTTTCAGGGAGTGCAGCTGATTGAGGGCAATGTTATCTATCCGCGCGTGGTTGGCCAGTCTGTCGGTCTTCCAACTCTCTTTACCCTAGCCGCAGCTCTGATCGGGGGTAATCTCTTCGGCCTAGTCGGCATGATTTTCTTCACCCCTATCTTCGCAGTTATCTACCGCCTAGTCCGAGAGTTTGTTGTAGAGAAGGAGGGGAAAAAGCACTAGTAAAAGAATGAAAAGAAACCAGCGAGAATAAAAACTCGCTGGTTTTTCTTTTTCCAAGGTCATAACTTCTACCTATAGCAAACAATAATCTTGGTCAATAGAAGTTAAAAAATAAGCTTCTGTGCTTGTAAAGGAAGTCGGGTTATAGTTTTAGGCTATATCAAACTCTGGGAAATTCCAATTATACAGAGGGGGGATTTTCTGATAAGATAAAATCAAGAAAAATTTTGGAGGACGTTTATGTCAACGACTATCATTGGTTTCCCACGTTTGGGCGAATTCCGCGAATTGAAATTTACAACTGAAAAATACTTTAGACATGAAATCTCAGCAGAAGAGCTTCTGGCTGCGGCCAAAGAGCTGCGCGCTAAGCACTGGAATATTGTTAAGGAAAAAGGAATTTCAGAAATTCCGTCAAATGACTTCTCTCACTACGACAATGTGCTGGATGCGGCCTTTCTCTTTAACGTGGTGCCGTCATCTGTGCAAGGCTTGGAGTTGACTGACTTGGAGCGGTATTTCGCCTTGGCTCGTGGTTATCAGGGCGAAAAAGGGGATGTCCGTGCCCTTCCGATGAAGAAATGGTTCAACACCAACTACCACTATATCGTTCCTAAATTTGAAAAAGAAACCCAAGTCAAGCTGGCTGGACACAAGATTTTTGATGAATTTGCAGAAGCGAAAGAGTTGGGCTTGGTAACCCGTCCTGTTGTGGTTGGTCCATTCACTCTCCTGCAAGTATCTGACTTTGAAGAGGGTGTGGCTCCGGCTGACTTTGTCGATGCCCTGGCTGCAGCTTATCAAGAAGTTTTTGCAAAATTAGCAGAGCTAGGCGCAGAGCGCATCCAGCTGGATGAGCCAAGCCTGGTCAAAGACCTATCAGCAGAAGAAAAAGCACTCTTCTTGGACCTTTATAAGAAGCTTTTGGCAGACAAGAAAGGCTTGGAAGTCTTGGTTCAAACCTATTTTGGTGACGTTCGTGACATCTATGCAGATCTTGTAGAGTTGCCAGTAGATGCGATTGGTTTGGACTTCGTTGAAGGTAAGAAAACACTTGAACTTGTTAAAGGTGGCTTCCCTGCTGACAAGACTCTTTATGCAGGGATTGTCAACGGTAAAAACATCTGGCGCAACAACTATGAAAAGAGCTTGGCTGTTCTTGAGCAAATCCCAGCTGAAAACATCGTCTTGACAAGCTCATGTTCGCTGCTCCATGTGCCATTTACGACTGCTAACGAAGAATTTGAACCAGCAATCTTGAACCACTTTGCCTTTGCGGTGGAAAAATTGGATGAAATCCGTGACTTGGATGCTATCCGTAATGGCGGTGGTGCAGAAGCACTTGCTGCTAACAAAGCTCTCTTTGCAGCAGAGCGTGTTGGGCAAAATGCAGAGCTGGCTGCTCGGATCGCTGGCTTGACAGATGCAGACTACACTCGCCTGCCGGTCTTTGCAGAGCGTGAGGAAATCCAGCACAAGGCGCTCAATCTGCCGCCATTGCCAACTACGACAATTGGTTCCTTCCCTCAAACCAAGGAAGTCCGTGCCAAACGTTTGGCTTTCCGCAAGGGCGAGCTGTCAGCAGGAGACTATGACAAGTTCTTGGCTGAGCAGATTGATGAATGGATCAAATGGCAAGAAGAAGTTGGCTTTGACGTGCTGGTGCACGGTGAGTTCGAGCGTAATGACATGGTTGAGTACTTCGGTCAAAACCTATCAGGTTACCTCTTCTCTAAGAATGGTTGGGTACAATCATACGGTATGCGTGGAGTGAAACCACCAATCATCTGGGGTGATGTGACTCGTCTCAACCCAATCACTGTTAAATGGTCTAGCTACGCACAAAGCCGTACCGACAAACCTGTTAAGGGTATGTTGACTGGACCTGTAACCATCCTCAACTGGTCTTTCCCACGTGAAGACATCTCTATCAAGGATTCTACCCTTCAAATCGCTCTTGCAATCAAAGATGAAGTACTTGACCTTGAAGCTGCAGGCGTGAAGATTATCCAAATCGACGAAGCTGCTCTTCGTGAGAAATTACCACTCCGTCGTAGCGACTGGTATGAAGACTACCTTGACTGGGCAATTCCAGCCTTCCGTCTAGTCCACTCAACAGTAGCGCCAGATACACAAATCCACACTCACATGTGTTACTCAGAATTTACCGATATCATCCCTGCTATCGACAACATGGATGCGGACGTGATTTCCTTTGAAGCGAGTCGCTCTAACTTGGAAATCCTGGATGAGCTCAAGGCTAAGAACTTCCAGACAGAAGTGGGGCCTGGAGTTTATGATATCCACTCACCGCGCGTGCCAAATGAAGGGGAAATTGACCATACGATTGAAGCTATCTTGGCTAAGGTGCCGAGCAGCAAGGTCTGGATCAACCCTGACTGTGGTCTTAAAACTCGTGGTATCCCAGAAACTAAGGCTAGCTTGGAGCGCTTAGTAGGAGCAGCCAAAGCAGCTAGACAACATTTGCAATAATCCTCCTGGAACCTCAAAAGTTGATCTTGATGGAGGATACCCCAAAAATTGAAGCAGAGCTGGCAATCCTGAAGTAGCTGTTCTTCTAGGATTGTCCTCAGCTATCGCTACCATCATTGAAAGGAACTTTTTGTTATATGGTTCGTCGTCATACACCTAGTCTCTCATTTGAAGTATTTCCTCCCAATCCGGCAGTAGGCAATGATAAGATTTTTCAGGCATTGAGAGAGATGCAAGATCTGGCTCCTCACTTTATTAGTGTGACAGCAAGCAATAATAAATTTGACATTGAGGAGACGACGGTTCGTTTGACGGAGTTCATCGCCAATGATCTCAAGATTCCGACCATTGCTCACTTACCTGCGGTCTATCTGACCAAGGACATGGTGTCTAATATCTTGCAGTCTTTGGATCGGGTTGGTGTCCATCAGATTTTGGCTTTGCGAGGGGATATTTTCCCCGATGTAGCGCCTAAGGATGATTTTACCTATGCGACTGATTTGATCGAATACATCAAGACAGAAGCGCCGCACTTTAACATCATCGGAGCCTGCTATCCAGAGGGCCATCCAGATTCGCCAAATCAGATTTCAGATATTCAAAATCTCAAGAAAAAGGTAGACGTTGGCTGTTCTAGTCTGGTGACCCAGCTTTTCTTTGACAATGAGCGCTTCTATGATTTTCAGGACAAGTGTATTTTAGCGGGTATTGAAGTGCCCATACATGCTGGGATTATGCCGATTCTCAACCGCAATCAGGCTCTCCGCCTGCTCAAGACATGCGAAAATATCAAGCTGCCGAGAAAATTCCGGGCTATTCTGGATAAGTACGAACATGACCCAGAGTCTCTGAGAGCAGCTGGTCTGGCTTATGCAGTGGACCAAATTGTTGACTTGGTGACCCAGGATGTAGCGGGCATACACCTTTACACTATGAATAATGCCGCAACAGCTTACCATATCTATAAGGCTACCCATGCTCTCTTTAATCATCACCCATCCGTCCAATCTTTTTAAGATGAATGAAGAAACCACTAATCAGATTCATTTGCTGTTTAGTGGTTTTTGTTTTATAATAAGGATAAAAAACTTATCCAAATCTAAGGAGGAGCTGATGGAACATTCGCTGACCTTGGTTAAGTCTATGCAGTTTGGCCAAGAAGATTGTTTTTTTGCTTTCTGTGGTTATTCAAAAACGGAAGCCCATCATAGCTTTGGGCCGGCTGTTCGGGATGTTTATGTCATTCATATCGTACTGGAGGGGCGGGGGACTTACTCCGTTGGCAATCAGCGCTATGATTTACAGGAAGGGCAAGGCTTTGTGGTGCCACCGGGTCAGTCGGTCTTTTATCAGGCTGATGGAGAAGAGCCATGGTCTTATGTCTGGATGGGACTGGGTGGGCACCTCTTGCCTCGTTATCTGCAGGCTCTGGGACTACAGTCAGGCCAATGGTCTTTTGAGCTGACTTCTTTCCAGGAATTTAAGGCCTTGGTCTTTGAAAGTCTGGCCTATGAGGGTAGCGGAATAACAGCTGAACTAGCTCTGCAAAGGCAAGTTTATCGCTTTCTAGAGCTCTTGTCCCAGCGTCTCAAGCAGACATCCTTAATCATGGAAAGCCGTCAGGTCAATCCTTATGTCCAGCAGGTCTTGGAACTGCTGAGCAGTCATCTGCCAGAAAGTTTATCTGTGCAGGACTTGGCGCAGAAATTAGCGCTACATCCTTCCTACCTATCTCGGCTTTTCAAGGATGAAGTAGGCAAGGGAATTAAGGAGTACAGCAATGATTTGCGGCTCAATATGGCAGCTGATTTACTGACGAGTAGCCAGCTTTCGGTGGAAGAGATTGCCAGTAAGACAGGCTTTGCCGGAACACAGAGCTTTTCAAAAGCCTTCAAAAAGGCGCGTGGCCAGTCGCCCTTGAATTTTCGCAAGTCTAGCTCTCATCTGGGGCAGGAGCTGTAAAAAGTCACATTTGGATAAATAATACTAGAAAGAAAGGCTTACCAAAAGGGGTAGCCTTTTTTATAATGAAAAGAGAAGCATGATTGCGGACTATGAAAGGAGAAGGTCATGAATAAGGCGAGTATTTTGTTTAATGAAGAGTACAGACAATTTCATCTGACTAATGGTGATGTTTCTTACATCTTTCGGGTTGCGGAGGATGGTAAACTCTTGCAGCTTTACTACGGAGCGGCAGTACCAGAGCGGGATTATTCTTATCTGGTGGAGTTGCAGCATCGGCCCATGACAACCTATCGGAAAGAAGGGGATTTACGCTATTCTTTGGAGCATGTGCGGCAGGAATTTCCAGAATACGGCATGACAGATTTTCGTCATCCCGCTATCTGTCTGCGGCAGGGAAATGGCTCGCGTATTACTGACTTTGTCTATGTCAGTCATCAGATGGTAGATGGTAAGCCAGCTTTAGAGGGGCTGCCCGCTATTTATACAGAGACTCAAACGGAGGCTAAAACTCTTATCTTGACCCTGCAAGATGAGTTGACAGAAGTGGAAGTTCAGCTGTTTTATACGATTTTTGCTGATTGGCCCGTTATCGCTCGCTCCTGCAAAGTGATCAATCAAGGCAGGGAAACTTGCTACTTGGAATCCCTAGCTAGTCTGTCGCTGGATCTGCCAGATGCTGATTATGACTGGCTGCAGTTATCAGGGGCATGGGCCCGGGAACGCCATATCAAGGAGCGCCCGCTTCAGCAGGGGATTCAGTCCATTGAGTCAACTCGTGGTATTTCCAGTCCTCACCACAATCCTTTTGTAGCTCTTAAGCGACCGGAAACGACTGAGTTTTCAGGTCCAGTGCTAGGAGCGGCCTTGGTGTATTCAGGCAATTTTCTCATTCAGGCTGAGGTGGATACCTATAATGTGACTCGGCTGCAGCTAGGCATCAATCCTTTCGGTTTTGAGTGGAAGCTGGCTGCGGACCAGTCCTTTACCAGTCCAGAAGCTCTGCTGGTATATTCTGAGCAGGGCCTCAACGGCATGAGTCAAGTCTTTCATCAGCTATTTCGTCAACGACTAGCAAGGGGATACTGGTGCGAGCGAGCGCGTCCTGTGCTCATCAATAACTGGGAAGCTACCTATTTTGACTTTAGTGAGAATCAGTTGCTGGATCTTGCTGAAAAAGCTCAGGAAGTAGGAGTGGAGCTCTTTGTGCTAGATGACGGCTGGTTTGGCCAGCGGACTAATGACCGCGCTGGGCTGGGTGATTGGTTTGTCAATCCAGAAAGGCTGCCGCAGGGACTGGGCTCGCTAGCAGAGCGAATTCACGGTTTGGGCATGCAGTTTGGTCTTTGGTTTGAGCCGGAAATGGTCAATAAGGACAGTCAACTCTACCGAACTCATCCTGACTGGCTGTTTGCAGTGCCAGATAGACAGCCCCACCATGGTCGGAACCAGTTTGTTTTGGACTATTCTCGGCCGGAAGTAGTGGATGAGATTTTTGAGCGTCTGTCAGCGATTATTGAGGAAGCGCAGCTGGATTATATCAAATGGGATATGAATCGCCCTCTGACGGATGTCTTTTCGGCTGCTTGGCCAGCTGATCAGCAAGGCGAGATTTTTCACCGCTATGTCTTGGGCGTTTATGACTTGTATGAGCGTTTGATCAGTCGCTATCCGAGATTGTTATTTGAGTCCTGCTCTTCAGGTGGAGGCCGCTTTGATCCAGGTATGCTCTACTATGCTCCTCAAGCTTGGACCAGCGATGACTCGGATGCGATCGAGCGCTTGAAAATCCAGTATGGAACCAGTCTTCTCTATCCGCTTTCGTCCATGGGAGCCCATGTCTCCATCGTGCCCAATCACCAGACCAATCGTCTGACTCCATTGAAGACGCGGGGGAATGTCGCCTTTTTTGGTTCCTTTGGCTATGAGCTGGATCTTAATCAGCTAAGTCCAGAAGAATTGGCTGAGGTGAGGGAACAGATAGCTTTTTACAAGCGCCATCGAGAGCTGATTCATAATGGAACTTTTTATCGACTGCAGTCGCCGTTTAAGGGAGATGGGCAGACAGCTTGGATGGTTGTCAGTCAGGATCAGAACACGGCGCTTTTAGGCACTTTCAAGGTCCTCAACCAAGTCAATCGCTCTCATCAGCGCTTGCAGTTGAAAGGACTGGCTGTGGATAAGGTCTATCGGCTAGAGGGGCGTGTCTATATGGGGGCTGAGCTTATGCGAGTTGGGCTGGTGACCACGGACGCTTCCAGCGGTCAGCTTCTGGAGGATTCTGAGCAAAAGCCGAGCTATGACTTTGATTCCAAACTCTGGCTGTTTGAAGCAGAGGATGAGTAGATAAGATGGGAAATAAAAAAGCAGAAGGAACAAGCTGATTAAAAGCTGTCCTTCTTGCTTTTTTTCTCTGAGAAAAAAAGGATAGTACCAATATCTCTGATAATTCTATAGGAAAAGGCTTTCGAAAAGATATATAATAGGATAGAGAGTTCGTAAAATATATTGGCCAAAAATGAGAGAATTTGAAAAAAATGAAGAACGCATTTGCTAGATTGGATTATTAGTAGAAAGCATTCGGTAAATGCGAGGAAGAGGAAGTTTTATGACGAGAAAAATCATCTTTCTGGACGTGGATGGGACCATCATCGACTATGATAATCATATACCGGAGTCTGCTGTGGTTGCCATTCGGAAGGCACGGGAAAAGGGCCATTTGGTTTATGTCTGCACAGGTCGCAGCAAGGCTGAGATGCCGCCAGAAATTTGGGATATTGGCTTTGATGGTATGATTGGTGGTAACGGTTCTTATGTTGAGCATGAGGGGCAGGTTATTCTGCACCAACTGATTCCACGAGATATCGCGAAAAGGCTAGTCGACTGGCTTCAGGAGCGAGGGCTAGAGTTTTACCTAGAGAGTAATAACGGCCTTTTTGCCAGTAAAGGCTTCCGCGAAGCAGCATGACCGGTGCTTCGCAGCTATGTACTTGGAAAAGGTGTCAATCCAGAAAAAGTAGTAAATATGGAGGCTGAAGAAGCTCTTCATGGCCTGGTTTATGGTGGGGAGCTCTATCGGGACGACCTGAACAAAGTCAGCTTTATTCTCAAGAGTTACCAAGACCATCTGGACTCTAAGGCAGCTTTTCCTGAACTTAAGGCAGGTACTTGGGGAGGAAAGGGTGAGCATGCTCTATTTGGCGATTTGGGTGTCAAAGATATTACCAAGGCGCATGCCATTGAGGTTCTGCTGAAGCATCTGGATGCTGACAAGGC
Organism: Streptococcus sanguinis; assembly: GCA_963549775.1. Lineage (GTDB taxonomy): Bacteria > Bacillota > Bacilli > Lactobacillales > Streptococcaceae > Streptococcus > Streptococcus sanguinis_Y. The sequence goes on along the minus strand of CAUUZZ010000002.1, from coordinate 122,235 downwards.
GGATACTCTGGCTTTCGGTGATGCCAAGGTTGATATTCCTATGCTGGACTATTGTCAGGTCGGGGTCGCTATGGGAAATGGCGGAGCGGAAATCAAGGCTATGGCCGATCTGGTGACAGACTCGGTCAGCCAAGATGGTCTCTACAAGGCCTTTGAAAAGTTAGAACTCATCTAAAGGAGATATGAATGATGGCAAAAACTCTTTATCTGATGCGGCATGGCCAGACGCTTTTCAACCTACGCCACAAGGTGCAGGGCTGGTGTGATGCTCCTCTGACTGATTTTGGCATCTATCAGGCCAAGGTGGCAGGGCAATATTTTAAGGATTCCGGAATTACTTTTGACGATGCTTATAGCTCTACTCAAGAGCGGGCCTGTGATACCTTGGAATTGGTAACAGACGGGAAGCTTCCCTATAAGCGTGTCAAGGGACTCAAGGAGTGGAACTTCGGCACCTTTGAAGGGGAAAGTGAAGACCTCAATCCACCCCTGCCTTATAAAGATTTCTTTGTGACCTATGGCGGTGAATCCCAGAATCAGGTGCAGGAGCGTATGACAGCGACCGTTCTCAAGCTCATGCAAGAGACAGATGGCCAGTCCGTGCTCATGGTTTCTCATGGTGCAGCTATGGCCAATTTTGCTAGGGCTTGGCAGAAAAACTGGCGTCTGGAAAGTCTGGGTCACATGACCAATTGCGGTATTTTGAAGTTTACTTTTGAACAGGACCAATTTTACCTAGAAGAAGTGATTGGTCACGATTTTAGCGACTGGGAGGGAAAATGAAAGATTTATATTTGATGCGGCACGGTCAGACTTTTTTCAACCAAGAAGGCTTGGTGCAGGGAACTAGCGACTCCCCTTTGACTGAACTAGGGCAGGAACAGGCCCGGCAGGCAGGGGCTTATTTGCAAGGGCGGGGCATTCGTTTTGGTCCTCTCTACTCGTCCACTCAGGAGCGAGCTTCTGATACTCTGGAACTTGTCTCTGGCCGGACCGACTATACTCGCCTTAAGGGCATTAAAGAATGGAACTTTGGTCTTTTTGAGGCCCAGCCTGAACGTCTGCAGCCGAAATTCCGACCGGGAGCTACCTCTTTTGAAGACCTCTTCGTCCCCTATAGCGGAGAAGGTGTGGACCAAGTCGGTGAGCGCGTGCTAGTCACTCTGACTCAGGTCATGGAGCAGGCGAATGCAGAGCCAGTCTTGACCGTCAGCCACGGTGGTGCCATGTGGGCCTTCTATCTCAAGATTGCGGCTCAAGATCTGGATCCCAAGGTGCGCTTTGGCAACTGCGCTATCTGTCACTACCATTTTGACCAAGGGCACTTTAAGCTGGCGGAAGTGATTGACCCGTTAACGGGTGATGTGTATGAGTGTGAATGAAAAAGCAAATTTTTTTAACGGCTCATAGTAATGAAGAAACAGAAATATTATCACTACAATAAAAACCTCAGATTTTTCTGAGGTTTTTTGGTTTATACTTGACTGTAGGTTTCAGGGCGACTTAGTTCTGCGTCTTCTTTTTTGCTGGGTATTGGCTGTGCTTGGCATTCTTTATTCCACACACTTCGAGTAAAGACCATGGAGAGTAGCGCCAGAGCCGCAAAGGCTACTCCTAGGTACCAGTAGGTCATATCAAGTGTTGTGGATCGTCCGGATAGATTGACGATGCCACGGAAGAGCATGCCGGCTGTCATGATGGCGACAGCTGAGTTCCAGAGGTTGAGGCTGAGCCGAGAGAGGTTAGGGATGACTTTCATAAAGAGCAGGAGGAGGATGCCGCCCGCTAGAGGAAGGGCAAAGAGATAGTGCATGTGGCTAGATGTTTCGCCGAAACTGAAGGATTCATAGATTCTGCTGAAAGCAAAGAAGAAAATTGTTAATAGTGCGTAGATAAGGGCTGTTTTTCTAAAACGTTTTTTACTTGGATTAGTAACCGATGTAGACAATGTCACTCACCGCCCTTTCTGAAATATTCCCATTGGTCGTTGGTTTGTTGATTACCTGACCGTTGAAGTAGAGTGTAGAAGATCCGCCACCATCAAGGTTATAAGCAGTCTTGACGCCATAAGATTTCATGACCTCAGCCAATTCATAGAGGGATAGTCCTTGACTTTCTGAGGTGCGTCCGTCTGAAACGATGATGATGTAGTGGTTTTCATCAATGATACCGATAGCTGTACGTGGGTTGGAAGACATGGACTGGCCGACTTCTGAGTTGGTATCAACGACAATCTCACCATTTTCTACAAGAGATGGGCCGAAGGCCAAGAGATTGACCACACCGTCTTTGATCAGTTGATCGGCAGAGACTTGGTCTTCATAGATAATCTTGAAGGAGCCGTCTTTGTAAATAGCCAAATCACCATTGCTAGAGTCTTCTCGGACGGTATCGCGGTAGACGACGCCATTGCGGATGACATAGCCGGTTGTGTTGGCTCCATAGTAGTCACCGTTAACCGCTAGGATAGCATTGTTGCTGGCAGCCGTTTCCGAGGTTTTTGCTGTGACATTGTTTCCGTAGGTGTTTTGGGCAAAGGCCGTTTTCAGGTATTCTGATGAGCTAACGGTCACATCGGCGATGTAGACTTGGGTGTTGCTGACGGTCTTTTCAGTCAATGTGACCGAGATGTTGTCGTCTGAATAGCTGGTATCCGTCACAGTCGCTGTTTCCGCAGCCTTACTGGCAGCCTCGGCATTGGACGACGAACTTGCGCTTGAAACCGTGGAAATGGTCTCTGCGATGACAAAGGTTTTCAGCATGGAGTAGCTGAAAGAAGCTGTCAGAAGCAGCCCGAAAATGGAGGGGTAGGCATAGCGTTTCTTTAAAAATTTCATGATGCGGTGTTTGTCCTTTCCTTAAAAATAAATCTCTTTTGGACCATCCAGGAGGCGGTGAAGAGCAAGATACCGACGATGATTTTGACAATCAGAAGATTAAGACCAAAGACAGCATAGAAGAGGCGAATCAGCAGTGTGTCTAGGATAAAGAGCACTACAGCTAGGCTGAAATAGCTGGTTCCTGTCTTGAGTATACTGTCGTCGTTCTTAAAGACCAGCTTTTTATTGGTCGAATAGTTAAAGATTGAGCTGGTCACGCGGGTAATCCCATTTGCGAGAAGAATTCTCAGGCTGGTCGGCACAGCAGCTAAAAACAAGAGAGCCAGTGCGTAGACGATGTAATCCACGACGAAGCTGCTGAGAGAAGTCAGGGCAAATTTGAATATATTTTTATAAATCATGAGCCCATCCCGAATCGGCCGGAAGTGCGAGTCTTGATTGTCATTGATATAGACCGTCTCAATGGGCACTTCCAAAATGCGATATTCCTTGCTGGCTTCTAAGAGCATGTTCATTTCATACTCATAGCGCTGCCCCTCTACCTTTAGCATAAATGGAATCATGTTGGTCGTAAAGGCTCGTAAGCCTGTCTGAGTATCGGAAACATCCACGCCAGTTTGGGCTTTGAAGAGAGCTCGAGTCAGACTGTTGCCGAAGCGGCTGCGCAGAGGCACCTTGCCAGTAAAGGCGCGTGCTCCCAGAATCAGCTGATTGGGATTTTCAGAAGCCTTGCTCGCTACACGGAAAATATCCCAGACCTTGTGCTGACCGTCCGCATCTGCTGTTACCACCGTTCCATAGTTCCTCAGTGCCTGGATAAAGCTAAAAGCGGTCTTCAGCGCTTGCCCCTTGCCTTGATTGACCTGATGACGGAGCACGGTCGCGTACTGCTCCGCCTGCTCAAAGACTATCTGGCATTTGGAAGAGCTGCCGTCATCGATAACAATGATATGAAAATCACTCTTATGGTGAATTTTTTTTATCAGCTTAATAAGATTATAATCAGGCTCATAGGCCGGAATCACTAGATAATCCATATCCATACCTCTTTCTTAGATGATTTGTAGAAAGTATACAGACTGCGGCTTAAAGATTCCTAATATAAGTTAGTTTTAAGAAGATGTTAACATTTCTTTAAGGAAAGAGCATGGAAAGAAAAGGATAGAAAAGCTGGTGGGGATAGAGTTTGATGATACATAACTACCTTAAATGAGTCTTAAAAATTAGGAAAATAAATATGAAGATAATCCAACTTTTTATTAAAAAACTATAACATTGTACCAAAAATATTAACGGTATAAGAAATATGCGTTATAATATTAACGGTATTACATTATAGAAAGGTTGTCTTATGAAAAAATCATTTCGTAAAGTTGTTATAGCTTCGGCTGTCATACTGAGTGCGATGGCTTTTCAACCTCATGAGGTAAAAGCTTTCGATTTTGGCGGAGGTTTTGGAAGTTCTTTTTCAGCCTCTGATTATGCGCCAATCAGTTCTAATTCTAGTTCAAGCTTAAGCAACATCAGCACAAGCGACTACCGTCCGATTAGCACACCATCGGTAAGTGAAAGTGTAAGCAGTGTTAGTTCGAGCGACTACCGTCCGATTAGTACACCATCGGTAAGTGAAAGTGTCAGCAACGTTAGTTCGAGCGACTACCGTCCGATTAGCACACCGTCGGTAAGTGAAAGTGTAAGCAGTGTTAGTTCGAGCGACTATCGTCCGATTAGCACACCATCAGTAAACGAAAGTGTCAGCAATGTTAGTTCGAACGACTATCAGCCAATTAGTACACCATCGGTAAGCGAAAGTGTCAGCAACGTTAGTTCGAGCGACTATCGTCCGATTAGCACACCGTCGGTAAGCGAGGACGCTAGCAATATCAAGCCTAGCGATTACAAACCAATCAGCGATTCATCTGTAAGTGCTTCGGGCAACTTGGCGGATTCTGTTGATTATAAGGCGATTGCTGGTAAAGATGATACTGTAACGACAGACAGTCTTGCTAAAAAAGGTAAAGATGATGCCTTGAAAATGGCTGATTCTAAAGTGGATCAATCTGCAACAGACGCTTTGGGTGCAGTAGACTTTACCGAAAAGGCCTTGGAATCTGCCAATGCTGGAACTCAAAAAGCAAGCACAGGCAGTAGTCGCTATAACTTAGCTGTCTCACCGGAAGTTGAAACAGCTTTAGATTCCTTGTCAGAAGAACATAGAAATCAGTTTATTAAAGCGTTGAAAGACTATGGTTATGGTCTGAATAATTCTGAAACATCAGCTACCACAACTCCAGAGTATAGTTTAAGCTCAACTTCCTCAAGTAACAAGGGAAAGTTAGATTTTACTCCTTATGGTCATTCTACTCTCACCGATAGCCAAGGTCAGCCTACATCGGCTTATCAAGGCTTGTTGGATCTTGCAAATAGTAAAGAAATTCGGCCTCTATTTAATCAATCTGCAAGTAATGACTATCAGATCAAGAAAGGTGATAGCTTAGCCAAAATCGGCAATCTCCATTATCCGGATGATAAGGAAAAAGCTGCAGCAGCTTCTATGCTGGCTCTTCAGGATTTGCACGGGCAGAATAAGCTGAACATCAATAATAAACAAAACCGTATTAATCTGACACCTGGCGATAAGGTCAATGTAGATTTATCTAACTATACATCAGAAGAAATCAGGGCGTTAGCCAAAGGATTTAATAAAATCCAGTCGGCAGAAAATAAAATTGATACTTTCCGTCAGGCCCAAGAAGAAGCTAAGGCCTTGGCGCGAGCTCAAGCAAGACAAGATAGAGCTTCTCAAGCAAGGAAAATCTGGCAGGAACAACCAACAAACGCTACTTCCAAACTAAGCGATTTGCTCCAGCAAAATACTGATTCAGCCAGTGAAAGCAAAAGTCAAAAGATTGCTAAAGGATGGGCAAACCTGAGCGCACCTACGAAACCGAACCGATTTGGTCAGCCAAATTATCAAGCGGGTTACCAAGAGGTAAAAAATCGTCCGACAACTCTAGAAGAGGTAATGCCGGGTGCACTCAGTCAATTTGTCAATAAATACCTTCTTGCAGATCCTAGTGCTTCGAATAAATATTTAGCCGAAACAAAGGTATCGCCAAAGGATTTTAGTCTAGATGCATTTGAAAAAAGATCCAAAATTAGCCATGAAGCTGGGAAAGCAGCCTTTAAGGACTATTATAATGATGCTGTTACTGGGCTGGCTTCTTTGGTCGATTTAAGCTTTGATGGAATGAAAACTACGGCTCATAAGGCTGGGTTAGTCAATCTATCTAAAGATGAATTGAACGAAATTTATAATCGCGATTCTGCTGTGTGGCAAGGGATTGTTGATAAATGGGATTCAACCTCTGCACCAGAGATGTTATTAGGAGTAAGCAGATATGTAATGAATCTTGCGAGTCAAGTCTCTCCTGGCTCCCGCGAGATTAACTCTATTTCAAATTTCATGACCGGAGACGGTTTGGCTCAAAAAAATCAGCTTAAAACTACCTTGGAAGCGGCCGAGTTTGCCTTACCAGCGTCGAAAGCATCTATAGCTGGAAAAATTGCAAAAAATGGCGTTGGTAGTGCGGCACATGCCATTGCTTCTAAAACTGGTAAAGTCTTAAATACAGCAGAAGGTTTTGGAAAGAATCTATTTGATGCTACTAAGAGTAAAGTTAATAATTTTGGTGAAAAATGGTTCCCACAACCTTCAATGGTGACACCGGAAGGTTTAGTACTTGATGTTTCAAAACCTTCTCATTCTAAATCAGCGCCAGCTTACCTCAGTAAAAAGACTGATTCTAATCTTGGTTTAACCAATAACAAAGATGGAGTTGGAGGTAAAGGTGGCTTTAGTCAGGAACTTAGCACCCATGCTGATAATAAGAAAGTTAATCAGCTTGCAGGAAAGACTTTTGATTCTAATGAGACTAGAAGATATATTACAGATATACAAAGAATTACAAATAGGAAGATACCTACTAATCAAATTGCTGAGCTGAAAAATGCCTTGCGCACGACTGAATATAAGAAATTGCCTACTGCCGAAGTGAATAATCATCGTAAAGAATTTAATAAAGTCACTAATAAACTTATTGAAGAATGGGAGTTGAATACAAACCAAACTTGGCCTAGGTATACAGAAAATGTTTATTCTAAAGATGGGAAGCGTATACTAAGGCGTGCAGGCGAAAAATATGATGCCCATCACTTGATTGAAAATTCTTATGGAGGAGATAACAAATGGTGGAATATACACCCAGCCAAGTTTCCAAATGAACATCAATCTGGTATTCATAGATCTGGCGGGCCTAGTCGGAAGTTATTTAAAAAATAAGGAAATTAAATGTTTGAAAAAATTGAATTGAACCCGGCAAATAAATTTTATAAACTAACTGAGGCTGAAATCGAAGACAGTGAGTTAAAGTTAGGTTTTAGCTTCCCCTATTTGCTTAAAGAATTTTATAAAGAAGTTGGTTATGGATTTCTCGCAAGTCAAGTAGAAAATTTTAATCGTATTATGGATCCAGAATCTGTGTTAGACTTTAGACTAAGGCGAAACGATTATGAATTCTATCCTGATATTGAAATATTTGACGACTTTGAGGAGGAGAAGCTTATCTTTTTTGAGGCTAACGAAGTTGCCTTGCTCTCTATCGGATTTGGTTCAGAGAACAACGGAAAAATCTATTATTATAATTCGGAAATATCTGCAAACTTGGAAGAGTTTTTAGAGAAATTATCTGAAGACGATACTTTCTATTATAATCTATAATGGAATTGAAATTCAATGTTCTTTTAATAAGTTGATATTTATAATCTTAGTTAGTTTATCTTACTATTTCCGTCATTTCTGTTTATTAGCCATTTTAATTGTAAATTATCAAAGTTTGAGAAACTTGCATAAACAAGAGCATCAGTATACTAGTTTAGTAGACAAGCTTCACCGCATCCTAGTTGATGAAAAGTAGTATTAGATAAAGATGTCTCTATGATAAGCAACCAAAAAAACGACCCTAACGGTCGTTTTTTTGGTATTATTCCCCTCCCAATTCTTCCTGATCGATTTTATGGGCTGTTCGGTAGGCTTGGTAAAAGATAAAGACAGCCAGAGCAGTCATAGCCGGTACAATAATTGGGATATCCGTTTCGATAGCAGTCAGCGGTGAGTTCCAGAAGAAGTGGAGAACGAAGGCTGCTAGGAAGTAGAAGAGCCCTGCTCGGAAGTAGTTTTTCTGAGTCTTGGCATAGCGCAGCATGAGTGCCAGACCGAGAGTGGTCAGGGCGGTGTAAAGCCAGTGAGAGGCAACGCCGCCAGTAATGCGACCTAGGATACCAGAGATAGTGAAGGAGAAGCCTTCGGGCAGATCTGATAGGATATAAGAGAAGTCCTCGCTAATCTGAAAGCCCATGCCAGCTGTAATACCCAGCATTAAGAAAGATTTGAGCTTTTTGACGGGCACTAGATAGACAGCGAAGGCAACTGCCAACAGCTTGAGGGGTTCTTCAACCAGCGGAGCTGCGATAGCATTCTCTAGATCACTGAGCAGAGTATTTGGGAAGCTAGTGCTGACCCACTCGTGGATATAGGTGTTGGCCAAGCCAGAGGTCCAGCCAGAGATGAAAAGGCCGCCTAGCAGAGCCACTCCAAGACTAAGTGCGGGCGTCTGCCATTTTTTGCCTAGTTGGCGAATCAAGAGCAGGGCGGGGATGATATAGAGCAGGGCTAAGAGGGCTGATAGTCCGACTATCCCATAGGAAGTGCCTGACATACTGCCAGTAGTATAGGCTTGTGTCTCGTATTCTAAGCCAATCGCGCTCAGAAGGAGAAAAATGAAAAGAACAATATTTTTCTTCATAAGTAACTTTCTAAAATTTTATTTTCATCCTAGTATAACAAAAAAATCCTAAATAAAACCAATTTAAAAACTGGAAATTAAGGGCTGGTATAATACTTTACTTGCCAAACTGTCTCTTTTTGTTTATATTAGTTCTATAAGGTTTCTTGGAGGCGTTTGCATGTCGAAAAATCAGTTGAGGTTGAAATTGCTGGGAAGTCCGAGTGTCTTTCTCAATCAGGAGGAAGTCTTTTTTCCTTTTGCCAAAATCAATGCTCTGCTTTACTATCTCCACATCAATGGAGCAGTCAATCGGGAGGAGATTGCAGGAATCCTCTGGGAAAATAAGGATAATCAGACCGCCAAAAAGAATCTGCGCAATACAATTTATCAAGCTAACAAGCTACTAGGTGGGGAGTGGATTGTCGCTCCCAACCGAACTGTTCTGTCGCTTAATCCCGAGTGTGCGATTGAAAGTGATGTAGAACGTTTCACGGATCATCCTGCGGAGCATCTGTCGCTCTATCAAGGGGATTTTCTGCAGGGCTTCTATCTCAAGGACAGCGAGGCCTTTGATTATTGGGTGTCCAAGATGCGGACGCGATATGAGCAACTTTATATCCAAGCCTGCTACCAACGGCTTGAAACGGAAAAAGACCAGCTGGATTTGGAAGAGGTTGAGCAGAATTTGCGCCGCTTGATTAGCATTGATGAGTTTGATGAGAAGAACTATCATTTGCTCATGAAGCTTTATCAGGATCATGATCGGCCTGGCAAGGTGATAGAGACTTATTATAAATTGGTCAATATTTTGGATAAGGAACTGGGCATTAGTCCTACGGAGCCTATCCAGCAACTATATCATGAGGTGCTTGCCAAGGATCGTAGCGAGCGTAAGACTAAGCAGTTTCTGCGCAATACGGACCACTTTTTCGGGCGGGTTGATGAAATCAAGCGTTTGGAATCTTATTTCTCCAAAGTGATAGAGGCTCAAGAGGCGCGTGCTCTGGTCCTAGTCGGTGGTACTGGTATCGGAAAGCGGACAGTGACTCGTCAAGTATTGGCCAATCAGACCAAGTATTTCCAGATTGTCATGGCTGAGTGCTTCAAGGAAGAGATGAAGGCAGAGCTTCAGCCTTGGCGTGGCTTGCTGGACGGCCTTGGCGACTTGGTTATCCAGCACCAGATTCTTTCTATCAGCCAGTGGCAGGTTATTTTGGAGAGTTATTTTCCTATTTTGACAGGAGGCGCTTCTGGTCTTCAGTTGGATGCGGACAAGCTGGCTCAGTTTGTGGTAGATATTCTGCAGAAGATTTCTAAGAAAAAGGCTTTGATAATCTTGATTGAGGACTGTCACTGGATGGATAAGACCAGTGTTGCTGTCTTGGAGCAGGTTATGAATCATTTGACCGGCTATCCTGTGGCCTTTGTGCTGACCAAGCATCTGAGCACCCCTTCTTATTTGGAACATTTTTTCAATCACCTGCTGGTTCGCAATAAGCTGGACTTTATTGAGCTGCAGCCGCTGAATTTTAAGGATAGTGCAGCTTACTTGCAAGCCCAGACAGGTCAGATAGCCATATCTGAAGAAGGCCTTGAGGATATTTATCGGGTCAGTCAAGGTATCCCTTTCTTCCTGTCGGAGTATGCTGAGCAGCTTCTGCTAGGAGAGAAGTTTCATCCGCTGACTCCGGCCATCAAGGCCAAGCTATCCTTGAAGCTGGATTATTTGAGCAGCCAAGAGGAGGAGTTGGTGGACTATCTGGCCTGCTTTAGGGCTCCTGCATCGGTTTCGCTCTTGGCTAGGCTACTAGGCCTGCCGATGGAAGAAGTAGTCGAAATCACTGAGGAGTTTGGATGGAAGCAGCTGTTGGTGGAAGAAGAGCAGGGCGAGGACTTGGTAGTGCGATTCAGCCAGGAGCTTTTGAGAATTTACGCCTATGAGCGCTTGTCACTCGCTAAGAAGCGAATGCTGCATCACCAGATTGCCCAAGGAATGGAAGACCAGCTGGGAGACTCTCTCTATCATGCTCAGCTGCTCAATGAAATCGCCTATCACTACAAGATGTCCAAGCAGCCGATTAAGTCTCTGGAGTATGAGCTGCATTATCTCGAGGCTACCCTGCAGTTTCATCACGAGCTATTTCCAATTTATTCGCGGGAGTTTGGTTTTATCGAAAAGACGGATGATAGCAATCAGTCCGCAATTTTGGACCAGTTTGACCGTATCCGTCGGGAGATAGAGGGCTTAGAGAGAAAACACCAGAATCACAAAGATTTTCAGCTCTTGGTTCTTCGCTTCCTCTATCTAGAAGGGCGCTATGCTATCCGGACAGGGAATTACCAGCAGGGGATGGACAATATCCAGCAGGTGATTATTTCTGCCAAGGAGCTGCAGCAGATGGAGTTTCTCCTAGAAGGCTATCGGCAGATGATTTACTACTGCATCCAGACGGAGAATATCCCTGAGATGCGCTACTATACGGAGTTGGCTCTGGATGCTTCGGTCCAGGCCAACAATCACGAGGCCATTGCTATCAATCTTCGGCTCAAGGGGCTCTATCATCTCATGATTGGAGATGAGGAGCAGTCGCTTCACCATCTCTACCAGTCCATTGACTGTTTCAGCCTGACGTCTTCGCTGCGTTCCAAGTACTCGATTCAGATTGCGGCGGCTCTAGACTATTTGGCAGAGATTGAGCAGATTCGCGGGAATTTCACGACTGCGCTGGCTCATCAGAAGGAGGCCATTAAGTTGACGGAAAATAAAACAGCAGAGCCTTCGATTTTTGCTTTCTACATCGGCTTGGGTATGACCTATTATCAGCTGAAAGATTATGAGCAGGCGGAGCGGATTTTCCTCAAGGCGAAAACAGCTCTGGAGTCCCTCAGCTTTCCTTGGAAAGAGACCCAGTTGGAAGTGTATTTGGCCTTGATTGGCTGTGAGAAGAGAGATTATCAGCCGGTGCTTGATCTGCTGCGGAAAAAGGATAGCCTCATCAGTCGCTATGGCAATCCGCGGGACAAGGGGCTGATCTACTATCTGATGGCTGTAATTAAGTATGGCCTGCTGACTGGTAACTTGCAGGGAGCAGGCTTTGAAGACTTGCTGGAACAGGACTTTGAGACCTACTATGAAACGGCTAAAAGCCAGCTCAATCCCTACCGAGATCGCCACCAACTCAAGGAATTAGAAAACTTACGCCAAGACCTATCTCAGGCATTAAACAAAAAATAAAAGAGGATGAAATCTATGTTCATCCTCTTTTGATGTTTGTAATGAAGTTTTTAAATGTCCATCAATCATGTGCTTGCGCCCAGACTTGGGTCAGGTAAAAGACAAAGCTGGCAGCCAGATTAGCCGTATGGTTGTCAATATCGTGAGGTGGAGAGACTTCGACGATGTCAAAGCCTATCAGCTTGCCTGAAGCAGCGATATGCTGGAAGACCAGAACAGCTAGATTGGGGTCTACACCCAGTGACTGAATGGCACTGACACCAGGAGCGGCAGCAGCTGAGAAGCAGTCAATATCAATGGTCAAATAGACCTGCTCCTTGCCAGCTAGAAAGGTATCGACCGCTTTACAGACTTCCTTGTAACCCATTTGGTAAATATCCATTCCAGTCAGAAACTGGATGGCCTTGGATTTTGCCACAAAGTCAAAGAGAAAGAGATTGTTATTGTGCTCCTGAATCCCTAGGATAAGGTAGTTAAAGGCCTGCTTCTGAGCCAGAGTGTCATCGAACATCTGGCGAAAACCGGTGCCTGAGTTGGGACCAGTCTGGTCATAGGGACGCAAATCAAAGTGGGCATCCATATTGATAACGGCCAAGTCTCGGTCAGGATTTAGTGACGACTTTAGGCCCAGATAGTGGCCGTAGGCTGTTTCGTGGCCACCCCCTAGGACAATAGGCCGGAGATTGAGCTCTCGCAGGCGTTTGACTGCTCGAGCCAAGCTTTGCTGCAGCTGCTCCAGAGAGCGGTTAGGGCCGTCAATATCGCCAACATCAAAGACGCGGACGTTTCTGCCCAGATGCCAAGGAAGTTTGGCCAGCTGAGTTCGGATAGCTTGTGGCCCTTCGACAGCCCCTACTCGGCCGTGGTTGATATAAACCCCTTTGTCACTCTTGAAGCCAATTAGGGCAAAGTTGACGCCGTCAAAGAGTTTTAAGTTAGGGTCATTTAAGTCCAAAAACTCAATAACCATACCCCACTTGGCAGCATATAAATCATCATCCAGTCTCTTATGATAGTAGCTGTTATCTAGCTGATAGTAATCTTCTAACATGATTTTGTCCTTTTCCATAACGATACTTGCGACTTTATTATAAGAGTTTCCGCTAAGCCTGTCAATGACTTTTGGCGGGAAAAGAAGCCCAGCTGCATGAGAGCGGGCTTCTTAGGTTAGCTTTTTTAAAGAGTCATCAGCTTTAGAATTGAATGCTCAAGTCCACAGCCTTTTCAACGGCTGCTAGGAATTCTTCGTTTTCAATCAGCTCAGAAGCCTTGTTGAGCTCTTCATAGATTTCGATGTCCTTGTCAAACTCGATAAAGCGGACATGCTGACGGAAGAGGTCGTAGGCTGGCTTGGTTCCTTTACCAAGTTCATGGTTTTCTGGTTTCAGATCCAGAGCTTGGCAGGCTGCCATGATTTCTGTTGCCACGATGCGGCGAGAATTCTTGAGAATTTCAGCTGCCTTACGTGCTGCAGTAGTTCCCATGCTGACAAAGTCTTCTTGGTTTTCACAAGATGGGATAGAGTCTACGCTGGCTGGATGAGACAAGACCTTGTTCTCAGAAGCAAGCGAAGCACAAGCGTACTGGGTAATCATAAAGCCAGAGTTGAGTCCTGGGTGTTTGACCAAGAATGATGGAAGCTTGCTCAGTTGGCTGTTGACCAGACGTTCTACACGACGCTCGGATACATTTCCGATTTCAGAAATAGCGATGCCGAGGAAGTCGAATGGCTGTGCCATTGGTTCGCCGTGAAAGTTACCACCTGAGATAACATGGCCTTCCTTGGTGATGATAGGGTTGTCTGTGACGGAGTTGATCTCAACCTCAACCTTGGTCTTGACATAAGCGATAGAGTCCTTGCTGGCACCATGAATCTGCGGAATACAACGCAGGGTGTATGGGTCTTGGACCCGTTGTTGAGTGGCTACGGTCGTATTGCCACTGCCTTCCAGAAGGTTGCGGATATTGCGGGCTGTAGCTAGCTGTCCGCTTTGAGGTCGAATGGTATGCAGGTCTTCTTCGAAAGGACTGGTAATACCATTATGGACTTCCATGGAAAGAGCGCCAGCGACATCTGACAGCTTAAGCAGCTGGATGGCATCGTAGGTAGCCAGAGCTCCGATACCTGTCAGAACAGTCGTACCGTTAATCAGCGCCAGCCCTTCCTTGGCTGCTAGAGCAATTTTCTCGATACCAGCCTTGTCCAAAGCTTCTTGTCCAGAGAGCAATTCACCTTGATAGTAAGCGCGCCCCAGTCCTAGCATAGGCAGAACCATATGAGCTAGCGGTGCCAAGTCACCAGAAGCTCCCAGAGAGCCTTTTTCTGGAATGTAAGGGACAACGCCTTTATTAAATAATTCCAGAAGTTTTTCGACAGTAGAGAGACGAATACCAGAATAGCCCTTGACCAGAGAATTAATCCGAATTAACATGATGGCACGGACTGCATCTTCTGGCAGGGGATCACCATAGCCTGAGGAGTGCGTACGAATTAGGTTTTCTTGCAGTTGAGTCGTATCTTCTGGTGAGATGCTGACATTGCAGAGAGAGCCAAATCCAGTTGTAACACCGTAGACCACCCGCTTTTCGCGGACGATGTCATCTACGATTTTACGGGAAGCTTCAACAGCTTCCTTTGCTTCTTGGACGATTTCGCAGGTAGCTCCATGACGAGCCACTGCGATCACATCTTCGAGTGTTAGACTATTTCCGTCTAAGTGAATCAATTTTGACATATAGAATCCTCCATTATGGGATATAATGCTTTGAGTTAGTCAGGGTTAGTAGGAACCTGTTTTCGACCGTGCATGAAGTAGTAGACTAAGCTTGCAACGGCAGCACCAATGACACCGTAAACGACGTTCATCGGATTATCAGCTACAATCATAATCAAGCTGACAACAACAGCTAATACTGGGATGATAGGGCCAAATGGTACACGGAAGACAACCTTCTTTTCTGGATACATTTTTCTGAGTTTCAAGACCGCCAAAGCAGTAGGAATGTATTGGAAGAAACGAAAGACCACGCTGAGGGTTGCCAATTCTTCAAATTTACCAGAGAAGAGTAGGGCGATGGCACATGCTCCAGAAATGATAATTGCTACAACAGGAGCGTTTTTAGAGTTGGTTTCTGAAATTTTCTTAGGGAGCAAGCCTTCATCTGCGATGGCTGCACCATAACGCGGTACCATGATGGATTCCCCGATATTAAGACCGGCGATTGAGATAAGGGCACCAATAGAGACAATCCAAGCACCAGCAGGGCCGATCATTGCTACGAAGGCATCTTGTACAGAAGCATCCGTCTTCATAATATGGTTACCCAGCATGGCGATGGTTCCAGCAATGATGAGCATATAAAGGACAGAAACGATACTAATGGAGCCTAGGATAGCCCGAGGCACGTTCTTTTCTGGGTTGCGCATTTCACCGGCAACGATAGACATGGTTTCAAAGCCAATGAAGCCATAGAAGATATAAACGGCTGTGTTGGCAATAGCAGTCATGACATTGGTTCCAGGTTCAAGCTGTAGGAAAGGAGTGAAGTTTCCTTTGTCTATTCCACCTTTGATAAAGAAGATGGCACATGCTGCAAAGGCAATGATTGGAATCAACTTAGCTACAGTTGCAGCCAGTGTGAAAAATTTAGAGGTCTTCAAACCAGCAATATTCATCAAGCTAAGCAAGACAATCAAAGTGATACTAAGGACCAATTCGAACGGAGTAAAAGCCGGGAAGGTAATGACGAAGAGTCGGGCAAAGCCGGCAGCCATTGCTGACCAAGCGATGATGGTTACGACCCAGCCTAGAAAACCAACGTTAAATCCAATGAAGTCTCCAAAAGCCGCTTTGGAATATTGGAAAGCTCCGCCATTCTTGTTAAAATAACCAGCAGTTTCTGCCAAGCAGACGGCTAGGAGAATAACGAGAAGGGCGGTTCCAAGCATGACAGCTAGAGAGGCAGGACCAAGTCCCTTATAAATTTTTTGCGGCAGGAGGAAAATTCCTGATCCGATAACGGCATTGATACCGTAGAGAGTTGCACCGGAAAAGCTGAATTTCGCTTTTTCCTGTTCTTGTTCTTGTGCAGTGAGTTTAGTTGCATCCATAATAATGTTTCTCCTTTAGAGATATGGGATCCTTTCCAAGTAAAGATAGAATGGTGACAAGGCATCATGGTATCTTTACTTGGTAGGGATGTGGGTCAAACCAGCCCATATAGCAAGGGGAGCGCCCTTTGGCTGGTTACTCGAAAACATTATATGCAGCTCAGTTTCCTGAGACTCTTTTTCCACTATCAGAAGCTGCTCTGCCTCTAGGTTAAGTGCTGGCAGGTTTGTTCCAGTTACCGTCAGATCACCTAAGGCATAGATAAATTGAATTTCGTCATCTCGGATAAGCTCTTGCCCATTCGAGATGGCAATCATCTGTCCCTGATAATGGTCGCTGTAGATTAAGTTAAAGTCGGTACAAGTCCCCCGACTTGTGATAGAATCACTCCCTTCAAAGATATAGGGAGTAAAGGGAGCTAGAACCGTTTCCTCCTGCTGGCTAGCATTGTGGAGATGAAGTGTGTGGTCCAGGCTCATGAGAATGCGGTGAAAGCCGCTGAGGTCAGAAAACTGACTTTCAGCCAACTCCACAGTCGCTGTTGAGAGGCGATAGTCAAAGTCACGCTTGCCATAGTGGCCAGTTGGCGGGGAAAGATAAAGCTGTTTTGTCTTTCCCCCCGACCAATCGGAAACTTGAAAATCGTTTGCTCTTAAAAGGGTTACATTTGTCATTTTTGGTATTTATTAGAACAAACCGCTGATATTGCCGTCTTTGTCAACATCAATCTTTTCGCTGGCTGGCACTTTAGGCAGCCCTGGCATGGTCATGATTGCACCAGTTAG
This sequence comes from Streptococcus sanguinis, assembly GCA_963549775.1. Taxonomy (GTDB): domain Bacteria; phylum Bacillota; class Bacilli; order Lactobacillales; family Streptococcaceae; genus Streptococcus; species Streptococcus sanguinis_Y. Next base: position 105,417 of record CAUUZZ010000002.1, on the reverse strand, counting down.
AGCAACGATGAAGCCTGCACCAGCAGAAACTTTGAGCTGGCTGATAGTCACGACAAAGTCTTTAGGAGCACCTAGCTTTTTAGCATCGTCTGAGAAAGAGTACTGAGTCTTAGCCATACAGATAGGATAGTTGGAGAAGCCCAGCTCTTCCAGTTGTTTGAGCTCACGTTTAGCGGCAGGAGTCAGGCGAACGCCCTTGCCTCCATAGACCTTGGTGACAATTTTGTTCAACTTAGTTTCAATGGAGTCTTCTTCATTATATACAAATTGGAAGTGATTGTCTCCTTCGGCCAGTTCAACGACTTTTTCAGCCAATTCTTTACCGCCGGCTCCGCCATTTGCCCAAACGTCAGAAATAACGACATCAACGCCACGTTTTTGGCAGGCGTCATAAACTGCTTGCAATTCTGCTTCGGTATCCAGCGGGAATTTATTAATAGCAACGACAGCTGGCAGTCCATAAACATCTTGAATGTTTTCCAGATGTTTTTCCAAGTTTGGCAGACCATCTACAACAGCTTGGACATTTTCTTCAGCCAAATCACTCTTAGCCACACCACCGTGCATCTTGAGAGCGCGGATAGTAGCAACCAGAACTACAGCCGATGGACGAAGACCAGATGTACGACACTTGATATCAATGAATTTTTCAGCACCGAGGTCAGCACCGAAACCAGCTTCTGTGACTGCATAGTCGCCATATTTGAGAGCTAGCTTGGTAGCTAGGACACTGTTACAGCCATGAGCAATGTTGGCAAAAGGTCCACCATGAATCAAGGCTGGTGTGTGTTCCAGAGTTTGAACCAAGTTTGGATGGATAGCGTCTTTGAGGACAGCAGCCATAGCGCCACCAGCTTTCAGATCCTTGGCAGTTATTGGCTTACCGTCAAAGCTGTAGCCAATGATAATCTTTTCCAAACGGTTCTTGAGGTCAGTAATATTTTCTGACAGACAGAGAATAGCCATAACCTCAGAAGCAACTGTAATGTCAAACCCATCTTCACGCGGAACACCGTTGACTTTACCTTGTAAACCGTCTACGATGTGGCGCAGTTGCCGGTCATTCATATCCACTGCCCGCTTCCAAGTGATGCGACGAGAGTCAATGCCTAAGGCATTGCCATGATGGATGTGGTTGTCAATGAGGGCTGCCAGCAGATTGTTGGCAACACCGATGGCATGAAAGTCACCAGTGAAGTGGAGGTTGATGTCCTCCATGGGTACAACCTGAGCGTGACCACCGCCAGCAGCTCCGCCTTTGATACCAAAGACAGGTCCGAGTGAAGGCTCCCGCAGAGCGATAACGGCTTTTTTACCGATAGCAGCCAGAGCATCGACCAATCCGACAGAAGTCGTGGTCTTACCTTCTCCGGCTGGTGTCGGGGAAATAGCTGTCACGAGAATCAGTTTGCCGTCTGGCTTGTCTTTTAACGCTTCCAGTTGGCCGGCACTGATTTTTGCCTTGTAATTTCCATAAAGAGACAAGGCTTCTTCAGCAATTCCTAGCTTTTCTGCCACCTCTTTGATGGGCTTCATTTGAACCGAATTCGCAATTTCAATATCTGATAAAACCATATTGTTACCTCTTGAGAAAAGGAAGTCCATTCATGGGAAAGAGTGGACTTCTCTTCCGTTTATCTATTAGACAACTTTCAAAATTTCTTGATAAATTTCATCGGCTAGAGCGCAGCCTTTTTGCAGTAGCTCTTCACCCTTGCTGCGGTAGTCTGCGACGAATGCTTCATCCTTGACGCCTGACAGGTTGATGAGGACATTGAGCCAAGCACCTTGCAGACCAGCCTTAAGATTGAGAGCTGCTACTCCCAGGTCGCTGGCAGCGTTGTTATTGGACTTGCCGACAGCTTTTTGAGTTGTTTGCAGGGCAGCCAAGATGTCTTCCATCATGCCATAAGGTGACTTGGTCGCTTCCTTGAGGGCTTGTTGCATCGCTTGTCGACGAGCAGCCTTGTCTTCCTCTGTCTCCTTAGGCATATCAAAGACGGCGGAGACTAGATTGAAGGCTTCAGTGTCCTTGTCAATAGCTACGAGCAGGCTTTCTTGCAGGCGGGCACTTTCTGCGTACACTTGAGCAATTTCTGCTTCAAATTCTGCGTATTTTTTCTTGCCAAGTGTTAATTCACAAACCATCTTAGTCAGGGAAATTCCGTTAGCTGCTGAAAGAGCAGCGGCAGAGCCGCCTCCTGGTGCAGGAGCGTCTGAGCCTAGGACTTGGGCAAATTCTGTCAAGCTTAAATCTACTAATTTCATAGGTTTCTGTCCTCCTAGCCCAGCAAATGGTTTTCCAGAACTTGCTTGCCGTAGTCAAAGTCTTCGATTTGCAGATAGTATTCTGCTGCGTCAATCAAAGCCTTGGCTGGTGCCAAACCGATGACTTCTGAGCCGAGGATTCCAACTCCGTAGCGCTTGGCTTCAAAGCGAACAGTTTCAAAGACACGATAGAGTGGGAATTTTTCTAGATTGACCATGTTGATAGAAACCTGAGCAATGTTGCGGTCTTCCAGCATAACGCCGATAGCTTTACAGTACTTGTAGCCACCGCTTGATCCACGGATAATTTTGGCAATATTGTTGGCAATTTCCAGATTGTCTGTATCCAAGTTGATGTTGTAGGCGATGAGCGGCATTCTAGCACCAACAGCAGTAACACCTGCAGTTGGGTGAATCTTTCTTTCACCATAGTCAGGCGCCCAGTCAGGTTCCAAGAGTTTTTCAGGCATGCCTTCAAATTGTCCCTTACGAACCTTAGCCAAATTTTTACGCTCTGGACGAGTCGCTGCATCTTCATAGAGGAAGATAGGGATACCGAGCTCACGGTTGATCCGCTCAGATACAGTCTTCGCAATTTCTACGCATTCCTCACTTGTGATGTCTTTGATCGGTACAAAAGGCAGGACATCAGTTGCGCCCATACGAGGGTGTTCACCCTGGTGCTTGGTCAAGTCAATATTTTCAGAAGCGTATTTAACCAAACGAAAGGCAACTTCCTGAATATTTTGATCATCGCCGACCAAGGTAAAGACGCTGCGGTTGTGGCTGGCATCAGAAGAGTGGTCCAGAAGTGTTACGCCTGGCACGCTCTTAGCTGTTTCCACTAGACCGTCGATGACCGCTTGGTTGCGGCCTTCAGAAAAGTTAGGAATACATTCAACAATTTTTGCCATAAGATATTACCTCGTGATATCAATTATTTTAATTTATAATATGAACTTAATAAAGCAGAACCTCCTCCTGAGCTAGGCACATACCCAGCTCAGGTTGGAAGTTGGGGGACAAGTTTTTCCTATTCGAACAATTTCTTAACAGATTCTTTGACTAAATCTTCGTCAGTCAGGAATGGAATCGTAATGTGGTCTGTTCCTTCATGGAGACGGTTGTATTCGATAGCTGTCTCAATAGCATGCTCATTGCGAGCCCAGTTACGACGTGCCACTCCGCCGATTGTATCCCAAGCGATAGCAGATTTGATGATTTCATCGATGCGTTCGCTGCCGTCCAGTACCAAGCCAAAGCCACCGTTGATAGACTTACCGATACCAGTTCCGCCACCGTTGTGGAGAGCTACCAGACTCATACCGCGAGCTGCATTACCAGCGTAACATTGAACCGCCATGTCGCAAGTAACATTAGAACCGTCCTTGATATTAGAAGTTTCACGGAATGGAGAGTCCGTACCAGATACGTCGTGGTGGTCACGGCCAATCATGACAGGACCAATCTTGCCTTCGCGTACTAATTCATTGAACTTGAGGGCGATATTGACACGGCCCATACAGTCTTGGTAGAGAATGCGAGCCTGAGTTCCAACAACCAACTGGTTCTTTTCTGCATCGCGGATCCAGTTGTAGTTGTCACGGTCTTGGTAGCGGCGGTTAGGGTCGATTACTTCCATAGCTGCATGGTCAGTAGCGACCAGGTCTTCGTGCTTACCGCTCAGACATACCCAACGGAAAGGACCATAACCATAGTCAAAGAGCATTGGGCCCATGATATCTTCTACATAAGATGGCCAGATGAAGCCGTCTTTGTCATCAAAGCCATTCTTAGAAATTTCCTTGATGCCAGAGTCATAGACTGCCTTCATAAAGGCATTACCGTAGTCAAAGAAGTAGGTGCCGTTGTTAGTCAAGGTCTTGATTGCCTTGAAGTGACGTTCCAATGTTTCGTCAACCAACTTAGCAAAGGTTTCCTTGTTTTCAGCCAGGAGACGAGTCCGTTCTTCAAAGCTGATACCAGCCGGACAGTAGCCGCCGTCATAGACGTTGTGGCAGGAAGTTTGATCAGAAAGCAAATCTACATGGATGTTATGCTCGTTGACATATTCTAATAGATCTACAATGTTACCATGATAGGCGATAGAAGTGGATTCGCCAGCTTCCAGAGCTTTCTGAGCCAAATCGATTGCTTCTTTTGGACTTTCGGCTAATTGGCTAATCCATCCTTGGGAGTGACGCGTTTCAATCCGAGAATAGTCTACTTCTGCCACGATTGCTACAGCTTTAGCAATTTCGGCTGCTTTCCCTTGAGCTCCACTCATGCCACCTAGACCAGAAGAGATAAAGAGTTTACCAGTCAGGTCGCCGTCATCAGCTACACCTAGTTTCAAACGTCCAGCATTGAGGAGAGTGTTGAAAGTACCATGGACGATACCTTGAGGGCCGATGTACATCCAGCCGCCGGCTGTCATTTGACCATAGTTGGTCACGCCCATTTCTTCTGCAATTTCCCAGTCCTTCATGTTGTCGTACTCACCGACCAAGAGGCCGTTAGTGATGATAACACGAGGAGCTTCTGGTTTGGACTTGAAGAGTCCAAGCGGGTGGCCAGATTCTACAACCAAGGTTTGATGGTCGGTCATGATTTCCAAGTATTTCATGATAAGGTTGTACTGCATCCAGTTAGCGCAGACAGATCCAGTTTCCCCATAAGTAACCAATTCATAAGGATAAAGGGCGATTTCAAAACTCAGGTTGTTGTCAATCATGACCTGCATAGCCTTGGCTGCGGTACAGTTGCCTTTGTACTCATCAATTGGTTTGCCGTAGATGCGTTCTTTTGGACGCCAGCGGTAGCCATAAATCCGTCCGCGAGTTTTCAGTTCTTCCAAGAATTCTGGAATCACTTCCTCATGGAATCTCTTCGGAATATAGCGAAGGGCATTTTTAAGAGCAATTTCGGTTTGAGCTTGAGTCAAACGGAAGCCCCGGTCAGGTGCTCGACGGATGCCTTCTTGGAAAACTGTTTTTTCAGGCAGTACATCGTCTAATTTGACGGTCATTGCTGCTGCAATTTCATTTTCGCTAAAGTATGACATGAAAAATCCTCCTTTTAGTCAAGTGTAAAATATCTTTCTCCTACATTCTATAAGGCTCCCGTCCATAAAGAGTCAAGAAAATGACAAAAACAGTAAAAAAAGCGGGGCTCCTATCTTTTACAAGCTTTTGACTATAATTTGACGATAGTGTATTATGATGAAAAGCAAATATGTCGGAAAATGAAATGGAGGAACAAGCATGACTGCTGATTTACTATTAACTCACTTTAATCAAGTCTTCTGTCCCAAGGACCTCGGCCATCCCCTTTTTGGCGAGGAGATGAAGGAAGCTCAGGTCTTGGAGGACGGCTACATTGCAGTCAAAGACGGCAAAATCCTAGCAGTTGGCAGTGGAGAGCCGGATGCCAGTCTGATTGGACCAGATACTAAGATTCAGTCTTATGAAGGCAAGATTGCCACACCTGGCTTGATCGACTGCCATACTCACTTGGTCTACGGTGGCAGCCGGGAGCATGAATTTGCTAAGAAGTTAGCCGGGGTCCCTTATCTGGAAATTCTTGCCCAAGGTGGCGGTATTCTCAGTACGGTCCAGGCGACGCGAGAAGCTTCTTTTGACACTCTCTATGATAAGTCTAAGAGACTGCTGGACTATATGCTGCTACATGGGGTGACGACTGTTGAGGCAAAGAGCGGCTATGGTCTGGATTGGGAAACAGAGAAGCGCCAGCTAGATGTTGTTGGAGCTCTGGACCATGACCACGAGATTGACCTCGTTTCTACCTTTATGGCTGCCCACGCCGTTCCACCAGAATACAAAGGTCGCTCTCAGGAATATCTGGAGCTCATCGTTGAGGAAATGCTGCCTCGTGTAAAAGCAGAAAATCTAGCTGAGTTCTGTGATATTTTCTGTGAAAAAGGCGTCTTTACAGCTGACGAGTCACGCTACTTACTCTCTAAGGCTAAGGAAATGGGCTTCAAGCTTCGTATCCATGCTGATGAAATCGAGTCTATCGGGGGAGTAGATGTCGCAGCTGAGCTAGGAGCAACTAGTGCAGAGCACTTGATGGTAGCGACCGATGAGGGCATTCGCAAGATGGCAGAAGCCAAGGTTATCGGCAATCTCCTGCCGGCAACTACCTTCAGTCTGATGGAAGATACCTATGCACCAGCTCGCAAGATGCTGGAAGCTGGTATGGCTATCACTCTGACTACCGACAGTAATCCAGGCTCTTGTCCAACAGCTAACCTGCAGTTCGTCATGCAGCTAGGTTGCTTTATGATGCGTCTGACGCCAGTAGAAGTTCTCAACGCTGTAACCATCAATGCGGCCTACTCAGTTAACCGCCAAGATAAGATTGGCAGCTTTGATGCTGGCAAGCAGGCTGACATTACCATCCTAGACGCTAAGAATATCGACTATCCACTTTATTTCTTTGCGACCAACCTGACCCATCAGGTTTACAAGGCTGGAAAACTAGTTGTCGATCAAGGTAGAATTGTCTAGCCTCTCTAAAAACGAATCGTATTTTTCGGACTCTCTCTGGTGACAGGGAGAGTTTTCTTTATATCAAAACTTTCCCTTGCCATTCTTCTGGAAGTCTGCTATAATAGTTATTTGTGAGCAAACCTCACTTACCCCTTGCAAAGTCTCGGGGTCATTAGACCAAAAGGAGGAAAAATCAATGGCTAAATACGAAATTCTTTATATTATTCGTCCAAACATTGAAGAAGAAGCTAAAAACGCTTTGGTAGCACGTTTCGATTCTATCTTGACTGACAACGGTGCAACTGTTGTTGAATCAAAAGATTGGGAAAAACGTCGTCTTGCATACGAAATCCAAGATTTCCGTGAAGGACTTTACCACATCGTTAACGTTGAAGCAAATGACGACGCAGCTCTTAAAGAGTTTGACCGTCTTTCAAAAATCAACGCTGACATTCTTCGTCACATGATCGTCAAACTTGACGCGTAAGAAGGTAGATTATGATTAACAATGTTGTACTTGTAGGGCGTATGACACGTGACGCTGAGTTACGTTATACCCCATCAAATGTAGCAGTTGCGACTTTTACTCTTGCAGTAAACCGTACATTCAAGAGTCAAAATGGCGAACGTGAGGCTGATTTTATCAATGTCGTTATGTGGCGCCAACAGGCTGAAAACCTTGCTAACTGGGCTAAAAAAGGCTCTCTTGTAGGGATTACAGGTCGTATCCAGACTCGTAGTTACGATAACCAGCAAGGACAACGTGTCTACGTGACAGAAGTCGTAGCTGAGAATTTCCAAATGTTGGAAAGCCGTAGTGCTCGTGAAGGACAAACTGGTGGAGCTTATTCTGCACCAAGTGCTAGTCATGCAGCACCTACAAATTCAGTACCTGACTTTTCACGTAATGAGAATCCATTTGGAGCAACCAATCCTTTGGATATTTCAGATGATGATTTACCATTCTAATGGACAATTAATACTATAAAGGAGAAAAAACATGGCTCAACAACGTCGTGGCGGATTCAAACGCCGTAAAAAAGTTGATTACATCGCAGCAAACAAAATTGAATATGTTGATTACAAAGATACTGAGCTTCTTAGCCGTTTCGTTTCAGAACGTGGGAAAATCCTTCCACGTCGTGTAACTGGAACTTCAGCTAAAAACCAACGTAAAGTAACAACAGCTATCAAACGCGCTCGCGTAATGGCTTTGATGCCTTTCGTAAATGAAGACTAATTAGATTAACAGCAGGCTCTAGCTTGCTGTTTTTTTATTTTATCATTGACAAAATGTCAGTGGAGTGCTATACTGACCACAAGGAGGCAGAAATCATGCGTGATGTCAAGGAGGTAGAGGTACGGCGGGCGGAGATTATGTCTGCAGCCTTGCAGCTTTTTGCCCAAAAAGGCTATCTAAAGACAAGGACTCAAGACATTATTGATAAGCTTGGAATCTCTCGAGGTCTGCTTTACTATCATTTTAAGGATAAGGAAGATATTCTCTATTGTCTGATTGAAAAGAACTCTGAGCCCTTGCTGAGAAAGCTCGAAAAAATCAGCTATCAGCCAAATGTTGGAGCCAAGGAAAAAATCAGAGCCTTTATTGAGGCGACCCTTATCCCAGAGGAGAGCAGAACACAGGAAAATCAAGTCTTGCAGGAAACAGTCAATTTAGAGACCAATCGTTATGTCTTGGATCGCTTTTATCATAGACTCTGTGAGCGGATGATTGTTTTCTTTACTCATATCTTGGAGGAAGGCCAGAAATCTGGAGATTTTCATTTGAAATATCCGCATGAGACAGCTTCTTTTCTCATGACTGCCTACGTCTTTGTGTCCAATGATATCAAGATGAGTCAGGAAAAACCAGAAACTTTGCAGGATTATCTCACCAGCTTCCAGGCAATCCTAGAAAGAAGCTTAGGATTAGAAGAATCTATTTTTTAGAATAATCGGCAGTTTTCTGCCTTTTATTTAGAGACTGCACTGACAAAATGTCAGTTCAAATCTTCAATCTTTTAATCCTGATATTTAAAAAAATTTAGGCTAACACTGACAAGATGTCAGTTTAAACAAAAGGAGAAATTCATGTTAAAAATAGAACATTTAACAAAAGTATATAGCAACGGTAAAAAGGCAGTGAATGATCTTAGTCTGATGGTGGAGCCTGGGGATATTTATGGATTCATCGGCGCCAACGGAGCAGGTAAGACATCCACCATTAAGTCCATTGTGGGGATTCATGATTTTGATAAAGGAGAGATTTATATCTGTGGGCACTCTATCAGGAAGGAGCCCTTGCTTTGTAAGAAAAAGATGGCGTTTCTGCCGGATAACCCAGACCTTTATAAAAATCTGACAGCAAGGCAGTTTTTGGACTTTGTAGCAGACATTTATAGAGTCTCTTTGGAAAAAAGACAAGCGGCTATAGAAATGTATTCTAAAATGTTTGAGTTGGATACTTCTTTGGATCAGTTGATATCAGCTTATTCGCATGGGATGAAGCAGCGATTGGCACTAATAGCGGCTCTCTTGCATGAGCCAGAACTATTGATTTTAGATGAACCTTTTGTCGGTTTAGATCCGAAAGGCGCATATTATTTTAAGCAGATCATGAGAGGGCTAGCCAGTCAAGGGCATGCGATTTTCTTTTCTACCCATGTTTTAGAAGTTGCGGAAGAACTCTGCAATAAGGTTGCAATTCTGCAAAAGGGACGTTTGGTGGCTAATGGAAGGACCTCTGAAGTTAAGGGGGCATCCAGTTTGGAGCAAGTATTTATGGAGTTACAGGAAGATGACTAATATTCTTTTGCTTTTAAAAGTACAATTATACAGCACATTTTCACTTAATGATTTAAGGAAAGGAGGGGTGGGCAGGTATTTTAAGCTTGGTCTGCTCTTCTTGCTTGTTTTGCTATTTTCAGGCTACAATCTTTTAACGGCTTTGAGTTTGGTCAGGTTGGGACAGGCAAATTTGATTCCAGCCTATATGGTTGCCTGGGTTAGTTTTATTATTTTCTTTTTTAGTCTGATGCAGTCAAATGGTATCTTGTTTGACCAAGAGGAACTTGAGAGGCTCATCGTATTGCCGCTCAGTATTAGAGAAATCGTCTATGAGAAATACGCTTTTCTTTATCTTTTGAACAGTGTGTTTGCCATCCTTCTCATGCTTCCAGCAGGCCTCGTTTGGTTTGGCTATGGTGCGTCCTTCTTGGAGTTGCTTCTTTATCTGCTTTTAATGGGATTTGTTCCTCTTTTACCTCTCTGTTTAGCCTCTTTACTTGGCTTATGCGTTGCCTACATAGCCTCAAAGGCCCCTCATAAAAATCTAGCTGCCTTCCTTTTTTCTCTCCTCTTGCTTTTGGGGCTGGCAACAGGCAGTATGTGGGCTATGAGAGCTGGACTGTCAGCGGAAAATGTTGGACTTTTGCTTACCAAGCAGCTGACTTCTCTCTATCCTCCGGCAAGCTTGTTTTTTTACCCTCAGCATTTTTTGTGGGCTAGCCTTCTGTTGATGCTTATCTCTTTTGCGCTGACAGGACTTTTTCTGAGGTATTTAAGTAGAAATTATATAAAAATGAATCAGATGATAACAGAAGTGAAGTCAGAAAGCAAAGTCTATAGAAGCTGGCAGAAGTCTCCGTTTATGGCTCTCTATAGGAGAGAAATTGCGAATTTTGTGAGTTCCTATCTTTATATGCTCAATAGTGGACTGGGAACTATTTTAATCATTGTTTTAGCCATCTCGCTTTGTTTTATGAGGCCTGATGTCCTCTTTTCTTCGATTGGACTCAGTAATAGTCGAGAATTTTTACCTTTATTACTGGCTGGCTGTCTCAGTATTTCCAATCCTGCAGCTGTCAGTATTTCCTTAGAGGGGGAAGAGATTTGGTTGCTTCAGACGCTCCCAGTATCTATGAGGCAGATAATGATGGCAAAGCTGGCCTTGACGGTGTCTTTACACGTCACAGCCTTGCTGCTGGGCTTGCCTGTTCTGGTTTGGCGTTTCTCGCTAGGAGGCTTGCAAGTAGTGGATTTGGTCCTTATTTCACTGGCTTATTCACTATTTACAGCTCTTCAGGGACTTGTGGTCAATTTTCATTATCCTAAGTTCATCTGGGACAATGAAATGATTGTTATTAAACAAAGTTTTGCGGCTATCTTGTCTGGAGGAATAGGCATTTTGGTTCTTGTGTTCCCTCTTTGCTTTTCCTTACTATTTAGTATGGACTTGGAGATGTCGCTGCGAATCTCAGCGCTTGGACTTTTGCTTTTGGCTGTCGTCCTTTATAGGCATTTAATAAAACAAGGATATTTTAAGGAGGTCCATGGCTAATGAAAAAGAAAGATTTAGTCGTTTTGTTTCTCTTAGTAGTAATCATATTTTTGATTATCTGCCTGCTGCCAGAGCAGGTTCCCATTCATTTTAACAGCGTAGGAAAGGCGGACGTTGTTGTCAATCGCTTTTGGTTGATTCTCAGTTTGCCCATTCCCTACTCTCTTTATTGGAAATATTTTCGAAGCAAATCAAAAAGAGGTTAGTGAACCTCTTTTTATGTAGATATTAATATTTCGTCGGCCCCATAGTTGCGCTCTTGATGTTGAAGCGTTTTTTGAGATAGAAACGAAGGGCTAGGGTAATAGCACCGACAATAGCAACTACGATATTGGACAGGCGGGGGTTTAGGAATTCAGGTAGGAGACTAGTCAGGACGATGGACATGCTCCAGAGGAGAATAGCCGCTGCCATGGTAAGGATGGACTTGAGCAGCTTAGGGCGCTGACTGCGGTCCTTATCTGGTCCGTAGAAGCGGTAGATAAAGTGGTAGAGGGCATAGAAAGAAAGGCCGCCGACGATGCTTCCAAGAACGAGAGTCGTCAGTCCATAGACAGATGGCTGAGAGGAAGCCAGATTGACGATTGAGGTCAGGAGGGTAAAGAAACCAAAGATAAAGAGGACAGAGTCCAGCATCATCCATTTAGGATCGTCATTTTCTTTTGGATGTTCGGCATCATAGCGCTCTTTTGCAGTCAGAGAAGCTGCCCAAGTAGTTGGGGCTCCGTAGAGGCCGCGGGCAGTGATTCCCTTGGTTTGATTTTCCAGGATTTCCGGCAGAATGCCTTCTAAGATAGTCTGGATTTCCTGATCGGATTTGCCGTCTTGTAGGAGTTGGTTAGTCGCGATATGGATAAATTCTTTGTTTTTTTTGCTGAGTTTGTCGAGGGATACTTGTGACATAGGTCTTCTTTCTAAAGGTTAAAATAGTTTTTTGTGCATGAGATAGGCCATGACCGAAGCACTCATGGCAAAGGCGATGAACATGATAATCCAGAAGGCATGTGGTTCACCGTTGAGAGGCAGTTCGTTATTTTTGAAGTTCATCCCATAGGCCGAGAAAATCATGGTCGGGATAGACATGACGATGGTCACCAGAGCCAAGGCTTTCATGATATTGTTCTGGTTATTAGAAATAATAGAGGCAAAGGTCTCTGTCATACTGTGGAGGATGTTGCCGTAGATATCAGCCATCTCAATGGCCTGCTGGGTCTCAATCAAGGTATCTTCCAGCAAGTCCTCGTCCTCCAGGTATTTCTTGATATTGCTAGTGGAGCTGGTCAGCTTCTTAATCACGCGCTCATTTGTCTTAAGGGAGGCCTTGAAATAGACGATGGTCTTTTCCAACTCCATGAGCTCAATCAGTTCTTCATTTCGCGTGGACTTGTGCAGTTGACTTTCAATCTGCTCACTCTTGCGGTCAATGGAGCGCAGGGCTGTCAGATACAGCTCGGCATTGTGGTAGAGAATCTGAAAGATGAAACGTGACTTCATAAAAGTATAGAAGTTGCGCAGGCGCCTGTGAATGAAGATGTCCAGCAGAGGTAATTTTTCCAAACAAGTGGTAATAATAGCCTCTTCCGTGATGATAATACCAAGGGGGATCGTGACATAGTAAGTCTGGTTATTCCGCTCCTCAGTGATGGGCACGTCAACGATGATCAGTGTATACTCATCCTCGATCGTAAGTCGGGACATTTCTTCTGCATCGAGCGGTGCTCGCAGGTCTGCGATGTCAATACCAAAGGCGTTGGCGATTTCGATTGATTCACTCTGGGAAGGGTTGACAAGATTGATCCAAGTGCCTGATTCGAGCGAATCAATCTCTTTGAATTCTGTCGTAGTTGATAAAAAGACTTGCTTCATAATCATTTTCCTTTCCAGAGTGTTTTTTGCATACCGTACTATTATACTACAAATTCGGGTTTTTGGGGCAAAAGTTTGCAGAAAAATTTGTTATAATGGAGAAGGTTTATAAGTGAAACGAGGTCAAGATGCAAGATAAAATTGTGATTCATGGAGCGCGAGCTCATAATTTAAAAAATATTGATGTAGAAATTCCGCGGGACAAGCTAGTCGTGGTGACGGGGCTGTCCGGTTCGGGCAAGTCCAGTCTGGCTTTTGATACCCTCTATGCTGAGGGGCAGCGCCGCTATGTGGAGAGTCTGTCGGCCTATGCTCGGCAGTTTTTGGGCAATATGGAAAAGCCTGATGTGGACTCGATTGATGGTCTCAGCCCGGCTATTTCCATCGATCAGAAGACGACCAGTAAAAATCCCCGCTCAACGGTGGGAACTGCCACCGAAATCAATGACTACCTGCGCCTGCTCTATGCTCGTGTTGGAACGCCATACTGTATCAACGGTCATGGGGCTATTACAGCTTCGTCTGTTGAGCAGATTGTTGACAAGGTCTTGGAATTGCCAGATCGTCAGCGTTTGCAGATATTAGCGCCGGTCATCCGTAAGAAAAAGGGCCAGCATAAGACCGTTTTTGATAAGATTCAGAAGGACGGTTATGTCCGTGTGCGCGTGGATGGCGATATTTACGATGTGACGGAAGTGCCAGAGCTGTCCAAGAGCAAGCAGCATGATATTGAGGTTGTGGTGGACAGAATTGTCATCAAGGAAGGGGTGCGCAGCCGCCTCTTTGACTCGGTCGAAGCAGCTCTGCGGATTGCTGAAGGCTATGTGGTGATTGACACTATGGACGGCGAGGAGTTGCTCTTTTCTGAGCACTATGCTTGTCCAGTTTGTGGCTTTACAGTCCCAGAGCTAGAACCACGCCTCTTCTCTTTCAATGCGCCTTTTGGCTCCTGTCCGGACTGTGATGGTCTGGGGGTTAAGCTGGAGGTGGATCTAGATGTGGTTGTGCCAGAAGCTGGCAAGACCTTGCGCGAAGGAGCGCTAGCACCCTGGAATCCCATCTCCTCCAACTACTATCCGCAGATGCTGGAGCAGGCGATGGCTGCCTTTGGTATTGATATGGACAAGCCTTTTGAGGAACTGACTGAGGAAGAAAAACAGCTGATTTTCTTTGGCTCAGATGGGCAGGAGTTCCATTTCCACTATGAAAATGAATTTGGCGGTGTGCGCGATATTGACATTCCTTTTGAGGGGGTTGTCACCAATATCAACCGTCGCTACCATGAAACCAATAGTGATTTTACTCGAACGCAGATGCGGGCTTATATGAATGAGCTGACTTGTGCGGCTTGCCACGGTTATCGACTCAGCCCTCAGGCCTTGTCTGTCAAGGTTGGCGGCGAAGATGGCTTGCACATCGGTGAGATTTCAGACTTGTCCATTGCAGATCATTTGCTTCAGTTGGACAAGCTTAACTTGACTGACAATGAAGCTACTATTGCGCGGCCTATTCTCAAAGAAATTCATGATCGCCTGACTTTCCTCAATAACGTTGGCCTTAATTACCTGACTTTGTCGCGCTCGGCTGGGACTCTATCAGGAGGAGAAAGCCAGCGGATTCGCTTGGCGACTCAGATCGGCTCGAACTTGAGTGGCGTCCTCTATATCCTAGACGAGCCCTCTATTGGCTTGCACCAGCGTGATAATGACCGCCTGATTGCTAGCCTCAAGAAGATGCGTGACCTAGGCAATACTCTCATCGTAGTTGAGCACGATGAGGACACCATGCGGGAGGCTGACTGGCTGATTGATGTGGGACCAGGAGCCGGTGTTTTCGGCGGTGAAATCGTCGCAGCTGGTACTCCTGCGCAAGTAGCTAAGAATAAGAAATCTATCACAGGCCAATACCTGTCAGGTAAGCGCGAGATTCCAGTACCATTGGAACGCCGTGTAGGCAATGGCCGCTTTATCGAAGTGACAGGTGCTCAAGAGAATAACTTGCAGAATATCACGGCTAGATTCCCCTTGGGCAAATTCATCGCTGTGACAGGAGTTTCTGGATCGGGTAAGTCAACACTGGTCAACTCGATTCTTAAAAAGGCCATTGCTCAAAAACTCAACCGCAATTCTGCTAAGCCAGGTAAGTTCAAGAAAATCAGTGGTATTGAGCATGTGGATCGACTGATTGATATTGATCAAAGTCCAATTGGTCGGACACCGCGTTCTAATCCCGCTACTTATACTGGAGTCTTTGACGATATTCGCGATCTTTTTGCCAAGACCAATGAAGCCAAGATTCGCGGCTACAAGAAGGGCCGTTTCAGCTTTAATGTCAAGGGCGGTCGCTGTGAGGCCTGCTCGGGTGATGGGATTATCAAGATTGAGATGCACTTCCTGCCTGACGTCTATGTGGCCTGCGAGGTCTGCCACGGCACTCGCTATAATAGTGAAACTCTGGAAGTCCACTACAAGGAGAAGAATATCGCTCAGGTTCTGGACATGACAGTCAATGATGCGGTAGAATTCTTCCAGCATATTCCTAAGATTGCCCGCAAACTCCAGACTATCAAGGACGTAGGGCTGGGCTATGTGACTCTAGGGCAGCCAGCCACGACCTTGTCAGGTGGTGAAGCCCAGCGGATGAAGCTGGCCAGCGAACTTCACAAGCGCTCGACTGGTAAGTCCTTCTATATCTTGGATGAGCCGACCACGGGTCTGCATTCTGAAGACATTGCCAAGCTCCTTCATGTGTTATCACGCTTTGTGGACGATGGTAATACGGTACTCGTTATTGAGCACAATCTGGATGTTATCAAGACAGCTGACCATATCATTGACTTAGGACCGGAAGGCGGTGTCGGTGGTGGTACGATTATTGCGACGGGTACACCGGAAGAAGTCGCTGCTAATTCAGCCAGCTATACCGGCCAGTATTTGAAATGCAAGCTGCACGTGAAATGATTTATCAAATCCCTGTTTGATATTAAAAACAGGGATTTTTTGTGTCGGAAAATACTCGTCAGATTTAAGTCTTAGATATGACTTGTAAAAAAATGCCCTATTTGACTTGTTTTTTGATATAATAAGCTTAGTTATTTCACGGAGGTGGCTCATGTTATCAAGAGTTGAAAAGTTTGAAGCAGCATTGGCTCAGACAGAATGTGACGCTGTTTTAGTAACCAATCTGAAAAATATTTACTATCTGACTGGCTTCAGCGGGACAGAAGCGACAGTTTTTATCAGCAAGAATCGTCGGATTTTCCTGACGGATGCGCGCTATACGCTGATTGCTAAGGAAGTGGTTCAGGGCTTTGATATTGTCGAAACGCGCGACGCGATTGGTGAGATTGTCAAGATTATTGCAGATGACAAGCTGCAAAAAATCGGTTTTGAGGATGAGATTTCCTATGCCTACTTCAAAATGCTGGAAAGTGCCTTCTCGGCTTACGAGCTGGTTCCCATGACAGCCTTTATTGAAAATCTGCGCATGATTAAAGATGAGCAAGAAATCGCGACCATTCGCAAGGCCTGTCAGATTTCGGATCAAGCCTTTCTAGATGTACTGGATTTTATCAAGCCTGGTGAGACGACAGAGCTGGCTGTTATGAACTTTTTAGATGCCCGTATGCGCCAGCTAGGTGCTTCAGGTGCCTCTTTTGACTTCATCATCGCTTCGGGCTACCGTTCTGCTATGCCACATGGCGTGGCTAGTGACAAGGTCATTCAAAAGGGGGAAACCCTAACCATGGACTTTGGTTGCTACTACAATCACTATGTCAGTGATATGACGCGGACTGTTCATGTGGGGCAGGTGTCAGATGAAGAGCGGGAGATTTATGATATTGTCCTGCGCAGCAATCAAGCTCTGATAGAAGCAGCTAAGGCTGGTCTCAGTCGGATCGATTTTGACAGGATTCCGCGTCAGATTATTAACGATGCTGGCTACGGACCTTACTTTAGCCATGGGATTGGTCACGGTATCGGCCTGGACATCCATGAGATTCCATACTTTGGCAAGTCAGAAGAGCCGATTGAGGCGGGCATGGTCCTAACTGATGAGCCGGGTATTTATCTGGACGGCAAATACGGTGTCCGCATCGAAGACGATCTCCTCATCACAGAAACAGGCTGCGAAGTCCTAACTCTTGCGCCGAAAGAGTTGATTGTTATTTGAGAATTATCAGGCTTTATGATAGAATAGGTAGAAATATAATTTTAAAAAGAGGTAATATATAATGATTGAAGCAAGTAAGCTGAAAGCTGGAATGACCTTCGAAACAGCTGATGGGAAACTCATCCGCGTTTTGGAAGCGAGCCACCACAAACCAGGTAAGGGAAATACGATTATGCGTATGAAACTGCGCGATGTTCGTACTGGCTCTACCTTTGATACCAGCTACCGTCCAGAAGAAAAATTTGAACAAGCCATTATTGAAACTGTTCCAGCTCAATACTTGTACCAAATGGATGACACTGCTTATTTCATGAATACTGAGACTTACGATCAATATGAAATTCCAGTAGTCAATGTAGAAGAAGAATTGAAATTCATCCTTGAAAACTCTGATGTGAAAATCCAGTTCTACGGAACAGAAGTGATTGGTGTGACAGTACCAACAACAGTTGAATTGGTCGTGACAGATACTCAGCCATCTATCAAGGGAGCAACCGTTACCGGATCTGGTAAGCCAGCTACACTTGAGACAGGTCTTGTTGTCAACGTACCAGACTTCATCGAAGTTGGACAAAAATTAATCATCAACACAGCAGAAGGAACTTACGTTTCTCGCGCATAATATAGAAGAGGTAATAACTATGGCAGCTGAACAATTAGGTGAAATCGTCATTGCGCCACGTGTTTTGGAAAAAATCATTGCCATTGCAACGGCAAAGGTAGAAGGCGTTTATTCCTTCGCAAATAAGAGTATGTCAGACAGTCTTTCTATGCGCTCACTCGGTCGCGGAGTATCACTCCATACCGATGAGACAGGTGATGTGACTGTAGACATCTACCTGTATTTGGAATACGGTGTCAGCGTTCCGACTGTTGCAGTAGCAATCCAGAAGGCTGTAAAAAGTGCTGTTTTTGATATGGCTGAGGTAGAGCTGTCTGCTGTCAATATCCATGTGGCAGGCATTGTTCCAGAAAAGGCACCGAAGCCAGACTTGAAAGATCTATTTGATGAGGACTTCCTCAATGACTGATATACTGTTGGAATCCAGAAGAGGTCTGCGCCAGCGGGCTTTTCAGGCCCTGATGAGCCTAGAGTATGAAGGGGATCTTGTGGAGGCTTGCAGATTTGCCTATTCTTATGATAAGGACGAAGAGGCTGACAAAGCGGCGGAAGCTGATATTCCGGCTTTCTTGCTCAATCTGGTCTCTGGTGTGGTCCAGTCCAAGGACGACTTGGACAAGAAAATTGCCCAGCACCTCAAAAAGGGCTGGACAGTAGATCGTCTGACGCTGGTAGAGAAAAATATCCTGCGTCTGGGTATCTTTGAAATTACAGAGTTTGACACTCCACAGCTGGTAGCAGTCAATGAAGCCATTGAGCTTTCCAAGCAATTCTCTGACGAAAAGTCCAGTAAGTTCATTAATGGGATTTTGAGTCAATTTATCGTTGAATAAAATGAAGGTCGAGACAAGTGTCTTGGCTTTTTTTGATTTGTAACTTTCAGTTCGTCTCGCTTCGTTAGGTGCAAGACAAATAAATCACCCACTATGCGGTTGCGCATCAAGGATTATATCAAAAAACTCCAGACACGATACAATAAAGGTGCTCAAGTCAATTGTAAAGTGAAAGGAGGAAAAATTGTGTTTACGCCTAAGTATAGACGAAAAGTTATCCATAATCCATATCAAAGTAGTTTAGATGGAATATTATGGGCTTATAAGGATATTGAAATTATAGAAGGACACTTTATACCGAATCATGTATTTTATTGAGTATCCCATCAAAAACAGGTGTTTCAAATTTTATGGGTTATTTGAAAAGTAAAAGTTCTCTTATGATGTTTGATAAGCATGCCAATCCTAAGTCTAAATTTGAGAAAAGGTATTTCTGGACAGAAAATTATTACGTAAGAACAGTTGGTGGACTCAACGAAGCCACAATCAAAAAAATATACAAGAGCAGGAAAAGCATGATATAGCACTGGATAGATTAAGTGTGAAAGAAGATGAATATCTCAGTAGGGATAGCGGTAAGTAATGCAAACACCTTTTTAAGAGGTTTGTGACGAGTCAAGAGTGATGAAGCTTGAATAAAGTGAAAGCCAGCGTCTTTAGGCGCTGGCTATTGATATGAGCTGAGTTATAGTCCTGGCACAAACTACCTATTAGACGAGGGGATTATCTTGGCGCTATAACTTCTAATCCACCCATGTACGGACGCAGAACCTCTGGGATAGTCACAGAGCCATCTTCGTTTTGGTAATTTTCTAAGATAGCTGCTACTGTGCGTCCGACAGCCAGTCCAGAACCGTTGAGAGTATGAAGGAGTTTGACCTTACCATCTGCTTCGTCACGGTAGCGGATTTGAGCTCGACGAGCTTGGAAATCTTCTGTGTTAGAGCAACTAGAGATTTCACGGTAGGTATTCTGAGCAGGAATCCAAACTTCTAAGTCGTAGGTCTTAGCAGCCGAGAAGCCCATATCTCCAGTACAGAGTGCTACAACTCGGTAAGGCAGATTCAGCTTTTGCAGGATGTTTTCAGCGTTGGCAGTCATCTTTTCTAGCTCTTCATAAGATTCATCTGGCTTGGCAAATTTTACCATTTCAACCTTGTGGAATTGGTGCAAACGGATAAGACCGCGCGTGTCACGACCGGCAGAGCCAGCTTCGGAGCGGAATGATGGGCTCATAGCTGTGAAGTAGATTGGCAATTCTTTGCCGTCTAAAATTTCATCTCGATAATAGTTGGTCAGTGGAACTTCAGCAGTTGGAATCAGAACGAAGTTGGTATCGCTTAGCTCAAACGTATCTTCTTTAAACTTAGGATACTGCCCAGTCCCAAACATAGAATCGTGGTTGACCATATAAGGAGTGATGACTTCTGTGTAGCCTTCTTTGCCATGCTCATCCAGCATAAAGTTGTAGATAGCACGCTCAAGTCTTGCTCCTAAGCCCTTATAGAAGAGGAAGCGAGCACCAGTAACTTTTGCTCCACGCTCCCAGTCCAATATGTCCAAATCCTCACCCAAATCCCAGTGTGCTTTAGCTTCAAAGTCAAATTGGCGCGGTGTACCCCAGCGACGAACTTCAACGTTTTCGTCTTCGTCTGCTCCGACAGGAACACTTTCGTGCGGAATATTAGGCAGTGTGGTGGTGAACTCGGTCAACTTAGCGTCCAGCTCAGCCAAGGTTGCGTCTAAGTTCTTGACTTCTGCAGAGAGTTTTTGCATAGCAGCAATCTTGTCATCTGCATTTTCTTTGTTGCGTTTAGCTTGGGCAATTTCAGCAGAAACAGTATTGCGCTCTGCCTTGAGTTCTTCGACCTTGACTAATAAATCCCGACGTTCTTTGTCAATGGTTTTCATTTGGTTAAGGGTAGCAGCGTCAACACCTCGCGTAGCCAATTTTTCAGCGACAGCATCAAAGTCCGTACGGATGCGTTTTAAATCTAACATAGGTACCTCCAAAAATAAAAAGCACTTTATGAAACTGTTGGAGCGGCAGAGCCGCGGTTCCATCCAACTTCACAAAAGTGCACTTGCTTAATTATTCATTTTTATTCTAACGGTAGAATTTCCTATTTTCTCCTTATCTGCTCGCAGCTACCGCAGACTTTCTGAAAAGTGTCCAATAGTACTTATCCGTTTCGACTATTATACAGGATTTTCCAGAAAATGTAAATCCTAGGATAGGAAAAATCTTGACAGAAAAAGATAACTATGTTATCTTTAAATAAAGGTAACATAGTTATCTAAAGGAGTTCTTATGGTAAAACAAACAACGCGCGACCGTATGATTGAGAAGGCAAGCCAGCTTATCAGAGAATATGGCTATCAGAATATCCCCCTGCGGAAACTGGCATCTTTGCTGGGGGTTACGACTGGTGCTTTTTACAAGGCTTTTGAAAACAAGGAGGATCTTTACTATAAGGTCTGTCTTTTGGAAAACCAGAGGCAGATTAAGCGTTTAGAGGAACAGTATTTAGACGGAGTATCTGATCCTTTGGATTGCATTTGGCAGATAGGACTCTTTCTTTTATCGGAATATGAGACTAACAGTCAGATGATGGATTTTCTCTTTTTCAGCCCTGTGGCGACAGAGGCTTATCGGAAAGGTGAGCTTCTGGAAATCGGGAACAAGACAGTGGATTATCTGGATCGGCTGCCTATTGAGAGTCAGAAAGAAAAAAAGATTCTCTTGCTCAAGCTGGACACTTTCATCACAGGCTATGGCCATTTTATTGCTAAAGGCTTGGAGCCTTTTGATGAGGAATTCTATCGCTCAATGTTCAATGATTTACTAGGAGGTTACAAACATGTTTAAAAATCTCATTGTTTATGCACATCCCTATGATAAAAGCTTTAACCATGCTATTTTAGAGCAGGTTCAGGACTTGTTGGAGAAGAAAGGTCAGACCTATGAACTGATCGATCTCTATGAGGATGGTTTTAATCCTGTCTATACCAAGGAAGAGCTAGCGCTTTTTAATAAAGGGCAGGCACTAGACCCGCTGGTTTTAAAATATCAGGAAGCTCTTGCGTCCTGTGACCGACTTATCATGATTTTTCCTATTTGGTGGGCGGATATGCCAGCTATTGTCAAGGGCTTTGAAGATAAGGTCTTTTTGAAAAATAAGATTTACGAGGAGACGAAAACTCGCCGGTTAGTTGGTCGTCTGACCAATATTAAAGAGGTATTGGCTATTACTACTTCAGCAGCACCGACTTTCTATCTTAAGTATTTCTGTGGTGATGTCGTCAAGAAAGCCATGTTGGGCCATACCTTTAAGTCTATCGGTGCTAGACAGCGCCGTTGGTTGAATTTCGGGAATATTTCTCAGTCTACAGCTGAAAAACGGCAGGCTTTCTTAGAAAAATTAGCAGAAAAGATTTGAAGAGGTAGCTATCATGATTCATTTTAGAAGAGCGGATGAAAGGGATCTTGCTGCTGCGGTCTCGGTTTTAACTGCTGCTTTTGCTGAGCATGAGGTCTACAGAGAAAAATTCCGTCCTCTCTTTGGCAGCAGCCGGTCTTATATTGATTTTCTAAATAGATTGCATGCAGTTATGGTTAAGGCGGCGATGCGTCATCATATTTGCCTACTTGCTGAAGTGGACGGGCGTCTTATGGCGGTCGCTACTATTCATAAGCTCGGTAGCCATCCTGTCGGTATACTTTCCTTTTTGCGGGCAGGAGCATGGAGGATGTGGCAATATATTCCCCAGCTTTTAGCCTTTCAAAAAGTCTTTGGGGAGGGGAGTAAAGAAGCTAAGAAAAGGGGTGTTTCAACTCTATATCTTGAACTGCTGGGTGTGCTGCCTGATTATCAAGGGCAGGGAGTTGGTGGTCTTTTTATCTCAAAAGGACTTGAGTTGCTTGCAAAAGAAGAGAAATGCCAGCGGCTTACTTTGATTACTCATACAGAAAGCAACTGTCGTTTTTACAAAAAGAACGGATTTAAACAACTAGATGTCCGTGAAGTTGAAGGTGTCAAGACATGGACTTTCGAGAAAAATTTAGCTGATGTTTATCCTTTTTGAAGATCTAATGATGCGGTCTTGCATTGATAATGTCAGCTTACCCCACCCCATCATTTCAAGGGACTGAAATAGTGCATTCTCAAACCTGTTTCACTTTTCAATTTTTTGTGCTAGCTCCATTTTGCTGATACAAGCAGCTTTTGTCTTAGTCGAAAATATAAAAAACAAGGTTGAAACTTTTTCAACCCTATTTTTTCTTCTTAAAGATTCCAGCAATTTTTTGTAACAGAGTCGGCAATCTAACGACCTTGTCGTTGCCAATATGCTCCCGCGCGATTTTGAGAATCTTACCAGAGTCTTTGGAGGCAAAGAGAAACTTTCCTTTGTCAGTCCAGATTTCAAAGTGGCGGCTGACTTTCTTGCCAGAAACATTAGCACCGATAGCAGTGATGCTAGTCCAAGGCAGCTGGATATAGTCTTCTACATTGGCATCAGCGTAAAACTCCAGCGCTGTCTCGCCGATTAAAAATTTCCCAACCTTACCGCCTAATCCAAGATAGGATACGCCAGTGGTATTAAACTCAACTGTTTTATTTTGTGACTGTGCCATAGAGTAACTCCCTTTTAGATAATATAGCTATTATACCACAATAAAAAGAAGGCCGAAACCTTCTTTTTGATTACATCAAACCAGCAACGTGAGCTAGTACACCAACTACAAAGAGGGCGATGATGATAGTGATAGGCGATACTTTCTTCTTAAGCAACCACATACAAGCAAAAGTTAGAAGCAGTCCCATCAAACCAGGAATCAAGGAATCCAAGTTTTGTTGGAAAGTTGTAACTTTTTCAGGGGTTTGAGATAGTCCTTGACCTACTTGAGCAAAGGCTTCTTGGATACCCTTATAGCCACTAGACAATTTGTCCCAATGGATATATGCTTTATCATCCAGCTTAACAGATGAAACGTTAAAGACAAACTTAATAGATACCCAGCGCTCAACCAGAACAGCCAAGATAAACATACCTAGGATTGAAGCACCTTTGGTAATGTCTTGGAGGATACCACCAGACATGTCTTTAGTGATTTCAGAACCAGCCTTGTAGCCCAATTCTTGTGTGTACCAGAGGAAAGCCATCCGGATAGCATTCCAAGCTAAGAAGAAGATAAGTGGACCAATGATATTTCCAGTCAAAGCAAGAGATGCCCCAAGTGCTCCAAGGATAGGACGAACTGTGAACCAGAAGACAGGGTCTCCGATACCAGCCAGAGGTCCCATCATACCGATTTTAACCCCTTGGATAGCCGCATCGTCAATTGCTGCACCATTTGCTTTTTCTTCTTCAAGAGCAAGTGTAACTCCGATGATTGGAGCTGCAACATACGGGTGAGTGTTGAAGAATTCCAAGTGACGCTCAAGAGCAGCAGCTTGATCTTCTTTTTTAGTATAAAGCTTCTTAATAGCTGGAATCAGTGAATAAGCCCAGCCCAAGTTTTGCATACGTTCGTAGTTCCAAGAACCTTGCAAGAAAGTAGAACGCCACCAAACTTTTTGACGGTCAGCCTTTGAAAGAGTCAATTTTCCTGACTCATCAGGTTTTACAGTATTTAATTCTGTCATGATAGTGTGTCTCCTTTCTTAGTAGTCTTCTAGGATGTCGCCGATTGGATCGTTAGATGAAGCTGTTGCTCCACCGCCACCATTTCCGCCTTTTTTAGACAGGGCAAGGTAGATGAGAGCGATAGCGACACCAATTGCACCGAGGGCAATCAGAGTTAGTTCGCTGACAGCAGCCAAAGCGAAACCAATAGCGAAGAATGGCCATACTTCACGAGTTGCCATCATGTTGATAACCATAGCATAACCAACGGCTACGACCATACCACCACCAATTTGCATACCTTCTGATAGCCAAGCTGGCATAGCTTCAAGAGCAGATTTAACAGACTCAGCAGGAATCATCAAAAGCAGTGCTGCAGGGATAGCAATACGTGCTCCTTGCATGAAGAGAGCGATAAAGTGAGCGCGTTCAACTCCTTTAATGTCTCCTTTTTTCGCAGCGGCATCTGCACCGTGAACCAAACCGACTGACAAAGTACGGACAATCATAGTCAAGAAGAGACCAGCAACAGCAAGTGGAATAGCAACACCTTGTGCTACAGCGATTCCTTTGCTTGAGAAGTCTCCACCCAGTACCATGATGATGGCAGCGGCAACAGAAGCGAGGGCAGCATCAGGTGCTACAGCAGCCCCGATATTAGCCCAGCCAAGAGCGATCAGCTGGAGAGAGCCACCCAGCATAACACCGGCAGCCAAATTACCAGTTACCAGTCCAATCAAGGTACAAGCAACCAGCGGTTGGTGGAATTGGAATTGGTCCAAGATACCTTCTAGACCAGCTAAGAAGGCAACAAAGACTACTAAAACCATAGAAATAATAGACATGTTCTAAATCCTTTCGTAAATTAATAAAAGCAAAACGTTTGATTCTACTGCACGTTGGCTTTCTTAATCAAATCAAACAAATCTTTTTTAGAGTCATTTGGTACTTTACGTACGTCGAATTCAACGCCAAGGTCACGAAGCTTTTCATAAGTGGCAACGTCTTCCTTATCCATTGACAGTACGTTGTTGACCATTGTTTTACCAGTTGAGTGAGCCATAGAACCGACATTAAGGGTCTTGATTGGCACACCGCCTTCAATAGCACGTAGGGCGTCTTGAGGAGTTTCAAACAGAATCAAGGCATGAGTGTTGCCAAAGCGAGGGTCTTTTGAAACAGCAATCAATTTGTCGATTGGGACAACATTGGCTTTGACATTACCTGGTGCAGCTTGCTTAATCAATTCTTTACGAAGTTCGTCTTGAGCTACTGAGTCAGAAGCAACGATAATACGATCTGCTTTTGAATCTGGCGTCCAAGCTGTTGCTACCTGACCGTGCAGCAAGCGTGTGTCGATCCGGGCAAGGTTGATTTTGA
This sequence comes from Streptococcus sanguinis, assembly GCA_963549775.1. Taxonomy (GTDB): domain Bacteria; phylum Bacillota; class Bacilli; order Lactobacillales; family Streptococcaceae; genus Streptococcus; species Streptococcus sanguinis_Y. The sequence goes on along the minus strand of CAUUZZ010000002.1, from coordinate 79,797 downwards.
GCTTGCCGTCACCGATTACAGTCCCTTCAGGGATTGCTGCTTGGGCAACTGGAGCAGCTGCAGCAGGAGCATTTGCTTCTTCAGCAGCAGGATTCAGCTCTTCAGGCAGAGCTTTGACTCCTTCCTTGGCTTCTTTGATGATGTTAGCAACAACAGCTTCAACGCCGGCGTTGGCATCCATCATCCTTTCTGTATAAGCTTGAATCAGCATAGGCAGGTTCAAGCCTGTAATGATAGCGAACTTGCGGTCTGGATTTTCACCCATGACACGGCTAGCTTGGTTGAATGGAGAGCCACTCCAAAGGTCAGCCAAGACCAACACTTCATCATCCGCATCAAACGAAGCCACAGCGTCATTGAACTTTGCATAGAGATCATCTGGTCCTTCGTTGGGCATGAAAGTTACAACTTGTACTTTTTCCTGCTCACCGAAAATCATAGAACCTGATTGATGAATACCAGCAGCAAATTCACCGTGGCTAGCAATAATGATTCCGATACTCATTATTGACATTCCTCCTTATAAAATGTTTGACTTAAGTTTTAAGAAAACTTTAAGGCAAGTTTATTATAAAACGTTTTCATGAAAAATGCAAGCGTTTGTTCCTAAAAACGACTTTTTCTTTCAAAAATGTCAGTATTTGCTGAAACCCTGATAAATATAGGTATAAGCAAACCTTAGCTATAGAAATGTTTTAATAAATTAGGAAAACAGAAAATACAATAGATTAACATATGAAAAAAATTGAAATAATATGAAAGAGACTTTTGAAATGACAGAAGAGAATTTTGTTTGAGAAAGTGTTTATTTATCAAAAAAGAAAGAGGAGGACCAAAGACAAAAAATCGCATTTTATGTCTTTAGTCTCCCTCTATAATGGCAAAAGTTTCTAAATAATATCAAGTCTGTCCATCATAAGTTTCCAAGAGTTTTGTAAATGTTGGGACTGACATGCTTTAAAGCATTAGTGTGTGAAGTCAAGTACCATACGTCCCTGAATGGTACCCGCTTCCATTTCGTCAAAGACATCCACAGCATCTGAAACAGGGCGTTTTTGAACGACAGGAACCACTAATCCTTCAGCGCCAAACTGGAAGGCTTCTTCCAAGTCCTTGCGAGTACCAACGAGGGAACCGATGACTTGGATACCATCTAAAACGGTTTTGACAATGCTGAGATCCATCATTTCAGATGGTAATCCAACGGCAACTACCCGACCGCCAGCACGAATAGAATCAACAGCTTGGTTGAAGGCAACTTTAGAAACAGCTGTTACTACGGCAGAATGCGCACCGCCAGTTTTTTCTTGGATAAGAGCAGCAACATCTTCAACTTCATGGCCGTTGATGACGATATCAGCACCAACTTCTTTGGCCAAAGCTAGCTTATCATTGTTGATATCAACAGCGACAACATGGGCATTAAAGACTTTCTTGGCATATTGAACCGCTAGGTTACCCAATCCACCTGCTCCAAAGATTACTGTCCATTGGCCTGGCTGCAGCTGGGCTTCTTTGATAGCCTTATAGGTAGTTACGCCTGCACAAGTGATAGAAGAAGCTTGTGCAGGATCGAGTCCTTCAGGGACTTTGACAGCGTAGTCTGCAGTTACGATACATTGCTCTGCCATCCCACCGTCAACAGAATAACCAGCATTTTTTACTGTACGGCAAAGGGTTTCGCGGCCAGTTGTACAGTATTCACAAGCGCCGCAGCCTTCAAAGAACCAAGCGACACTGACGCGGTCTCCGACTGTGAGACTTTTTACATCTGGAGCGATTTCTTTGACAATACCGATACCTTCATGCCCAAGAACGCGACCCGGTACCTTGCCAAAGTCACCGTGCGCGACGTGCAGGTCCGTATGGCAGACACCGCAATATTCGATGTCAACGAGAGCTTCCCCTGTTTCAAGCGGACGCATTTCTTTATTTTCAACGAGTTGGACATCAGTTCCCTCTGGATTTACAACAACTGCTTTCATAAGAAGTTTCCTCCTGTTATTTAGTTTTTGATTATGTTAAATATATCACAAACTCAAACAAATAGCAAACGCTTACAAAACTAAGTGTGAATTCACTCTAATATTCTGACATAGCTGATAAACTCCTATTTTTAAAGCTTTTTGCAACTAACGGAGTTTGAGGGAAGAAAAAAATAAAAGACAAACTCTCGAACAGAGTTTGCCTAATTGTCTACTTTTATAAAAAGAGTTTGTTGAGCTCGTGGGCGACGCCATCTTGGTCATTGGTCAAAGATAACTGCTGGTCAGCGTAGGGCAGTAGGGCGGCATTAGCATTTTTCATGGCATAGCCAGTGCCAGCAAAGGACAGCATCTCAGTATCATTTTGTTCATCGCCAAAGGCAATCAGATTTTTACGGTCTACATTGAGAATATTAAGTAGGTACTGAAGGGCAAAGGCCTTATTGACACCCTTGGGAGCACACTCTAGGATGTTGAGTGGCCCGCCCCAAGAGTTAATAGAAAGTTCATGCTGGTAAAAAGCATTCATTTCCTCTGCCAGAGCATATTTGTCAGCTGCTCGGGTCTGCAGGAGAATGGCGTTAGGATTCTCCGTTACCAGATTGGCTTGAAACTGGTTTTCTGGTTTGAAAGCATCGATGCCAAAGAGCTTGGGATCAGCGATTTCTTCATTGGGATTTGTGATGTAGAACTTATTGCGGTATTCGCCAGCAATGAAATCCGCTTCAATCTCATCCCTGCGCTTAACCATATCCAGCAGAAAGGATTTATCCAGCGTCAGCGATTTTTCAAAATCCCATTTCTTTTCTGGAATGTGAGTCAAAGAGCCGTTGAAGTTGATCATGGGCGTATTGAGCTCTAATTCTTTATAATATTTCAAAGCCATGCGGTAGGGCCGGCCTGTTGTGATAATAACCTTATGGCCCTTTTGGGAAATTTTTTTGATGGTTTCTTTGGTGAAATCAGACAGATTGCTATTAGAGTCCAGCAAGGTTCCGTCCAAGTCCACAGCGATTACTTTTTTTGTCATGTGAGTCTCTTTTCAGTGATAATACAGACTATTATAACAGAATTCAGTGTAAATAACACGACTTATGTTATAATGGTGCTCTAATCAGTCACAATTATGACACACCAAGGAGGAGCTTTTCGTATGCGTAAACCGATTATGATTCATGCTCTTTTTCTGATGATTGCCTTTTTTATCTATATCCAATCTCTAAATGGCGGTCCGACCTACCTCATCTGGAATATGACCTTGGCCTTAATCAGCTATGATGCAGCTGTCTTGACGCTTTTATTCAAGAAGCAGAAATGGATCTATCCTCTTCTTTTCCTCTTGTGGTTGCTTTTCTTCCCCAACACTTTCTATATGATTACTGATTTGATTCATATGACTTGGGTGACAGATGTTCTGAGTAAACCAAGTGTTTTCCTGCTCTTTTTAGCTTTTGTTTCCAGTATTTTATTCGGGATTTTCTGTGGTATGGAGAGCTGGTATGTCATCAAGGAACACTGGAAGCTTAACTGGTATTTGGATCTATTGCTGACGGCAGCTCTGTCGGCTGTGTCCAGTCTGGCTATCTACATAGGACGTTATGATCGGCTCAATAGCTGGGATTTGTTGCTTCATCCTCAGCTGGTTCTACAGAAGCTCTTGCAAACTTTGCAGCCTGATCGTCTGCCATTTATTCTTGGTTTTACTTTTTTGCAGTTTATGAGTTTGGTATTTCTGATGAGAGATAATAAAAAATAAGAAAAGCGAGACATTCATCTTGAAAAAGTGAATGTTTTTTATTATAATTTAAATCATCGTTCGTAAATAAACGAAATTCAATCTGTTTTTCTTTGTTATTGAACTAGATATTAGAAATTTTACTTAAAAGGAGATTTATTGGAAAATGGATAAATTTTTCAAACTGACCGAAAAAGGGACAGATGTCCGGACAGAGGTTTTGGCTGGTCTGACGACTTTCTTTGCCATGTCCTACATTTTATTTGTCAATCCGGCTATGCTGGCTCAGACAGGTATGCCTAAGCAGGGTGTTTTCCTAGCTACGATTATCGGGGCTGTTGCGGGAACCTTGATGATGGCTTTCTTTGCCAATCTGCCTTATGCGCAGGCACCGGGCATGGGCTTGAATGCCTTTTTCACTTTTACGGTCGTCTTTGCCTTGGGCTACACTTGGCAGGAAGCCTTGGCGATGGTCTTTATCTGCGGGATTATTTCGCTCATTATCACTTTGACCAAGGTACGTAAGATGATCATCGAGTCCATTCCTAGCTCCTTGCGAGCAGCTATTTCAGCAGGAATCGGGGTCTTTCTGGCCTATGTAGGTATTAAAAATGCTGGCTTACTCAAGTTTTCGATCGATCCAGGCAATTATACAGTAGTCGGCAAGGGAGCAGATAAGGCTGCAGCGGCTATTACGGCTAATTCGGCAGCAACTCCCGGTCTGGTAGATTTTAACAATCCATCGGTCATCGTAGCCTTGGTTGGTTTGGCCATCACAATCTTTTTTATCGTAAAAAATATCAAGGGTGGTGTTATCCTATCTATTCTGGTCACGACAGTTGTAGCTATTCTGGTTGGCTTGGTTGATTTGTCAGCTATTGACTTTGGGCAGAATAACATTGGCACTGCTGTTAGTGAATTGGGACAGATTTTTGGGGTTGCAGTAGGTCCGAAAGGCCTTGGTGCCCTCTTAGCAGATTCAGCTCGTTGGCCTCAGACATGTATGGCCATTCTGGCTTTCTCCTTGACAGATATTTTTGATACCATTGGTACCTTAATCGGTACAGGTGAAAAGGTCGGGATTGTGGCGACTTCTGGGGAAAACCATGAATCAGAAGGTCTGGATAAGGCTCTTTATTCGGATCTCATCGGGACCTCTATTGGCGCTATTGCTGGAACCTCTAACGTGACGACTTATGTGGAGTCTGCAGCTGGTATCGGAGCTGGTGGCCGAACAGGTCTGACCGCCTTGGTCGTAGCTATCTGCTTTGCGGTGTCAAGCTTCTTTAGCCCGCTTTTAGCCATTGTTCCCAACGCTGCAACTGCACCGATTCTGATTATTGTTGGGATTATGATGCTGGCTAGTCTGAAAAATATCCATTGGGATGATATGGCGGAGGCCATTCCAGCTTTCTTTACTTCTATTTTTATGGGCTTTGCCTATTCTATCACTCACGGGATCGCAGCTGGATTTATCACCTACACCTTGGTCAAAGTCTTCAAAGGTCAAGCCAAGGATGTGCATTCTATGATTTGGATTTTGGATCTTCTCTTTATTTTGAATTTCGTAAATCTGGCTTTAAATTAGGTCTAAACATTGCTGGATTTCCTTGTGTCTAGTGAAGTTTGGATAGCTTATATTTTCAGTATAAAAAATCAGCTTTTTGCGGCTGATTTTTCTTTTGCAAAATTAAGCAGAAAAAAATTTTTTCTGGTATAATAAGAGAATGTTTAGTCATAATGAGGAAGAATTAATCCAGTGTGGTCAGCGTCTGGGCAAATTGCTTCAGGCAGGGGATGTACTGGTTTTAACGGGAGATTTAGGAGCAGGGAAGACAACCTTTACTAAGGGTCTGGCTCTAGGTTTGGGCATCAGTCAGATGATTAAAAGTCCAACCTATACCATTGTTAGGGAATACGAGGGGCGCTTGCCTCTCTATCATCTGGATGTCTACCGCATCGGAGACGATCCAGATTCTATTGATTTGGATGACTTTCTCTTTGGGGAAGGCGTGACGGTCATTGAATGGGGAGAGCTGCTGGGAGAAAATCTGCCTGAAGACTATCTCAAATTAAGCCTCTTGAAAATGGAAGACGGGCGTGAATTGGTTTTTGAAGCCCAAGGAAAGCGAGCTCAAGAGTTGTTTGAGGGACTGCAGAATGACTGAATATGAATTATGCCTGCGTGAAGCGGAAAAAACAGATGCTGCTGAGCTGATTGCCTTCCTCAATCAGGTCGGGTCTGAGTCAGATTATATAACGCTGGATGAGGCTGGAATTTTGATGAATCAAGAGGAGATGGCTTCATTCATTGAGCATCAGGCTGCTTCTAGTAATCAGCTTTATCTGTTGGCGCTTTTAAATGGTGAGATTGCTGGCCTTGTCAGCATCACAGCTGATTTCCATGAGCGAATTCGCCATATTGGTCAAGTCTTTGTTGTAGTGAAGAAAGCTTTCTGGAATCAAGGACTGGGACGCATACTGCTGGAAGAGGCACTGACTTGGGCAGAAGATTCTCAGGATATTAGACGTTTAGAATTGAGCGTTCAGGTTAGAAATGAACGAGCAGTTCACCTTTATAAAAATTTAGGATTTGAAATTGAAGGCTTACAAAAAAGAGGAGCCTATTTAAAAGAAGGGATATTTCTTGATGTTTACCTGATGGGTAAGCTAATAGACTAAAAAAGATATGTTTAAAAAGATTATAATGATGTTTCTCAGCCTCCTTGTCGTAACGACAGCTGGTATCGGTACTTATGCATGGACGATTTATGGTCAGTCAACAGATGAACTGTCCAAGACTTATAAGGGCTTGGGAAATGAGACGGATGTCATTTCTGCGACTAAGCCCATGACTATCTTACTGATGGGTGTAGATACAGGGAGTGGCTCCCGCGAGGATACTTGGGTCGGGAACAGTGATACCATGATTCTCCTGAGTGTCAATCCCAAGACCAAGAAAACAGTCATGATGAGTTTGGAACGTGATATTCTGACTCAGATTGATGAAAATGGTCAGACAGTTGAAGCTAAGCTGAATGCAGCCTATGCAACTGGCGGAGCAGAGTTAGCTATTTCGACTATTGAGAGCTTGATGAATATCCACATCGACCGCTATGTGATGATCAATATGCAGGGCTTGGTTCAGCTAGTAGACGCAGTAGGTGGTATTGAGGTCAATAATACCTTTGACTTCCCAATTTCTATTGAGGATAATGAGCCTGAGTATACTGCTAAGGTTGAGCCTGGCAAGCAGACCATCAATGGTGATCAGGCGCTTGTCTATGCTCGCATGCGCTATCAGGATCCAGAGGGTGACTATGGCCGCCAAAAGCGTCAACGTGAAGTAATTAAGAAAGTGGTTGAAAAAGTTCTCAGTCTCAACAGTGTCAGCCATTATCAGGCCATTTTAAAAGCTGTCAGCAGCAATATGCAGACCAATATCGCGCTTGATTCAAAAAGCATTCCCCAACTGCTAGGTTATCAGGATGCCTTTAAGAACATTAAGTCTGAGCAGCTGCGTGGAGAAGATGCGACCTTACCTGACGGTGGAAGCTATCAGCTGGTGACGTCAGAGCATTTGCTGAGCATGCAGAATCTAATCCGCAAGTCTCTGGGCTTGGACACAGTTAAGAGTCTGAAGACCAATGCTGTTCTCTATGAAGATATTATGGGCGGCAACAGTCTAAGAAGCAGCAATAGCAGCAGTACATCTAGTAGCACAGAAAGCTATAGCAGTTACCAGAATTCTTATAGTCAGCCTACTTATAATAATGGCTATGAGAATTATTCTTATCCAACGACAGATACAACAGTTGGAACGACGAATACAACTCCGGTTGCTCCAGCGGCTTCCTCTGCCCCAGCGGCAGATGTCAGTGTCAGCACCCCGCAAAGTCAGCCAGTAGTCAATACGACTACAGAGTAAAAAAGTTAAATATAAAAAGAGGCCGGGACAAAATGTCTCGGTCTCTTTTGGTTATGACGGAAAGCTCTTGACGCGGCGGCTGATTGGAATTTTTGTTCCCCTATCATACACCTTTTCTCTATCAAGACTCGTACTTTTCCCAGATATCTTTGACTTGCTGGATCTGCACTTGAGCTTGGTTTTCAAGGACTTTATATTTATAAGTAAGATCTTGAGCGATGTCTTTGACTTGCTCTTTTTGCTCTTGAATGATGGCAATATTTCGTTGAATATTGGCTAGACTGTCCTTTACTTTGTCTAGACTATCTGTTGTTTCAATGATTTCTTCTTGGATTTTTTGACGGTTTTCAACTAGCTTGTAGCTGGCTGCTGCGGCACCGATAAATAGGAAAATATTTGAAAGTTTCATATTCCCTCCTTAAGCTTGCGCAATCTTCTCAGCTAATTCGGCCAGAGCTGGGAAGTCTGGTTCGTGGGCTGCGAAAGTAATTTTGAGATCATCTGCATCACTGTAGCGTGGTGCCAAATGCACATGGGTATGAAAGACAGTCTGTCCAGCAATTTCTTCGTTGTTGTTGATGATATTCATACCAGCTGCACCTGTGGCTTTCATCACCTTACGGGCAATGTCAGGTACGCGAGCAAAGAGCTGACTGGTGTTGTCGGCATCCATATCCAGCACATTTCGGAAATGCTCCTTAGGGACAACCAAGGTATGACCTGGTGTTACCTGAGAAATATCCAGAAAAGCAAGGACTTTCTCGTCTTCGTAGACTTTAGAAGAAGGGATTTCTCCGGCAATAATTTTACAAAAAATACAATCAGCCATAAATGGTACCTCTATTCGCTAGATTTTGTTATAATATAAGAACCATTATACCAGAATTCGGAGAAAATATGTTAGAAATCAAAGAGCTTACGGGCGGCTATGTTAATATCCCGGTTTTAAAGGATGTCAGCTTTGAAGTGGGCAATGGCCAGCTGGTTGGTCTGATCGGTCTCAATGGTGCGGGTAAGTCCACGACTATCAATGAGATTATTGGTCTTCTGACGCCTTATAAGGGGCAGATTCAGATTGATGGGTTGGAGCTGCGGACCAATCCCAGCGATTACCGCAAGAAAATCGGTTTTATTCCGGAAACGCCTAGTCTTTACGAAGAATTAACCCTGCGCGAGCACATTGAGACAGTAGCTATGGCATACGACATTGAGCAGGAGACGGCTTTTAAGCGTGTGGATAAGTTGCTGGAAATGTTCAGACTTAAGGAAAAACTGGATTGGTTCCCTGTTCACTTTTCAAAAGGGATGAAGCAAAAAGTGATGATTATCTGTGCTTTTGTAGTTGATCCCAGCCTTTTTATTGTGGATGAGCCTTTTCTGGGTCTGGATCCGGTAGCTATTGCAGACCTTATCCAGCTCTTGGATGAGGAAAAGAAGAAGGGCAAGTCGATTCTGATGAGCACCCATGTTCTGGACTCTGCTGAGAAGATGTGTGATAGTTTTGTAATTCTGCACAAGGGTCAAGTGCGGGCCAAGGGCAGCTTGACTGAGTTGCGTGCTCAATTTCAAATGCCGGATGCTAGTCTGAATGACATCTATCTAGCCCTGACAGAAGAGGCAGCGCTATGAAAGAATTATTTGCCAAACGAAAGCAGGATTTTCGCCAGCAGTGTCTGAAATACCTGCGCTATGTTTTTAATGATCATTTCGTGCTCTTTTTACTGATTTTTATGGGATTTTTAGGTGTTCAGTACAGTCAGCTTTTGCGACATTTTCCGACCAATCACCTACCCATTATTGCCAGTCTGTCTATTCTATCGGTTTTTATCTTGCCTTTTGGACGGATTGCGACCTATCTGGAAAAGCCGGATGCTCTCTTTCTCTTGGTCAGAGAAGCAGAGGTCAGGGATTTTATCAAAGGCCAAATTCTGCGTTCTTATCTCTTATTCGCAATCATACAAACTGGGATATTGCTGCTGTTAGCTCCGCTTTTTCTGGCTCTGGGATTACCTGTTTGGGGCTTCGGGTTTTACTGCCTCCTTATGCTAGTCTTGAAATGGTTTTTGTTTCAGGCTAAGGCCAAGAAGTTCTTTACTGAAAATGGCCTAGATTGGCAGGCGCTAATCTCTTATGAGGCAGCCCGAAAGCAGACGCTTCTCCGCTTCTTTGCTCTCTTTACCAATGTCAAGGGCATTTCAAACAGTGTCAAGCGCCGGGCCTATCTGGATGGTTTGACGAGGCTTGTCGGCAAGATGCATAACAAGACCTGGCAGAATCTCTTTTTGCGCTCTTACTTGCGAAATGGAGACTTCTTTGCTCTGACCTTGAGACTGCTCTTTTTGGCTCTTTTGGCCTTGATTTTTGTCAGTCAAGCTTGGATTGCTGCAGCTTTTGCGGTCTTGTTCAATTACCTCTTGCTCTTCCAGCTGACAGCCTTGTATGAAGCTTTTGACTATCAGTTTTTGACCCAGCTTTTTCCGATAGAAATCGGGGAAAAGCTGAAGGGAGCAAGACAAATTATCACTTCGATTGGTATCAGCGTTCTCTTGGCTGAAGTGCTGGCTGCTCTGATCTTTTTCCAAGATAAGACAGCAGTGCTGGCCATGCTGGGAGCGACTGCCCTACTCTATCTGTTCTATCTGCCGTTTAAGTTACGGAGATTGGTTGACTAAAAGAGGTAAAATTAGTAAAATGATAAAGAAACTTTTTACGGAGGGGAAACATGGACTTGGTTGATAACGAGCTGACCCTGACACCGATAGCTGGTAAGAGCGGAAAGGCCTATATGGGGACTTATCCGGACGGGGGGCGCGTTTTCGTCAAGATGAATACAACCCCTATCTTAGCAGGCTTAGCTCGAGAACAAATCGCACCGCAGCTTTTGTGGAGCCGCCGGATGCCGGACGGCAACGTAATGAGTGGGCAGGAGTGGCTTTCAGGCACTATTCTGACCCCAAATGATATGTCCAAAAAGCAGGTAATCAATATTTTGACTCGGCTGCATCGCTCGCGCCCGTTGATGACGCAGCTGACCAAGCTGGGCTATACACTGGAAACGCCAACTGATTTGCTAAATGCTTGGGTCAATCAAGTGCCGCTTGCTTTGAGGAATAATCAATATCTGCAATCAGTAATCCGCGACCTACGCCAGACTGTACCAGCCTTTCGTGAGGACTATGCGACCATCGTTCATGGAGATGTGCGCCACAGCAACTGGGTGGAGACCGACAGCGGGCTTATTTACTTAGTGGATTGGGATTCTGTGCGCCTGACAGACAGGATGATGGATGTAGCACATATTTTGAGCCATTATGTGCCTGATTCAGGTTGGCAAGAGTGGCTGAGTGCTTATGGCTATAAGTATAATCAGACAGTGTTCAATAAGCTATACTGGTTTGGACAGTATTCTTATCTGATGCAGATTGCCAAATACTATGAAAACAATGATTTAGAAAATGTGAACCGGGAGATTTACGCATTACGAAACTTCCGTTCCAAATACGGAAGAGGACAATGAGAGTAAGGAATCGTAAGGGAGCGACGGAACTGCTAGAGGCGCATCCCCAGTATGTGATTTTAAATCCGGCAGACGCCAAGGGCAGATGGCAGGAGATTTTTGGTAATAACCATCCTATTCATGTAGAGGTTGGCAGTGGCAAAGGAGCTTTTGTGTCCGGTATGGCCAAGGCCAATCCTGAGATCAACTACATCGGGATTGATATCCAGAAATCGGTTCTCAGCTATGCCTTGGACAAGGTGCTAGCAACGGATGTGCCTAATATCAAGCTTCTCTGGGTGGACGGTTCGGATTTGACTGATTATTTTGAAGATGACGAGATTGACCGCCTCTATCTGAACTTCTCGGATCCTTGGCCCAAGAAACGTCATGAAAAGCGTCGTCTGACCTATCAGTCCTTTCTGGCAACCTATCAGCAGATTTTGCCGGAAAATGGAGAAATCCACTTCAAAACGGACAATCGTGGTCTTTTTGAGTATAGCCTAGTAAGCTTTTCGCAGTATGGTATGAAGTTAAAGGGCGTGTGGTTAGATTTGCATGCCAGCGACTTCGAGGACAATGTCCTGACTGAGTATGAGCAGAAATTTGCTAATAAAGGACAAGTCATCTATCGGGTGGAAGCAGCATTTGAATAAGAAAGAGTCTTCGAGGAAATACTCCTTGAAGCCTTTTTATTGGGAAAGAACTTTACTTAAAAATAAGAGTATTTTAAGTGGAATTCGGTCTTTAAAACCTTGCACAGCATATTTCCCTTGCATTCTGGGACTTGTCGTGCTATAATACTAGTAATGAATAAGGAAAGAGAGGCGAGGAAGTATCTTCGCCTCTTATCTGTGAGGAGGTGTCGTCATATCGCAACGATTGTTGAATTGGTGAGGGAGGTTATTGAACCAGCCATTTTGGCCCCCTATGAATTAGTTGATATTGAGTACGGAAAGATGGGAGGGGACTACGTTCTCAGTGTCTTTGTAGATAAGCCCGAAGGTATTACGGTCAATGATACAGCGGATTTGACGGATATTATCAGTCCGCTCTTGGATCAAATCAAACCAGATCCTTTCCCAGAACAGTATTTTCTGGAAGTGACCAGTCCTGGCTTGGAGCGTCCGCTTAAGACCAAGGAACAGCTAGCCGATGCAGTCGGCAGTTATATCCATGTCAGTCTCTATAAGGCTGTTGACAAGCAGAAAGTCTTTGAAGGCACCTTGCTGAGCTTTGAAGAGGATGTTCTGCATATGGAATATCTGGACAAGACTCGCAGAAAAGAAGTCGAAATTCCCTACAGTCTGGTTTCCAAAGCCAGATTAGCCGTTAAGTTTTAGCCGCAGAAGCAATATAGAAAAGAAAGGAACACTTTTGTTTCGGCAAAAGTCACATGAAAATGAGTAAAGAAATGCTAGAGGCCTTCCGCATTTTGGAAGAAGACAAAGGAATCAAGAAAGAAGATATCATTGACGCAGTGACAGAGTCACTCCGCTCAGCCTATCGTCGTCGCTATGGTCAGGCAGACAGCGCAGCCATTGAGTTTGACGAAAAGTCAGGAGATTTCCGTGTCTATACTGTTCGCGAAGTCGTGGACGAGGTCTTTGACAGCCGTTTGGAAATCAGTCTCAAAGATGCCTTGACTATCAGTTCAGCCTATGAATTAGGAGATAAGATCAAATTTGAAGAAGCGCCAGCTGAATTTGGCCGGGTCGCTGCTCAGTCTGCCAAGCAAACCATCATGGAAAAGATGCGTAAGCAGACCCGAGCAATCACTTACAACACCTATAAAGAGCATGAAAATGAAATCATGAGCGGGACGGTGGAGCGCTTTGACAATCGTTTTATCTATGTCAATCTAGGTAGCATTGAAGCGCAACTATCGAAGCAAGACCAGATTCCTGGTGAGGTCTTTGCCTCTCACGATCGTATCGAAGTCTTTGTCTACAAGGTAGAAGACAATCCTCGCGGCGTCAATGTCTTTGTCAGCCGCAGCCATCCAGAAATGATCAAGCGCTTGATGGAACAGGAAATTCCAGAAGTTTATGATGGAACAGTGGAAATCATGAGCGTATCGCGGGAAGCGGGCGATCGGACCAAGGTAGCCGTTCGCAGCCACAACCCTAATGTGGATGCCATCGGAACAATCGTCGGACGAGGTGGAGCCAATATCAAGAAAATTACTAGCAAGTTCCATCCTGCCAAATACGATCCGAAGAGCGGTCGTATGGTACCGACTGAAGAAAATATCGACGTCATCGAGTGGGTAGCAGATCCAGCTGAGTTTATCTACAACGCTATTGCTCCTGCCGAAGTTGACCAAGTTATCTTTAACGAAGAAGATAACAAGCGGGCCTTGGTTGTCGTACCAGATAGCAAGCTTTCTCTGGCTATCGGCCGTCGCGGACAGAACGTTCGCTTGGCAGCTCATTTGACAGGCTTTAGAATTGATATCAAGTCTGCCACTGAGTTTGAAGAAATGGAAGCAGCCAATGAACTGGGCGGATTTGCTCAGGAAGCAGAAGAAATTCTTGCGGATGCAGATGTTCTAGAGACAGAATTTTCAGCAACAGACTTTGACGCAGCTGCAGAGGAAACTGTACTGGAAACAGCTGGTTTAGAAAGCGAAGCTGAAGAACTAGATTAAGGGGGCTGGAATGGCAAAAACAAGAAAAATCCCTTTAAGAAAATCAGTGGTGTCCAACGAAGTGATTGACAAGCGTGATTTGCTGCGGATTGTCAAGAACAAGGAAGGTCAAGTCTTTATCGATCCGACAGGCAAGGCCAACGGCCGTGGAGCCTATATCAAGCTGGATAATCAGGAAGCCCTTCAGGCTAAGAAGAAGCGGGTCTTTAACCGCAGCTTTAGTATGGAAGTGGATGAGGCTTTCTATGATGAATTAATCGCTTATGTCGATCATAAGGTCAAAAGAAGAGAGTTAGGTCTTGAATAAAGAGAAACTTGCAAATTTGCTGGGACTGGCTCAGCGGGCTGGCCGCATCATTTCTGGTGAGGAGCTGACCGTCAAGGCTATCCAGGAGGGAAAAGCACATCTGGTCTTTTTGGCTCAAGATGCAGCTCCTAATCTCAGCAAGAAAATCACTGATAAAAGTCGTTACTATCAAGTAGAAGTATCAACCGTGTTTTCAACACTGGAATTAAGCTCTGCCATTGGCAAGGCCAGAAAAGTGCTTGCCGTGACAGATGCTGGTTTTACAAAGAAAATGAGGTCTCTTATGTAATAGAAGAGGAGGACAAGATTTGTCTAAAGTAAGATTGTATGAAATCGCCAAAGAACTGGGAAAAGAAAGTAAGGAGGTAGTGGCTCGTGCTAAGGAGTTGGGACTGGATGTTAAAAGTCATTCATCCAGCGTAGAAGCTGATGCTGGTGAGCGAATCAAATCCAGCTTCAAGAAAGTAGCCGCACCTCAAGCTCCTGCAGAAAAGCCTGCAGCAGCTCAGCCATCACCGCAAAAAACTCCTGCCAAAGAGGCAGCGCCAGTCAAGGCAGAACAGACAGAAGCAAAAGCAGCTGTTAAGCCAGAAGCGAAAGCAGAAACGGCAGCACCAGTCAAGCGCCCGCAAAGCCGGAATTTTAAGGCAGAGCGTGAAGCGAGAGCCAAAGAAGAGGCAGAGCGTCGTAAGCAGCAAGGCAACCGCAAACCACAAAACAAAGAGCAAGGCAAGCGTGAGGACCGCGATAATCGAAATAAGAATCGCGGAAACCGCAACGACCGAGATAGAGGCAATCGTCCAAATGACCGTCGCGATAATCGTGGTCAAGATGGCCGCCGAAATGGTCAGAATCATCAAGGATTTAACGGTCAAAACCGCCAACAGCCTCAAGGACCGAAGATTGACTTTAAGGCCCGGGCCGCAGCTTTGAAAGCAGAGCAGAATGCTGAATACGCTCGCTCCAGCGAGGAACGCTTTAAACAAGCTCAGGAAGCAAAAGAAGTTATGGAACGGCAAAACCGCCGCAAGGAGCAGCCTAAGGCAGAAGCACCTGCAACAGCTCAGCCTGCACCGGCTCCATCTGTTCCAGCAGCCAATCCAAGCCCAGCGCCAGCCGCTGTGGATACGCGTCGTAAGAAGCAAGCTCGACCAGATAAGAAGCGCGATGATTTTGATCGCGAAGAAGAAGGTCCAAGAAAACAACAAAAGAATCGAAGCAGTCAAAATCAAGTGAGAAATCAAAGAAATAGTAATTGGAATAAAAACAAGAAAAATAAAAAAGGAAAGGGCAACAATAGTCAGGCACCAAAACCTGTTACAGAACGTAAGTTCCATGAGTTGCCAACTGAATTTGAATATACAGACGGAATGACCGTTGCAGAAATTGCAAAACGCATCAAGCGCGAGCCAGCTGAAATTGTCAAGAAACTCTTTATGATGGGCGTAATGGCAACGCAAAACCAATCTCTTGACGGCGATACTATTGAGCTCCTTATGGTGGACTACGGTATCGAAGCTAAGAAGAAGGTGGAAGTTGACACAGCTGACATTGAGCGCTTCTTCGTAGAAGAAGGTTATATCAACCAAGATGCCTTGGTAGAGCGTCCGCCAGTTGTAACCATCATGGGACACGTTGACCATGGTAAAACAACCCTCTTGGATACCCTGCGTAACTCTCGCGTAGCAACAGGTGAAGCAGGTGGTATCACTCAGCACATCGGTGCTTACCAGATTGAGGAAAGCGGCAAGAAGATTACTTTCTTGGATACGCCTGGACACGCGGCCTTTACTTCTATGCGGGCCCGTGGTGCCTCTGTTACAGATATCACTATTCTGGTCGTAGCGGCTGATGACGGTGTTATGCCGCAAACAATCGAAGCTATCAACCACTCCAAAGCCGCTGATGTCCCAATCATCGTAGCTATCAACAAGATTGATAAGCCAGGAGCGAATCCTGAACGTGTGATTGGTGAATTGGCTGAGCATGGTGTCATGTCAACAGCTTGGGGTGGAGATTCTGAATTTGTTGAAATCTCAGCGAAATTCAATCAAAATATCGACAGCTTGCTGGAAACAGTCCTCTTGGTGGCTGAAATCCAAGAACTCAAGGCAGATCCGACTGTTCGAGCGATTGGTACAGTTATAGAAGCCCGTCTGGATAAAGGAAAAGGTGCTGTCGCAACCTTGCTTGTTCAACAAGGTACGCTGAATGTTCAGGATCCAATCGTTGTTGGTAATACCTTCGGTCGTGTTCGGGCTATGACCAATGACCTAGGCCGTCGTGTTAAGGTGGCAGGACCATCTACACCGGTTTCTATCACTGGTCTCAATGAAACTCCGATGGCTGGTGACCACTTTGCGGTCTATGAAGATGAAAAAGCTGCGCGTGCAGCTGGTGAAGAACGTGCTAAACGTGCCCTTCTCAAACAGCGTCAAGCTACTCACCGCGTCAGTCTGGAAAATCTCTTTGATACCCTCAAAGCTGGTGAAGTCAAGTCTGTTAATGTTATCATCAAGGCTGATGTACAAGGTTCTGTAGAAGCCCTGTCTGCTTCCCTGCAGAAGATTGAAGTGGAAGGCGTTAAGATTACCATCGTCCACTCAGCGGTTGGTGCTATCAATGAATCTGACGTGACACTGGCAGAAGCCTCAAATGCCTTCATTATCGGATTTAACGTTCGTCCAACTTCTCAGGCTCGCCAACAGGCAGAAGCTGACGATGTCGAAATTCGTCTCCACAGCATTATCTACAAGGTTATCGAAGAAATGGAAGATGCCATGAAGGGAATGCTGGATCCAGAATACGAAGAAAAAATCATCGGGGAAGCTCTTATCCGCGAGACCTTCAAGGTTTCCAAGGTTGGTACTATCGGTGGATTTATGGTTATCAACGGTAAAGTTACCCGTGATTCCAAGGTTCGTGTTATCCGTGATGGTGTCGTGATTTACGACGGAGAGCTTGCCAGTCTCAAGCACTTCAAGGATGATGTTAAGGAAGTTACTAACGGCCGCGAAGGTGGACTCATGATTGATGGCTACAATGACATCCAAGTAGATGACACGATTGAAGCCTACATCATGGAAGAAATTAAGAAATAAGATAAGAAGTCCGTTAAAAACTCGCAGTGAAAATCATTTTTGGTGGAAGTCGAAACTTCTAGTCCAACATCCTTTTTTACAAAGAGTTTAGAAGAAATTTCATTCATTAAAACTAAACATATAAGCTAGGCCTAGCCTAGCTTATATTGCAGGAAAGAAAATTAGAAAGGAAATCTCATGGCAAACAATTTTCGTACAGACCGTGTCGGCATGGAAATCAAGCGCGAAGTCAATGAAATCTTGCAGAAGAAAGTTCGTGACCCGCGGGTGCAAGGAGTAACTATTACCGATGTCCAAATGCTGGGCGACCTATCCATGGCCAAGGTCTACTACACGATTATGAGCAATCTGGCCTCTGATAATCAAAAAGCTCAGACCGGTCTGGAAAAAGCAACCGGTACTATCAAGCGAGAACTGGGTCACAATCTGAAGATGTACAAGATTCCAGATTTGACCTTTGTCAAGGACGAATCCATCGAGTATGGCAATAAAATCGACCAGATGCTGCGCGATTTAGATAAAAAGTAAAGCAGAAACTCAGCTGTCATGGCTGGGTTTTCTCATTTTTTAATTTAATATAACAATTTTTACAAAAATAGGTATATACCATTTACAAATAAAAAAGAAAGAGTTATAATATAGTCAAGAAAACTCAGAGATTCAAAAGCGGGAGTTAGAAAGCAGCTATAGAAAGATGCTAGCTCTATCATAGAATTCCGCTTTGAATGGCAGAGAATACAGAAGTCAAGAAAAAGGGAGGCAGTCTTATGCCTACATATATCAAAGCAGATCAATTTTTCTATCCTCAGGGAATCCGTCAGGGCGGTTATTTAGAGCTGATTGACGGCAAATTTGGCAAGCTGGTGCAGTCTGTTCCGCAGGATGCAGAAGTCATAGACTACAGTGGCTACTTGATTGCGCCGGGTCTGGTGGACACTCACATTCACGGCTTCGGCGGTGTTGATGTAATGGACAATAACATCGAAGGAACTCTTCATACCATGAGTGAGGGTCTCTTGACTACCGGTGTGACAAGCTTTTTACCAACAACCCTGACCTCGTCCTACGAGCGGCTCTTAGCAGTAACTGAAAATATCGGTGCTCGCTATCAAGAAGCCAGCGGGGCCAAGATTCGCGGTCTCTATTTTGAAGGGCCTTATTTCACCGAAAAGTATAAAGGCGCTCAAAATCCGGCCTATATGAAAGATCCTAGCATGGATGAGTTTCGTGCTTGGCAGAAGGCCGCAAATGGCTTGCTCAATAAGATTGCTCTCGCACCAGAGCGTGATGGCGTGGAGGAGTTTGTCCGCACGCTGACTGATGAAGGCGTGACCGTTGCTCTGGGGCATTCTAACGCAACCTATGATGAAGCCAAAACTGCGGTCGAAGCAGGTGCCAGTGTCTGGGTTCACGCCTATAACGGTATGCGTGGCCTGACTCATCGGGAGCTGGGCATGGTTGGTGCCATGTATGAGTTGCCCCACACCTATGCGGAACTGATTTGTGACGGCCATCATGTGGATCCTAAGGCCTGTGACATCTTGCTTAAGCAGAAAGGACATGAAAATATTGCCCTTATTACTGACTGTATGACCGCAGGAGGTCTTGAAGATGGTGACTACATGCTGGGAGAATTTCCAGTGGTTGTGGCCGAAGGAACAGCTCGGCTCAAGTCAACGGGCAATCTAGCTGGCTCTATCCTAAAACTCAAGGACGGATTGAAAAATGTGGTCAAATGGGGTATTGCCAATCCTCATCAGGCGGTTATGATGGCTAGCCTGATTCCGGCAAAATCCGTCCATATTGATGATGTCTGCGGACAGATCAAGGAAGGCTACGATGCTGACTTTATCGTTTTAGATAAAGATTTAGAGCTGGTAGCTACTTATCTTGATGGTCAAGAACGATTCCATGTATGAGAACCGCAGGTATTTTAAATTAGTCTCCTTATATTTTTCAGAAAGAGCAGGGCAACCTGTTCTTTTTGGTTGGCAGACAGCTTGATAGACTTCTCCTAGATTTGAATTGCTTTCTTAGGCGTGTTATAATGAGACTATAATGTAAACAGGAGTAGACTATGAAACGAATTGATGCGAAATTTTTGATAATGGGACTTGTTTTGCTGCTGGCGGGACTGATTTTTGGACGAATCTTGATCCTTGTTGCAGGAGTTGCTTTCATTATCTATAGCTTTTTCAGTAAAGGCATGGAGCCAACCAAGGAAAATATCTTTAAACCTAAGCCAATACTGAAGAAAAGGGAAAAGAAGTGAGCAGTTCTGCTCTTGTGAACACTGTAGCAGCTGCCTTGCTGGAGGCAGTAGATGGAACTTGTAAAGGAGACATGAGATGAGAGAATATCTTTTGAACAATGGTGTAGGCATTCCGGTGCTGGGCTTCGGTACTTGGAAGGCTCAGGATGGCGAAGAAGCCTATCAAGCAACATTAGCCGCTCTCAAGGCAGGCTATCGGCACATTGATACGGCAGCTATCTATAAGAACGAAGAGAGTGTCGGACGGGCGATCAAGGACAGCGGTATTCCGCGGGAGGAGCTCTTCATCACGACCAAGCTTTGGAATGACATTCATACTTATGAGGAGGCTCAAGAGGCCTTTGCTGCCTCAATGGAGCGGTTGGGACTGGACTATCTGGATCTCTACCTCATCCACTGGCCGAATCCCAAACCCCTGAGGGAAAACGATGCTTGGAAAAAGCGCAATGCCGAAGTCTGGCGGGCTATGGAAGATCTTTATAATCTCGGAAAGATTCGAGCGATTGGCGTCAGCAATTTCCTG
Source organism: Streptococcus sanguinis (assembly GCA_963549775.1). Taxonomy (GTDB): domain Bacteria; phylum Bacillota; class Bacilli; order Lactobacillales; family Streptococcaceae; genus Streptococcus; species Streptococcus sanguinis_Y. Next base: position 59,800 of record CAUUZZ010000002.1, on the reverse strand, counting down.
CCTCATCACTTAGAAGTCTTGCTTGAAACTGCGCGTATGACCCCAGCTGTCAATCAAATCCGCCTGGCTCCAGGTGTCTATCAGACAGAAGCGGTGAACTTCTGTCGTGAGCATGAGATTTTACTGGAAGCTTGGGGACCATTTGGCCAAGGTGAGCTCTTCCAAAATCCAGCCGTACAGGCTGTGGCAGATAAGTATGGCAAGACTATTGCCCAAGTCGCTCTAGCTTGGAGCTTGCAGGAAGGCTTCCTGCCCCTGCCTAAGTCGGTCACTCCGAGCCGGATCGCCAGCAATCTGGACTGCTTTGACATCGAGCTAGATGCTGCTGACTTGGAAGTGCTCAAAAATGTCAGCGGTTTGGCCGGTGGCGCACCAAATCCGGATGGGATGGATTTTTAGATGAAAATCCGATTCTATCGAAGTTCAGATAGAGCGGCCTTGCAGTCCTACCATTTAACTGATTTGAGATTTACCAGTCATCCTAGCCAGGCTGTCGCTGACTTAGAAAATCGCTATGCCATCTTGGGTCTTGAAGAACATCAAATCGTAACCTTTCTGATCTTGGATGCTGGAGAAAAGAAGTTTACTTATGGCGGTCAGCCAGATAGCCTGCTCCTTCGTAGCTTTTCAACGGATGAAGACTTTCAGATGCGAGGCTACGGTAGTCAGACGCTGAAGCTCTTGCCTGATTTCATAAGAGAACATTTGCCTATGTATAAAAGTATTATCCTAGGCGTCAATGAGAGAAACCAAGTCGCCTCCTATCTCTACCGAGAGACCGGCTTTAGCAAACAGTCCCAGCGCATATTAGGACCAGCCTGCTGGCAGGAAGTGTATGAATTAAAAATATAAAAGTATCCCCAGTTTAAAAAGAGCTGGGGATTTTTATCTCTACCGCCAGAAGAAACTATAAAACAAGGTGCTTCTGTGCTATAATGAGAGGTATAAAATGAGACCAATATCCAACGAAATACTAAGATAGGGGAATTAGATGAAGAAGATCCAAGAATTGGAAATTACACTTGACTGATTTGGGAAGTCATCAAAACTTCGAAGAGTAAACTCTGGCTAAATATCCAATCAATCTAAAGGCCGAATACGAGTATTTACTAAAATTTTTAGACAATAGAGCTTTCGAATAGTACATTTTGTAAAAAATTTCATGCTTTCTAACTATCACTTGATGCGGTTTGCTAAAATATTAAACCATTCTAAAGTTCGAATATTAGATTTTGTTAAAATTTCAAAGTATTCTAAGTGTGAAATGCCTTGATAATTCATTTTTAAAGAGAAATAATCCCTATCTGAAGTTGAAGAAATCATCAGGTGGGGATATTTTATGTCTTTGATTTTGAAAAAGTGCTATTTCAGGGATAAAAAATGACATTTCAGGGCAGCCATGCAAAAGATTTATTGTCACGTGCTATACTTAGTTCATCAAATTATTGGAGAGGTTTTATTATGACTACTAACTACACCATTCGTCCCTTGACCTATAGCAACTTTACTCACCGTGAGTTTGAAAGTTTGATGACAGATTCTCGTCAAATCATCACCGACTTTGTCAAGGCCAATAAGAACGAAGATATGTATAGCACGCACTTGGAGCCCTTTGTGAGCAAGCTAGAAGAGTTCCAGAAACAGCTAGCCAGTGTGGAAAAGAAGCAGACCACGAGTCTAGCAGAGGTAGATAAGGAGCGAGATAGTGCTCTGGTCGGGCTCTTTACCCTACATAGGGGATTTGCCAAGATAAAGGAAGCAAAGTTCAAGGAAGCCCATGAGACGCTGGCTCCAGTCCTGACTAAGTACAAGGATATCACCAAGCATAATAACGATGTAGCCACTGCTGAGATTAAGAGTCTCCTCAAAACCCTTAAGGAAGAGCCCTACAATGCGGCAGTAACTACGCTGGGACTCTCACCAGTGATTAGCGCAGTGACGACTGCACAGGAAGACTATGATAAGGCCGAAGCCCTAGCGCGTGCAGCCAAGTCCAGCAAGGAAGTTGGTAAGACTAAGCAGCTGCGCACGGAAATCTCCCGCACTTATGACCTCTTTATGCGCTATACTGCAGCCTCCGCAGAAGCCTATCCAGAGAAAGCCCACTTTGCCAAACTCCTAAAGGATCTCAACACCATCCGAGACAGCAAGCGCCGCCTGGCCAGTCCAAATAAGAAAACTAAACCAGAACAAGCACCGGAAGTGGTAGGATAAAGAATAATCCCTTGGAAATGTAATTTCTAGGGGATTTTTGGTGTTTTTGTGGTACGTTTTTAGTAAAAAAAATAAGAATATCCCGATATAAACACTATATGTTGTGTTTTGGTTATCGTTTTGTTCTATATATTGTAATATATACTTGTTTTCTTTGGTGTTTTTTGATACAATTTTAATATAGAAAAAAGACGATAGCTGGAACTAACGTCTTCAATAGGGCGATTGAATTTTAGAGGTAATGGTGGTAAGCACTATTCAAAAATTCTATTACAGTTTAACATTTATCGTGAAAAATGTAAATTAAAATTTCTTTTGTCCTTCCTTTTCTATAAAATTAAAGAAAGAAGGTATGTATTATACATATATCACAAATTTTAAATAGAGAGCAAATTCAAATTGGATTGGATTTTTTAGATGTTAATACAGAAGAGGATGCTTCCTTATTTATAGATCCGTTGCTATTACCAACAGATTATGAAACTATAGTGGTTGATTTTATAACTACAGCTTATGACTTGTATTATATGCAGCAGCAAAAAGAGTATGCACTGGGGTTATTTACTCATTCAAAAGAATGTAATGCTATACATTTGGGTTACTCTTCAAAAAAATCTAAAGGTAAAGGCGTTTCGAAAGAAATGTTAGACCAATATTTTGGTTATGTTTCAAAAGCAATAGATCATTCTTTAAAGAGAAGATTACTGACTCCTATCGCTATGCCGATTTTTGTCAAGAGATTTTCTAAAGATAGAATGTCTGATCTACTCACAAGCCTCTTGAAGAAGAAATTATTAGGGTATTCTTTGGAACAGGCGAAAATTTATGGATTAGCTGTTAGTGAGGAGGAGTCTGACTTTGATTACTGGGATATAGATAATCATAAATGGGCGACTTTTAGAAGTAAATTTTTAGTTGATGAGACTGGCGAACAGCTTATCTTGGTTCCAAAAACGATTGTTAGTAAAAACTTTGTTGTGACTCCTGCTAGATATATTGCAGCTATTTTTGAACACCTTCAGACGATGCCAGAATATATGGGGCCTAATGGTAAAGTTTTTACTAAAAAGGAGTTAAGAAAAAGAGAGATTTCTGACAAATATGTAACCGATAAAAATAAAGGCTATATACTTGATAAAACAAAGGAAAAACCTGATTGGTTTAAAAGATATTATGATCATTCAGTAAAATTTAATGATAATAAATCATTGTCAGATGATACTTTGGTTAAGTATCTGAAGAAATAAGTTATATTTGAATAGTGCATAAAGAGAGGCGTGCCGCGCCTTTTCTTTATATGTAATAAGAAAAAAATGATAGAAGGTAATTTAAAGCTTAGGGAGAAAAGATGAATTTATTGACTATACCGGGAGTTATTAGTGCAATTTTAACCCTTTTGTATATTTTGATTTCTAAAAATGATTCTGATGAAAATAATTTTAAGAAAGAAAGCTTATTGAAATTATTTCAATCAGTTCTATTGACTGGGATATTTTATGTGGGTATAACTGTAATTATCTTTTTAATTAATAAACAGTCGCCTGATTTGGAATATTTAGGATGGGTATATTGTATAGCATTGCTGTTACCTGGCTTTGGAACTATTCTTTATTTTCCAAGAGTACGAAATAAATTAGGTGAAATAGTTCAGATTGACAAAAAATATTATATTGAAAGAAGTTCAAAGTATTTATCTAAATATAAATTAACAGAATATTATTCCACCACTAGTGTTCAAGAGGCTAGAAAGGTAAGGTGTTTTCCATTTGTGGCACTAACACTTCTAACCTTCAATCTATCTCTTTTACTGACCTCTGGAATAATACTTTATAGACAACAGACATCGCAATATGACGCTTCATATCCGTTTAGAGCAAATGAAAAAATTTACCTTTCTTCAAATGAGCATATTATCAATCAAGTAGTGGATGACAAAGGTCAACCGATGACTCTTCTCAAAGGAACGATTTTTTCGATTTCTAAAGGAGAAACTTTTGATATTAAGAATAAGAAAAGTAATCAATTAAAGGCCAACCATCCAACCAGAATAATTCTTGATTCGGTATTCGGTATAGATACTAATCAAACGATTGTGTTGAAAAAAGGTAGCAGCTTAAATTTGGAACAGTCGTATGATAAAACTATCCATAGGATGGATGGAGCAAATTATCTTACAGTTAAGACTATTCCAGGCAAAACGGCAATTAATTTACCTCATCAAGCAACTTTTAATATCTATCGCCAAGACAGTAAGCGGGGATATTATGAGATTATGTTTGCAAGGAGTGAAAAAGAAAGAAAAAGGGAAGAGCATTTAGCATTTTTTAGTGGTATATTACTCGGTATCTGGATGTTGATTTGGATAATATTTAGTATTTGGTCTATTCGGGAAATGTTTTATACTCTCTGTATGTTTATTGGAATTCCAATATATGTAGTCTTGGCTTTGTTATCTCCATGTTTAGCAGTTGTTTTTTGGATAATTGCTATTATCATACTTGAAATATTACGGAGGAAATTCATTAAATTCTGTGATGACTATTTTTTTATAAAAAAATTTGGTGAACAAAAATCTATCAGTTTTACACCTTTGATGGATAAAGGTGAATTTGATTTATATTTTGAAGATCAAACAAGAAACATGGAGTTTGAGATAAATGAAATCCAAAGAACAAAAGAGGTTTTAATGCTCTATGATAAAGCTGGCGAAGAAAGGGATTCTATTCAAATCTTTTGGTATAGCAGTAGATGGGAAATCTTCTCTGAGTTTTTTAAAGAATTAAAGCGGAAAACAGTCAATTTTTTCAGGAGATTTCAACGCTCATAAAATTATGAAAGGAGAGTTTGAGAAGTTAAACATTTATAAACTTAGCAATGCTGGATAGGTATCGTTTTGTTGTAGCAATGCTTTAAAGATGGTGAGATAATTGGTATAATAGATTCATTGAGATAATGACTTTGTTCATGTGTGTTTATTGTGTCCAGTTAAAAAGAGTAGAGAAGTTATGCCAAGTAAGACTATTTTAGAAATGAGCGGAGAAGAGGCCAAAAAATATTTTTTAAAAGCAAATTCTTATTTTAGTACTCAGTTACCCGAATATTTTGAGTTATCTAATATGATAAGAGAAGCGCAAAAAATGCTTGGCAATTCAAAATTAGAAGATATTTCATATAGTTCAAAAACTATACAAAAAAAAAGAAGTAAAAATCCTAACTTTGATGGAGAATTATTAAAAGATTGCGTAGATGCTAATATTAAAATAATGTCTAATAAAGATGCGAAGTACGCTTGGAGGCCGCTAACATTAATTCACCCGATAATTTATGTGGATTTAGTGAATCAAATTACTTTGGAAAAAAATTGGGATGATATAGTAAAAAGGTTTAAAGAATTTCAAAAAGATGATCGAGTGATTTGTACATCAATTCCTATAGAATCAACTGTTCAAAAAAGTGATCAGACGGTACAAATTTTATCGTGGTGGAAAAATTTAGAACAGGCACAAATAAAAATGTCTTTAGATTTTGAGTATTGTATACAATCAGATATAACTGATTGCTACCCTTCAATTTATACACATACAATTTCATGGGCTCTACATGGTAAAGAATGGGCAAAGGTACAAATTTTATCGTGGTGGAAAAATTTAGAACAGGCACAAATAAAAATGTCTTTAGATTTTGAGTATTGTATACAATCAGATATAACTGATTGCTACCCTTCAATTTATACACATACAATTTCATGGGCTCTACATGGTAAAGAATGGGCAAAGGTACATAGACATTCTAAAGATGGAATAGGAAATATGATTGATAATAAAATCCAATCTCTTCAAGGCGGCCAAACCAATGGGATTCCTCAAGGGAGTATTCTAATGGATTTTATTGCTGAAATGGTTTTAGGGTATGCTGATTTGCAACTCTTAGAATTAGTAGAGAAGGCTAAAATTGAAAAAGAATTTAAAATATTGAGATATCGAGATGACTATCGGATCTTTTCTAATCACTTAGATGTTGCTGAAAAAATAATGAAATTACTTTCAGAAGTTTTATTGGATTTAAATTTAAAAATAAATTCAAAAAAGACCTTTTTATGCACAGACATTATAATTGATGGAATTAAACCTGACAAACTATATTGGACAGTTCAAAGTTCCAATTTAATAGAGCGGGAAACAGTGGTTACTAAAGAAATAATAAGAGAACTAGATAATACAATCGCAGAAAAGACCTATACTGAAAGGAAATTTTATTATAAATTAACTCTTCAGAAGCATTTGCTCCAAATAAAAATATTAGGTGATAAGTTTCCAAACTGTGGCCAATTGTTGGTTGCTTTAAAAGATTTCTATAAGAATAGGGTAATGAAACTGAATGTTGATGAAAATCAACTCGATGACATCCCGCAGTTGATTAGTATTGTTACCTCTATAATGATTAAAAACCCCAGAACTATTCAAATTTGTGTAGCAATTCTGCATAAGCTACTTTCGTTCTTAGATAATATTGACGAGATAGAAAAAATAATTGACTTAATCATTTCTAAATATAGTTCCTTACCTAATGCAGATTTTGTAGAGATTTGGCTACAAAATATTTCTGTAATAAATAATAGGGATAAGAAGTTCAGAAGCCCTCTTTGTCAAAAAGTCGTTAATCCGGAGAAATTAATTTGGAATTCTCAATGGTTAAGTTTAGAGAAAAGACTGGATGAGAGTATGCTGATTAATGAAACTAAGATGTCTGAACTCACAATGAATTATAATTTTAACATAGATGATTTTGATGACTATATTTTTTTGTAGAGAGTAGATAAATGAAAAATAGTACTTCTAAATTTAGATTTAGTAAAATTGTTAAAGAGTGAAAATTAAAAAAATCAATGATAAGCTTGATATTATTGGAGGAGGAACTCCTAGAACATCAATCACTGAATATTGGAATGGTGGTATTAATTAGTTCACTCCAACATAAATAGGAAATACAGTTTTAGTGAATAAGTGAATAAAAGTAAATAAGCTCTATTATTTACTTTATAAAAAAACTCTTGCAAGATCCGCAAGGCATGCTAGAGGAAGGGGCTATTGATAACCGCTCTGCTGTTTCTCAACCCAATAACTAGAAAGAAACTTATGACATAAGAAACAACTCAAACGTCCCCGGGATTTTATCAGGCTCTCTGGAACTCGGCGGATGTGCTCTACTAACAGAGATTGTCGCCAATATTAATCGCACCAACAGCGAGATTGATAACAAAACAGCTGACCTTATAGATTTGCTGGGCCAGTTCAGAGGCACAACGTCTGAAGCTCAGGAAGAACTGGAGAAGTTTTTGGCTGAGTTTGAGAAATAATATCTAATAAGCATCCTATCACAAACCAATCAAACTGGTCCATTCTGCGCTAGTTCTGATTGGTTTTTCTTATTTCCGGATTTTAAACTGTATTTGTTCTGTATTTCAAATAAAAAGATGCTTGAAACTTTATCATATAGCAATTTTGGGTCAGAACATTCGCCATTATTACGTTTTGGTTAAATTTGTTAGGATTGTATGAATTGTCAGAAAATTTTTATTATAATATGGTTTATAAATAAAGATAAGGAGACTTCTATGCAAAGACAACGTTTTTCACTCCGTAAATACAAGTTCGGTTTGGCTTCTGTTCTGCTAGGAACTGCTCTGGTTTTTGGTACGGGACAGGCTCAGGCGGATGAGCAGGCGACAGCTAGTTCGTCAGGGCAAGGTCAGCCGACTGCTGCTGTGGTATCAGCGACTGAGTCTGCTTCTCAAGCAGCAACACCTGAGAGTCAGCCGGCAACTCAAGCCCCTGTGGAGAAAGCAACGCCAGCTTCTTCTGAATCGGCTACTTCAAGTACAGAGCATGCTAGCCAGCCTTCTACGGCAGAGGCTAAGGAAGCCGCCGCAGCTTCTGTAGAGAAAGGAGCGACTTCTTCATCAGAAGAGGCTTCTTCAAGTGCTGAGAAGGTAACTCAACCATCTGCCACAGAGACCAAGTCAACAGCTCAGGCTAACCCAACTGCAGAGTCTCCGGCAACCGCAAACTCAGATAAGCCTGCTGCTAATCCTGATGCAGTAGCAGAGTCACCAACTTCTCGCGATGCTAAGCCAAGTAGCATCAGTACCAATGAGATTATCAAGGTTCCTCAGACCTGGTCACAGGGTTATAAAGGTCAAGGCCGGCTGGTAGCGATTATCGACTCAGGTCTGGATGTCCACCATGAGGTTCTGAAGATCTCTGACCCGTCAAAGGCCAAGTATCAAACAGAGGCAGCTCTGGAAGAGGCTAAGAAGAATGCTGGTATTGACTACGGTAAATGGTACAACAGCAAGGTTGTCTATGCCTATAACTATATCGACGGTGATGACAATATCAAGGAAAAGAACAGTTATTCGCATGGTATGCACGTAACAGGGATTTCAGTGGGAAATCCCAACAAGAAAGCTCCAAATGATGAGTATGTCTACGGTGTTGCGCCAGAAGCACAAGTTATGTTTATGCGGGTCTTCTCAGACCGTCAGCGCACAACAAGCGACGCTATCTATATCAAAGCCATTGATGATGCGGTAGCTTTGGGAGCTGATACCATCAATATGAGTCTAGGTTCAGCAACAGGTTCAACGGTTGATGTCAGCCCTAGCCTGCAGGCGGCTATTGAGCGCGCTCGGGCCAAGGGGGTGAGTGTGATCATTGCAGCGGGTAATGACAACACCTTCGGAAGTGAATACTCTAAACCGCTAGTTGAAAATCCAGACTATGGTCTAGTTGACAGTCCTTCAACAGCAGAAAGCTCTATCTCAGTCGCTTCTGTCAATAACACTGTTCTGACAGAGGAAGTCATGGAAGTTCGTGGTCTGGAAAAGAACGATAAGCTTTTGAACGGTCATTTCAGCTACTCCATGGGTGAGACAAATGCAACCTTTAAAAAGGGCAAGGAATATGAGTATGTCCATGTTGGTCTTGGCCGTGAAGAGGACTTTGCTGGTAAGGATCTGACAGGTAAGCTGGCTCTTATCCAGCGTGGTTCCTTTACCTTTGCTGAAAAGGTTAGAAATGCTATCAGCCATGGTGCTGTTGGTGCTCTGATCTACAATAATGTTGACGGAGCTAACCTAACGATGAGCCTAGACAGTGAATCTAAAAAGGTTCCGTCAGCCTTTATCAGTAAGGAATATGGAGAGGCTTTGGCAGCTGGTAATTACAAGGTAGTCTTTAATGGTCTTAAGGTCAATCGGCCGCATCCAGGAGCTGGTAGTCTGTCTGACTTCTCTAGTTGGGGTGTAACGACAGATGGCTTGCTCAAGCCAGATGTGACAGCACCAGGTGGCGATATTTACTCTTCGCTTAATGACAATACCTATGGAACTATGAAGGGAACCAGTATGGCTACGCCTCATGTGGCTGGTGTAGCGGCTCTGGTCAAGGAATATCTGCTTCAGCACTATCCAGACTTAACGCCTGCCCAGAATGCCGATTTGGTCAAAGCGCTCATCATGTCAACAGCTAAGCTGCACGTCAACAAAGAAACTGGTGTCTACACTTCTCCGCGTCAGCAGGGTGCAGGTATCGTAGATACGGCAGCGGCTATTTCTACTGGCCTCTATGTGACAGGGGATAACCAATATCCTAGCGTTTCCTTGGGCAATGTAGAAGACAACTTCACTTTTGATGTTACGGTTCATAATATCACTGATAAGGACCGGACGTTGAAGATGATTGTCAATACCAATACGGATGCGGTTAAGGATGGTTACTATACTCTGACACCTCGCAAATTAACCGAAACAGTCTGGCCAGAAGTTACTGTCAAGGCTCACAGCAGCCAGAAAGTGACTGTCAAGGTAAATACTGCTAAGTTTGCGGAAGAGCTGCTTAAACAGATGCCGAATGGCTATTTCCTAGAAGGTTTTGTCCGTTTTGTCGATCCAGCGGATGATGGTGATGTGGTCAGCCTGCCATTTATGGGCTTCCGTGGGCAATTCCAAGATCTGCCAGCTGTAGAAAGACCAATCTATGATCTGGTCCAAGAAGGCAAGTCAGGCTTCTATTACCCAGTGCCAAAAGACAAGAGTATCCTAGCTAATAGCCATGCCTCTACTCTTTTGACTGAATCCAGTGACACGCTCTATTCTACCGGTCAAACGGCTACTCGCAGCTCAATTGTACTGGGAACTGCAGAAAATGCTGATGGTAAGCATGTGCTGCAGTTGGGAGCGGATGGCAAGATTCGTCTGGCCTTCTCACCTAATGGAGATGGCAATCAGGACAGCATCCAGTATCGGACAGTTCTCTATCGCAATATCAATAATCTGACAGCTAGTGTCTATACGGCAGATGATACGGACTATCGCTTCCCAATCTGGCAGAGCAGCACGATTAGAGAAGGCCGCAAGAACTATTATAGTGGTCAGTCAGACAATCCTAAGTCCTACCTACTAGAAGATACATACTGGGATGGTCGTGACAGCAAGGGTGAGAAGCTGGAGGATGGCCTCTATACCTATGTGGTTCGCTATACGCCAGATGTACCAGGTGCTAAAGAGCAGCAGATTACCTTTAACCTGCAGATCGATACCCAGAAGCCTTTGATTAGCTCAGGCTATATCAGTACCAAGGATGGTGCGGAAACCTTTACGGCTCGCAAGCCAAAAGATGTTGGCAACGGCGGTATTTTGAGAGAGCAGGTCTTCTATCTGCAAGCAGATGAAAAAGGGAAAGAGACCTATAAAGCCGTAGATGATTTTGGCATTGAGCGTGATTACGAGCGTCGAGTTTACATCTCAGCCAATGCGGATGGCAGCTACACCTTGCCAAAAGGAGTGGACAAGTCTAAGATTTTCTATGTGGTAGAGGACTATGCGGGCAACCGTGATGCCATAGCTCTGTCAGAACTGGTCAGTGCTGAAAATGATGGTCGTATCCGTGTCGCTCTGGTAGATGCTAATACGCATCAAGATGTATCGTCGACCTTTGTCTATCGAATCAAGGACAGCAAGGGCAAGTATGTCGAACTGGACAAGGGTAAGCAAATCAACGCTCTGCCATTTGGCCGCTATACAGCAGAGATCTTTACTTATGATAAGGATGGGCTTCGTTTCTACAGCGATCTGACTCAGGAGTTTGAGCTGACAGCCCAAGATAGCTTTAAGACGATTGAGTTTCTAGTCAAGAAGCTGGTCTTTGCACCGGTCAGCGTTGCCTTTGATCAAGCTGTTCCGAAGAATACCCAAGTGGTTCTCAAGAATAATAATGGCGATGCCTATACGCTTCCAGCAGAACTGTTTGGCAAGCATGCTTTCGGAAGATCCGTAGCAGCTGGATTCTACTCTGTCTTTGTCAACCTGCCGACTGGTTATGAGCTCTGGGAAAATGAGCCGACTGTTGAGGTCAAAGAGGGCAAGAATAACCTACTCAAGCTAGGAGTTATCGTCAAGTCAGGCTTGCTGGCAGCTGTCAATCAGCAGTCTAGTCTGGTCGGCACTGCTCAGTATTACAATGCTTCTGCAGCGAAGCGCACAGCCTACGACCAAGCCTATCAAGCAGCCAAGGAAGCTTTGACAAGCAAACTGACCCAAGCGCAAGTTGATTCCGTAAGAGGTAAGCTAGAAACAGCATCTACTAATCTAGACGGCAAGGACTCTGATATTGCTGCGGTTAAGGCGGCTGTGGAAGCTTATGCTGCTACCACTAAGACAGGTGCTTATGCCAATGCTAAGGATAGAACTCGCCGCGCTTATGACAAGGCCTTCCAAGCAGTTGCTCTGCTCTTGGTGCAGGACAAGGTGACCCAGGAGCAAATCGATACAGCCCTAGCTCAGCTGACTACAGCAGAGAAGAAGCTGGATGGCAAGGCGACTAATTTTACCAATCTCAAGAAGCTAGTCGATGATGAAGTGCATTACCAAGCCATTAGCAATAAGTTTATCTATGCGACTGACGCGGTTAAGGCAGCTTATCTAGAAGCTTATGCAGAGGCCAAGGCAGTCTTGGCAGATCCAGGTGCCAGCCAGGAAGATGTCAAAGCAGCCATTGCCAACCTCAGAGAGGCAAAAAGAAAACTCGATGGCAGAAAGCCAAGAGTCGTAAGACCGAAAAAGCCTAGACAAGCTTAATTTGTTTTCCAGTCAGTTAAAAATCCTTCAAGTTGAAACTTGGGGGATTTTTCGATAAGTATTTTACATTGGCTCTATTTTCTGCTATAATCTTTTTTAGAAAGAATTCTCATTGTCTACTTTTTAGCGAGTTCGGGATAGTGTGAGCCGGATAGGGAAGCAGTGCAGATGGCGCTTTCGGTTAACATTTTTAAAGTAATGAAGTAATAAATTAGGGTGGAACCGCGTCTTGACGCCCCTAGGTGAAATAGCCTAGGAGTGTCGGATGTGGTTCTTTTGCGTACTGAGTCTATTGTTCGAAGGAAAGGAGATTCGTGGAGAACCTTTATCTTGTAAAAGATGAGAATCAATTAGTAGCTTTTCGAGATTTCGTTGCAAAGAATGCCGCAAAGTTGCAGGATTATCTAGCTTTTTTAAAAGACGAGTTTGCGGTTTATGACTTGCCGCAAGCCATCATTTGGTCCGATTTTGATTCTGCTACGCAGATCATTCGTGAAATTCCTGTGCCGGCTTATACAAATGATAAGCGGATGGTTATGACTCCCGAGTTGCCGGTTTGGAAAGATTTGTATCTCCTTCAGTTGGAGAATTACGAGACCTCTCACCAAACTCGAGCAATAGAAAGCAACTATCAGTCTTTGTCTGAAAATTCTCTCTTACAGATTGTAGGCCATGAGTTGGCTCATTGGTCGGAGCATTTTTCAGATGACTTTGATGGATACGATGCCTATATCTGGTTTGAAGAAGGGATGGTTGAGTATATTAGCCGTAAGTATTTCTTTACAGATGAGGAATTTCGAGTGGAAAAAGCTTGTAATCAGTCTCTCGTAAAGCTCTTTCAGAAAAAGCACGGTTGGCACTCATTGAATGATTTCGGCACTTCGACTTATCAAGGCAATTATGCTAGTATTTTTTACGAATACTGGCGCAGTTTTTTGACCGTCGACAAGCTAGTAGAAAATCTAGGCAGTGTGCAAGCGGTCTTTGATTCTTATCATCGGTGGGCAAACACAGATAAAACACTTCCCTTGTTGGATTGGTTCATACAGCAGAAAATAATAGACAAAGAGATATAAACAAACTAAAGGAGTAACTAATGTCTAAGAAACTTACCTTTCACCTCGCCAAAGTCAATTGCGAACTTAAGGGTTTGATTGACTAACGACAACCGCTATGGGCGGTTTGTCTAGGCGATGTACTAGCTTTTCAAAAGGGAAATAATCGTTCCCTTTTGAACGCTTCGCAAGAATCTCAAGAAATTAAAGGAGTAAATAATGTCTAAAAAATTGACTTTTCAAGAAATTATCTTGACTTTACAGCAGTTCTGGAACGATCAGGGCTGTATGCTCATGCAGGCTTATGATAATGAAAAGGGGGCGGGAACGATGAGTCCCTATACCTTCCTGCGGGCTATTGGGCCAGAGCCTTGGAATGCGGCTTATGTCGAGCCTTCTCGCCGGCCGGCAGATGGACGTTATGGGGAAAATCCGAACCGTCTTTACCAGCACCACCAATTTCAGGTGGTTATGAAGCCATCGCCAAGCAATATCCAAGAACTTTACTTGCAGTCTTTGGAACTCTTGGGTATCAATCCGCTGGAGCACGACATCCGCTTTGTCGAGGATAACTGGGAAAACCCGTCAACTGGCTCTGCTGGTCTGGGCTGGGAAGTTTGGCTGGATGGTATGGAAATCACTCAGTTCACCTACTTCCAGCAGGTCGGAGGTCTGCCAACTCAACCGGTGACAGCTGAGGTGACTTATGGTCTGGAGCGTCTGGCTTCTTATATCCAAGAAGTGGACTCAGTTTACGACATTGAGTGGGCTGATGGTGTTAAGTACGGTGAAATTTTCACTCATCCTGAGTATGAGCATTCTAAGTACAGTTTTGAGGTCAGCGACCAAGACTTGCTCTTGGGGAATTTTGAGAAATTTGAGGCAGAAGCCAAGCGCTGTCTGGACGAGCATCTGGTGCACCCGGCCTATGACTATGTTCTCAAGTGCTCGCATACATTTAACCTCTTGGATGCGCGTGGTGCTGTATCTGTGACAGAGCGGGCTGGCTATATCGCCCGTATTCGCAATCTGGCCCGTGTCGTGGCCAAGACCTTTGTGGCTGAGCGCAAGCGTCTGGGCTATCCGCTTTTGGATGCAGAGACTCGCGAGAAACTCTTGGCAGAGGAGGGAGAATAATCATGGTAAAAAATTTATTAGTTGAATTAGGCTTGGAGGAAATGCCAGCCTATGTCGTGACACCGAGCATGAAGCAGCTGCGCGACAAGATGGGAGCCTTCCTGACAGACCATCGTTTGACCTTTGAGAAAATTGAAATGTTCTCCACACCTCGTCGTCTGGCGGTGCGCGTGGTTGGCTTGGCGGACAAGCAGTCTGATTTGACCGAAGATTTCAAAGGCCCTTCTAAGAAAATTGCTCTGGACGCAGATGGCAACTTTACCAAGGCTGCAGAAGGTTTTGTCCGTGGCAAGGGCTTGACGGTTGAGGACATTACTTTCCGTGAAATCAAGGGGGAAGAATATGTCTATGTAACCAAGGAAGAGGTCGGTCGTCCGGTAGAGGAAATCATCCCAGCAGTGACGGAAGTTCTGCAAGCTTTGACCTTCCCTGTCAGCATGCACTGGGCCAACAACACCTTTGAATACATCCGTCCAGTACATACTTTGACTGTGCTCTTAGATGAGCAGGCCTTTGACTTGGATTTCTTGGACATCAAGAGCAGCCGTACTAGCCGTGGACATCGCTTCTTGGGTCAAGAAACGGAGATTGCTTCAGCGGATTCCTATGAAGATGATCTACGGGCTCAGTTTGTCATTGCCAGTCCTCTTGAGCGGGGTGATATGATTGTCGAGCAGATTCAAGCACTGGAAGAGGAGCACGGAGTTTCTATAGAGATTGACGAAGACTTGCTTAATGAAGTGTTGAATCTGGTAGAATATCCAACTGCTTTCCTAGGTAATTTTGATGCCAAATACTTAGAGGTGCCTGAGGAAGTGCTGGTAACTTCCATGAAAGAGCACCAACGTTACTTTGTTGTGCGCGATGCTGAAGGCAAGCTTTTGCCGCACTTCATTTCTGTCCGCAACGGAAATGCAGAGCATTTGGAAAATGTCATCAAGGGAAATGAGAAAGTCTTGGTGGCTCGTCTGGAAGATGGGGAATTCTTCTGGCGGGAAGACCAAAAACTGGCTATTGCCGACTTGGTTGAAAAGCTGAACAATGTGGCCTTCCATGAAAAGATTGGCTCTCTGGCAGAGCACATGGAGAGGACTGGTAAGATTGCTGCTCTCTTGGCGCAAGAAGCAGGATTGGATGCGGATGAGACAGCTGACTTGGCTCGTGCAGCAGCTATTTATAAGTTTGACTTGCTGACTGGTATGGTTGGGGAATTTGATGAGCTGCAAGGCATCATGGGTGAGAAGTATGCTCTTCTGTCTGGTGAGAATGCTGCGGTGGCAGCTGCTATTCGGGAGCACTATATGCCGACTTCAGCCGATGGCGAATTGCCTGATACTAAGGTCGGAGCAGTCTTGGCTCTGGCTGATAAGCTGGATACTATTCTGTCCTTCTTCTCAGTTGGCTTGATTCCGAGCGGTTCCAATGACCCTTATGCACTACGCCGTGCGACTCAGGGTGTCGTGCGTATCTTGGACAAGTTTGGTTGGAATATTGACTTGGCTCAGCTTCTTGGTCGACTTTACGAACTCAAGTTTGATAGTCTAAGCTATGACAATCAAGAGGCTGTGCTAGACTTCTTCCGTGCCCGTGTTGAGAAAATGATGGATCGCAGCATTCCGAAAGACATCGTGACGGCTGTTCTTCAAAGCACTAACTTTGTCGTACGCGATTTAGTAGAAACAGCTGCGCTCCTAGCAGAAAAAGCTCAGGAAGACAACTTCAAGTCAGCAGTCGAAAGCCTGTCTCGGGTCTTTAATCTAGCTGAGAAAGCCCAAGGGCAGACCGCTGTCAATCCAGCTCTCTTTGAAAATCAAGAGGAAAAAGACTTGGCTGCAGCTATTGAAAAAGTGGAGCTGACATCTGACTTAGCTGCCAATTTGGACCAACTCTTTGCTCTCAGTCCAGTTATCGATGCTTTCTTTGACCATACCATGGTCATGGCTGAAGATGAGACTGTGCGTAACAATCGCCTAGCTCTCCTGACGTCTTTGACGGCTAAAGCGGGACAGCTGGCGCAGTTTAATCAGATTAATACCAAATAAAAGGTAAGAGAGGTAGAATCATGGATCCTAAAAAAATTGAACGTATAAATGAACTGGCTAAAAAGAAAAAAACGGAAGGTTTAACTGCTGAGGAAAAAGTGGAACAAGCCAAGCTTCGTGAAGAGTACATCGAAGGCTATCGTCGTTCTGTTCGCCATCACATCGAAGGCATCAAGATTGTTGATGAGGATGGCAATGATGTAACGCCTGAAAAATTGCGTCAAGTTCAGCGTGAGAAAGGTCTTCATGGCCGCAGTCTGGATGACCCAGAGTCTTAAGTAAAAATATAAAAAAATCCCTCGCTAGGAAGCTAGAAAGTTCCTGTCGAGGGATTCTTTTATTCTTGTTTATGTTTTTTCAAAATGCGGAGGGCTATATAGATGCAACTAACGATAATTGCTACATCCAGCCAGAAAATCCAAGGCTCCGTGATACGGAAAAAGAAATAAGTAGCGATGGCAGTAATGAGGGACAGAATCCCTAGATCCATTTTTTCTTTGAGATTAAGTCTCATAGGTCTTCTTCCTCCTTTTTTTGTGCTTGACGAATCTTTCCTTTGGCAATGAAATGCATAATCAGTCCAAATCCAAGACCTGCGGCTAATCCAGTTATAATAAGTTTAGGCTGAAGCAAAACTTGTAGGATATCTTTCTTTTCCATGACAGCTATCATGATGCCGAAGAGAGGGTAAAAGAGCAGCCAATAGGAGAAGCCTGCTTTGAGACCAGCATGTTTCATAGCTTTTTCTTCTTTTTCATCCTGAAGTCCTAGCTCTAGATCATCAATTCCTTTGCGCCGTGCTTGGATGATTATATAGACACAGAAGCCGAGGATAAGGATTTCCAGCAGGATAGGATAGGCAAGAGCGATAATTTTGGGCCAGCGAAAGGCTAGGGGAAAGGCGATGGCATTGCCAAAAATCAGAATAAAGAAAAGCCAAATAAAGCCTATATTTCCTAAGTGTTCAGCCTGTTGGCGCTTTTGCTCGTCCAAAGGTCCGGTAATGCCGTAAAATCGTTTAATCATCTTGTCTGAGAATGTTTCTTTTTTCATGTTTGTGTCCTTTCTAGCTTAGGTCAAGGGATTATTCGCTCTGTTCAGTATGGTGTTTGCGTGATTTGAAGTAAAAGCTGATAAAAACACCTAAAATGCTAGCGACCAAGGCTGTTTTCAGGATTCGATCAGCTTTTAAAAAGAGAGTGAAAAAGTCTTGCTTGAGAGTGACTGCCTCTACAAGGCTAAAGATAGGATGGAAAGTCAACCCAACGAAGAGAGCAATCTTAAGACCAGGATATTGAAGCTTGCGCCTTTCTTTTTCACTCATGAGTTCCAAATCCAAATCTGCCAGGTGCTCTTTCTCAGACCTGAAGTAAATGATGCCAGCTATTATAAAGGTAAGAAGCTCTATAATAATGGGGTAAATTCGAGCATCTAATCCTGGATAGATATCGGCTAGCATGAAAGCTAGGAAATTACCAACTTGCAAAATCAAGAAAAGCCAGATAAAGCCTATATTTCCTAGATGCTCAGCCTGTTGGCGCTTTTGTTCGTCCAAAGGTCCAGTAATGCCGTAAAATCGTTTGATCATCTTGTCTGAGAATCTTTCTTTTTTCATGTTTGTGTCCTTTCTTTAGGTATGAATATTACTGTAGGGAAAAATTCTTAGTCCTCAGAATCTTCATCTGTCAGCTGGGGTTCCCAGAAGAGGGTGTTGAGATCAGTATCCAGCGCTCTAGCCAGATTGATACAGAGCTCGAGGGTGGGGTTGTATTTGTTGTTTTCAATCATATTGATAGTTTGCCGCGATACCCCGATAGACTTGGCCAACTCTAGCTGAGACATCTTTTTTTCTTTTCGAAATTCTTTGACACGATTCATTACACCCTTCCTTTCTAATACTATAACTGATAACTTTCAGTAAGTTTGTCAGTTATATTTGACTTTTATTTTATGCTAGTATAATACTTTTCGGAAAAAGTGTCAAGTATATATGACAAAAAATTTTAAAAAGGATTTCATCCGCTTACTTTTTCTTTTAAATTTTTTTTTGCTTTTGAATGTGATATAATAAGTAAGATATGACAAACGAATTTCATCACATTACGGTTCTTCTTCATGAAACGGTTGACCAGTTGGCGGTTAAGCCTGACGGCATCTATATCGATGCGACCCTTGGCGGTGCTGGTCACAGCGAATATCTTTTGAGCCAGCTCGGAGATGAGGGGCATCTCTATGCCTTTGATCAGGACCAGACGGCTATTGACAATGCTAAAAAGCGCCTGGCTCCTTATGTAGAGAGGGGGATGGTGACCTTTATCAAGGACAATTTCCGCCACCTCAAGAGTCGTTTGCAAGAAGCCGGTGTGGAAGAAATTGATGGGATTTGTTATGACTTAGGCGTTTCCAGCCCTCAGCTGGATCAGCGTGAGCGTGGTTTTTCCTATAAACAGGATGCGCCTTTGGATATGCGCATGAACCGCGAGGCAGCCTTGACAGCTTTTGAGGTTGTCAATCATTATAGCTATCAGGATTTGGTACGAATCTTTTTTAAATACGGCGAAGATAAGTTTTCTAAGCAGATTGCTCGCAAGATTGAGCAGGCTAGAAGTATCAAGCCTATTGAAACAACGACAGAACTGGCTGAAATTATCAAGTCAGCTAAGCCAGCTAAGGAGCTGAAGAAGAAAGGTCATCCAGCCAAGCAGATTTTTCAGGCCATCCGGATTGAGGTCAATGATGAGTTGGGAGCTGCGGATGAGTCTATTCAACAAGCTATTGATCTGCTGGCGGCGGACGGCCGGATTGCGGTCATTACCTTTCATTCGCTAGAAGACCGTCTGACCAAGCAGCTTTTCAAGGAGGCGTCAACAGTGGATGTTCCCAAGGGCCTGCCCTTCATCCCAGATGAACTGCAGCCTAAGCTGGAGCTGGTCAGCCGCAAACCAATTTTACCAAGCAAAGAAGAATTAGAAAGCAATAACCGGGCTCATTCCGCCAAGCTGCGCGTGGCCCGTAAGATACACAAGTGAGGAAGAAATGTCAGAAAAAAGACCAAACCCGCTTCAAGATCAGATGCGAAAATTTTCCCGAGTTGAGAAAGCCTTTTACGGCTCCATTGTTTTGACTGCCATTATTTTAGCAGTCAGCATCGTCTTTATGCAGACCAAGCTATTGCAGGTGGATCGGGATTTGACAGAAGTTAATACCCAGATTGAAGCGGAGCAGACAGAGCTGGCCGACATCAAGCAGGAAGTCAATGAACTGACCCGCTATGAAAGACTGTCCCAGTTAGCCAGCTCTCAGGATATGAAACTCCAGAAGGGAAATCGTAAAACAGTGAGTTCAACGGATGAAGAATAAAATTTTTGAAAAAATTAAAAAATACGCCCTGAAAAATAGGCAAACCCCTGAATACAATCGGCGGCAAGTGGGAAAGAGCATGAGCATCTTAGCTATCTTTCTCTTTTTCGTTTTCTTGATTAATTTTGCCATTATTATCGGAACAGACCAGAAGTTCGGTGTTAATCTATCAAAGGGTGCAGAAGTAGTCCATCAAAAGACGGTTACAGTCGCTGCCCGGCGGGGAACAATCTATGACCGAAATGGAGTTCCCATTGCAGAGGATGCCACGACTTATAATGTCTATGCCATTATTGACAAGAGTTACAAGTCAGCTACCGGCAAGATTCTTTATGTGGAAGAATCTCAGTACGATAAGGTGGCAGAGATTTTCAATCAATACCTAGAACTGGATAAGGACTACGTCAAAACCCAGCTGTCGCAGAAAAATCTCAAGCAGGTTTCCTTCGGGGCTCAGGGCAATGGCATCACCTACAGTAATATGAATGCCATGCGGGAAGCCTTTGAAGCTGCTGGTATTGAAGGGATTGACTTTACTACCAGTCCTAACCGCAGTTATAATAACGGTGTGTTCGCTTCTCAGTTTATCGGTCTTGCCCAGCTGCAGGAGGATAAGGAAGGCAATAAGACTCTGAAAGGGACTTCTGGCATGGAGCAGGCACTGGATAGGATTCTTGCTGGTCAGAATGGGATTGTGACCTATGAAAAAGACCGAAACGGTAATGTTGTACCTGGGTCAGAAAAGGTCTCTGTACAGGCAGAAGACGGCAAGGATGTTTATACAACGCTGTCAGCTGATTTGCAAACCTACCTAGAAACGCGGATGAATGCCTTCCAGGAAAAGGTTAAAGGCAAGTTTGTCAATGCAACCTTGGTCAGTGCCAAGACCGGCGAAATCCTAGCCACTTCTCAAAGGCCGACCTATAATGCAGATACTAAGGAAGGCTTGAATGAGAAAAATCTGGGCAACTGGAACACCATGCTCTATCAAGGCCAGTATGAGCCTGGATCTACTATGAAGGTTATGACCCTGGCTTCAGCTATTGATAATGGCAGCTTTAATCCTAACGATACCTATGACAGTAGAGAGTACAAGGTTATGGATGCGACCATTCGAGACTGGAACGTCAACATGGGGATTTCAGAAGGGGAAACCCTGACCTTTGCCCAAGGATTTACCTATTCCAGTAACGTCGGTATGACTATTCTAGAGCAGAAGATGGGCAATGACAAGTGGCTAGACTACTTGAGTAAGTTTAAGTTTGGTCTGCCGACCCGCTTTGGTATGGGGAATGAAACCTATGGCTCCTTGCCAGGTGATAACTATGTTACGATTGCCATGAGCTCCTTTGGTCAAGGGATTGGTGTGACACAGGTGCAGATGCTGCGCGCCTTCTCGTCCGTTGCCAATGATGGTGTCATGGTTGAGCCTAAGTTTATCAATGCTATCCATGATCCTAAAACCAATACAGCTCGTAAGACTGCGACGGAAATTATCGGAAATCCTGTCTCAGAAAAAGCAGCTCAAACCACTCGGGATTATATGGTTCAAGTCGGAACAGACCCCTATAAAGGAACCCTGAATGTCGGTGGCGAGCCTGTTATTCAAGTGGCTGGTCAGAATGTAGCTGTTAAGTCAGGGACCGCTCAGATCGCTTCTGAAAATGGTTATCTAGAGGGTGAGAATGACTATATCTATTCAGTTGTTGCCATGACGCCGGCAGAAAATCCTGAATTTATCATGTATGTGACTGTTCAGCAGCCTGAGGAAAAATTCCAGCCTATATTCTGGCAGGAAGTGGTCAATCCGGTCTTGGAAGAAGCAGTCGCTCTCAAAGACAGCCTTAATCTGACAACGGAAGCGACTCCGGCTCTTGAAACAGTCACTGAAGAAACCAGTTATAAAATGCCGTCCGTAGAAAAACTGACCAAGCAACTAGGTCTGAAAAATCAAATCAGCCCTGGCGGTCTGGCAGATGAATTGCGCCGTAACCTCGTCCAACCAATTGTACTGGGAACAGGTGGCAAGATTAAAAAAGTATCTGTCAAAGAGGGCAAAAATCTCAAGGCCAATCAGCAGATTTTGATCTTGTCAGATGATTTAGAAAGTCTGCCCGATATGTACGGCTGGACCAAGGCCAATGTCGAACGTTTTGCCAAGTGGCAGGACATCGAAGTCACTTTCAAAGGAGAGGGCTCCAAGGTCGTCAAGCAGAGCGAAAAGACCAATACTTCGCTGAAAAATCTCAAGAAAATAACAATTACAATGGGAGACTAATATGCTTATTGCTCTTATTGCAGGAATCGTAACTTTTATCCTAACTATCATCGGCATTCCTGCCTTTATTCGTTTTTACCATAAGGCTCGTATCACAGGCCAACAGATGCACGAAGATGTTAAGCAGCATCAGGCCAAGGCTGGAACGCCAACCATGGGTGGTACAGTATTTCTCTTGACATCCGTTCTGGCCAGCTTTGTTATAGGTTTGATTTCGCATCAGCTGTCCAACGGCTTGATCATGATTCTTTTTATCTTGGTCCTGTATGGTGTTGTCGGCTTTTTGGACGACTTTCTCAAGGTGTTTCGTAAGATCAACGAGGGTCTAAATCCCAAGCAGAAATTGTTTCTGCAGCTGGTTGGTGGAGTTGTCTTTTACTTCTTTTACAATCAGCACGGAGCTGGCGACCAGCTGAATGTCTTCACCGTTCCTGTCCATCTGGGCTTCCTTTATATCTTTTTCGTACTTTTTTGGCTGATTGGCTTCTCCAATGCTGTCAATCTGACGGATGGAATTGATGGTTTGGCCAGCATTTCTGTAGTCATTAGCTTGGTGGCTTATGCTGTGATTGCTGTTGAGCAGAAGCGTTTTGATATTCTGATTGTCATCATTAGCATGATTGGCGGCTTGCTAGGCTTCTTTGTCTTTAACCACAAGCCCGCTAAAATTTTCATGGGAGATGTGGGAAGCTTGGCTTTGGGCGGTATGCTGGCTGCTATCTCCATTTCCCTTCACCAAGAGTGGACCCTGCTCTTGATTGGAATCGTCTATGTGTTTGAAACAACTTCTGTCATGATGCAGGTGACCTACTTCAAGCTGACCGGCGGCAAGCGGATTTTTCGGATGACTCCGGTTCATCACCACTTTGAGCTGGGAGGCCTAACTGGCCATGGCAAAGAGTGGAGCGAGTGGAAGGTCGATTTCTTCTTCTGGGGAATCGGTATCGTGGGCAGTCTTTTGACCCTAGCTATCCTATATTTATAGCAAGAAGCGAGTCTCTGGCTCGCTTTTCTGCTTCTTAGATTTGAGGGTAAGCAGGATGGTTATTTTTTTGGTATAATAGTTAGGATAATAGAATAGAGGACAAGATGAAATTTACAGAATTTAAGTTTAAAGATTATATTCAGGAAGCGCTTAGGGATTTGAACTTCGTTGAAGCGACTCCAGTCCAAGAAAAGCTGATTCCGGTGGTATTGTCAGGTCGGGATTTGGTTGGCGAGTCTAAGACAGGCTCTGGTAAGACCCACACGTTTTTGCTGCCGATCTTTCAAATGCTGGATGAGGAAGCAGACAGCGTGCAGGCTGTTATTACAGCCCCAAGTCGGGAGCTGGCAGCGCAGATTTATCAGGCCGCTCGTCAGTTAGCTAGTTTTTCTGAAAAAGAGATTCGGGTGGCCAATTATGTCGGTGGAACTGACAAGGCTCGTCAGATTGGGAAGTTAGAGTCCAGTCAGCCTCATATCGTCATCGGAACGCCGGGGCGGATTTATGACTTGGTAGAGTCTGGCGACTTGGCCATTCACAAGGCCAAGACCTTTGTCGTTGACGAGGCAGATATGACACTGGACATGGGCTTTTTGGCGACGGTTGATAAGATTGCAGGCCGGTTGCCAAAAGACCTGCAGTTTCTTGTTTTTTCAGCGACCATTCCACAGAAGCTTCAGCCTTTTTTGAAAAAATACCTGTCTAATCCAGTCATTGAGCAGATTAAGACCAAGACGGTCATTGCCGACACCATTGAAAACTGGCTCCTATCAACCAAGGGACGAGACAAGAATGCCCAGATTTATCAAATCAGTCAGCTCCTGCAGCCTTATCTGGCTATGATTTTCGTTAATACCAAGACGAGGGCAGACGAGCTGCACAGCTATCTGATAGCCCAAGGACTCAAGGTTGCTAAGATTCATGGGGATATCGCTCCGCGGGAGCGCAAGCGTATCATGAATCAGGTCAAAAATCTGGATTTTGAGTACATTGTCGCTACTGACTTGGCCGCGCGGGGGATTGATATTGAAGGTGTCAGCCATGTTATCAACGATGCCATTCCTCAGGACTTGTCTTTCTTTGTCCATCGGGTAGGCCGCACCGGCCGTAATGGTCTTCCCGGCACAGCCATTACCCTCTACCAGCCGAGTGACGACTCAGATATTCGGGAGCTGGAAAAGATGGGGATTAAGTTCATTCCCAAGATGATAAAAGATGACGAGTTCCAGGATACCTACGACCGAGACCGCCGGGCCAATCGGGAAAAGAGCCGGGAGAAGCTGGATACGGAAATGCTGGGGCTGGTCAAGAAGAAAAAGAAAAAAATCAAACCAGGCTACAAGAAAAAAATCCAGTGGGCGGTGAACGAGAAGCGCCGCAAGACTAAGCGAGCAGAGAATCGTGCACGTGGTCGGGCAGAGCGTAAGGCTAAGCGCCAAACATTTTAGTGATATGCTTTTCTTATGGCTGTGATAAGAAAAATATATTAGTCTTTGTGAGATAGATATGATAGACTAGTGAAACTAGTCTATTTTTATATTGGGCTTAGTGCGGTCTGTTTGGTATTTGGATACATAATATTTGCACAGACTGCTCATATTTTAATTGTCAAAAAGGCCGTAGCTTGCTAGTCCAAGCGGAGCAAATTCTTTGTTTTGTTCCAGATTTATGTTAAAATATTTCATTATCAAGAAAAGGAAGTAATAATAGTGGTTACAACTTATCTTCTGACAACTGGTTGGTATGAGGAGTTCCTCAAGTTCATTCCAGATGGTAAATTATTTAGTTTAAGGGCTGTTTTTGAGGCCATTCCGGGCATTTTGCAAAATCTGCCAATCACCCTTCTTTTGACGGTGGGCGGTGCAGTCTTTGGTATTATGCTTGCCATGGTTTTTGCTGTCGTCAAGATTAATCGGGTTAAAGTCCTGTATCCGATTCAGGCTTTCTTTGTCAGTTTTCTGAGAGGAACGCCGCTTCTGGTCCAGCTCATGCTGACCTATTTTGGGATTCCTTTGTTGCTGAAGGCTATCAATCAGAAGTATGGCACAAGCTTTAATATCAACGAGATTCCAGCGTCTGTCTTTGCGATTGTTGCTTTTGCTTTCAACGAAGCGGCTTATGCCAGTGAGACCATCCGGGCAGCAATCTTGTCCGTGGATCCGGGAGAAATCGAGGCTGCTCGCAGCTTAGGAATGACCAATAAGCAGGTTTATATGCGTGTCATTATCCCCAATGCAGCAGTGGTAGCGACACCTAGTCTGATTAATTCCCTGATTGGCTTAACCAAGGGAACTTCTCTGGCCTTTAGTGCCGGTGTAGTGGAAATTTTTGCCAAGGCACAGGCTATCGCGGGGGCGGACTACCGTTACTTTGAGCGTTTTATTTCGGTTTCGCTGATTTATTGGGCAGTCAATATTCTCATTGAGCAGCTTGGCCGATGGATCGAAAAGATGATGGATATCAAGCAGCCGGATAAATTTGAATCACTTCAGCAAGCAGAAGGAGAAGGAATCTGATGATTAATATTTCACATTTAAGTAAGACTTTTTCAGGTCAAAAGGTTCTGGATGATCTTAGTTTGGAAATTCAAAAAGGCGAAGTGGTAGCTTTGATTGGCTCTTCTGGTGCTGGGAAGTCAACCTTTCTCCGCAGCCTCAACTATCTGGAACAGCCAGACAGCGGAAAAATCACCATCGATGGCTTCAAAGTGGATTTTTCAAGGATTTCCAAAGATGAAATTTTGCTGCTGCGCCGCAAGCTAGCCATGGTATTTCAGCAGTTTAACCTCTTTTCCCGCCGGACAGCTCTGGAAAATGTTAAGGAAGGTCTACTGGTAGTTAAGAAATTGTCAGACCAAGAAGCGACTAAGCTAGCCAAGGAAGAGTTAGCAAAGGTTGGCTTGTCAGACCGAGAAAATCACTATCCTAGACATCTGTCAGGCGGTCAGAAGCAGCGGGTGGCTTTGGCAAGGGCTTTAGCTATGAAGCCAGATGTTCTTTTGCTAGACGAGCCGACCTCAGCTTTGGATCCCGAGTTAGTTGGAGAAGTAGAGAAATCAATCGCTGATGCAGCCAAGTCTGGCCAGACCATGATCCTGGTCAGTCATGATATGTCCTTTGTCGCTCAGGTGGCCGACAGGGTACTCTTTTTGGACAGGGGGAAAATCATAGAGTCTGGGACACCAGATGAGATCATCCATCATCCAAAGGAAGAAAGAACCAAGGAATTTTTTGCTAGTTACAAACGGACCTATATTTGATATAATAGAGACAGTGAAGGCTCAGTTGGCTAGACCAGCTGAGTTTGTTTTCAGTCTTAGCATACTGTGGAGCAGGCTTTCTTGTCTGGTGGGTGTTTTATGTAGATGGCTAGATTTGGAGTTATTCTTATTTTTGTAGAATAAGGCTGATTGACCTTTGAGGAGTTGACATGTTAGATCAAATATTTGCACTTTATATCGAGAGCTTGCTTTATACTGCAGTCGGTGTAGGGATTATTGCGGGTTTATGGATTGGACTGCGGATGATTCGCCGCAAGGACAAGACAGCCAAGGAGCGCCAGAGTCATCTGTACGATGTCCTTCTGATTGTCATTATGACGATTCCAGTCCTGTCTTTTGCGACGCTGGGCTTGCTTATTGTCCTAAAAGCTTAAATGCTTGTAAAACTGTAGAAAAGTTGTTAGAATAATTCTAGTTACAACAAGGAGAAAGAAGAGTTATGTACGATACAATTATTATTGGAGCTGGGCCTGCCGGCATGACAGCTGCCCTTTATGCAGCCCGCAGCAACCTAAAAGTTGCCCTGTTGGAGCGTGGTATTCCTGGTGGTCAGATGAACAATACTGCTGACATTGAAAACTACCCAGGCTATGCCAATATCAGCGGTCCAGAACTAGCAGAGAAAATGTTTGAGCCTCTTGAGAATTTAGGGGTAGAACATCTCTTTGGCCTAGTAGAAAAAATTGAAGATCGGGGCGATTTCAAGGAAATCGTCACAGAAGATGAGCGTTTTGAAGCTAAAACGGTCATCATTGCTTCTGGTGCCAATCATCGTCATCTGGGGGTTCCTGGCGAGGAAGACTATAACAGCCGCGGGGTTTCCTACTGTGCGGTCTGTGATGGTGCCTTCTTCCGTGATGAAGATTTGCTGGTTGTCGGTGGTGGTGACTCGGCGGTAGAGGAAGCTATTTTCCTGACGCGCTTTGCAAAAAGTGTGACCATCGTTCACCGTCGCGATGAGCTGCGAGCACAAAAAGTGCTGCAGGATCGCGCCTTTGCCAACGAAAAGATTCGCTTTGTCTGGGATTCTGTAGTGGAAAGAATCCATGGTGATGAGCGTAAAGTGACTGGCGTAACCTTCAAGAATGTCAAGACAGGTGAAACTAGCCAAGCAGATTTTGGTGGCATCTTTATCTATGTCGGCCTGGATCCGGTTAGTGAATTTGCTGCGGAATTGGGCATTACTGATGAGGCTGGCTGGATTCTGACAGACCATCAGATGAAGACTTCAGTAGCTGGGATTTACGCTGTTGGTGATGTTCGCCAGAAAGACCTGCGCCAGATTACAACGGCTGTAGGCGATGGTGCCATTGCCAGTCAGGAAGCCTACAAATATCTTACAGAGTAAGCATAAAAATATAAGCTAAGCAAGTGTGTCTATTCAAGTGAGTTGACAGGATTTGCTTAGCTTTTTTGGAATTATGATATAATAAAAGGTATCTAGCGTAAAGGAGCAAGAAGATGTACCCAGATGATAGTTTAACTCTACACACTGATTTGTACCAAATCAACATGATGCAGGTTTATTTCAAGCAAAATATTCACAACAAGCATGCGGTTTTTGAAGTTTTTTTCCGTAAGAATCCGTTTAATAACGGCTACGCAGTCTTTGCGGGCTTGGAAAGAATTATTTCCTATCTCAATAATCTGACGTTCAGCAAGAGCGATTTAGATTATTTGCAATCCTTGGGCTATCACGGAGAGTTTCTGGATTATTTGCGAAATCTCAAGATGAGCCTGAGTGTTCGGTCAGCTCAGGAAGGTGATTTGGTTTTTGCCAATGAGCCAATCGTGCAGGTGGAAGGTCCACTGGCTCAGTGTCAGCTGGTTGAGACTGCTATTCTCAATATCGTTAATTTTCAGACCCTGATTGCCACCAAGGCAGCCCGTATCCGCTCTGTCATCGAAGATGAACCTCTGATGGAGTTCGGTACGCGACGGGCCCAGGAAATGGACGCTGCTATTTGGGGGACTAGGGCTGCTGTGATTGGCGGAGCTAACGGAACCAGCAATGTTCGGGCTGGCAAGCTCTTTGATATTCCTGTTTTAGGAACACATGCCCATGCTCTCGTTCAAGTCTATGGGAATGATTATGAAGCCTTTAAAGCTTATGCTGAGACTCATCATAACTGTGTTTTCTTAGTAGATACCTACGATACACTGCGTCTAGGTGTTCCAGCAGCCATTCGGGTGGCGCGTGAGCTAGGAGACAAGATTAAGTTTCTGGGTGTTCGTATTGACTCAGGAGACCTTGCTTATATTTCTAAGAAAGTTCGGCAGCAATTAGATGAAGCTGGCTTCCCTGATGCTAAGATTTATGCGTCCAATGATCTGGATGAAAATACCATTCTCAACTTAAAAATGCAAAAAGCTAAGATTGATGTCTGGGGTGTGGGAACCAAGCTCATTACAGCCTACGACCAGCCGGCTTTAGGGGCGGTTTATAAGATTGTTGCTATTGAAGATGAGACTGGTGAATTACGCAATACCATCAAGCTGTCCAATAATGCTGAAAAAGTTTCTACTCCAGGCAAGAAGCAGGTTTGGCGCATTACCAGCCGTGAAAAAGGGAAGTCTGAGGGTGACTACATTACCTATGATGGCATTGATGTCAATGGCTTGGAAGAGCTGGAAATGTTCCATCCAACCTATACCTACATTAATAAGACAATTAAGGATTTTGATGCTGTGCCGCTTTTGGTGGAGATTTTCCAAGAAGGGAATTTGGTCTATAATCAGCCGAGCCTAACCGAAATTCAAGCCTATGCCCGTAAGGAATTTGATAAACTTTGGGACGAGTACAAACGAGTTCTCAATCCACAGGATTATCCAGTTGACCTGGCTAGAGATATTTGGCAGGATAAGATGGATTTGATTGACCAGATGCGTAAGAAAGCCTACCAGACAGGAGCAGAAAAATGAGCCTACAAGAAGAAATTATCGCTCAACTGGGCGTCAAACCAGTGATTGACCCGGAGGAAGAAATCCGCAAGTCGGTCGACTTTCTCAAGGCTTATCTAAGAAAGCATCCTTTTTTGAAAAGCTATGTCCTGGGAATTTCTGGTGGTCAGGACTCAACCTTGGCTGGCCGCTTGGCTCAGCTGGCTGTAAAAGAAATGCGGGCTGAGACAGGCGATAATGGCTATCGTTTTATCGCTGTCCGCCTGCCTTACGGTGTTCAGGCAGATGAAGATGATGCGCAAAAGGCTCTGGCTTTTATTCAGCCTGATGTCAGTCTGACAGTTAATATCAAGGAATCAGCTGATGCCATGACAAAGGCTGTAGAGGCAACGGGTGCCACAGTCTCTGATTTTAACAAGGGCAATATCAAGGCCCGCAGCCGTATGATTGCCCAGTATGCTTTGGCTGGTTCATACAGCGGGGCTGTCATTGGGACGGATCATGCAGCAGAAAATGTCACGGCCTTTTTCACCAAGTTTGGGGATGGCGGAGCAGATATCTTACCGCTTTACCGTCTCAATAAGCGGCAAGGCAAGCAGCTTTTGGCCGCCTTAGGAGCGGATCAGGTTCTCTATGAAAAGGTGCCGACAGCTGACTTGGAAGAGGAAAAACCTGGGATTGCGGATGAAGTTGCTCTGGGCGTGACCTACAATGAAATTGATGATTATCTTGAAGGTAAGTCCGTTTCAACCCAAGCCCAAGAAACTATCGAATCTTGGTGGCATAAAGGTCAGCACAAACGCCATTTGCCAATTACAATTTTTGACGAGTTTTGGAAGTGAAAATCTCTTTTAGTCTGATCCAAGAAATGAGGAAGCTATGAAAATGATAGGTACACAGTCCATTGAAACCAAACGTCTTTTGCTAAGACCTTTTCTGGAATCGGATGCTCAAGCTATGTACGACAATTGGGCTTCTCGTCCGGATAATTTGCTGCATGTGACCTGGTATGCTCACGAGAGTCCTGAAGTCACTAAACAGTCCATTGCTCGCTGGGTTGAGAATTATCAAAACATGGATTTTTACAAGTGGGCCATCTGTCTGAAGGAAAAACCTGATTCTGTCATTGGGGACATCAGTGTGGTGGACATGGATGAGGCAGTCAATGCTTGCGAGGTCGGTTATATTTTAAGTAAAGACTATTGGGGGCAGGGGCTGATGACAGAAGCTTTGAAAGCTGTTTTAATCTACCTCTTGCAAGACGCAAGTTTCAATCGTGTCACAGCAAGATTTGTAACAGCCAATCCAACTTCGGGGCGTGTTATGGCTAAAGCTGGCATGAGCTACGAAGGCACTTTCCGTCAGGCTGTATTTCATAAAGGACGAGTCAAAGATTTTTCCGTCTATGGAATCCTAAGATCCGATTTAGAAAAAGGCTAGGACTCTTTTGTCCAGCCTTTTTACTTGCGCTCCTTTTTTAAAGTTCTATAATAGATGTATAATGAAAAGGAGGATTCTATGCATTCGTTAGAACAAGATTTTACAGATAAGTTGTATGCTGCTTATGAGGCCCATCCCAAGTTTGCAGCAATGGAAAATGCTATCAGTCACAATGGCCTTTTGACTTCCTTGGAGAAGCGAAGCGCTGCCGTGGAAAATACACCTGTCTTTTCACTGGATCTCACTAAGGACAAGGTCAGTGACCAGAAAGCTTCAGGACGTTGTTGGATGTTTGCAGCTCTTAATACCTTCCGCCACAAGATGATTGCGAACTTCCAACTGGAAGATTTTGAGCTATCCCAGGCCCATACCTTCTTTTGGGATAAGTATGAAAAATCCAACTGGTTCTTGGAGCAGGTGCTGGCGACGGCTGACCAAGAATTGACCAGCCGTAAGGTTAAGTTTCTCTTAGACACGCCTCAACAGGATGGCGGTCAATGGGATATGGTTGTTTCACTCTTTGAGAAATACGGGGTCGTACCCAAGTCGGTCTATCCAGAGTCAATTTCTTCCAGTAACAGCCGTGAGCTCAATCAGATTCTCAATAAACTCCTGCGTCAAGATGCGCAGATTTTGCGAGAATTAAGAGCGGAAGGGGCAGAATCGGCTGAACTTCAAACTAAAAAAGAAGAACTCCTACAGGAAGTCTTTAACTTTCTAGCTATGAATTTAGGCTTGCCGCCTCGCCAGTTTGACTTTGCCTATCGAGATAAGGACAATCATTTCCATAGCGAGAGCGGCTTGACACCTCTGACTTTCTATCAAAAATATGTCGACCTCAAGCTAGATGACTATGTTTCTATCATCAATGCGCCGACTGCAGACAAGCCTTATGGTCGGTCCTATACAGTTGAGATGTTGGGCAATGTCGTTGGCAGCAAGCCCGTTCGTTATTTGAATGTTGAAATGGATCGACTAAAAGAGCTGGCTATCGCCCAAATGCAAGCTGGCGAGACCGTTTGGTTTGGCTCGGATGTTGCTCAGTCTAGCAATCGTAAGGCAGGTGTTATGGCTGAAGGGATGCACGATTTCACTGCCAGCATGGATATCCGACTGACTCAGGATAAGGCTGGCCGCTTGGACTATAGCGAAAGCCTCATGACCCACGCCATGGTCTTGACAGGGGTGGACTTGGATGAAAATGGCAAGGCTAAGAAATGGAAGGTCGAAAACTCTTGGGGTGAAAAGGTTGGTAACAAGGGCTATTTCGTAGCCTCTGACGCTTGGATGGACGAGTATACCTATCAAATCGTCGTCCGTAAAGAGTTTTTGACAGCCGTAGAATTAGCTGCATATGAAGCAGAGCCTCTTGTCCTAGCTCCGTGGGATCCCATGGGTGCTTTGGCAAAGTAAGCTTTGATGAGAGAATAAGAAAAGAGTAAGAATTTTTCATTCTTACTCTTTTAGTTTGTATTCTAATCTTCGTAACCCTAGTCATTTCCACCGTCACCGGAAGATGAGTCATTGTGGCTAGAAGAGCTATTGTTTGAATCGCCAGAATGCTCACTGGAAGCTGATGTGTCAGAGCTAGCTTCTGTATTGTAACTGCTATAGCTAGAATAGTTATAGTACTGCTGATTATTGTAGTAACGGTTATAGCCGGTACCACTGTTGAGGTAGACATAAGAGCCACTGCGGTAGAGACCATCTGGCATTTCCCAATCTTCTGAAGCAGAGCCGTCTTGAGCTAGGTAAAGCATCATTTCGCGGTAGACATCTGTTGCAACCTTAACCCCATCATCAAGGATTGGTGTCAGGCGGTTAGAGTAGCCGGTCCAAACAGCCATTGAATACTTAGGCGTGTAACCAACGAAGAGCTCGTCTGGTGTGACAATGCTAGAGTAGTAGTAAGGCTTGGTCAGCTTAGCTAATTCGTCGTCAGCATAGTTGGAAGTTCCGGTCTTACCGGCCTGATAAACACCAGAAATGGCAGCGTTTGTACCTGTACCAGACTGCAAGACTGTTTTCATCATATCGGTCATCATGTAGGCTGTCGTTTCCTTCATAGCCTTGGAACCATTGTTGGAGAAGGTCTTCTCCGTTCCGTCACTGAAAACGACGCGATTGACATACTGAGGCTTGTAGTAAGTACCGCCATTAGCAAAAGCAGCATAGGCAGCAGCCATTTTTTCACTGCTGGCTCCGTACTCGTTGCCGGATTTGCTGGTATTACTTGAAAAGGCATTAACATAGAACATTTCAGGATAGTTAATTCCTATACGATTTAGGAACTTGAGGGATTCATCCAGACCAACGGCTTCCAGCGTTTTCACGGCAGGAACGTTCCGGGATTCCTGAATTGCGTATTGAATCGTCATTCCGCCATAATATTTCTTATCCCAGTTGTAGACTGGTGTGCTGGAATACGGGAAGTTATATGGAGCATCCGTGATAGGAGCAGCAGTTGAAGTATAGACTTCATTTTCCAGAGCTGGAGCATAATCGGTGATTGGCTTCATTGTTGAACCGAAGTCGCGGTTGGTTTCAACAGCTTGGTTGGTACCAAAGGATACGTTGGTAGATTGGTTACGAGAACCGAGCTGGGCAATGACTTTACCAGTTTGCACATCCATAACGGTGGAGGCAACCTGCATTTCGTCATCTGGATAAGCTACATAGTCTCCTGTGTTGTAAATATCCCAGAGTTTCTTTTGGGCATCAGTGTTGACGTTTGTATAGACTTCCATACCAGTTGTCAGGACATTGTAGCCAGTCTCTTCTTCTACTTGTTCAATTACTTCCTTAAGATAATTATCCATGTAAGCAGGATAGCTAGTGGAAGCTTTCAAACTTTGAAGTCCGTCGGTTACAGGGGTATTCTTAGCTTGCTCATACTGCTCATCTGTGATGTACTTGAGATCATGCATCTCACGAAGTACTAGATTACGGCGGTTGGTCGCAGCCTCTGGGTGAGTGTAAGGGTCGTATTGGTTAGGTGCCTGAGGCATACCTGCCAGTAGAGCTGTTTGGTGTAAGCTTAAATCTTTTAGGTCCTTACCATAGTAGCTTCGGGCTGCTGTTTGCATACCGTAGTTACTGTTGGACATGTAGACTTTATTGACATAATAGGTCAAGATTTGCTGCTTGGTCGCTTTACGCTCAAGCTGAGCGGCCAGCCAAGCTTCTTGGATTTTACGTGAAAGAGTCGCATCTGAAGAAGAAGTTGAGAAATAGGATAGCTTAATCAACTGCTGGGTTAGAGTTGAACCACCTTGACGACCTCCGCGGATATTGCTAACAAGGGCACCTGCAATCCGAATAAAATCCACCCCGCGGTGATTGAAGAAGCGATGGTCTTCGATGGCGACAATGGCATTAACCAAATCCGTAGGAATTTCACTTGTTTCAGCATTGACCCGCTTTTCAGCACCTAGGTCTGCAATCAAATTGTTATTGCTGTCAAAAATCTTACTGGATGTGGTCGCGATGAGATCTTTTTCAGAAAGCTTAGGAGCCTTGACCGCATAGTAGGTAAATACCAAACAGCCAATCACGAATCCAATCATAAGCAGGGTTATAAGTGCACTTGCAAGATATTTCAAAGCCTGCATAAGAGTTTGTTTATTCATTTATAATACCACCTAGTAGTTTTTGTTCGATAATTTCAAGATAAGGGATGCTGGGAAGCTGCTGCATTTCAATCGGATAACCATGCTCTTGAATATAGCTTAAGGGCATGGACTTCCCTCCCTTGTCGATCTTGTAAAACTCAATTAAATAAGAAGCTGGAAGTAGGTAAGTCTCCCTTAAGCTGGAAAAATGTAGTAAGACAAAGCAGATGCCCTTTTGCTCAAGGACTGCCTCCATGTGCTCAATCTGATGCGAATGAAAATTTTTCATGGGCATCGATTTTTTCTGTCGGGTTTCCTTGGCTTCAAAGTCAATATAATGGCCCTTATAGACGCCAGAATAGTCTGTTGTAGAAGCTTGCCGAAAGTAAGCCTCTACAATCTTGGCTCGGCTACGGTGTGGATAATCAACCTTGACAATCTGAATAGGGGTGGGCTTTTTATGGATGACAGCGAGTCCTCTGCTTAGATAGTAATTGTTGGATTCGTTGATCATCTTTTCAAAAGACATCCCACGATTGGCAAAGTTAATCATGCCGGAAACTGGCCTATTGATACTGCTTTTTGCCTTTAGCTTATGCGGATAGTTGACCATAAAACTCCTTATTGGTACAATAGCATCACTCTATTATACCACAAAAAACTTTTTTAAGGGAGAATAAATGACCAGTCTACTAATAACAGGCTACAAAGCCTTTGAAATCGGCATTTCGACGGAAAAAGACATGAGAATAAACATCATAAAAGAAGCCGCTAAGAGGGATTTAATCAATTTTTTTGAAGATGGAGTAGATTGGTTGGTTTTTATGGGAAATCTGGGCTTTGAGTCTTGGGTTTTGGAGCTAGCTAATGAATTGAAAAAGGACTATGAATTTCAGACGGCAACCATCTTTCTCTTTGAGAACCAAGGTGAAAATTGGAACGAAGCCAATCAAGCCAAATTAGCTGCTTTTAAGCAGGCGGATTTCGTCAAGTATGCTTATCCGACCTACCAAAATCCTAGTCAGTTTCGTGATTACAATCAATTTATCATTCAAAATACGGACGGAGCCTACCTGTTTTACGATGAAGAACAGGAGACAAAACTGAAATATCTTTACCAAGAAATGAAAAAACAAGAACAATATTTTATCAAAAAATTAACATTTGATGACCTGAATGAAGTGGCCGAAAATTTTTCGGGAAATTAGATGATAAATCTTGATTTTTATAGTGCATTTTGTTTATAATTGAATATGACAAACTAGATTGGAGAGAGAAGATGGCAAGTATTATTTTTACAGCAAAAGATATTTTTGATCAGGATTTTAAACGCGAAGTACGTGGCTATAGTAAGTCCGAAGTGGATGAGTTTTTGGACGATATTATCAAGGATTATGAGACTTATGCAGCCTTGGTAAAGGAGCTGCGTGAGGAAAATCGCCGTCTCAAGGAAGAGTTAGCTGCGAAGCCGGTTGAAAAAGCACCGGTTCAGCCGACTCAGCCTGTCCAATCAACACAAGCGACTCAGTCGACGGTGGAAAGCTTCCCACAGATGACTTCTGCGACTAATTTTGATATCTTGAAGCGCTTGAACCGTCTTGAAAAGGAAGTATTTGGGAAACAAATTCTGGATCGTGAATAATGGTTCTTTTAGAACAGTGCAATTTTTGGATAATCGCGTGGAAATTTTAGATTTTCATGAGGAAAGTCCATGCTAGCACTGGCTGTGATGCCGGTAGTGTTTGTGCTAGGCGAAGAAATAAGCCTAGGGACGGATTTTTCCGTTACGGCGACTGAAAGGACTAAGTCTTTGGATATGTCTGATTAGGTCTGAAAGTGCCACAGTGACGTAGTTCTTTTGGAAACAGAAGAAGTGGAACGCGGTAAACCCCTCAAGCTAGCAACCCAAACTTTGGTCGGGGCATGGAATGCGTGGAAACGAACATAGCATTCTGACTGGAAACAGTAGACAGATGATTATCGAAGGAAATGGTACCTAGTCATTTCCGGAACAAAACATGGCTTACAGAAAATTGCATATAGGCTGAGGCTAGGACGTCAAGTCCTGTCCTCTTTAAATTTTATAATAGAATAGCAAGAGAGTGGCTGAGCGCTCTATTCTCTGCCAAGTTCAACTAGCTGTTGCTTCATTTGTCTGATGGACATTTCAAGTAATGAACTAGCTGACAAATGGCAGCGAAACCTTCTCAGCCCAAAATTTAAAAAGGGAGAGTGAGGAAAATCGATGTGACGAAATCACGATTTTTGTCTCACCCCCTTTGTTTGTATAGATTGGAATCCATTTTAAAGCCGAGATGAAAGAAAAATTTAATTTAATTGCGACCGCAGCGGCAGGACTTGAAGCTGTCGTCGGCCGTGAAATCAGAGAGCTGGGGCTTGATTGTCAGGTCGAAAATGGCCGGGTTCGCTTCGAGGGTGATGTCAGTACCATTATTCAAACCAATCTCTGGCTGCGCGCGGCCGATCGGATTAAGATTGTAGTTGGCAGTTTTCCAGCCAAGACTTTCGAAGAGCTCTTTCAGGGAGTTTTTGCTCTGGATTGGGAGAATTATCTACCTCTGGGAGCTAAATTTCCTATTGCCAAGGCTAAATGCGTCAAGTCAAAACTTCACAATGAGCCCAGTGTTCAGGCTATTTCTAAAAAGGCAGTTGTCAAGAAGCTGCAGAAGCATTATGCACGTCCGGAAGGGGTGCCCCTGCAGGAAAATGGAGCTGAGTTTAGGATAGAGGTTTCTATCCTAAAAGATGTAGCGATAGTCATGATTGATACGACAGGGTCCAGCCTCTTCAAACGTGGCTATCGGGCTGATAAGGGTGGGGCTCCAATCAAGGAAAATATGGCAGCAGCCATTTTGCTCCTGTCCAATTGGTATCCAGATAAGCCTTTGATTGACCCGACTTGCGGCTCTGGTACTTTTTGTATCGAGGCAGCCATGATTGGTATGAAGATAGCTCCAGGACTCCATCGTTCCTTTGCCTTTGAAGACTGGAATTGGGTGGATAAAGAACTGGTAGCCCAGGCTCGCTCGACTGCACTCAGTCAGATTGATCAGACCATCCAACTGGATATTTCTGGATCGGATATCGATGGCCGCATGGTAGAGCTAGCTCGAAGAAACGCTGAGCAAGCAGGAGTTGCAGAGCAGATTCACTTTAAGCAGATGCGCCTGCAAGATCTGCATACAGATAAGATTAATGGTGTGATTATCTCTAATCCGCCATACGGGGAGCGCCTCCTAGATGATGAGGCTGTGACTCAGCTTTATCAGGAGATGGGAGAAACTTTTGCTCCGCTCAAAACCTGGAGCAAGTTTATCCTAACTAGCGATGAAGCATTTGAAAGCAAATATGGCGGTCAGGCCGATAAAAAACGCAAGCTTTATAATGGAACTTTAAAAGTTGATTTATATCAGTATTTTGGCCAGCGGGTCAAACGTCAGTTAGATTAGAAAGGATTTGCCGTGACGAAAGAAGAAAATTACTCACCGGAAGAAGAAAAGAAAGAGTCGGTCCTTGATTTTGAAGAGGCCAAGGAAATGACAGTCGGCCAAGCCACTCGTAAGAAAGAGGAGCTGGAAGCCGGTGTGAATGAAAGCGACAATGTGCTGGATAAGTATATCAAGCAGCACCGTCAGGAAATCGAAGCTGGAAAATTTGAAACCCAGAAAATCAGAAAGCTGCAGGAGCAGGAAGTTGCTCAAGCTGAGCAAGCCTCTTCTGATTTGACCGACTTCATCAAAGAAAGACGGCAAGAGGTTGAAAGTGAACAGGAGATTCCAACAGCTCAGTCGACAGCCACTGAGACTACAAGTGAGCCAGAAGTAGCTCCAAACCCTTTAGGTTCTCGCAGTCAACGCTCAGAGCAGGCGGATTCGATTCCTGCTGCTCCCGTTCAAAAGACATCTTACGGTCCTATTCCAGAACCGCTTGATGAGAAGGAATTACAGGTTCCTAAGACACCTTTCTACAAGAAAAAAGCTTTCCTTTATCCTGTCTTGGGACTTCTAGGGATTGCTGTAGCGGGCACAGGGATTTACTTTGCTCTGGGGCATAATTGGGGTCACAAGACCGTTACGAGCTCCAGCTCTTCAACATCGCAGTCCAGCAAAAAGAGTTCGTCTTCGTCTAGTTCTGATAATACTGCCAAGGATTTGAAGTCCTTTAATGATGAGTATGCTGCATTTTTTACAGATAGCAATCAGACAGCTGTCAAAAACAGTAAATTTGGTGACTTGGAAAAATTAAAAACCTTGCTTGAAAAGCTAAAAGGAAGCAAAGACTATGATGCAGCCAAGAGCAAGTATGATTCCTTAGTCAAGCAGATTTCGGCTATCCAAAGTGTCAATTCGCAGTTTGACGGCGGAGCTATCACTGACGGTGTCTTGAACAAGGAAGCCAAGGCCAATACAAATGCGACCTTCTCAGATGTATCAAGTGGCAATGCCAAGTTAGATGAAGTTCTAAAGGCAGCGATTGCCCAAGGACGCGGCCAACAGGTACCAACACCAGCTCCTGCTACTGATCAAGGAGGTACAGGTGCAGGTTCAAGTGGCAGTTCAAGTGCATCTGCTCCTGGTTCAGGAGCTTCCAGCTCTTACTCTGGTTATGGTCTTCCTAGCAACGGAGTAAATCTGCAGAGAGACCTCAGTCGTGTCCCTTATAACCAAGCGGCTATTGATGACG
The DNA here is from genome assembly GCA_963549775.1 of Streptococcus sanguinis. Lineage (GTDB taxonomy): Bacteria > Bacillota > Bacilli > Lactobacillales > Streptococcaceae > Streptococcus > Streptococcus sanguinis_Y. Next base: position 20,658 of record CAUUZZ010000002.1, on the reverse strand, counting down.
TCAACAATCCAGCTTGGACATTCAACCCTGGCGTTCTGGAGAAAATTTTGCAAACTTCTCGTGAGCGTGGCTATATTTCTGGAGATAACTATATCCTGGAACGCGTCAATATTATCAAAGGAAACGGCTACTATAACCTCTTCAAGCCAGACGGCACCTATCTCTTCAGTATCAACTGTAAGACAGGATACTTCGTCGGCAATGGACCGGGCTATGCTGACTCGCTTGATTTCTAGTTTGTTGATGGATTTCATTATAAATGCACAAAAAAAGTTCTCGAACCGAGAACTTTTTATTGTTTTAAATCACATGGCGTTCAAAGGCATCATCAGAGATTCCTTGGCTGAGAATAAGTTTAGCCCATTCTTTAGCTGAGAAAAGGCTGTGATCCTTGTAGTTTCCGCAGGATTCAATGGTTGTTCCAGGGACATCTTCCCAGCTAGTTGACTCAGCGATTTCTTCCAGACAGGATTTGATGACCTGAGCAATCTGGCTGGAACTATGTTGGCCCCACATAATCATGTGAAAACCAGTGCGGCAGCCAAAAGGTGAGCAGTCAATCATACCATCAATGCGCTTGCGGATTAACATAGCAAGCAGATGCTCGATGGTATGCAGGCCAGCTGTTGGGATTGAATCTTCGTTAGGCTGAACCAGACGGATATCAAAATTGGAAATGATATCGCCATTAGGACCTGTTTCCTCTCCAATGAGGCGGACATAAGGCGCTTTGACAATGGTGTGATCCAGCTCAAAGCTTTCAACGATAACTTCTTTAGACATGGTTTCTCCTTTACAATGTAGCAAGTGCGAGAAGGTTTTTCTAGTGATATCAAGCCATTGGTTTGTCTTGTTAGCGAAGAAAAAGCCTGTCTCATATGCATCTTTTCTTCTCTGATTATAGCATAAAAATTTTTTATTTGGGAATAAAGTTTACGTCTTAGGAAAATGAAAAATTTGAACAATCTTGCTTATGGTTTGAAAAAGTTTTGGTGCTCAGGCTTTTACAAACTTTGATGATTTTGTCGGTGAAAATTGGACAAAAGCTTTCTTGAATTTCAAAAAATAGGTTTGTGAATTTTTTAGATTTGTGATAGAATAGTATGGAATTTTGAATTCAACAATTAAATAGATTTGGAGTAAAAACATGGACCTATTTCCTATAATTATGTCTGTTTTTGCTGCCATCATTGGTTTAGTGATTGGATATGTAAGTGTCTCGGCTAAGATGAAATCATCTAAAGAAGCTGCGGAGCTTACTCTTTTAAATGCTGAACAAGAAGCAACCAATTTACGCGGACAAGCTGAACGCGAAGCTGATTTGATTATCAAAGAAGCCAAGCGGGAAACAAGTTCGCTTAAAAAAGAAGCACTTTTGGAGGCAAAAGAAGAAGCCAGAAAATATCGTGAACAAGTTGATGCAGAATTTAAGTCTGAACGTCAAGAGTTGAAACAAATCGAAAGCCGCTTGACAGAGCGTGCTTCTACCCTTGACCGCAAAGACGATAATTTAAGCAACAAAGAAAAGGCTTTGGAGCAAAAAGAACAAAGTCTCTCAGATAAATCTAAACACATTGATGCGCGTGAAGAACAAGTAGCGGAACTTGAAAAGCAGAAGGCAGTAGAGCTGGAGCGAGTTGCTTCGCTATCGCAGACAGAAGCGCGTGATATTATTTTGACGCAGACCGAAGACAAGCTTTCTAAAGAGATTGCGACTAGGATTCGGGATGCGGAGCAAGATATCAAAGAGCGATCTGATAAGGTTGCGAAGAATATCTTGGTCCAAGCCATGCAGCGTATTGCTGGTGATTATGTCGCTGAGCAAACCAACTCAACGGTGCATCTGCCAGATGACAGTATGAAGGGTCGGATTATTGGCCGTGAAGGTCGCAATATTCGGACTTTTGAAAGTCTGACTGGTATTGATGTCATCATTGATGACACGCCTGAAGTAGTCACTCTATCAGGTTTTGATCCGATTCGCCGCGAAATTGCTCGTATGACCATGGAAGCACTCTTGAAAGATGGTCGCATTCATCCAGCACGCATCGAGGAGTTGGTTGAGAAGAACCGTCTGGAAATTGACAATCGTATCCGTGAGTACGGGGAAGCCGCAGCTTATGAAATCGGAGCTCCTAACCTGCATCCTGATCTGATGAAAATCATGGGGCGCTTGCAGTTCCGTACTTCTTATGGTCAGAACGTCCTTCGGCACTCTATTGAGGTTGCCAAGCTTTCTGGTATTATTGCTGCTGAGCTGGGTGAAAATGCTAATTTAGCCCGCCGTGCTGGATTCCTCCATGATATTGGCAAGTCTATTGACCGTGAGGTTGAAGGCAGCCACGTGGAAATCGGGACAGAACTGGCTCGTAAGTACAAGGAGCATCCAGTTGTTGTTAATACCATTGCCAGCCACCACGGAGATGTGGAAGCAGAAAGTGTCATTGCTGTTATCGTAGCTGCAGCAGACGCACTCAGTGCTGCTCGTCCAGGTGCCCGCAGTGAATCTCTGGAAAGCTATATCAAGCGTCTCCAAGATTTGGAAGAAATCGCTAATAGCTTCAAGGGTGTCAAGAACAGCTTTGCTTTACAAGCTGGCCGGGAAATCCGGATTATGGTTCAGCCGGACAAGATTAAGGATGATAAGATTACGATTTTGGCGCACGATGTTCGTGAAAAGATCGAAAACAACTTGGAATATCCAGGCAATATCAAGGTAACGGTTATCCGTGAGATGCGTGCCGTTGACTACGCAAAATAAAGAAGAAATGCAGTCTGATAACAGATTGCTTTTTTCTTGAATGTTCTGCCGGTCTATTTGGTTTTCCGTATGATTGCTTGCTTATTTTTCTATTTTTTAAAAACTCTAGACACATACATTTCTTCCTATCCTCTTGAAATATCAGCCTAATTTTGTTACACTAGATAGAAAGACTGTGAAGGAGACATGATGACGGAACGAGGCTTATTAATCGTCTTTTCTGGTCCCTCTGGTGTAGGAAAAGGGACTGTTAGACGAGAAATTTTTGAAAGCACTGATAACCAATTTCAGTACTCGGTATCCATGACGACTCGTCCGCAGCGTCCAGGCGAAGTGGATGGAGTTGACTATTTCTTCCGCACTCGCGAGGAGTTTGAAGAGCTGATTCGTCAGGGACAGATGCTGGAGTATGCAGAGTATGTAGGGAACTACTACGGGACGCCTCTGACTTATGTCAATGAAACGCTGGATAAAGGCATTGATGTCTTCCTAGAGATTGAGGTTCAGGGAGCTTTGCAAGTCAAGAAAAAAGTTCCAGATGCCGTCTTTATTTTTTTGACTCCTCCAGACTTAGAAGAACTCAAAGACCGCTTGGTTGGTCGTGGGACAGACAGTGCGGAGATTATCGCTCAGCGCATTGAAAAGGCCAAAGAAGAAATTGCCCTTATGCGCGAGTATGATTATGCCATTGTCAATGATCAGGTGCCGCTGGCTGCCGACCGTGTCAAGCGCGTGATTGAAGCAGAGCATTTCCGAGTAGACCGTGTTATCGGCCGTTATCAGGACATGCTTCCAAAAAATGAAACGATTATTCGATAGAAAGTTAGAAATTAGGTAGAAAATTATGATGTTAAAACCGTCTATTGACACTTTGCTGGACAAGGTTCCGTCAAAATATTCCTTGGTTATTTTAGAAGCTAAGCGCGCTCATGAGCTTGAAGCTGGAGCTCCTGCTACGCAGGAATTCAAGTCTGTTAAATCCACTCTTCGTGCTTTGGAAGAAATTGAATCCGGCAATGTCGTTATCCATCCAGATCCAGAAGGCAAGCGCGAGGCAGTTCGCCGTCGGGCAGAAGAAGAGCGCCTGCGTAAAGAAGAAGAAGAACGCAAGATTAAAGAGCAAATCGCTAAAGAAAAAGAAGAAGGTGAGAAGATTTAAGGTTGGGGATGCTCAATCTTATTTTTTCTGTAATGACGTTTAGGAAAGTGGGGTGAGAATGTGAAGCTAGCAAAGATTATTGTGGATGTTCCTCTGATGCAGACGGACAAGCCCTATAGCTATGCTATTCCAGAAGAGTTTGCTGGAATGCTAACGGCTGGCATGCGGGTCCATGTCCCTTTTGGGCAGGGAAATCGTCTGATTCAGGGGATTGTGGTCGGCTTTGATGAGACGGGAGGCCAAGAAAAGCTGAAGGAAATTGCGGAAGTCCTTGATTTCAGGCCAGTGCTAAACCAGGAACAGCTCTGGTTGGCGGATGAGCTGCGCAAGTCAGTCTTTTCCTATAAGATTACCCTTTTAAAGGCCATGCTGCCTAGTCTTCTCAACTCCAGCTATGATAAACTGCTCTATCCGACGGATTTGCTGAATGATGAGGAGCGCTCAGCTATCTTTGGTCAGGAGGACAGCCTTCGCTTTTCTGATTTGGACAAGAAAAGTCAGGCCAAGCTGATGCGACTGACCCAGACTGGCCGCATTCGACTGGAGTATCAGGCGACGGACAAGAAGCATATTAAGACTGAGAAATGGTATCGGGTCAATCATGCCGCTCTGCAAAATCATGACCTTCCCCGACAAGCCAAGAAAAAACAAGCTTTAAAAGAAGTCTTGCTGGAGCAGCAGGATAGCCGGCTCTTGGCTGATTTGCGAGAAAACTTTTCGCGCGATGTTATCAATTACTTTATCAAAGAAAGCCTAATTAACATCGAAGATAGAGAAATCAGCCGTTCTGCTGCTTATTTCCAAAAGGAGCGGCAGCAGCAAAGTCTGACCTTAAACGATGAGCAAGCTGCAGCGGTTGTGGCAATCACTCAGAAAATTGGTCAGAGTCATTCACAGCCAGTCCTCTTAGAAGGGGTCACAGGCAGTGGGAAGACCGAAGTTTACCTACAAGTCATCGCTGAGGCACTGGACCAGGGCAAGACCGCTATCATGCTGGTTCCAGAGATTTCTCTGACTCCGCAGGTTACTGACCGCTTTATTTCTAGATTTGGCGACCAAGTTGCAATTTTGCATTCAGGTCTGTCCGATGGTGAGAAATACGATGAGTGGCGCAAGGTGGAGCGAGGAGCTGCCCAGGTTGTTGTCGGCGCGCGTTCAGCTATTTTTGCTCCACTGACAAATATTGGAGCCATCATCATTGATGAAGAGCATGAATCCTCCTACAAGCAGGATTCCAATCCTCGCTATCATGCCAGAGAGGTGGCTCTCCTGCGAGCTCAGTATAATCGAGCTGTCTTAGTGCTGGGTTCGGCGACTCCGAGCTTGGAAAGCCGCGCCCGAGCAAGCCGTGGTGTCTATGATTTTCAGCTGCTCAGCAAGCGCGCAAATCCGCTGGCGCAGATTCCTCAAGTGGAAGTGGTGGATTTTCGGGATTATATCGGGCAGCATGAGGCCAGTAATTTCACCCCGGTCCTACTAGAGGCTATTCAAAATCGGCTGGATAAGGGAGAGCAAACGGTTCTCATGCTCAACAGGCGGGGGTATTCCAGCTTTGTCATGTGTCGGGAATGTGGGACTGTTGATAGCTGTCCTAACTGTGATATTTCTCTGACCCTGCATATGGACACCAAGACCATGAACTGCCACTACTGTGGTTTTACTAAGAATATTCCTCAGTCTTGTCCTAGCTGTGCCAGCCGCAGCATTCGCTATTATGGGACTGGGACGCAGAAAGCTTATGATGAGCTGGTTCAGCTCTTTCCTCAGGCCCGCATTTTGCGGATGGATGTAGACACGACCCGTAAGAAAGGCAGCCATGAAGCCATTTTAGAAAGCTTTGGCCAGGGGCAGGCAGATATTCTCTTAGGAACCCAGATGATAGCCAAGGGACTGGATTTTCCAAACGTGACGCTGGTTGGTGTTCTTAATGCAGACACAGCTCTTAATCTGCCGGACTTTCGCTCTTCTGAGCGGACTTTCCAGCTGCTGACTCAGGTGGCAGGCCGGGCTGGTCGGGCTGAAAAGGCTGGTCAAGTCTTTATCCAGTCCTATAATCCTCATCATTATGCCATTGAATTTGCCAAGCGGCAGGATTATGAGAGTTTTTATGCTTATGAAATGGGAATCCGCCGGCAGCTGGGCTATCCGCCTTATTACTATACAGTCGGCTTGACTCTGTCCCACAAGGATGAAGAGCTAGCAGTGCGAAAAGCCTATGAGGTTATGGATATTCTGCGGAGCGGTCTGTCAGAAAAAGTGCAAATTCTAGGTCCAACGCCGAAGCCCATTGCCCGTACCCACAATCTCTATCATTATCAGATTTTGCTCAAATATCGCTTTGAAGACAGATTGCAAGCCACTCTTAATCAAGTCTTGGACTGGACACAGAATCGAGATAATAAAGATTTACGCTTGACAATTGATAACGAACCACAAAATTTCATGTAAACCTTTTTAGCCGAGATTAAGGTTGTTGTAGGCGACTTCTGATATAATAAAGGAATGAAGAAAAAGGAATCAATAGTATAAAATGATCAAATTGATATTTATGGGAACACCAGACTTCTCAGCGACCGTCCTAAAAGGGTTGTTGGACAGTGAACAATACCAAGTGTTAGCAGTGGTGACGCAGCCGGACCGGGCCGTCGGCCGAAAAAGAGAGATTCGCATGACTCCAGTAAAAGAGTTGGCCTTAGAATACAAGCTGCCGGTTTATCAACCGGAAAAGCTGGCACAAAGCTCGGATATAGAGGAGTTGATGAACTTAGAAGCAGATGGTATTGTCACAGCTGCTTTTGGGCAGTTTTTGCCTAGCCGTTTGCTGGACAGTGTTGACTTTGCGGTGAATGTTCATGCCTCTTTGCTACCTAAATACCGAGGTGGGGCACCTATCCATTATGCTCTAATCAACGGCGATGAGCAGGCAGGCGTTACGATTATGGAAATGGTCAAGGAAATGGATGCTGGAGATATGATAGCCAGCAAGGCGACGCCGATTGAAGAGACTGACAATGTTGGAACTCTCTTTGAAAAATTGGCGCTTATCGGGAGAGATCTGTTATTGGATGTTCTGCCAGCCTATAGGGCAGGGCAGATTACACCTCAGCCGCAGGATCCTAGCCAGGTCACTTTCTCTCCGAATATCAGCCCAGAAGAAGAGCGGATAGACTGGGGCAAAACAAACCGACAAATTTTCAATCAAATTCGCGGCATGTACCCTTGGCCGGTAGCTCATACCTTGCTGCAAGGGCAACGTTTTAAGATTTACGAAGCAGATATGGCAGCTGGCAGCGGTCAGCCGGGACAGATATTGTCTATTAGTAAAAAAGAACTGGTGGTCGCAGCTGGTCAGGGAGCTCTCTCGCTGAAGACAGTTCAGCCCGCTGGTAAGCCCAAGATGGCTGTCGTTGATTTTTTGAATGGACTGGGCCGCAGCCTGTCTATAGGAGATACTTTTGGAAAGTAAGCAAAAAACGGCCCGTTGGCAGGCCTTGGAAATTTTGGAAGAAGTTTTTGAAGAAGGAGCTTATTCCAATATCGCCTTAAACCGAGCTCTGAGTCAAAGCCAACTGAGTCAAGCAGATAAAGGTCTGGTAACAGAGCTAGTTTACGGCACAGTTGCTCGGAAAATCACTCTGGAATGGTATCTTTCTCACCTGATTGAGGATAGGGACAAATTGGATAACTGGCTTTACATTCTGCTTATGCTCAGTCTGTACCAGATGCTCTATCTGGACAAAATCCCTCAGCATGCAGCTGTTCATGAGGCTGTTGAAATTGCGAAAATCCGTAAGCGTGGCAGCGAGAAATTTGTCAATGCCTTGTTACGTAGGATTGAGCGTGAGGGTGTAGCTGATTTTAAAACAATCAAGCGCAAAAACAAGCGCTATTCGATCCAGTATTCTCTGCCGGTCTGGCTGGTCAAAGACCTGATAGAAGAGTATGGCGAAGAAAGAGCTCTAGCTATCTTTACCAGTCTCTTTGTTCGCAGCAAGGCTAGCATTCGCGTGACAGATATGTCGCGCAAGGCAGAGCTTCGCCAGCTTTTAGGGGCTGAGGACTCTCTTTTATCTCCGTCAGCCTTGGTTAAGAAACAGGGGCATTTTGCTGGGCATCAGCTCTTTGAAAGCGGAGCGATTACGATTCAGGATGAGTCTAGCCAGCTGGTGGCTCCTACTCTGGCCATCAAAGGAGAGGAGCAGATTCTGGATGCCTGCAGTGCACCGGGCGGTAAGACTGTTCACATGGCTTCCTATCTGACGAGCGGTCACATTACAGCCTTGGACCTCTACAATCATAAGTTAGAGCTCGTAGAAGAAAATGCGGAACGGCTGGGACTGGCTGATAAAATCACCACTAAAAAGCTGGACGCAACCAAGGTATTTGAGACTTTTGGCCCAGATGCTTTCGATAAAATCCTGGTGGACGCTCCTTGCTCTGGTATCGGCTTAATTCGCCGCAAACCAGATATAAAATATAATAAAGAAAATGCAGATTTTGAGAATTTACAAAAAATTCAGCTGGATATACTAGACAGCGTTTGTCAAAGTCTACGTAAAGGTGGTATAATAGCTTATAGTACTTGCACGATTGTGGCCAAAGAGAATTTTGAGGTTGTCGAAAAATTTCTGGCCAGTCATCCGAATTTTGAGCAAGTCTTATTAGACCATGAAAGAAAAGATATCGTCAAAGACGGCTGTATCTTGATTACGCCGGAATTATATGAAAGCGACGGATTTTTTATCAGTCAATTTAGGAAGATATCGGAATAAGAGGAGGAAACTGACAGTATGGAAATTTCATTATTAACAGATGTTGGTCAAAAGCGTACAAATAACCAAGATTATGCCAATCTTTTTGTGAATCGGGCGGGCAAGACCCTTATCATCTTGGCAGATGGTATGGGCGGTCACAGAGCTGGAAACATTGCCAGTGAGATGGCTGTGACAGACTTAGGAGCTGCCTGGGTTGATACACAGATTGATTCGGTGAATCAGGTGCGTGAATGGTTTGCGGAGCATTTGGAAGAGGAAAATCAGCGCATTCATCAATTTGGTCAAGATGAAGAATATAAGGGCATGGGCACGACTTTGGAAGCTTTGGCTATCATTGATAATCAAGCCATCTATGCCCATATCGGTGATTCTCGCATTGGCCTGATTCGCGGTGATAAATACCGTCAGCTGACTAATGATCACTCACTTGTTAATGCTTTGTTGAAAGCTGGACAGATTACTCCAGAAGAAGCAGAACGTCATCCGCAGAAGAACATCATTACCCAGTCTATTGGTCAAAAAGACGAAGTGCAGCCTGACTATGGCATGATTACCTTGGAAGATGGTGACTACCTTCTGCTTAATAGTGACGGTCTGACCAATATGATTTCAGACAGTGAAATTTGTGACATTGTCACCAGCGACATCAGCCTGTCTGAAAAAACACAAACCTTAATTCGCTTTGCCAACAATGCTGGAGGACTGGATAACATCACAGTTGCTCTGGTTCGCTTTGACAAGGAGGATAAGGCATGATTCAAATCGGCAAAATCTTTGCCGGGCGATATAAAATCATCAAGCAGATTGGTCGCGGAGGCATGGCAGATGTCTATCTGGCCAAGGACTTGATTTTGGATGGTGAGGAAGTTGCGGTAAAGGTTCTTAGGACCAATTACCAGACAGATCCTATCGCTGTCGCGCGTTTCCAGCGGGAAGCTAAGGCGATGGCTGACTTGGACCATCCGCACATCGTTCGGATTACTGATATTGGGGAAGAAGATGGCCAGCAGTATCTGGCTATGGAATACGTGGCAGGTCTTGACCTCAAGCGCTATATCAAAGAGAATTCTCCGATTTCAAATGAAGAAGCAGTCAGAATCATGGGACAAATCTTGCTGGCGATGCGCTTGGCGCATACACGCGGCATTGTCCATCGTGACCTGAAACCACAAAATGTCCTCTTGACCCCAGATGGCAATGCCAAGGTAACAGACTTTGGGATTGCGGTGGCCTTTGCGGAGACAAGTCTGACTCAGACTAACTCAATGCTAGGCTCAGTTCATTATCTATCGCCTGAGCAGGCACGTGGCTCTAAAGCAACTGTTCAGAGTGATATTTATGCGATGGGGATTATTTTTTATGAGATGCTGACTGGTCATATCCCTTATGATGGAGATAGCGCCGTTACGATTGCCCTGCAGCATTTCCAAAAGCCGCTGCCATCCATCATTTCTGAAAATCCTAATGTGCCTCAGGCCTTGGAAAATGTGGTCATTAAAGCAACAGCCAAAAAATTGACGGATCGTTATCAGTCGGTTGCAGAGATGTATGTGGACTTGTCCAGTAGCTTATCTTATGAGCGCCGTAATGAAAAGAAATTAGTCTTTGATGATGTTGCGAAAGCAGACACCAAGACCTTGCCAAAAATCTCACCTGTACCTCAGCCAGCAGTTCCACCTGTTAAGCCAACTCCGGTTAAAACAGAAGCGGATGAAGTTAAGGAAGAGACACCAGATGCGGTTAAGAAAGTTCCAAAGAAACGTCGCTTGAGAACGCGTTATAAAGTACTTTTCTTTGCAGTCCTATTGGTTTTGGCGGCTTTTGTTGTCCTTCTTTATAATAGCCCATCCAATACCAGCGTGCCAGATGTTTCTGGTCAGACTGTGGCAGAGGCTCGCTCCGCTATCGAAGCTAAGAAGCTGGTTGTCGGAGACGAAAAGGAAGAATACAGCGACAAAGTCGAATCCGGCAAAGTCATTAAAACTGATCCACAGGCCAATAGTCAGCGCCGCGAAGGCAGCAAGATTGACCTGATTATTTCCAAGGGACCCAAGACCTTTGTAATGGAAGATTATGTCGGTCAAGCAAAATCAGCCGTAGTTGAAAATCTGAAAACAAACTATAATGTTTCTGAGAAATTAATTGAGATTGTTGAGGAGGAATCGGACGAGTACGAGCCAGGTCAGGTCATTCGTCAGTCTCCGGCAGCTGGTTCGACTTATGATTTGACTTCTAATCATAAGATCAAGCTGACAGTGGCGAAAGAAGTAACTAGTGTGTCCATGCCTGACTTTGGCAGCATGCAGTACACCTACGCTAATGCCCGTTCTTATCTGATTCAAATGGGAATTTCTTCTTCTCGAATTGAGCGAGTTGTTGACCGTTCGGTCACTTCGACTCAGGCTGACTTGGTAACTTCCCAGTCACCAGCAGCAGGTCAGACAATTGATCTCAAGTCAAATGAAAAAATCACTCTTTACGTGACAGAAGCAACAACACCATCGTCATCTAGCTCGTCATCTTCATCGTCTAGTAGCAACTCAAAGAGCAGCTCATCGTCTGAAGATAGCGGACATGGAACTAGTTCTAGCTCATCTGATAGTTGATTAATAAACCATCCATTTTAAGTTTTTTATCTTAAAACGGATGGTTTTTTCTTTTTTGCTGGACAAATTTCCCCATTTCATGCCTTGGACGGAGGATTTTTGGTTTAATTTTGTTAAAATAGGAAGGTAGAGAAAGGAAATGGCTATGTGGAAGGTTCAATTATTTGTCTTTGTTGAAACAGTCTTATTATCCATGGCATTGGTTACCATGTTGGCAGCTGATTTTTCACGAGTTGTCATTATCTTGGTCCTTTTTTTGCTGCTGCTCTATTATTACTTCGGCAAGCAAAAAGGGAATTTTCTGCTGGTCGCTTCCATGATTATGCTGTTTTTCATTATTATGCTCAATCCCTACGTCATTGCTGCCCTTTTATTTGCGCTTGTTTATGGGATGATTGTGGCCTACCCTTATATCTATAAGGAAAATCAAGAAACCCATCTCGTTTACGAAGAAGATGTGGAAATTCAGAGTGAAAAAAATCGCTGGTTGGGGGATCTGCAGCATTTTTCTAAGGACAGCTGTCAATTCCACGATATCAATCTTTTGCGTATCGTTGGGAAAGACACCATTCATTTGGAAGACGTGATTTTGGTCAACCATGATAACGTCATTGTCATTCGAAAGGGATTTGGTGATACCAAGATCATTGTGCCACTGGATGTGGAAATTCAGTTGCAAATCAATACTCTTTACGGGGAGCTGAACTTTCTGCATCATCCATCTCGCAAGCTGCGCAACGAAACCATTTCGCTGACGACACCAGACTATAAACGGGCCAATAAGACAGTGAAGATTGTCCTCGTCAGCTTCTTAGGAAATGTGGAGGTTGTCAGAAAGTGAAGAAGTCAAATTATTTTCTCATTCTCCTCTATACTTTCTTTGTCTTATTTATCATCTTTCATTATATTTTTAATATTTTTGATTTCACTTGGCAAGAGCTCTTTAATGATTTGGAGCTGTTACAGTCTTTTGTTTTCTTTGTTGTGATTATCGGTTTATCACTGACTATTTTGATTGTGATTGCGGCTCGTTTGATCCAATACCTGTCGGTAGCCCATGTGCAAAAAAATCTCCGGCATTTGCTAGATGGACGGAGGCTGGAGCCGACAGACCAGCCCGAGCTGGATCGCTCTCTGCATCAGCTCGAGAGAAGGCTGCACCGTCTGACAGAGAATCTCCAAAAGTCTGAAAATCAAACCCTGCAGACAGAAGAGAAAATTATCGAAAAAGAACGGCGGCGGATTGCGCGTGATTTGCACGATACTGTCAGTCAGGAATTATTTGCAGCCAATATGATTCTGTCAGGAGTGGCTGGAAATGTAGAACGGCTCGATGGGCAAAAACTGCAAAAGCAGCTCAAGGGGATTGCCGATATTCTGGACACAGCCCAGAAGGATTTGCGGATTCTCCTGCTCCACCTGCGACCTACAGAGTTGGAAAATAAGACTCTGGTCGAAGGTATGGATGTGATTATCAAGGAGCTGACTGATAAAAGCGATATTGATGTTCACTTCAATCATCAGGTTGGGCATCTACCCAAACAGATGGAGGAGCATGTCTTCAGGATTATGCAGGAAATTTTCAACAACACACTGCGGCATGCCCAAGCCAGTCGGCTGGATATTTACCTCTATCAGGCACCTAATGAACTTAAAATCAAGGTATCTGATAATGGCGTTGGTTTTGATCCGCTGGCTCAGGATGAACTCAGCTACGGCTTGAAAAATATGGAAGACCGTGTACGGGATATGGCGGGTACCTTTAAGCTTTTGACAGCCCCCAGAAAAGGTCTTTCTATTGAAATCACGATACCTTTACTAGAAGGAGAAGATCATGAAGATATTGTTAGTGGATGACCATCAGATGGTCAGATTGGGATTGAAAAGTTATCTGGAACTGCAAGATGATATAGCAGAAGTATCCGAGGCGGTCAATGGCAAAGAAGGAGTTGAGCAGGCTTTGGCAAGTCGTCCGGATGTGATTATCATGGATATCGTCATGCCTGAGATGAATGGGATTGAAGCGACACTGGCCATTTTAAAAGAGTGGCCAGAAGCAAAGATTCTGATTTTGACTTCTTATCTGGATAATGAAAAAATTTATCCAGTTCTGGATGCAGGGGCTCACGGATATATGCTTAAGACTTCCAGCGCTGAAGAAATTCTCCGTGCTGTCAAAAAAGTGGCCAAGGGAGAATTTGCCATTGAAACAGAGGTCAGTAAGAAAGTGGAGTATCATCGTAACCATATTGAGCTCCACGAAGATTTGACAGCTCGTGAGCGTGATATTTTAGGGCTTTTGGCCAAGGGTTATGAAAATCAACGGATTGCGGATGAGCTCTTCATTTCCCTCAAAACGGTCAAGACTCATGTTTCCAATATCCTGTCCAAATTGGAGGTGAGCGACCGCACTCAGGCAGTTGTTTATGCTTTTCAGCACCATCTTGTCCCACAAGAAGACTTTTAATGGTATAATAGAAAAGATTAAGATTGGACAAGGGGAGATATGGACGCAAAATTAAAGTATAAGGCAAAAAAGATAAAAATTGTCTTTTTCGATATAGATGATACCCTGCGAGTCAAGGATACAGGTTTTATCCCAGACTCTATCCAGACAGTTTTCAAGCAGTTGAAGGACAAAGGGATTTTGACGGGTATTGCGTCTGGACGAGGTATGTTTGGTGTCGTGCCGGAGCTGAGAGCTTTGCAACCAGACTTTTTCGTTACCCTGAACGGAGCCTATGTCGAAGACAGCAAAGGGAAGGTGATTTCTCAGACGGTTATCCCGTCCGATAGAGTGGCGTCCTATATTGCTTGGGCTCAGGAGGAAGGGATTGACTATGGTCTGGTCGGAAGTCATGAAGCGGCCTTGTCTAATCGAAATTCTCTGATTTCAGAGGCCATTGATGTGGTTTATCCAGATTTGCCTGTAAATCAAGACTTTCATTTAAACAAGGATATTTATCAGCTTTGGATCTTTGAAGATAGAGGAGATTGCCTGCAGCTGCCAGAGGCATTAGCGGAGCATCTGCGTTTGGTTCGCTGGCATCCTCATTCGTCAGACGTGGTACCGACAGAAGGGTCCAAGGCAGCCGGAGTTTCCAAGGTTGTCGAGCATCTGGGCTTCAAACCTGAAAATGTCATGGTTTTTGGCGACGGACTCAATGATCTGGAATTGTTTGATTATGCAGGAATCGGCATTGCCATGGGTGTTTCCCATGAAGAACTGCAAAAAAGAGCAGATTATATTACAAAAACAGTAGAAGAAGACGGCATTTTTGCCGCCTTAGAGGAGTTAGGTATGGTAGAAAAAGAATTACATTTTCCACAAGTAGAACTTGCAGCAGCAGAAGGTCCAAAAGCGACTATCAAGACTAATCATGGGGACATGAAAATTCAGCTGTTTCCAGAACAGGCACCAAAAACAGTTGCTAACTTTATTGCCCTTGCTAAAGATGGTTATTATGATGGTGTGATTTTCCACCGCATTATTCAGGACTTTATGATTCAGGGTGGCGATCCTACTGGTACCGGTATGGGCGGTCAGTCTATCTATGGTGAGAAATTTGAAGATGAGTTTTCACCTGAGCTTTACAATATTCGTGGGGCTCTTTCCATGGCAAATGCTGGGCCGAATACTAACGGCAGTCAATTTTTCATTGTTCAAAATAAAAATCTTCCTTATTCAGCTAAGGAATTAAGCCGCGGCGGTTGGCCTGAAGCTATCGCTGAAGTCTATGCCAGCCAGGGAGGAACACCGCATTTGGATCGGCGCCATACTGTCTTTGGTCAGCTGGCTGATGAAGCATCCTACCAAGTTTTGGACAAGATTGCAGCTGTTGAGACGGGTGCGATGGACAAACCCGTGGAAGATGTTGTGATTGAGACCATTGAGGTAGAAGACTGATGAAAATCGGTGATAAATTAAAAGGCAAAATCACAGGGATTCAGCCTTATGGAGCTTTTGTTGAGCTGGAAAACGGAACGATTGGCCTGATTCATATTTCAGAAATTCGTCCGGGCTATATTGAAAATATCCATGATAGTGTAAAAATTGGCCAGCAAGTCTTAGTGCAGGTTGTGGACTATGATGAATTTTCTGGGAAGTCCAGTCTGTCCATGCGGACCTTAGAAGAAGAAAAGCACCGCCTTCCTAGACGCCACCGCTTTTCAAACGACCGCTATAAAATTGGTTTTGAGCCTTTAGGCAGACAGCTGCCTATCTGGATTAAAGAGGCAAAAAAATTCTTAAAAGAAGAAAAAATTTAAAAAATATCCTGTTCGATAAGAGAACAGGATATTTTTGTTTTAGATAGACTTGCTATTTAATTCATAGCCAACTGCTAAGTTGAAACGGACTTGTTTTTCAAAAAATACTAAGCATCAAATTCATAGAGGGCAGTAGACAGGTAGCGTTCGCCGTTATCAGGTGCCAGAGCAAGGACTTTCTTGCCAGCTCCTAGTTTTTTCGCTACTTCAATAGCTGCGAAAATAGCAGCAGCAGATGAAATTCCCACTAAGAAGCCTTCCTGACCGCCAATATAGCGTCCGAATTCCAGTGCTTGATCAGAAGTTACACGGACAATCCCATCATAGGCAGCTGTATCCAAAGTCTCTGGAATGAATCCAGCTGAAAGTCCTTGGATTTTGTGAGGACCTGGCTTCTCACCAGAAAGGATAGCAGATTCGTCTGCTTCAACTGCATAGGTTTGGATGTCCGGATTAACTTTTTTGAGAGCGTGAGATACACCGGAAATAGTTCCGCCAGTTCCGACACCGCCAACAAAGGCATCCAGTCCAGTTTCACCGAAAGCAGCAATAATTTCTGCTCCTGTTGTTCGTTCGTGAACCTCTGGATTGGCCGGGTTGTTAAACTGCAGCGGCAGCCAGCCATTTCGTTCTTGGGCGATTTCTTGTGCTTTTGCAATAGCACCTTTCATTCCCTCGCTACCCGGAGTCAAGACTAATTCAGCACCATAAGCTTGAATAATCTTGCGGCGCTCTACACTCATGGTTTCTGGCATCACAATGACAACCTTGTAGCCTTTGGCTGCACCGACCCAAGAAAGACCAATACCGGTATTTCCGCTGGTTGCTTCAACGATGGTATCGCCAGGCTTGATAAGGCCATCGCGTTCAGCCGCCTCAATCATGCTAAGAGCAATCCGGTCTTTAACAGAAGAGCCAGGATTGAAAGCTTCTAACTTCACATAAACCTCAGCGGCTCCTTCTGGAACCAAGTTGTTCAATTTGACGATGGGAGTTTGCCCAATTAGTTCTGTAATGTTTTGATAAATACGTGACATAGAATACATACCTCAATATAATTTAATAGAATTAGTATAAAATGAAACAAGCGCTTTGTAAAATATAAAAATCCTATCAAAGTGATAGGATTTTTTTATATTAGATTAAACCATTAATTTTCAAACGATTATTATAGGCTAATTCAAATAGATATTTATATAAGGGTGCAATATCTGCCTTTTTAGGAAATTCGAACTTATGCTTCTTAGGGAACTCGTTGTGGGCTTTTAAAAAGGCATTGTCTAAATAAGTAATTGTAATTTCACTATCATCAATACCAGCTCCAGCAGTTTCCATATCAACGTCCACAATATTCATCAGAAAAATTGATTTCACAGACATCTTCCGGCCGGTTGCTCCTTGCTTGTCAGTAAAAATAATACGAATATTTGTAAATAAGATAGAGTCACGAATCAGAGTATAGCCGCTCTGGATAACTTCACCTTCAAGTAAATATTGTCCGTATTCTTTTGAAAGTTGATCAACATTTTGTTCGCTGAAATTTCCAGCTAATCCTTGCATTAATTTTCCAAATGCCATAATTTTCTCCTTTAATTTTCTTCATCTAGTATAGCATGTACCTCAACTTCTCGCAAGCCTAAGTCAGTTAGTTCTATTTTTCCGTTGAAAAATTCTGTTAAATTTCTCTTAGTGGTTTCTTTGATATTTTTGTCAATATAAATGGTTGTATCAACTAATTCTGTAAAGATAGTATCGGTTTCTTCTAAGTTTTGGACCTTAAGAAAATTCGCAAAATCCTGATATTGACTGTAAGACAGTTTTAAGCGCAGGCCAGCCTGTTCTTTTATCTCAACCAGTCCAATCTCCTTAATAGCCAGAGCAACACTGCCGGCATAAGCTCGAATCAGACCGCCGGCTCCGAGTTTAATACCGCCAAAATAGCGAGTAACCACAACACAAAGATTGGTCAAATTGTGCTTTTCTAGGACTCCCAGCATAGGAACTCCGGCTGTTCCACTGGGCTCTCCATCATCGCTGGTTCGCTTAATATCGCTTTTTTCTCCAATGATAAAAGCAGAGCAGTTATGGGTAGCCCTGTAATGTTCTTTTTTTATAGCAGCTATAAAAGCGCGAGCCTCTTCCTCAGAGTAAACTCTTTTTACATGGCAGATAAAGCGGGATTTTTTAATTTCCTCTTGAACCATGCCATCTTCTTTAATTGTCTTAAATTCCATAACTATATTTTACAAGAAAATATGAATTTTGCCAAAAAATTACGAATAAATACGAATGAATAAGTATGTTAGAGTTACAAGATTGTTTAGGACGAATATTTACAGAAAATCAATTAGAGTCTAGCTTACGAACACAAGCAAAAGAAATTCTCAGTATCCAAGAAGAAAAAGGCAAGCTCCACTGTAGACGCTGCAATAGTTTGATTGAACGAGAAAATCAGCTACCTGTTGGAGCTTATTATTGTAGAGAATGCTTAATATTGGGTCGGGTACGGAGTGACCAAAAACTCTACTATTTTCCTCAAGAGGATTTTCCTAAGAATCAGGTGCTTAAATGGCAGGGGCAACTGACAGAGTTTCAGGGGAAGGTTTCCAAAGGCCTACTTGATGCTCTAGAGAAAAGACAGAATACGTTAGTGCAAGCTGTTACTGGCGCCGGAAAAACAGAAATGATTTACCAAGTGCTTGCAAGAGTCATTGATAGAGGAGGCTCTGTTTGCTTGGCCAGTCCGCGGATAGATGTTTGTTTAGAACTTTATCGGCGCCTAAAAGAAGACTTTTCTTGTGAAATAGCCCTTCTGCATGGGGAGTCAGAAGCTTATTTTCGCAGTCCCTTGGTGATTGCTACTACTCACCAGCTCTTAAAATTTTATCAGGCTTTCGATTTGCTGATTGTGGATGAAGTAGATGCTTTTCCTTATGTGGATAATCCCATGCTGTATCACGCTGTAGAACATTCTGTGAAAGAGGATGCTACAACTATTTTTCTGACAGCCACTTCCACAGATGAACTGGATAAAAGAGTTCAAAAAGGTGAGCTGAAACGCCTGAGTCTTCCTAGAAGATTTCATGGTAATCCATTGACCATCCCTCAGAAAGTTTGGTTATCTGATTTTCAAAAACATCTTCAGAAGAAGAAAATAGCACCTAAGCTTTTAAAATATATACAAAAACAGAGGGAGACTCAATTTCCTCTCTTGATATTTGCTGCAGAAATTCAAAGAGGAGAGGATGTTGCTCAGGTTTTGCAGATTGCTCTGCCGGATGAAAAGCTAGCTTTTGTCGCCTCCACAACAGAAAATCGTCTGGAGATTGTTGAACAGTTTCGTCGCAAGGAGATCACTATTTTGGTGACAACGACTATCTTAGAGCGTGGTGTAACCTTTCCTGGTGTAGATGTTTTTGTCTTGGAAGCCAATCATCGCTTGTTCAGTCGTAGTGCTCTGGTTCAGATTTCAGGCCGAGTTGGCCGTAGTATGGATAGACCGACGGGACAGTTGCTATTTTTTCATGATGGGACTACCCTTGCTATGGAAAAGGCAATTCGAGAAATGAGAGATATGAATAAGGAGGCGGGATTGTGACAGAGTGTCTTTTATGTAAAGGGCAAATTGAGGAGAAAGGTAGTTTTTTGCAGCTTTTTCTATTAAAAGGAGAAGGACCAAGCTGCTGCTCCACTTGTTATCAAAATTTTGAACGCATATCTGAAGACCATTGCCCTCGCTGTTTTCGCAACGGGAAATCAGATTTATGTACAGATTGCCAAAAATGGGAGGAAGAGGGCAATCATGTCCAGCATCAGTCACTATTTACCTATAATGATGCAATGAAGGATTATTTCAGTCAATACAAGTTTCAGGGAGACTATGCGTTACGCTTTGTATTTGCAAAAGCAACTAAAAAAGCAGTCAAAATGTTTAGAGAGCATACCATTGTTCCGATTCCAGTGAGTAAAGAGAAATTTCAAGTAAGAGGATTTAATCAAGTGCAGGGGATTTTAGATGCTGCAAACCTGTCATATAGAAATATCTTAGTGAAAAAAGACACCATAGCACAGTCGAGCAAGACACGTGAGGAGCGTCTGCTGACGCAGCAAGCTTTTGAAATTAGGAAAGGAATTGATTTGCCAGATAAAATTTTGCTGGTTGATGATATTTATACGACTGGAAAAACCTTGCAATTGGCTAAGCAAATATTGCTGGAAGCAGGAGTGAAAGAAATTTTGACATTTTCAATCGCAAGATAAGAAAAAATTTGCAAAAAAGAAATGAAAGCGTTATAATGATATTATAAATAAAACATTTATGTTTAGAAAGAAGGTACTTATATGCTTAAATATAGTATCCGTGGTGAAAACCTAGAAGTAACAGATGCTCTCCGTGACTACGTAGTTTCTAAACTTGAGAAGATTGAGAAGTATTTCCAAGCAGAGCAAGAACTTGATGCACGTGTGAACCTCAAGGTTTACCGTGAAAAGACTGCGAAAGTGGAAGTGACAATTCCGCTAGGCTCCATCACTCTTCGTGCAGAAGATATCTCTCAGGACATGTATGGATCAATTGATTTGGTCACAGATAAGATTGAGCGCCAAATCCGCAAAAACAAGACCAAAATTGAAAGAAAGAATCGCAATAAGGTTGCTACAAGTCAGCTTTTCACAGATTCCTTTGCTGAAGACGCAGAAGAAATTCCGTCAAAAGTTGTCCGTTCAAAACACATAGATTTGAAGCCGATGGACTTGGAAGAAGCGATTCTGCAAATGGATTTATTGGGACATGATTTCTTTATCTATTCCGATGCAGAGGACAGCAGCACGAATGTTATATACCGTCGAGAGGATGGAGATATTGGTCTGTTAGAAGTCAAATAAATGAGAAAAGAAGGTTGAGAGCATGATTCTCAACCTTATTGTTTTATAGAAAGTTATACTGTCAGATGATATAAACAAGCCCCTACTTACAAAGAATTAACTTTATACTTAGTAAAAAAATAAAATTTTAAAAAAATCGGAAAAAGGTCTTGACAGTTGGTAGGTATAGGTGATATACTAATATAGTTGTCGCGAAAGACAAAG
>CAUUZZ010000001.1:0-241087 GCA_963549775.1 Streptococcus sanguinis | reverse complement strand
GAATTTGCAGGCATGGACCGTTTTGAAGCTCGTAAGGCAGTCGTTGCTAAGTTGGAAGAAATCGGTGCTCTTGTTAAAATCGAAAAACGTGTCCACAGTGTTGGTCACTCAGAGCGTACAGGTGTTGTGGTTGAGCCACGCTTGTCTACGCAATGGTTCGTCAAGATGGACCAATTGGCCAAGAATGCCATTGCTAACCAAGATACAGATGACAAGGTAGAATTCTACCCACCTCGTTTCAACGATACCTTCCTCCAATGGATGGAAAATGTCCACGACTGGGTAATCTCTCGTCAGCTCTGGTGGGGTCACCAAATCCCTGCTTGGTACAATGCTGAGGGTGAAATGTACGTCGGCGAGGAAGCTCCAGACGGCGACGGATGGACTCAGGACGAAGACGTCTTGGATACTTGGTTCAGTTCTGCCCTTTGGCCATTCTCTACCATGGGCTGGCCGGATGTCGACTCAGAAGACTTCAAACGTTATTATCCAACATCAACTTTGGTGACTGGTTATGATATTATTCCGTTCTGGGTGTCTCGGATGATTTTCCAAGGTTTGGAATTTACTGGCAAGTCGCCATTCAAAAATGCCTTGATTCATGGTCTCATTCGTGATGAGCAAGGACGCAAGATGTCGAAATCTCTCGGTAACGGGATTGATCCAATGGATGTTATTGATAAGTACGGAACAGATAGCCTTCGTTGGTTCCTTTCAAACGGTTCTGCACCAGGGCAAGACGTGCGCTTCTCTTACGAGAAAATGGATGCTTCATGGAACTTTATTAATAAGATCTGGAACATCTCTCGCTACATCCTCATGAACAATGAAGGCTTGACTCTCGAGCAAGCAACGGCCAACGTGGAAAAAGTGGTCAAGAAGGAAGCTGGCAATGTCACAGACCGCTGGATTCTCCACAACCTCAATGAAACTATCGGTAAGGTTACTGAAAACTTTGATAAGTTCGAGTTTGGTGTAGCTGGGCACATCCTCTATAACTTCATCTGGGACGAGTTTGCGGACTGGTACGTTGAATTGACCAAGGAAGTCCTTTACAGCGACAACGAAGAAGAGAAAGTCATCACACGTTCTGTTCTCCTTTACACTTTGGACAAGATCCTTCGTCTCCTCCACCCAATCATGCCATTCGTGACAGAGGAAATTTTTGGACAAATTTCAGAAGGTTCGATCGTTACAGCAGCATACCCAACTGTCAACCCAGCCTTTGAAGACCTTGCAGCCCACACTGGTGTTGAAAGCCTCAAAGACTTGATTCGTGCCGTTCGGAATGCGCGTGCAGAAGTGAATGTAGCACCAAGCAAGCCGATCACCATTCTTGTTAAGACAAGCGATAGCGACTTGGAAGACTTCTTTAACAGCAATGTCAACTACATCAAACGCTTCACAAATCCAGAACACTTGGAAATCGCATCAACCATCCCTGCACCTGAACTCGCTATGTCAAGCGTCATCACAGGAGCAGAAATCTACCTGCCACTCGCTGACCTCCTCAATGTCGAAGAAGAACTAGCTCGCCTCGACAAGGAATTGGCTAAATGGCAAAAAGAACTGGATATGGTAGGCAAGAAACTCTCTAACGAACGCTTCGTAGCCAATGCCAAACCAGAAGTCGTCCAAAAAGAACGAGACAAACAAGCCGACTACCAAGCTAAGTATGATGCAACAGTAGCGCGGATTGAGGAGATGAGGAAGTTGATTAAATAAGCTATAAACCTCGGCAATTTGCTGGGGTTTTTGGTATAATAAATAAAACGTTAGAAAGCGATTTATAAATAAAGAATATGGAAAAATTCCAAGTTTTTACCCCCGAAAAGTATGTTCATTTTATGCTTGATAAAGTACAATATGATGGGGAAAATATACTAAAAAAATATTTTTTAGAGAATTCTGTAGGTGAAGGAAATATTTTATGTGTAGCAATTAAAAGATACATTGAAATGGCATTAAAGCACAGATATTCTATTTCATCCATAAAATCTGATTTAGAAAAGTACTTCGTTGCCTTTGAAATTGACCCTCAATTAAAGGAAAATTGTTTAAGAAACTTAGATAATATTGCTTTAGTATACGGAATTCAAGAGGTAAACTGGCAAATTATTTCTGAGGATTATTTAAGATACAATCTTAAAATGAGATTTGATTTTATTGTTGGTAATCCTCCATATATCACCTATCAAGAACTCAATAATTTGGATAGAAGATTCTTAAAAAACAATTTTATTTCTTGTAAAAAAGGTAAATTTGATTATTGTTAATTATTTTCGAAATAGTCAACTGAAATTGTGATATCAAAATGAATTGAGATGATTGCCTCACAGAAAATTTTAAGTTTTTAGAAAGCAAGTAACTTCATAACCAATCCTGTAAGTTCGAACCGCTCTGAGAAGTACAACATTGCAGCATTCTTCTCAATTTTTGGGTAAATTGAGTTGGGATTTGAACAGACCAACGAGTTCCGACTGGTTTAAGCTAATTAGTTTATCAGTATATACGCCAGATATATCAATTAGATCGTCCATACACTCATCTGAATGGTTAGGATATTCATGTTGTTCAGCCAGAGAACATTCCAACTAGGCATTTGGAGACTACTATGAAAGTCTCTACTTTATTATAAACTCTCACAACCAAGTTCAGTTAATCTGCACTTGGTTTTTCTCCCCATCCCCCCTTTCATCTCTCACCGACTTAATACTTTCTTTTAAGCCTTAAAAATGATAAAATAAGACAAACAAACTATAGGAGAACATAATGACTAAAGCAAATTTTGGTGTTGTTGGTATGGCTGTTATGGGCCGTAACCTTGCTCTAAATATCGAATCTCGTGGCTATACAGTTGCCATCTATAACCGCTCAGCAAACAAGACAGAGGACGTCATTGCCTCTCATCCTGAGAAAAACTTTGTGCCAAGCTATGATGTGGAGTCTTTTGTAAACTCTATCGAAAAGCCACGTCGGATTATGCTGATGGTTCAAGCTGGCCCTGGTACAGATGCGACTATTCAAGCCTTGCTTCCTCACTTGGATAAGGGCGATATCCTGATTGATGGTGGGAATACCTTCTACAAGGATACTATTCGTCGTAATGAAGAGTTAGCTAACTCTGGCATCAACTTCATCGGTACAGGTGTTTCCGGTGGTGAAAAAGGCGCATTGGAAGGACCATCTATCATGCCGGGTGGTCAAAAAGAAGCTTATGAGTTGGTAGCGGATGTCTTGGAAGAAATCTCTGCTAAAGCTCCTGAAGACGGTGCACCATGTGTGACCTATATTGGTCCTGATGGCGCTGGTCACTATGTAAAAATGGTCCATAACGGGATTGAATATGGAGATATGCAGCTTATCGCTGAAAGTTATGACCTGATGCAGCACTTGCTGGGCCTTTCAGCTAGTGAAATGGCAGACATCTTCACGGAGTGGAACAAAGGCGAGCTGGACAGCTATCTGATTGAGATTACAGCGGATATCTTGACACGTAAGGACGATGAAGGTCAAGCTGGCCCAATCGTTGACTACATTCTGGATGCAGCTGGTAATAAGGGAACTGGTAAGTGGACCAGTCAATCTTCTCTGGATTTAGGTGTGCCACTGCCATTGATTACAGAGTCAGTCTTTGCGCGTTATATTTCTACCTACAAAGATGAGCGTGTGGCAGCTAGCAAGGTATTGCCAAAACCAGCTGCTTTCACCTTTGAAGGAGATAAGGCAGAGCTGATTGAAAAGATCCGCCAGGCTCTTTACTTCTCAAAAATCATGTCTTATGCTCAAGGATTTGCTCAATTGCGTGTAGCTTCTAAGGAAAACAACTGGAATCTGCCGTTTGGTGAAATTGCTTCTATCTGGCGTGCCGGCTGTATCATCCGTGCTCGCTTCTTGCAAAAGATTACAGATGCTTATGGCCGTGACGCTGATCTTGCAAACCTGCTCTTAGATGAATACTTCATGGATATTACGGCTAAGTATCAGCAGGCAGTCCGTGATGTAGTCAGCTTGGCTGTACAGGCAGGAGTACCGGTGCCAACCTTCTCCAGCGCCATTGCTTACTTTGATAGCTACCGTGCGGAAAATCTGCCAGCGAATCTGATTCAGGCGCAGCGTGATTACTTTGGTGCTCATACATACAACCGTAAAGACAAAGAAGGTACCTACCACTATTCTTGGTACGACGAAAAATAGGATAGGCCTATGGCAAAGCGAATTTTACTAGTAGAAAATGAAAAAAATCTTGCCCGATTTGTGAGTTTGGAACTGCAAAAGGAAAGCTTTCTTGTAGATTTAGCTGAGACTGGTCAAGATGGACTGGCTCTGGCTAAAGATGTGGATTATGACTTGCTCTTGCTCAACTATGATCTTCAAGATATGACTGCCAGCGATTTTGCTAAGCAGCTGAGCTTGATTAAGCCTGCGTCTGTCATTATTGTTCTGGCTAGTCGCGAAGAGATTGCAGAGCAGCAGGAGGCAATCCAGCATTTTGCCGTTTCCTACGTGGTCAAGCCTTTCATTATCAGTGACTTAGTGGAGCGTGTCTCCATCATTTTCCGCGGGCGCGACTTTATCGACCAGCACTGCAGCCTCTTGAAAATTCCGACCTCTTATCGCAATCTGCGAGTGGATATTAAAAATCATACGGTTTACCGCGGTGAGGAAGTCATTGCGCTGACGCGGCGGGAGTATGATCTGCTGGTGACCCTGATGGGCAGCAATAAAGTCATGAGCCGAGAGCAGCTGCTGGAGCGTGTCTGGAAGTACGAGAGTGCAACCGAGACCAACGTTGTAGATGTTTATATTCGTTATCTGCGCAGTAAAATTGATGTGGAGGGGCAGCCAAGCTATATCAAAACCGTTCGCGGTGTTGGTTATGCCATGCAAGAATAAAAAATTCAAAACTCTGTTCTCCTTGAGAGACGGAGTTTTTTTTGCTCTTGTTATAGTAAAGATAGGAGAAATAATGCGGACCTTTTGCTTTTTCTATGCAATCGTTTTCGTTGAAATATAGCAAGAATATGGCTGGTAAAGAGAAATTTTAGCCTATGGGATGCAAAAAAAGAGAAAATATTTTTATAAAAGCCTTTACAAAATAAAAAATCGTGCTATAATAGATGTATCGAAATGCAAACGATTTCACAAAAACGGACTTGTTTGCAAAAATATAAGGAGGTCTGAATGATGAAAGATTCATTCAAGAACATTTTTAGCTTTGAATTTTGGCAAAAATTCGGTAAAGCTTTGATGGTGGTCGTTGCTGTTATGCCGGCAGCAGGACTGATGATTAGTATCGGTAAATCAATTCCGATGATTAATCCAAATCTAGGTGTTTTAGTCACTACCGGTGGTGTTTTAGAGCAGATTGGTTGGGGGGTTATCGGTAACCTGCATATCCTCTTTGCTTTGGCTATTGGTGGAAGCTGGGCAAAAGAACGCGCTGGCGGTGCCTTTGCTGCAGGTCTGTCCTTTATCCTGATTAACCGTATTACTGGTGTCATGTTTGGTGTTACCAGCGATATGCTCTCAGATAAAACAGCTGTAGTTAAAACCATGTTTGGTGCATCTATTAAGGTTTCTGATTATTTCATCAGCGTTCTGGAGTCACCAGCTCTGAATATGGGTGTCTTTGTCGGAATTATCGCAGGTTTTGTCGGAGCAACAGCTTACAACAAATACTATAACTTCCGTAAATTGCCAGATGCCTTGTCATTCTTCAATGGTAAGCGTTTTGTACCTTTCGTTGTTATCTTGCGTTCAGCTATCGTAGCAATTATTTTGTCATTCGTATGGCCAGTTGTTCAATCAGGTATCAACAGCTTTGGTGTTTGGATTGCTAACTCACAAGATACTGCGCCAGTTTTGGCACCATTCATCTTTGGTACTTTGGAACGTCTCTTGCTTCCATTTGGTTTGCACCACATGTTGACTATTCCAATGAACTACACAGAACTAGGTGGTGTTTACCACGTTATTACTGGTTCTGGTGCGGGAACAACTGTAGCTGGTCAAGATCCACTTTGGTTGGCTTGGGTAACTGACTTGGTTGGTACGAAATCAGCTGATCCTTCTACTTATCAACACTTACTTGAGACTGTTCACCCAGCTCGCTTTAAAGTTGGTCAGATGATTGGTTCATTTGGTATCCTTATGGGGGTAGCAGCAGCTATCTATCACAATGTGGATGCTGATAAGAAACACAAATACAAAGGTATGATGATTGCGACTGCTTTGGCGACCTTCTTGACAGGGGTTACTGAGCCAATCGAGTACATGTTCATGTTTGTAGCAACTCCTCTTTACCTGATTTACTCAGTTGTTCAGGGTGCTGCTTTTGCAATGGCTGATATCGTCAACCTTCGTGTACACTCATTCGGTTCTATCGAATTCTTGACCCGTACACCAATGGCAATTAATGCTGGATTGGGGATGGATATCATCAACTTCATTTGGGTAACGATTCTCTTTGGTGTTGTGATGTACTTCATTTCTAACTTCATGATCAAGAAGTTCAACTATGCAACTCCAGGACGTAACGGTAACTATGAAACTGCTGAAGGTTCAGATGAATCTTCTTCACCAGGGTCAACTGGTGGTAAAGTTGCTGCAGCTTCTCAAGCGGTAAATGTTATCAATCTTCTTGGCGGCCGTGCTAATATCGTTGATGTAGATGCATGTATGACTCGTCTGCGTGTGACTGTCAAGGATGCTGAAAAAGTTGGAACAGAAGAACAGTGGAAAGCTGAAGGCGCTATGGGCTTGGTTATGAAAGGCCAAGGTGTTCAAGCTATCTACGGACCAAAAGCCGACGTTCTCAAATCTGATATTCAAGACTTGCTAGATTCTGGTGAAGTGATTCCTGAAACACTTCCTAGCCAAAAAGCAGAATCAGCGGCTGCCGAAGTTTCTTACAAAGGTGTGACTGAGGAAGTTGAAACTGTTGCGGACGGTCAAGTCATTGACTTGGCAGATGTTAAAGATCCAGTCTTCTCACAAAAAATGATGGGTGACGGATTTGCAGTTGAGCCAGAAAATGGTAAGATTTATTCACCAGTTGCTGGTACAGTAACTAGTGTCTTCCCTAGCAAGCATGCTATCGGTCTTGTGACAGATAACGGTCTGGAAGTCTTGGTACATATTGGTTTGGAAACTGTTAGCCTTGAAGGTAAACCATTCGAAGTTCATATTTCTGAAGGTCAAAAAGTTGCAGCTGGAGATCTTCTAGTAACAGCTGACTTGGAAGCCATCAAAGAAGCAGGACGTGAAACTTCAACAATCGTAGTCTTCACAAATGCAGCAGCTATCAAGTCTGTAACAGTAGAAAAACTTGGTCAAGCATCTGCTAAGACAGTTGTTGCTAAGGTTGAATTGTAATATAGAAAAGAGAAATCATGGCAAAATTCCTGACATTAAATACTCATAGTTGGATGGAAGAAGAGCAAGAAACCAAGCTTAATCAGCTTGCAGAGCGCATTCTTCAAGAAAAATATGATGTCATTTGCCTGCAGGAAGTCAATCAATTAACGGAGTCTGAACAGGTTGTTCAGGCTCCTTTCTATCAGGCGGTTGAAGGAGCGATTGCGATTCATCAAGACAACTTTGCTCTATGTCTGGTAGAAAAGTTGGCTGAGGCAGGACTGGACTATCATTGGTCCTGGGCCTATAATCATATTGGGTTTGATATTTACAACGAAGGAGTGGCAATCCTATCTAGAAATCCTGTGGCTCCTAGAGAAGTTCTGGTATCAGAAGCTAATGATCCTACGGATTACCATACCCGCAAGGTCTTGCTAGTCGAGACTGAGGTTGAAGGTCAATTGCTGACAATTGCCTCCTGCCATCTGTCTTGGTGGGACAAAGGCTTTCAGGGGGAATGGTCTAAGCTTGAAGCAGATCTGCTAAAAGCAGAAAGTCCTCTGGTGCTCATGGGGGATTTCAACAACCCGGTTGGCCAGCAAGGCTACCAGACCATCTTAGCCAGTCCACTGAAGCTGCAGGATAGTCATACTGCTGCAAAAGAAGTTAGCGGAGAGGCGACAGTAGAAGGGACTATCGCAGGCTGGGATGATAATAAGCATGCTCTGAAGATAGACTATGTTTTCACTAGTCAAGGGATGGACGTTGAGCGCTCCGCTGTCGTTTTTGACGGGAAAACAACACCTGTTGTCAGTGACCACTTTGGCTTAGAAGTGCAAGTGACATTATAAAAACAAAAAAGATGAGGCAAGGCTGTGAAAGCGGCAGATTTGCCTCGCTTTTTCTTTTGGATAAAAATATATTAGGAAAAATGGCGAAATTTTACACCCCAAACGGCTGTCTTTTGTTATTCTTGAAAACGTGTTATAATGAAGTATTAGGATTCTAGGAGGAAATGGTATGCGTTGTCCGAAATGTGGTGGGAATAAATCAAGTGTAGTTGATAGCAGACAGGCAGAAGACGGAAATACGATCCGCCGCCGCCGTGAGTGTGAGGAATGTCAGCATCGCTTCACGACCTACGAGCGCGTCGAAGAGAGAACCCTAGTTGTTGTCAAAAAAGACGGGACACGTGAGCAATTTTCTCGGGATAAGATTTTTAACGGTATTATTCGCTCCGCTCAAAAGCGGCCAGTATCTAGTGACGAAATAGAGGAGATTGTCAACCGAATCGAGCAAAAGGTCCGCAGTCAGAGCGACAATGAAATCAATAGTGAGTATATTGGATCCTTAGTCATGGATGAACTGGCCGAGCTGGATGAAATCACCTACGTTCGTTTTGCCAGTGTTTACCGGAGTTTCAAGGATGTGGGCGAGCTGGAAAGCCTGCTCAAGCAGATTACCAAGGGGTCCAAGAAGAAAAAGGACAAATAAATGAAACCAAACCATCAGTTTTCTTTCTTGCGCAATAATGCAGTCAGCCCTGATATTGCTATCTTGACCAAGCTCTATCTGCCGATTTTGGGGAGAGAAGCGGTAACACTTTATCTTTATCTGCTGTCTTTTGGGGATAATGGGCAAAAACAGCACCTCTTCAGTCAGATTCTCAATCATTTAAATTTTGGACTTAATATTTTAGAAGAAAGTTTTGAGCGTTTGGCGGCGATTAAGCTAGTGGACCTTTATCAAACAGATGACCATTATCTGATTCAACTCTACCCGACCTTAACGGCGGAGGAATTTTTCAGCCATAATGTGTACAGCCGGCTCTTGGAAAAGAAAATCGGCGAAGCTGCTGCAGATGCCCTGCGACCAGAAAATCCTAGTGGAGAGAAATTGGTCAAGCCTTTTATGCAGGTGTTTGGTATGGAAGCTGAGCAGCCAAGGGCAGTGCGAAAGTCCAATGATTTTGACTTGGAGTATTTCAAGCAACGGATGGCTCAGGACAATCTTCGTTTTGCCAATGAAAAGGAAGATTTATTAGAATTGTTTGCAATTGCTGAGCAGAAAAAGTGGACTTGGTATGAGACCTACGTCTTGGCGAGAGAAACTGCTGTTTCTCAGGTCATTTCTACCAAGCGGATGAAGCAAAAGCTAGCTCAGAAGCCGGCAGAAGGCCAATTTTCTAAGCAGGAGCTGTCTATTATCCAAGAAGCGAAACGAACATCGCCAATGGTCTTCCTGGCAGAAATCAAAAAAACCCGTCAGGCTGCCATTACGCGGACGGAGAGAAAGCTTTTGCTGGATTTAGCTGAATTAGGCCTTTTGGACGAGGTTATCAACGTAATCTTGCTCTTGACCTTTAATAAGGTGGATTCAGCCAATCTCAATGAAAAGTATGCTCTCAAGGTAGCCAATGATTTTTCTTATCAAAAGGTGACGACAGCTGAGGAAGCTGTCTTGAAAATCCGTGAGCGCAACCAGCAGCCCCAGAACCGTCCTGCTAAATCTGGACAAGGCTCTACCAAGAGCAACGTACCTGACTGGAGTCAGCCAGATTATAAAAATGAAACGAGTGCAGAGAAGCAGGCCGAGCTAGAAGAACAGAAACGTCGGCTCTTAGCCAAACTTGAAGGAGGAGGCGAATAAATGGAGAAAATAGGACAGAATATGCCTCATATGAATAGGGTGCGGCAGTTTGAATATCAGGAGCTGGTCAAGCAGATTATGGCCGATCCAGATGTGGCAGCCTTTATCCAGCAGGAAAAGCTGACCCAAGCTGAGATTCAGCGCAGTGTCTCCAAGTTTAACCAGTATATTACGGAGCGCAACCGTTTCTTGCTGGGGGACGAGACCTATATTGCTAAAGGCTATAAGCCAATCTTGGTGAAAAATGAAGGCTATGCGGATGTTGCTTATGAAGAAACGCCTGAGTTGATTGAGCAGGAGAGACAGGAGGCCATTAGAAGCCGTCTCAATCTTATCAGTCTACCAGCCAGCCTCAAGGAAGCTAGTTTAGCACAGGTAGATCTGGATGATGTTGGTCGCTATAAAGCTTTTGAACTGTTGACCAACTTTGTTGCCGAGTTTCCGCATTATCAGAAGGCTGTTTATCTCTACGGAGATTTTGGAGTCGGAAAGAGCTACATGATGGCTGCTCTGGCGCATGATTTGTCGGAAAAACGCAGTGTTTCAACGACACTTCTCCACTATCCGAGCTTTGTTTTGGATGTGAAGAATGCCATCAGTTCCGGCTTGGTCAAGGAAAAGATTGACCAGGTCAAGACAGCTCAAGTGCTGATTTTGGACGATATCGGTGCAGAGCAGTCTAGCCCTTGGATGCGAGATGAGATTTTGCAGGTCATTCTCCAGCACCGCATGCAGGAAAATCTGCCAACTTTCTTTACTTCTAACTTTAGTTTTACGGACTTGGAGCGCCACTTTGCTAGCTCTAAGAATGGCGATGAGACTTGGCAGGCCAAGCGAGTTATGGAGCGAATTAAGTTTCTGGCTCAGGAGGTACGCCTAGAAGGAGAGAACCGCCGATGAATGAAACAATTAACTTGATGAATGCTCACACGTCTGTCCGCCGCTTTACAGAGGAGCAGATTTCGGATAAGGAATTACGTGCCATCATTGATGCTGGGCGGGCTGCGTCCAGTTGGAAGAATTTCCAGTCTTATTCTATCATTGTGGTGCGAAGCAAAGAGAAAAAAGAAGCCCTCTTTGACCTGGTGCCCCAAGAAGCTATTCGGCAGTCTTCGGCTTTCCTGCTTTTTGTTGGCGACCTCAATCGTGCTCAAAAGGGCGTTCACATGCATACGGAAGACTTTTATCCTGAGGGACCGGAGAATCTCCTGATTAGCTCAGTAGATGCCGCTTTGGCGGGGCAAAATACCCTGTTAGCGGCTGAAAGTTTGGGATATGGCGGGGTAATCATTGGATTGGTTCGTTATGCTGCCAGTCAAATAGCAGAGCTTTTCAAGCTACCGGACTACACTTATCCGGTCTTTGGGATTGCTCTGGGAACTCCTAACCAGAACCATGCAGTCAAACCGCGCCTGCCTTATGAAGCAGTGGTCTTTGAGGAAGAATATCGTGAACAGGATCGTTCAACTATCCAAGACTATGACCGCGTACAGACTGAATATGCTGGCGAGCGAGCTAAGGAAACCTGGAGTCAGCGTCTAGCTGCCCAATTTGGTCAGGAGCCAAATCAGGCTATTGACCAACTGTTCAAAGAAAAGAAATTAGAAAAATAGGGCGGAGTTTGGCTCTGTCCTAAAGAATGAAAGAGGAAAAACATGGCCTTACCAACTATTGCCATTGTCGGCCGTCCCAATGTCGGCAAGTCAACGCTCTTCAATCGGATTGCAGGTGAGCGGATTTCCATTGTGGAAGATGTCGAAGGGGTGACCCGCGACCGAATCTATGCGACCGCAAACTGGCTCAACCGTAAGTTTAGTATTATTGATACGGGCGGAATTGATGATGTTGACGCGCCTTTTATGGAGCAAATCAAACACCAAGCAGAGATTGCCATGGACGAAGCGGATGTCATCGTGTTTGTCGTATCTGGCAAGGAAGGTATTACGGATGCGGACGAGTATGTGGCTCGCATGCTCTATAAGACTCATAAGCCGATTATTTTAGCGGTCAATAAGGTCGACAATCCTGAAATGCGCAATGAGATTTTTGATTTCTATGCGCTGGGCTTGGGTGATCCATTCCCAGTTTCCTCAGTCCACGGGATTGGTACAGGGGATGTTCTTGATGCGATCGTTGAAAATCTGCCTAATGAAGAAGTCGTCGAAAATCCTGATATGATTAAGTTTAGCTTGATTGGGCGTCCTAATGTCGGCAAGTCTAGCTTGATCAATGCCATCTTGGGGGAAGACCGAGTCATTGCTAGCCCAGTGGCTGGTACAACGCGTGACGCTATTGATACGGTCTTTACAGATAGTGAAGGTCAGGAATTTACCATGATTGACACGGCTGGTATGCGCAAGTCAGGCAAGGTCTATGAAAACACGGAAAAATACTCTGTCATGCGGGCTATGCGGGCGATCGATCGCTCAGATGTCGTTCTCATGGTTCTTAATGCTGAAGAGGGAATTCGTGAGTACGACAAGCGAATCGCTGGCTTTGCCCATGAAGCAGGAAAAGGTATTGTCATCGTTGTCAATAAGTGGGATACGTTGGAAAAAGATAACCATACCATGAAAGACTGGGAAGAGGATATCCGAGACCAGTTCCAGTACTTGTCTTATGCGCCAATTATCTTTGTTTCTGCCTTAACCAAGCAGCGTCTCCATAAGCTACCGGACATGATTAAGCAAATCAGTCAGAGTCAGAATACCCGCATTCCGTCAGCGGTGCTCAATGATGTTATCATGGATGCCATCGCCATTAATCCGACACCGACCGATAAGGGTAAACGTCTCAAGATTTTCTATGCAACCCAGGTAGCAACTAAACCTCCGACCTTTGTCATCTTTGTCAACGAAGAAGAGCTCATGCACTTCTCTTACCTGCGTTTCCTGGAAAATCAAATCCGCAAGGCCTTTGTCTTTGAAGGGACCCCGATTCACTTGATTGCAAGGAAGCGGAAGTAGGAGTTGGAAGATTGGGGATTTCTACTTTTACTATGAGGAGATAGAAAGTGTCATATTTTGAATTATTTATAATTACTGTCTTGTCTGTATTTCTGCTTGTAGTTTGGGCATTAAGGAGATATCTAGGGAATAATATAGTGTTTTGGATACTTGCAACTTTTTATTTACTAGCCTTCTTTCTTCTGCTTTGGCAACTTTTTTTCAGTGGAGTTGAAGTACAAGTGCAAGGTTACTATTTGAGTGAAACTTATTATAGTTTTTATGAGAAAACTATTGTTTTTTTGCTTATGCTATGGTCTTTGTTCAAGCTTATTCTAGTGATATCACTGTATGTTACAATTGGTATGTTCTTAGTGAAAAATTCATCTCAAAGCACAACGGCTTAAACATGGACAAACATCTCAAGATTTTCTATGCGACTCAGGTAGTTACCAAACCGCCAACCTTTGTCATTTTTGTCAACGAAGAAGAGCTCATGCACTTCTCTTACTTGCATTTCTTGGAAAATCAAATCCGCAAGGCCTTTGTCTTTGAAGGAACCCCGATTCACTTGATTGCAAGGAAGCGGAAGTAGAGTTGTAAAACAGCAATTTGACAAACATATGTTTATATGTAAAAATGAAAGTAAGCATAAGAGCTTGCTTTTCTTTTTTTATGTCGAAAGTATGGTATAATGGTGAGATAAATGTAAGGTGGTAATTATGGCAAAATTAATTCCTGGTAAGATTCGGACAGAAGGAATTGCCCTGGTTGAAAACAATAAGGTAGTAATTCTTGAGGTCAGTGATTCACTTTTATATGCTCGTGTGGATGAGTGCAATCTGCGCTATAGCTTGGATGATGATGTCATCTTTTGTTATTGTGACTTTTTCCAGAAGAAAAAATATTGTGCCCATCTGGCAGCCTTGGAGTATTATCTGAAAAATGCCCCATCGGGAAAAGATGTGCTAAAGAGTATGGAAGAAGAGGAGTTGACCAGTCAGGAGACCCAAGAGCTGGTTTCTTTCGGAAGCTTGTTCTTGGATAAGGTCTTGCCGGAGAAATCCGATCAACAGGTTCGTTATGAGCTTTCAGCTACTGGTCAAGAAGATTCTTATACAGGACAGTTTCTCTGGAGTCTTCGGATCAGTCGCTTGCCGGACGAGCGCTCTTATGTTGTCCGAGATGTTCTTTCCTTCCTTCGGACCTTGGAAAAGGGCGGGCATTATCAGATTGGTAAGAGTTACTATGAGGCTATTCATTTGGAGGATTTTGATGAAGCCAGTCAAGATTTACTCGTTTTCCTGCAGGGGCTAGTGCCCGACTATCAGGGGCAAGATTCTTCTTTGGTTTTCCCAAATGCTGGACGCAATCTTTTCTTCCCAGCCAGCATCTTTGAAGAGGGAGTTATCTTCCTAATGAATCTGTCTTCTTTCCGCTTAGAGTACAGCCTTTATGACTACAGTGAAGTCTTTTTCCAAGATTTACATGAAGAGGCAGAAGTTTATACTTTCCAAGTGGAAGAGCATGAAGAGCATTTTGAGCTAGTCATTGCTGAGAAGAATTATAAGATGCTTTATGATGGCCAGTTTATCTTTTATGGAGATACTTTCTACCAGCTAAATCCTCAGCAGATTAGACTAATGAAGGCTTTAAGGGAGCTGCCTATAGAGCATGATCGGTTGAAGCGCCTGCAATTCGACTTGTCGGAGAGGACGAAGCTGGCTTCCAGTTTGTCTGAGTTTAAAAAAGTTGGCCGGGTAGAAGCACCTGAAAGTATGATGATTCATGACTTTACAGCCAAGTTTGACTTTGACATCGGTCCTGACAAGCGTCTGATTTTGGACACTGTCTTTGACTATGGAGACAGGAAGGTGACGACTCGCAAAGATTTGGAACGTCTGCCTTTTGCGGGTAATTTTGAGCATGAGCAGCAAGTCTTTAAGCAAATGCTACAGGCAGGTTTTGTGGCAGACTTTTACAGTCAGCGACCGCCTCTGAAACCAGAAGAAATTTATCATTTCTTCTCAGAAGTCATTCCCAACTTTGAAGCTTTGGGCTATGTCAGCATGACAGAAGAGTTAGAGGCATTGGCACAGACAGAAAGTCCAAGGATCACTGTCAAGATGAAGGGCGGCCTCTTAGATGTAGGTTTTGATTTTGCCGGCATTGAGCAGTCAGAGATAGACGCAGTGCTTGATTCGCTCTTTAAGGAGCAGGACTTCTTTATCAGTAAGTCTGGGCAAGTCTTGATTTTCGATGAAGAGACCAAGGAAATGAGTCGGACTTTGCAGCAGCTGCGGAGTAAGCGGACTAAAAATGGCTTTATTCAGACCAGCAGTCTGGCGGCTTATCAACTGGCAGAGTTTTTCAAGGGCAAGGATAAGGTTCAATTTTCAAAAGATGTGCAGCAGCTGGCCTTTGACCTGACTCACCCTGAGGAATTTCCTCTTCCCAAGCTGCAAGTCAAGGCTGACCTTCGGGATTACCAAGAGACGGGTGTCAAGTGGCTATCCATGCTGGATAAGTATGGATTTGGTGGAATTCTGGCTGACGATATGGGACTAGGGAAAACCCTGCAGACGATTTCTTTTCTGAGTTCGCGTATAGATAACTCTAAGAAAGTCTTAATCTTGGCGCCATCCAGCTTGATTTACAACTGGAGCGATGAGTTTGCTAAATTTGCTCCGCATCTGGATGTGGCGGTGGTGTATGGTCTGAAAAATGTTCGTGATGAGCTGATTGCGGAGAAGCATCAGATTACGATTACTAGCTATGCTTCTTTCAGGCAGGATGTGGAAGAATACCGGGACAATCACTTCCAGTATTTGATTTTGGATGAGGCTCAGGTCATGAAAAATGACCAGACTAAGATTGCCCAGTATTTGCGGGATTTTGAAGTGGAACATACCTATGCCCTTTCTGGGACGCCGATTGAGAATAATCTGGGAGAACTTTGGTCTATTTTCCAGATTGTCATGCCAGGACTTTTGCCAAGCAAAAAGGAATTTTTAAAACTGCCGGCTGAGAAAGTCGCTCGCTATATCAAACCATTTGTCATGCGGCGCAAAAAAGAAGATGTGCTGCAGGAATTGCCTGATTTGATTGAAGTTGCCTATCGCAATGAATTGGCAGATAGCCAGAAGACCATTTATCTAGCTCTGCTCAAGCAGATGCAGGACAGAATTATCCATGCGACAGAAGATGAAATCAATCGCAGCAAGATAGAGATTCTGTCAGGTCTTATGCGTCTCCGCCAGATCTGTGACACTCCGAAGCTGTTTATGGAAGATTACGAGGGCGAGAGCGGTAAGCTGGAAAGTTTGCGGGAATTACTTGAACAGATACAAGATGGTAATCGCCGTGTCCTCATATTTTCACAATTTCGTGGTATGCTGGATATTATCGAGAGTGAGCTGGACAAGATGGGCATGGAGTCCTTTAAGATTACTGGCTCTACTCCGGCCAAGGAGCGTCAGGACATGACAACAGCCTTCAATGACGGCCAACGTTCAGCCTTTCTGATCTCCCTCAAGGCTGGAGGTGTCGGTCTCAATCTGACCGGTGCTGACACAGTCATCCTGGTCGACCTCTGGTGGAATCCAGCAGTTGAGGCCCAGGCCATTGGCCGTGCCCACCGTATCGGTCAGGAGCGCAATGTCGAAGTCTATCGGATGATTACACGGGGTACGATTGAGGAGAAGATACAGGAGTTGCAGGAGAGCAAGCGCAATCTGGTTTCGACTATTCTGGACGGAGCAGAAGCCAAATCCAGTCTCTCTGTGGAGGAAATTCGAGAAATTCTGGGAATTTCGGCAGAATAGCTTGAAAAATAGCCTGAATAGTTTATAATAATGAAGGGTTGAAAGGAAAAAGATATGACTGATAAACAATTTCCTCTGGTGTCAGATGATGAAATCATGCTGACGGAAATGCCGCATATGAATCTTTATGACGAACTGGATCTCATTAGCAACATTACCGGAGACTATACAGACCGTAATTATTTGGAATGGATGCCGATTGTGGACTCCAGCAGGCATGCTCCTATCGCTGCCAGTCAGGCTATCAGAAGACCGCTGCAAAAGCAATCTGCTTTCAAGGATTTTAAAAAGCCGATTGATAAGAAAGATCCGGCCATTCGTTATGCTGAGCAGGCACGCGAGGAAGCTCGGGCAGATTTGAAAAAGAAGCGTTCAGCTCCTTATCTGACCAGCGACCTTCCGACTAAGGTCCGCAGCAGAAAGCTTCCAACAGCTTCTAATGCGGAAAGACCGAAACCAACAGCTCCTTTTCAGAAGAATACATCAGGGGAATTTACGAAGTTTGGCGATAGGCTTCAGCAGGATAACTATATTTTGGCGGATATTCAGCCTGAGTATAGCCCTCAGCCGCAGGAGCCGGAAGAAAAGCCTAAGAAGAACAATTATGATTTTTTAAAAACCAGTCAGATCTATAATCAGGATAGAGCTAAGGAGGAGCAATTGAAGCATTCCAAGGCTCAGGAACTGAACTTGACAGGCTTGGACAGCGAATAAAGCTGGCTTGCTTGATCCTTTTCTGCCTGCAATTTTCTGGTGTATAAAGGAAATTGCTGTTTGATTATGTAAATGTAAAATCTATCTGCATATAACATCCGTCATCGGTTGAAGAAGACCGATGCTAGAAGCTGAGACTTACTGGTTGGTCCGGCTTCTTTGGTGTTTTGGTGGTGCCTAAAAGCTTGTAAAGAAAGAAAATCCCTGCGGGCTGATGAAGATCTGCGGAGATTTTCCTCTTTGGACTTGCTTTTATGGCCTTGTATCTTAAGGAGTAATCATGACGAAAACCTATCATTTTATCGGGATTAAGGGCTCTGGTATGAGCGCTTTGGCTTTGATGCTGCATCAGATGGGCCATAAGGTTCAGGGCAGTGACGTTGATAAATATTATTTCACTCAGCGCGGTCTGGAGCAGGCTGGCATTTCCATTCTGCCTTTTGATGAAAAGAATATCCAACCAGACTTCGAAATCATTGCCGGCAATGCCTTTCGTCCAGATAACAATGTAGAAATTGCCTATGCAGACGCAAACGGCATCAGCTATAAACGCTACCATGAGTTTTTAGGTAGCTTCATGCGTGACTTTGTCAGCCTGGGAGTGGCTGGTGCCCATGGGAAGACTTCTACAACGGGGATTCTCTCCCATGTTCTGTCCAATATCACGGATACTAGCTATCTAATTGGTGACGGTACTGGCCGCGGTTCTGCCAATGCCAAGTACTTTGTCTTTGAGTCAGACGAGTACGAGCGTCATTTCATGCCCTATCATCCAGAATATTCGATTATTACTAATATCGACTTTGACCATCCGGATTATTTCACGAGTCTGGAAGATGTCTTTAATGCTTTCAATGACTATGCCAAGCAGATTACCAAAGGACTCTTCATTTATGGAGAAGATGAGCAGCTGCGCCGGATTACGTCCAAGGCTCCGATTTACTATTATGGCTTCAAGGAAGAGGGCAATGACTTTGTTGCTCACGCCCTCTTGCGTTCTACCAGCGGTTCAGGCTTTAAAGTTTCTTTCCGCGGGCAAGAGCTGGGTGAGTTCCAGATTCCAAGCTTTGGCCGTCACAACATTATGAATGCAACAGCAGTAATCGGTCTCTTGTATACTGCAGGTCTTGATTTGAATCTAGTTCGAGAGCACCTCAAGACCTTTGGTGGAGTTAAGCGCCGCTTTACTGAAAAGATTGTTAACGAAACAGTTATTATTGATGACTTTGCTCACCATCCGACGGAAATTATTGCGACTCTGGATGCAGCACGTCAGAAGTATCCAAGCAAGGAAATCGTGGCAATTTTCCAACCGCATACCTTCACTCGGACCATTGCTCTCTTGGACGAATTTGCGGAAGCCCTCAATCAGGCTGACTCAGTCTATCTAGCTCAGATTTACGGATCTGCGCGTGAGGTGGACAATGGCGATGTCAAGGTTGAAGATCTGGCTGAAAAGATTGTGAAGCGGGCCAAGGTTATTGACGTGGATAATGTTTCTCCGCTTCTTGACCACGATAATGCCGTTTATGTCTTTATGGGAGCTGGTGACATCCAAACCTATGAATATTCCTTTGAACGTCTCTTGTCTAATCTGACCAGCAACGTTCAGTAGGAGGAGACTTGATGGAAGCACCGATTCGAATCAGACAGGCCGACTTGAGCGACTGGGAAGAAATTCTTGCAATTGAGCAGCTGAATTTTCCAGCAGCAGAAGCAGCCAGTTCAGAAGTTCTCAAAGAGCGGATTGAGCAGATTCCAGATACTTTTTTGCTAGCAGAGCTGCATGGTCAGCTGGCGGGCTATATTGTTGGACCAGCTGTTCAGGCGCGATATTTGACAGATGACCTCTTTAGCAAGGTAGGTGCTAATCCTCCAGAAGGTGGCTTCATTGCTGTCCGAAGTCTGTCCGTCCATCCGAATTTTCAGAAGCAGGGAGTCGGAACCTTGTTGCTTGCAGCTTTCAAGGAGACAGCTGTTCAGCAAAATCGACAGGGCATTAGCCTAACTTGTCATGATGAGCTGATACCTTATTATGAGATGAATGGTTTCGTCCACGAAGGGATTTCTGACTCAACTCATGGTGGAGCTGTCTGGTCTGATATGGTGTGGGAAAATCCCAATTTTAAGGAGAAGTGATGATTATCCGTCAA
This sequence comes from Streptococcus sanguinis, assembly GCA_963549775.1. GTDB lineage: Bacteria > Bacillota > Bacilli > Lactobacillales > Streptococcaceae > Streptococcus > Streptococcus sanguinis_Y. The sequence goes on along the minus strand of CAUUZZ010000001.1, from coordinate 221,443 downwards.
GCTCAAATGGCTGACTTAGATGCCATTTATGCTATCGAATTGGAAAATTTCAGTCCAGAAGAGGCTGTTAGCCGCGAAAGTCTAGCAGCTCATATCCAAACCCTATCTTCGACTTTTTTGGTGGCGGAAAAGGATGGTAAGATTCTAGGCTATCTGGAGGGACCTGTCCGTCCAGAACGTTATTTAAAGGATATTTCCTTTACAGAGGAGATTGAAGATCATGGCCATCTGGACGGTGGCTTTATCTCTCTGACCAGCCTTTCTATCTCGAAAGATGCTCAGGGGATGGGAGTCGGCCGCAAGCTATTGGAATCTATGAAAGAGATTGCTATAGCAGATGAACGCCACGGCATCAATCTGACCTGCCACGACTACCTCACCGCTTACTACGAGAAGCATGACTTTGTAAATGAAGGTTTGTCAAAATCAACTTACGCAGGCGCTACTTGGTTTGATATGGTCTGGGAAAATCCTAGTCTCAAACTGCAAAAAAACCAATAATAAGCTAGAAAATCCTACTCTTATTGCATTTATCTGACTTTTAAGATATAATGTTAGGGATTATGATGAAGGAGGTCAAATTTTTGACTGAAAAATCACAAGACAAAGAGAAGAATCTGAGCTTTAAAGAGCAGATTTTGAAAGACTTAGCTGGAGAAAAGGAAGAACAAACTCCCTCTTCAACTAGCCAGTCAGAAGCGGACTCTGCTTCTGCAAAAGAAACAGCAGCTGCGGATGACTTTGAAGCTAGACCGGCTTCGGTAGATGTTTCCTACAAGGTTGCAGAGAATGAAAAGGCTCACCCTCAGGTCTATGGCCGAGTGGATGAGGAAGATAAGAAGCCCAATGAGGTTCTATCTAGGGCTAATCGGGCCAACAATACGGTCAAGAAAAAACGTCAAAACACATTAGCCCGCAGGATTATGACAACTGTTCTGCTGATTGTCCTGCTGGGACTTGTGGTCACAGGAGTTGTTGGCTATACTTATGTATCTTCAGCTCTTAAACCTGTTGATGCAAACGCAACAGAGTATGTGACGGTTGAAGTACCAGAAGGATCTAGCTCTAAGCAGATTGGAGAAATCCTTGAGAAAAAGGGGCTGATTAAAAATGCCCAAGTTTTTAGTCTCTATTCTAAGATTAAAAGCTTTAACAATTACCAGTCTGGCTATTACAATCTCCAGAAGAGTATGGACCTAGATACCATTGCTCGGCAGCTTCAGGAAGGTGGAACAGATACACCGCAACCACCAGTTGTTGGTAAGGTTACTATTCCTGAAGGATATACACTGGAGCAGATTGCAGAGGCTGTGACGGTTAATGCAGCTGCAACTTCTAAAAAGACTAGTAAGACACCTTTTAGCAAGGACGATTTCCTAGCTAAGGTGCAGGATGAAGCTTTCATTTCCAAGATGGCGGCTAAGTATCCACAGCTGCTGGGCACTTTGCCAAGCAAGGACAGCGGAGTCAAGTACCGCTTAGAAGGTTACCTCTTCCCTGCCACTTATAACTATGGTGAGGATGCGGATCTGGAAAGCTTGATTGACCAGATGTTGGGTGCAATGAATACCAATCTGTCTTCTTACTACTCTACCATTGAAGCGAAGAACCTAACGGTTAATGAAGTTCTGACACTTGCTTCTCTGGTGGAAAAAGAAGGTTCGACAGACCAAGACCGCAAAGATATTGCCAGCGTATTTTATAATCGTCTCAATCAAGCGATGCCGCTTCAGAGTAATATCGCTATCCTTTATGCTCAAGGCAAGCTAGGAAAGAAAACGACTCTGAAAGAGGACGCTGAGATTGATACCAACATCGACTCGCCTTTCAATGTCTATAAAAAAGAAGGGCTTATGCCTGGGCCAGTTGATAGTCCGAGCCTGTCAGCTCTGGAAGCTACCATTAATCCAAGTAAGACGGACTACCTCTACTTTGTGGCAAATGTTGAAACAGGCGCTGTTTACTTCGCTAATACTTATGAGGAACACGCTAAAAATGTTGAGGAGCATGTCAACAGCAAGCTCACTCAATCCAGCAGCACTGATTAAAATGCTGTTATTGCAGACGAGAGAAAGCTAGGGCAGCTAGTTCTAGCTTTCTCAGTCCTGCTATATAAAAAAGGGACTGATACAGACTTGTCTCAGCCTCTTGTTTTAGTTTTAAAATAAAAGAAAATAAAAGAAAAGAGAAAAAATGGCTGAAAAAACTTATCCTATGACCCTAGAGGAAAAGGAAAAACTAGAAAAAGAATTAGAAGAATTGAAATTGGTGCGTCGTCCAGAAGTGGTAGAACGTATCAAGATTGCCCGCTCATACGGTGACTTGTCAGAAAATAGTGAATACGAAGCTGCAAAGGACGAACAGGCTTTTGTGGAAGGTCAGATTTCTAGCCTGGAAACCAAGATCCGCTACGCTGAGATTGTAAACAGTGACGCTGTAGCCAAGGACGAGGTAGCTATCGGCAAAACAGTTACCATTCAAGAAGTAGGTGAAAGCGAAGAGGAAGTCTACATTATCGTTGGTTCTGCTGGTGCAGATGCTTTTGCAGGTAAGGTATCCAATGAAAGCCCGATTGGTCAAGCTTTGATTGGCAAGAAAACAGGTGATACTGCAACAGTCGAAACACCGGTTGGCAGTTACGATGTTAAAATTCTCAAGGTTGAAAAAACTGTTTAATAAGTATTAAAAGGAACTGGTTAGAAGTCTGGTTCTTTTTTCGTTTCTTTTAAGACAGAGAGTGTAGGCTAGATAAGAAGAGCAGGGGAAAAATAGAGAAAAGACAGATGGTTATGCTATAATGAGAATAAGCTAGAAAAGTAGGAGAACTGTATGCAAGAGCAAGATATTTATGGGAAATACGGCGACTATCTGCCAAAGATTTTAGATGATCTTAGTCAGCGTATTCAAGAGGCTAATGATCGAGTCAAGCAGGAAACAGGGCAGAAGCTTTTTGAGCATTTTAATGCACGGGTCAAGCAGGCAGCCAGTATGGAAGAGAAATGTCAACGCAAGAATCTGCCTAGGACGCCAGAGTCAGCCCTGAAAGAAATTCGTGATGCGATTGGGATTCGGATTGTTTGCGGTTTTATTGAGGACATCTATCAGACTATTGAGGTGCTTCGTCAGCTGGAGGGCTGTGAGATTGTTCTGGAAAAGGACTATATCCGAGCTGCCAAGCCTAATGGGTATCGCTCCTACCACTTGATATTAGAGGTGGAGACTCCTTATGAGGACTGTCATGGTCAAAACCCCGGCCGCTATTTTGTAGAAATCCAGCTTCGGACCATTGCTATGGATTCTTGGGCCAGCTTAGAGCATCAGATGAAGTACAAGCATGAGATTAAAGACAGCAAGCGGATTGTCCGCGAGCTGAAACGCTGTGCGGATGAGCTGGCTTCTTGTGATGTGACCATGCAGACCATCCGCAATTTGATTCGAGAAAGTGAGTGAGATGATGAAGATTTTATTAGCTGAAGATGAGCAGCAGCTGTCCCGCGTCTTGGAAACAGCGATGACTCATGAAGGATATCAGGTTGATACAGCCTTTGATGGGCAGGAGGCTGTGGACTTAGCCAAGGAAAATGCCTATGATTTGATGATTCTTGATATCATGATGCCAGTCAAGACAGGCATTGAAGCGCTGAAAGAAATCCGCCAAACCGGCAATACTACCCATGTCATCATGCTGACAGCTATGTCGGAGGTAGATGACAAGGTCACAGGGCTGGATGCCGGTGCAGATGATTATCTGACCAAGCCCTTCTCTCTGAAAGAGCTTCTGGCTCGCCTGCGCTCTATGTCTAGACGAGTAGCGAAGTTCACCCCCAATTTGCTGCAGATTGGCCAAACGAGCCTCAATGTCGGAGAGCATGAGCTCATCAGTTCCAACTCTATCCGCCTAGCCGGCAAGGAATCTAAAATGATGGAATTTCTCATGCTTAATGCCCAGAAGAGTCTTTCTACTCAGGAAATCTTTCGTCATGTTTGGGCTAATGACGAGGATGAGGATTTAGATGAGGGCTTCGTCTGGATTTATATATCCTATTTGCGTCAGAAGCTGAAGGCTATTCATGCTGACCTTGCTATCTTGGGTGAGGAAGGCGGCAGTTTCACTCTGGTGCCGCTGGAAGGAGATAGCCATGTTTCGGAAGCTTAAAATTCGGTTCATTCTGCTGGCTTCAGCGGCTATTGTCTGTATTTTGCTGACCATGATTGCGGTCTTAAACTCCGTTCGCTTTTTGCAGACCAACGGAGAAATCCAAGCTGTTCTCAATATTCTATCTGCCAATAATGGAGATTTTCCCAGCGTAGAAGAAACGGCAGAGAGCTTGCAAAACGACCGTATCACCATTGACACAATCTACCAATACCGCTATTTCAGTGTGGTTTATAAGGAAGACAAAACACTTTACTCCACCAACTTGGATCATCTTTCCAATCTATCTAAGGAGCAGGCGCTCAGCTACGCTAACAAAGTGATTAAGGATAGCCGTAGCAGTGGCGTTTTTAAGGTAGGCAGTCAATTTTATTCTTACCAGATAACGCAGAATTCCAAGACTAAGCGCTATTTACTGGTGGTCTTAGATTCGACCAATTACCTCGAAAGCCGCAATGACTTTTTCTGGCTGTCTATCCAGTTGTGTTTCTATAGCTTTATTTTCTTTGTTTTAGTCGTGTCTGGATTTTCCAACTTTGCCATCCGTCCCTATATCAAAAACTACGAAAACCAAAAGCGTTTCATTACCAATGCTGGACATGAACTGAAGACGCCATTGGCAATCATTTCAGCCAATACGGAGCTGCAAGAGCTGATGACTGGCGAAAATGAATGGACAGAAAGCACCAAGGACCAGGTCAAGCGCCTCAGTAATCTAATCAATCAAATGGTCGTTCTGGCCCGTCTGGAAGAGCAGCCAGATGTTACCTTGGTGGATGTGAATTTCTCAGAAGTTGTCAAAAAAGTAGCAGGAAACTTCAAGTCTGTCATCGAGAAGGCAGGCAAGAAGTACGAGATCAAGCTGCAGGAAGACATCCATGTCAAGGCAACTGAAGATGAACTTTATGAATTGGTTAGTATCCTGATTGACAATGCCTGCAAGTATTGTGACGAAGATGGACAAATTTTTGTCACCCTGACCAAGGCTAAGCGTGGGAAACGAGCTCGTCTGACGGTAGCCAATAGTTACGCGGACGGTAAAAATGTTGATTACAGCCGTTTCTTTGATCGTTTCTATCGCGAAGATGAATCGCACAATCAGAAGCAGCCTGGCTACGGGATTGGCCTATCCATGGCAGAAAGTCTGGTGCGGATTTTCAAGGGCAGGATTTGGGTTTCATATAAGAAAGGCTTGATTGGCTTTACCGTTTTACTGTGATAGAGTCACCTCGTTAATCAGTTATTGCTTTGTTTGCTGAGCTTTTTGTATCGGTTACGCTGATTCTTACTCGAGATTAAAAAAATTCTTCTAGTGTTAGCTAGAAGAATTTTTCTTTATCTTGACCGTTGCTTACCAGCATTACGGTTCTTTTTCTTTTTGTTCTTTTGCTCAATAGCCGGCTGAGCTTTTGGAGTGACATCTTTAGCCCGACTCGCTTTTTTCAAGCCTTTAGGAGGATTTTTTTCAAATTCCTCTGCTACCTGTTTTCTCAAGCGAGGTCGGATGATGTAGTTGATAATAAATTGCTGGATGATTTGGATAAATCCACCAACTACCCAGTAGAGAGTGACTGCGGCAGGAGAGAGGAATGAGAAACCAACAATCATGATAGGGCTCATATAAGAAGCCTGTTTCATGCTGTTTCTTTGAGTTTCATCTTCAATACCATGCAGAGAGAGCACTGACTGGATATAGTAGAGGATACCGACAATGGCGGTCAAAGCCCAGTCGCTTTTAGCCAGGTCTTTAATCCAGAGGAAGGAACTGCCTGCAACTCCTTGAGTATACTGAGCTGCAAAAAAGAGGGCTGAGAAGAAAGGCATTTGGATAAGCAGAGGTAGGCAGCCTATACCGCCAAACATGCTGAGTCCATTTTCTTTTTGAGCGGCCATCAGTTCTTGCTGAGCCTGCATCTTCTCTTCCTGAGTTTCAGCATTTTTGATTCGATCTTGGATTGGGGCAAAAATCGGCTTGAAGTAGTTCATCTTTTCAGACTGAAGAGTTGCCTTCCAAGACTGATAGATTCCCAGCGGCAGAATGATAATCCGCACGATGAGCGTAACGATAATAATCGCCAGACCATAACCCAGACCTGAATTCTTGGCGAAAAATTGGATACCATCCGCCATAGGCTGACCAATGACGTCCCAGATCAGACCAGAAGGATTACCGGCCTTGTCGCGGCCCACACAGCCAGACAGGAAAAGAAGCGCAGCCAGTCCCATACCGGAGAATAAAAAGCGTTTGAAATGTTTCACGAGTTCATATCCTTTGTTTCTAAAAAATAATACCTATCTATTCTACTGTTTTTTTGCAAAATATACAATAGTTCTGCAGACCTAATTTGAAATTTTAAAGTCAGGATAGGAGTCAAAATTAGCCATGGTCACATCCAAATAGCTGACCTTAGAAAAAGGTGTCGGTCCCTTGCGGATTTCTTGGATAAATTTGGCCATCAGAGCTGGGTCATCAGCCTGAGCCAGAATGCCAACAGTACCGTCATCATTGTTCCAGACCCGGCCGGTAATACCTCCGATTTCCAGTGCTAGAGAATAGACTCCCCAGCGGAATCCAACCCCTTGTACCCGTCCTTGGGCTGTCATTTTCACTTTTTGCATGGCATCCTCCTTTAGTGAGCGGACCGAGGGGATTTAAGCCCTCAGTATGAGTGCAAGTCTGCTAAATTGTGGTATAATGTTCTTATGAATATTATAACCTCAAAAGCCAATAATGTGGTAAAAAAAGCTAAAAAACTTCATCACAAAAAATACCGCAAGGATTCTTATTTGATTGAGGGCTGGCATTTATTTGAGGAAGCTGTCAGCAGCCGGGCAGAGCTGATTCGGATTTTTGCTTTAGCAGAATACGCAGAGCGATTAGCTGATTTTTCTCAGGTGATCTTTGTCAGTCCAGAGATTTTAGCAGATTTGGCAGATAGTAAGACGCCACAGGGGATTGTCGCAGAAGTGGCTTTTGAAAGGGAAGAAATACCATCGGAGTTAAGTGGACGCTATCTTTTCACGGAGGATGTTCAGGATCCAGGTAATGTCGGTACCATCATTCGGACCGCGGATGCAGCTGGCTTTGACGGGGTTTTCATCTCTAGCTCGTCGGCAGACATCTATAACCTAAAAACGCTGCGCTCTATGCAGGGGAGTCATTTTCATCTGCCTGTTTATCGGATGGATACAGCTAACTTTATTAGGCTGGCTCAGTCTTCTAGTCTGCCAATTCTAGCATCAACCTTGTCGTCAACATCTATCGATTACAGAGAGGTGGATAGTAAAGAGAGCTTTGCTCTAGTCATGGGCAACGAAGGGCAGGGGATTAGTCCAGAAATGACGGCAGCAGCTGATATTCTAGTCCATATTTCCATGAAGGGACAGGCAGAAAGTCTCAATGTTGCTGTCGCCGCTGGTATTTTAATCTTTCATTTAAGCTAAAAATCAGAAAAAGAGATATAATAGTTGGCAAGGGAGGTGATTCTATGCCTTACAAAAAGGACGAGGAATTTATGGCCTATGTTGGGCATTTGATTGAAAAGCCCAGCGTACAGCGCCTGAAAGAAATTCCCCATCATATTCATTCCAATAGACTTGAACATTCCATCAATGTAAGTTATACTAGTTACAGAATTGCCAAAAAATTTGGCTGGAATGCCCGCAGCACGGCACGCGGTGCCCTGCTTCATGACTTGTTCTACTATGACTGGCGTGTAACCAAGTTTAAGAAGAGTCATGCTTGGGTTCATCCCAGGCTGGCAGTTCGTAATGCTCGCAAGATTACCAAGCTCAATAAAGTCGAAGAGGACATTATCATCAAGCACATGTGGGGGGCGACCATTGCTCCGCCGCGCTATAAGGAGTCTTATATTGTGACGATGGTGGACAAGTATTGGGCCGTCAAAGAAGCGACGGCACCTTGGAGACGCAAGGGCAGTAATCGCAAGCTCTTTCATCGAAAGATGCTGAAACCGTAAATGTTTTATTATAAAAGGAGTAACTATGAATCATTCTATTATTCAAGATCAATCAGATATTAATTCTTTCTATGCCAAGATTTATTCTATCGTTGGTGTCGGTATCGGAATCTCAGCAATCGTATCCCTCTTGATGCTGAACTTCTTTCAGGACATTATTATCTCTGTTCTGACAGGCTCCACTTGGATTTTCTATGCGGCTATTGCAGTTGAGTTTATCCTTGTGTTGGTAGCATCTGGAACTGCTCGGAGCAATAGTCCGGCGGCGTTGCCTATGTTTTTAGCTTATTCAGCCATCAATGGTTTTACCTTAAGTATTATCATGGCGCTGTATCTTCAGTCAACTGTTCTCTTAGCCTTTGTAACAACGACCGTTATGTTCTTTGCTATGGGCTTCATCGGCAAGGTGACCAAGAAGGATCTTTCTGGAATGGGCAGAGCTTGTATGGCCGGTTTGATTGGTATTATCGCTGCTAGCTTCCTTAATATCTTCTTGAGAAGCAGTGGCTTGGACTTTATCATCAGTATCGTTGGTGTCCTTATTTTCTCAGGACTCATCGCTTGGGACAATCAGAAGATCCGCTATGTTTATGAGCAGACCAATGGCAATCCAGGGAATGGCTGGGCAATTTCGCTGGCTCTGCACCTATATCTGGACTTCATTAATCTCTTCCTCAGCTTGCTACGTATTTTTGGAAGAAACAAATAACTCAGCTAAATAAGACTCAAGCATTGGATGTTTGCTCCAGTGCTTTTTGTTTCTCCTATGGATTTATGGTATAATAAACCCAGCAAATAGAAAGCGAGAACAGTATGAAAACTCCTTTTGTCAGTCGTGAAAAGTTAGCTGAGATTACGGCGCAGTTTCCAACACCTTTTCATCTTTATGATGAGAAGGGAATTCGGGAAAGAGCGCGTGCCCTGCATGAGGCCTTTTCTTGGAATCCAGGTTTTAAAGAGTATTTTGCCGTCAAGGCCACTCCCAATCCTGCTATTTTACAAATCCTCAAAGAAGAAGGCTGCGGGGTGGATTGTGCCAGCTATGTTGAGCTGCTCATGAGCCAAAAGCTGGGCTTTGCTGGACAGGATATCATGTTTTCGTCCAATAACACACCAACTGAGGAATTTCAGTTTGCGCGTGACCTTGGAGCGACTATCAATCTGGATGCCTATGAAGATGTAGCTTTTCTAAAGGAATCCGCTGGTATTCCCAAGGTCATTTCCTGCCGTTACAACCCTGGCGGTGTCTTTGAGCTGGGAACCAGCATTATGGATAATCCAGAAGAAGCCAAGTTTGGTATGACCAAGGACCAGCTGATTCAGGCTTTCAAAGAACTCAAGGACTTGGGAGCTGAGAAGTTTGGGATTCATGCCCTCTTGGCCTCTAATACAGTCAGCAATGATTACTATCCTAAACTGGCCCGTCAGCTTTTTGAACTGGCTGTAGAAGTGGTGGCTGAGACAGGAGTTGAGCTGGACTTTATCAATCTATCTGGCGGTGTCGGCATTAATTATCAGCCTGAAGGTGAGGAAAATGACATTGCGGTCATTGGTCAAGGAGTTCGTCAGGTCTATGAAGCTATTCTGACACCTGCTGGCTTAGGACAGGTCAAGATCTATACGGAGCTGGGCCGCTTTATGCTGGCGCCTTATGGCCTACTCGTCACTAAAGTTACCCATAAGAAGCAGACCTACCGAACCTATCTGGGGGTGGATGCCTCTGCAGTTAATCTACTGCGTCCGGCCATGTACGGTTCTTATCACCACATTACTAATATGGATCGACCCGAGGGAGAGACAGAGATTGTGGATGTTGTCGGCAGTCTTTGTGAGAATAACGATAAATTTGCCATTAATCGCTCGCTGCCCGTCAGTCAAATTGGCGATACACTAGTGATTCACGATACGGGTGCTCATGGTTTTTCTATGGGTTATCAGTATAATGCCAAGCTCCGCTCTAGCGAAATTCTCTTGGAACAAGATGGCAATGTTCGCATGATTCGTCGGGCTGAAAAACCAGAAGATTATTTTGCAACACTCTATGGCTTTGATTTTGAAAAATAGAGAAAATTTGATATAATGAAGAGCAATGTAAAAATGGAAATAGAGGAGTTCTCGATATGAATTTAGTTTTAGCAATTTTCTTGATTATGGCAGCATTTGCTGGAGGCGTGATCTTGGGTATGTATCTGCTTCGTCGGCAAGTTGAGAAGGAATTTGCAGAAAATCCACGTTTGAATGTGGAAGCAGTTCGGACCTTGCTGAGTGCTAGCGGCCAACGGCCAAATGAAGCGAAAGTGCAGCAAGTCTACCGTCAAATTATCAGCCAGCAGAAAGCTGCGCTTGCTAAGAGCAAAAAGAAAAAATAATTTTCTAGCGACTGGCTGTTAATGCCAGCAGAGAAAATCTATAAAAAAATGGGGATTTGGAATCGGCTTCCAGTCCCTTGTTTTAGAAAGAAGACCTTATGGATAATCGACCAATCGGTTTTTTAGACTCAGGAGTGGGCGGTTTGACTGTAGTCCGTGAGCTCATGCGGCAGCTCCCCCACGAAGAGGTCATTTATATCGGAGATTCAGCGCGGGCTCCTTACGGTCCTAGGCCTGCTGAGCAGATTCGCGCTTATACCTGGCAGTTGGTCAACTTCCTCCTGACCAAGGATGTTAAGATGATTGTTATCGCCTGCAATACTGCGACTGCCGTTGTCTGGGAAGAAGTAAAGGAGAAGCTGGATATTCCAGTACTGGGCGTGATTCTGCCGGGGGCTAGTGCAGCTATTAAGTCAACTGCCAGTGGCCGCATCGGTGTTATTGGAACGCCAATGACTGTTTCTTCTGATATTTATCGTCAGAAGATTGAAGCGCTCTCGCCGGAGATGCAGGTGGAAAGTTTGGCCTGTCCTAAGTTTGTACCTTTGGTAGAGTCCAATGAACTTCATTCCAGTCTTACCAAAAAAGTTGTCTATGAAACCCTGCAGCCTCTGGCTGGCCAGGTAGATACCCTCGTCTTGGGTTGCACCCACTATCCCTTGCTCCGGCCTATTATTCAAAATAGGATGGGACCAAATGTGAAGCTGATTGACAGCGGGGCAGAGTGCGTACGGGATATTTCTGTCCTGCTCAATTACTTTGAAATCAACCGCAGCCGGGAAAAACAGGAGCTCAACCACCAATTTTACACAACTGCCAATGCTAAAAGCTTTTCGGAGATTGCAGAAAGCTGGCTGGGCCTGAAAGTGAATGTGGAGCATGTAAGCTTATGACAAATAAAATTTATGAATACATTGACGAGAACAATTGGTATATCGGAGAATGGACCCGCTTTCGCAAGGCTGGCTATCATTTCAACGACATCCCATACAGGCTCTTGGAGCATATAGATGCAGAGTTGAGCGAGCTGATTGAGCGAGATTTGGATGAAGAATACAATGCCTTTACCACAGTTGTGGTCAAATACGGCTCGCCCATGTCCTATATCCAGTTTGTCCTCAATATGATTAACGACCGCCAGAAGCGGGATTTTAAGGCGACCAGTCATAAGGGAGCTATTCTGATTACAGAAAAGGACTTGCTGCGCAAGGTCTTCTTCCTGTCTAAAGATGGAGTTAAGATGACCGACTTTTTTGGTCAGGGGCAGGAGTCTGAGATGGCTGTCGGAGATACTATTTTGATTGCGACTCGCAACGAAGGAAAGACAGCAGAGTTTCGCAAACTCTTTGATAAGCTGGGTTATAAGGTTGAAAATCTCAATGATTATCCTGATTTGCCAGATGTGGAAGAGACTGGAACTACCTTTGAGGAAAATGCGCGGCTCAAGGCAGAGACAATCAGTAAGCTGACCGGTAAAATGGTGCTAGCTGACGACTCAGGTCTGCAGGTCGATGTTTTAGGCGGCTTGCCAGGAGTCTGGTCGGCTCGCTTTGCTGGAGTAGGCGCGACAGATGATGAAAACAACATCAAGCTCCTGCATGAGTTAGCTATGGTGTTTGATATCAAGGATCGCTCTGCCCATTTTCATACGACCCTAGTGGTGGCCAGTCCTGACAGGGAGTCTCTGGTAGTTGAAGCGGATTGGCCGGGCTACATAGCCCATGAGCCAAAAGGGGAAAATGGCTTTGGCTATGATCCCTTGTTCTTAGTGGGAGAAACAGGAAAAACGTCTGCCGAGCTGACGATGGAAGAAAAAAATGCGCAATCCCATCGGGCTCAGGCAGTTAAGAAATTAGTGGAGGTATTTCCAGCATGGCAAAGCAAACCATTATAGTCATGAGTGATTCTCATGGCGACCGTGCTATTGTTGAAGAGATTAGGAATCATTATATTGGAAAGGTAGATGCGATTTTCCATAACGGAGACTCTGAGCTTCCTTCTGATGATGAGGTATGGCAAGGGATTCAGGTTGTTGAAGGGAATATGGACTTTTACGACGGCTATCCAGAACGCTTGGTGACGGATTTGGCGGGGACTATTATTGCCCAGACTCACGGGCATCTCTTCCATATCAACTTTTCTTTTCAAAAGCTGGATTTATGGGCGCAAGAGGTTAATGCAGACATCTGTCTCTATGGTCACCTGCATATCCCAGATGCTCGAATGGAGGGCAAAACGCTCTTTCTGAATCCGGGTTCCATCAGCCAGCCACGCGGCCTAATCAACGAACGCCTCTATGCTAAGGTAGAGATTGATGATGACCGCTTTAAAGTTGATTTCTATACGCGAAATCATGAACTTTTTCCAAGCTTGTCCAAGGAGTTTAGCCGATGATTGCTAAGGAATTTGAAGACTATCTGCTGGAACATGAAGAAACTTTTTTGACGCCTGGGGAAAATCTGGCGGTTATGATTGACACCCATAATGTAGATCATGCTATCCTATTGCTGAGCCAGATGACATACTCACGTGTACCAGTCGTGACAGCAGATAAAAAGTTTGTTGGCACGATTTCCCTGACCGACATCATGTCTTATCGCATGCGCCATGATCTGTCAGAAGAGGAATTCATGATGACAGACATCGTCCACATGACTAAAATGGATGACTTGACAGTTGGGCCAGATTATACTGTATCAGATGTACTTCATAAGCTAGTCGACGAGTCATTCCTGCCGGTTGTGGGCGAGGATCAGCATTTTTACGGAATTATTACTAGAAAGTCCATTTTGAAAGCTGCCAATTCCTTGTTGCACGGCTTTAGCAAAAAGTACGAAATTCGCAAAAAATGAAAGAATACATTAGACCGTTTTTAAATCAAAAAAACATCTCAGAAAATTCTAAAATTGCTTATTCTTATGATTTGGAGCAGTTTATCGAGGAAGTACATGGCCGGATTACCGAGACCAATCTGCGGATTTATCAGGCCTCTATCAAGGATTTTAAGGCAGCTGTTCAGAAGCGGAAGCTCTCAGCAGTCAATCAATTTCTTTACTTCCTTTATCAGAAGCAGCTTATTGAGGAGTTTCACCGCTTGGTCCTGCCCAAGGTCTCCATATCAAAGGAGCAGGAAAATGAACTGCTGGATCTGTCTGCTTTTTGGCAGGAATCAAGCGTTCCCAGGGGGCGGCTGATGGCTCTTCTTATCTTGGAAATGGGCTTGCTGCCCAGTGAGATTCTGCAGGTCAGAGTGGCAGATGTCAATCTTGATTTTCAGGTTTTGAAGATCGAAAAGGCCGGTCAGAAGCGGGTCATCAAGATTCCTGAGAGCCTGACGGGTGAGTTAGAAGACTATCTGACAGGGACATATTTATTTGAGAAAAACGGAAAATCCTATTCTCGTCAATGGGGCTTCCGTCAGCTAGAGGCCTTCTTGATTGAGCAGGGAAAAGCCAGTCTATCTGCCCAAAGCCTGCGTGAGCAGTTTATTTTGCGCCAGCGTGAGAAGGGGATTGGTCTCTATGATATTGCCCAAGATTTGGGCTTGAAAACCATGATTACACTAGAAAAATATAGATAAAAATGGATATCAAACTAAAAGATTTTGAAGGCCCGTTGGACCTGCTGCTCCACCTTGTATCTAAGTACCAGGTGGATATTTATGATGTTCCCATTACGGAGGTCATCGAGCAGTATCTGGCTTATGTGGCTACTTTGCAGGCCATGAAGCTGGAAGTGACGGGCGAGTATATGGTCATGGCAAGCCAGCTCATGCTGATTAAGAGTCGCAAGCTTCTGCCTAAGGTGGCGGATAATGCTGAGCTGGAAGATGATTTAGAGCAAGACCTCTTGAGCCAGATTGAGGAATACCGCAGGTTCAAGCTCTTGGGTGAGAAAATGTCGCTCCAACATGATGACCGGGCACTTTATTACTCTAAGCCCAAGCTGGAGCTGGTTTACGAGGATGCTGAGCTCCTGCATGACAAGTCAACGATAGATCTTTTCTTGGCTTTTTCCAAGGTTATCGCCAAGAAGCAAGAGGAGTTTTCTAAGAGCCACACAACCATTGTGCGAGATGAGTACAAGATTGAGGACATGATGGATGTGGTGCGCCAGCGCTGTGCTGGTAAGAGCCGTCTGGCTCTGCAGGAGATTTTTGCAGAGACCAAGGACATGAATGAAGTTATTACACTCTTTCTGGCGACCTTGGAATTGGTCAAGGTGCAGGAAGTGCAAGTCATTCAGGAAGAAAATTTTGGAAATATTTATTTAGTAGGAAGAGGAAATGAGTAAGTTAGCAGAGATTGAAGCCCTGCTTTTTGTGGCGGGAGAAGATGGACTCAAAGTTCATCAATTGGCAGAAATCCTTTCTTTGCCGCCGACCGGGGTTATTCAGAGTTTGGAGAAGTTAGCTGAGCAATATGAAGCTAATCCAGACTCTAGTCTGACCCTGCTGGAAACTTCAAAGACATACAAGCTGGTCACAAAGCCAGAGTTTGCTGAGATTCTTCGGGCCTATTCACGGGCGCCAATCAATCAAAGTCTGTCGCGGGCGGCCCTCGAGACCTTGTCTATCATTGCCTATAAGCAGCCGATTACAAGGGTGGAAATAGATGACATCCGCGGGGTTAATTCCAGCGGTGCTTTGGCTAAGCTCTTGGCTTTTGAACTGGTTCGAGAGGATGGCAAAAAAGAAGTCATTGGCCGGCCAAATCTCTATGTGACAACGGATTATTTCTTAGACTATATGGGGATCAATCATCTAGATGAGCTGCCGATTGTCAAAGAAACAGAGCTAGTTGCTGAAGAAAGCCAGCTCTTTATTGAAAGGACAGATATCGATGAGAATCAATAAATACATTGCTCATGCTGGGATAGCAAGCCGTCGTAAGGCAGAAGAGCTAATCAGGCAGGGGAAGGTCAGTATAAACGGCCAAGTAGTACGTGAGCTGGCGACGAACGTCAAGTCTGGCGACCGTGTGGAAGTAGAAGGCCAGCCTATCTACAACGAAGAGAAGGTTTATTACCTCCTCAATAAGCCGCGCGGGGTCATTTCCTCTGTCAGTGATGACAAGGGACGTAAGACAGTCGTGGAGCTCTTGCCTCAGGTCAAGGAACGGATTTATCCGGTCGGTCGTTTGGACTGGGATACTTCTGGCATTCTCATTCTGACCAATGACGGAGACTTTACCGACGAGATGATTCATCCCCGCAATGAGATTGATAAGGTCTATGTGGCGCGTGTCAAAGGATTGGCCAATAAAGAAGTTCTTCGTCCTCTGACTCGCGGTATTGAGATAGAGGGGCGCAAAACCAAGCCAGCGGTTTATGAGATCATCAAGGTTGATCCGGCGAAAAATCGCTCGGTCGTTCAGCTGACCATCCACGAAGGCCGTAACCATCAGGTCAAGAAGATGTTCCAGGCGGTCGGATTGCAAGTAGATAAGCTTTCACGGACTCGCTTTGGTCATTTGGACTTAACTGGCCTCAAGCCTGGTGAGTATCGTAAGCTCAGTAAAAAAGAAGTCAGCCAGCTGCATACACTGGCTGTAACCAAGACCGAGAAATGATAAAGAAACTGCTTATTGCTCCTGTCCGCTTTTATCAACGCTTCATATCGCCTGCTTTCCCTCCATCTTGCCGCTTTCGGCCAACCTGCTCTAACTATATGATAGAGGCTATCCAGAAGCATGGTGCTAAAGGAGTTTTGATGGGCTTGGCGCGCATTCTCCGCTGTCATCCCTGGTCTCAGCCAGGAGAGGATCCTGTACCAGACCATTTCAGCCTGAGAAGAAATAATTCAAGAAAAAAGTCACACTAGCTATTTAGCTAGTGTGACTTTTTTATCTATAGTCTCAGAGTGTTTCCTATCTTCTAGACCAGGTCTTAGGCAGGAAGAGCAGGAGAATTGGGTAGATTTCCAAACGTCCGCCAATCATAGCAAAGGCTAGCAGCAGTTTGGAAAAAGGACTAAAGATAGAAAAAGTATCTGTCGTTCCAATCATAGGACCGATATTGTTGAAGCAGGATAGAACACCACTGACAACTGTCATGAGATTGCTATTATCCAGGCTGACGATGAAAATCAGCGCCAGCACGATCAAAACATAGGTTGCTAAATATTTGAGGACCTTGTGCTGGGTATCCTTATCTAAGACAGCACCATTAACATGCATGGTTAGGACCCGATTGGGTGATAGGGTAGAGAGGATTTGATTTTTGGCAATGCGGGAAATAATAATCCCCCGAATAACCTTGAATCCCCCAGCGGTTGATCCAGCCGAACCCCCGATACACATGAGCAGGAGCAGGATAACCTGAGAAAAGAGCGGCCATTTGACTGTATCGCCATAGCCAAATCCAGTTGTTGTGATGACATTGGCTACCTGGAAGAAGGAAATCTCCACGCTCTTGGCAAAGCCTTGATAGAGGTGGAAGACATTAAAGGCAATCAAGGCTGTGGAAAGAAAGACAATCCAGAGATAGCCCTTGAGCTCCTCATCTTCAAAGCAAGTTTTAAACTTACGAATCAGCAAGTAATAGTAGAGATTGAAGTTGACCCCGAAAGCCAAGACCCCAAAGCTGACCAGATAAGTAATCAGTGAGCTGTTGTAGTGAGCAATACCGTCATTGTATACGGTGAATCCTCCCGTACCAGCTGTTCCCATTGCAATCACAAGGCTGTCAAAGAGCGGCATACCCGCTAGGAAATAAAGCAGAGCAAAGATAGCAAAGAGAGCCAGATAAATGATGTAAAGGATCTGGGCAGTACTCTTGAGCTTGGAAACCACCTTGCCAAAGACTGGTCCCGGAACTTCCGCTTTCATGACCTCCAAGTGGCCATTTTTAGCATTGTCCATAATAGCTAGGGCAAAGACCAGTACTCCCATCCCTCCGATTAAGTGGGTAAAGCTGCGCCAGAAGAGCAGTGAATGGGAGAGAACGCCGACATCGTTAAGGATAGTCGCTCCCGTGGTGGTAAAGCCAGAGCTGATCTCAAAGAAAGAATCAATAACATCTGGAATCTGCCCGGAAAAAACAAAGGGCAATGCACCAAAGAAAGACCAGAGAATCCAGCAAAGGGCTACAATTAGTACACCTTCCTTGGCGTAGATATGCAGGTCCTTGGGCTTAAAATAAGAGCCTATTCCACCTAAAACTAGCAGGATGGCCATGGTTGCCCCGATAGAGAGAAAGACCTTTAAAGGCTCGCCGTAGATTAGAGCTACGATAATGGGCACAATCAGCAGTGCCGCCTCAATCAGCAGTAATTTTGCCAGCAGGTAGCGAATCATAGATCTATTCATGGGCCTACCTCGCTAACAGATCGTAAATCTGGGTGATATTTTGCAGCAGAGTGGTCACGATAATCTTATCTCCAACTTGCAGGTCGTCATCGCCGGTAGGGAAGATGGCTTTGCCTTGACGGATAATGGCCGCAATCAGGACATCTTTCTTCAGATGAAGCTGAGACAGAGGAATACCAGTCATTTTGTTTTCTTCCTTGATTTGGAATTGCAGGGTTTCAATTTGGCCATTGGCTACATGGTGCAGAGCTTCTAGGTTAGAGAATTGAGCATTGTAGCGACCGCGGATAAAGTGCATAATGGTATCAACAGCGATACCTTTAGGCGTCACGATGCTAGCAAAATCTTGGTTATCAATGATTTCCAACAAACTAGTCCGGTTAATCTTGGTGATGTTTTTCTGTACACCTAGATTATTAAGGAACATGGAAGTGATGATATTTTCCTCATCCACACCAGTCAGGGTAGCGATGGCATCAAAGTTATTGGCGCGTTCCTCCAGCAGGATATCCTTGGCAGTACCATCGCCATGGACGACATAGAGATCAGGAAATTCCTGACTGAAAAAGTTTGCCCGCTCGCGGTTGGATTCAATGATTTTGAGCTCAATTTTACTGTTCTTGAGAATATTGAGCAAGTAATAGGCGATCTTGCCAGCCCCGATAATCATCAGGCTCTTAACCACTCTAGGACGCACCATATTGTGGAATTGAACAATGTCCAGGCGGTTACCTGTTACATAGATCTTGTCCCCAGCCTCCAGAGTGAAGTCGCCGTCAGGGATCTCCAAGTGCCCTTTTCTCTCAATAGTACAGACAATGATATTTCCAAATTTCTTACGGAACTGGGAAATATTCATCTGGCAGAGATTGCTGTCTTCCTTAAGTTTGAACTCCATCAGTGCCACTCGGCCATTGGCAAAGTGCTCTACTGACAGGGCGTTAGGGAAGTCAATGATATTAGCGATGTAGCGAGCAGTTAGGAGCTCAGGATTGACCACCAGCGAGAAGCCTAGGATGTTCTTCTCCTTAAAGTAAGGGTTGGAATATTCAGGATTACGCACCCGAACGACGGTTTCCTTAGCACCCATCCGTTTGGCCAGAACAGCTGAAACCATGTTGACCTCATCATGCTCGGTCATAGAGATGAAGATGTCACAGTGCCCAACATCCGCCTGTTCTAGGATTTTGAAGTTGGCTCCATTGCCAGAAATACCGATAATATCATAGCGCTTGGTAATCTGGTTTAGAACAGCTTCATCCTGCTCAATCAGGATAACATCATGTTTTTCAGCCACTAAGGAGCGACAGAGAGCCGTTCCGACCTTCCCGCCGCCGACAACAATAATTTTCATAAGTTTAGATTCCTCCAAAGTATGTATCTATCATACTCTTTTTTCATTTAAATTTCATCTATATAATACAGAATAGTCTAGTTATTTATAGAATTCCGAATATTTTTTTACAAAAATGGTATCTTCCTATGAAAATTTAAAAAAAACTAGAATTTTTTGAGCCGTTTTTATTGACTTGTAGGCTGAAAGTGTTATACTAAATGAGTACCTTCATTGGTTTACCTCAAACCTGTTGTGATGTAAGTTAATGAAGCCTTAACCACGCTGTTTGCTGAGCTTGACTCCGGGCAGTGTGGCTATTTTTTTATCTAAAGAAAAATACTAGGAAAAATATTCTTATTATGAAAAATCATATCGTTCTTTTTGAGCCTCAGATTCCGCAGAATACCGGCAATATTGCCCGTACTTGCGCCGCGACTAATTCGCCGCTTCACATCATCAAGCCTATGGGATTTCCCATTGATGACCGCAAGATGAAGCGGGCGGGGCTGGACTATTGGGATAAGCTGGACATCACCTATTATGAGAGTTTAGACGATTTTATGGAGCAGATGGACGGCCGTCTGTATCTGATTTCTAAGTTTGCAGAGAAGGTCTATTCTGAGGAGAACTATGTAGCAGAAGATTCGCACTATTTTATGTTTGGCCGAGAGGACAAGGGGCTGCCAGAAGAATTTATGCGTCGTCATCCAGAAAAGGCTCTGCGTATTCCCATGAACGACCAGCATGTCCGTAGCCTTAATGTATCGAATTCTGTCTGCATGATTGTCTATGAAGCTCTGCGCCAGCAGAATTTTGCTGGCTTAGATTTGGTACATGAGTATGAAGCGGATAAGCTGAAGTAGGGGAATGAATGTATCTAAGCAGTAATTTTTTCTAATAGATAGAATACTATTGTTGAAACATTTCTAATTACATCAATCAAATTGCTTGCTCTGGCAGGCTTTTTTTGTTATGATAATGATGTCTTCAGGGCAGGGTGAGATTCCCGACCGGCGGTAACTTTTGGCTGGAAAATGTTTTTTCCTCAATGCCAAATCAAGTCCGCGAGCGCAAGCTGATGTGGTGAGATTCCACAACCGACAGTATAGTCTGGATGGGAGAAGACGAGAGGCAGTGAAGCAATCTTGCCGTTTAATCTTTATTTAAGGGCTTAGCCTTATACTAAATAATTATTAGCTGACAAGCTTTTTTTTCAGTGGCCTTTCCGGCTTCTCTAATTTTTATAAATTGGAGGAACCTGTGATGACAAATACTCGTAAGTTGGCGATTGTAGCAGTTTTATCTGCTCTATCATTTCTACTCATGCTTTATGAGATTCCCTTGATAACCGAGTTTCTAAAGTTGGATTTTTCAATTATTCCGATTTTACTAGCTTTGGTGGTCTTGGATTTTAAAAGCTCTATGGCAGTGCTCTTGATTCGCTCTGTCTTAAAGCTAGCTTTGAATAATCATGGTATAGGCACTCTTATCGGTCTCCCCATGAATATATTGGCAGTAGCTGTATTTGTTTCTGCTTTTGCACTCTTATGGAAAAAAAGGAAAAACTTGTCTGACTATGTGAAGGCTTCTCTGGTAGCAACGCTTGGTCTAACTGTAACTATGATCGTTCTAAATGTTATCTATGCAGTGCCTCTCTATGCGAGGTTTGCTGGTTTTGATATTAATAAAGCATTTGGTCTTTCCAAGTATCTGCTGACCATGATTGTCCCCTTTAACCTATTAGAAGGAGTAATCTGGGCTATCGTCTTTTGGCTAATTTACACGCTCTTGCAGCCCGTCCTAAAACGCTATGAAAAATAAACAATCTTATCTAACAAAGGGCTCTTTTGCCCTTTTACTTTTCGTCATGCTAGGCTACATGGTCAAGTTTTATCCTGAGCAGCTGACCAACTTTGATACCCCGATTCAGACCTGGCTTCGGGGAGACTTGCCTGCAGCTTTGACAACTTTTTTCAAACTTGTAACCAGTGTGATTGATCCATTGGGGATTATCATTTGGGTTTCGGCTCTTGTCCTTTTTTTCCTTTACAAAAAATGGAAGCTGGAAGCTGCCTTGCTGGCGGGAAATCTGGTCTTACATGGGATTTTGATTAAGCTGATTAAACTCGTTTACCAAAGAAGCCGGCCCAGTATTTCGCATTTGGTCAAAGAGGGTGGTTACTCTTTCCCGAGCGGACATGCCATGGCGACAGCCATTGTTGTTGGGACCTTGATTATCATTGTCCAGCAACGGATTCAAAACCAAAAAATCAAGCGCTTGGTACAAGGTTTGCTCTTGCTCTTTATCTTCATGATTATGGCTTCCAGAGTCTATCTGGGCGTGCACTACCCGACAGATGTTATCGGAGGAGCCTTGATGGGCTTTGCCATTCTCAATATCGAATTTCCTTTTTATGACAAGCTGCGCTTTCAGTGGCGTTTCAAGGGAAAGCAGAAATAAATATAGATGAGAAAGGTTGGCTTTGCCGGCCTTTTTGTCTTGACAAAGAAAATCTCTTTCTTTAAGATAGGAGCAAACAAGATTAGGAGCTTAGCATGTCCAATTCAAATCAAGAACTCATCGATGCTGTTTTGGCATTAGTAGATAGTATTCCCTCTGGGCGCGTGGCGACCTATGGCCAGCTTGCCCGTTTGATTGGTCGGCCAAAAAATGCCCGCTTGGTGGGGAAGATTCTCAGTCAGTCGGAACTTTATGGTAGCAAGCATCCTTGCCACCGGGTAGTCAATGCAGCAGGGCGCCTCGCACCTGGTTGGGAAGACCAGAGGCACTTGCTCTGGGCGGAGGGAGTGGACTTGAAGGCCAATGGCTGTGTTGATTTGAAAGTCTATTTGTGGGAGCGGTGATTTCCTTCTTTCCTTGTGAAAGAGGGAATTTTTGTTTCTAAACTCTTTTTTGTGGTAGAATGAAAGGTATGAAATCTTACAATTCTTTGAATGATTATTATCGAAAACTTTTTGGTGAAAAAACTTTTAAGGTGCCCATTGATGCGGGTTTTGACTGTCCCAATCGGGATGGTACCGTGGCGCATGGAGGCTGTACGTTCTGTACCGTTTCGGGTTCAGGTGATGCCATTGTGGCGCCGGATGCGCCCATTCGCGAGCAGTTCTATAAGGAAATTGATTTTATGCACCGCAAGTGGCCGGATGTTCGCAAGTATCTGGTCTATTTCCAGAACTTTACCAATACCCATGAGAAGCTTGAAGTGATTCGCGAGCGTTATGAGCAAGCCATTAACGAGCCAGGTGTCGTTGGACTCAATATCGGAACTCGGCCGGACTGTTTGCCTGATGAGACTATTGCCTACTTGGCCGACCTGTCCGAGCGCATGCATGTGACCGTAGAGCTGGGCCTTCAGACTACCTATGAGGAGACTTCGGACCTCATCAATCGTGCCCATTCTTATGAGCTCTATGTGGAGACGGTCCAGCGAGTTCGTAAGCTGGCTCCCAAGGCGGAGATTGTCTCTCACTTGATCAATGGCCTTCCGGGAGAGACCCATGAGATGATGCTAGAGAATGTCCGCCGTTGCGTGACGGACAATGACATTCAGGGAATCAAGCTCCACCTGCTTCACTTGATGACCAATACCCGTATGCAGAGGGATTATCATGAGGGGCGACTGCAGCTGCTCAGTCAAGAGGAGTATGTCTCTATCGTCTGCGACCAGCTGGAGATTATCCCCGAGCATATCGTCATCCACCGTATCACTGGCGACGCCCCGCGAGATATGTTGATTGGTCCTATGTGGAGCCTCAATAAATGGGAGGTTCTCAATGCTATTGAGGCAGAAATGCGTCGTCGTGGCAGCAAGCAAGGCTGTAAAGCAAAGGAGCAGAGATTCGTATGTTAAGACCCTTACAGATGGCCCATGCCTTTTTAGCAGAAGTCGTGACCAAGGAAGATGTCGTTGTGGATGCTACTATGGGGAATGGGCATGACACCCTCTTTTTAGCTAAGTTGGCCAAGCAAGTCTACGCTTTTGACATTCAGGAGCAGGCCGTGGAAAAGACTCGCCAGCGCTTGGCAGAAACTGGCTTGGACAATGCTCAGCTAATCTTGGCTGGGCACGAGACCTTGGACCAATACCTAGACCATTTCAAGGCTGCCATTTTCAATCTTGGCTACCTGCCTTCGGCGGACAAGTCTGTCATTACCCGACCTGATACGACGCTGGAAGCTTTGGAAAAGGCCTGCCGTGGCTTGGAAAAAGGCGGCCGCACAGCTATCATGATTTACTACGGGCATGAAGGTGGCGAAGTTGAAAAAGATGCGGTGCTAGACTTCGTCAGTCAGCTGCCCCAGCAGGACTTTACTGTTGCCCTCTATAAGACCATCAATCAGATTAACAACCCGCCTTTCTTGGTCATGATTGAGAAATTGAGAGAAGAAACTTGATATACAATAAGGATACAGAGAGAAAAGCCAGATAATAGGAGCTTTCAGTACTGTATCCTTATTTTTCAAATCGTGAAAATCAAATAGCTAGGTCTAAAAGAATAGAATTAAGGTGTGTGTAAATGTAAAGTCTCATATTTTCTTACAAAAAAGATATAAGGCTTTTGACATTTTTCAGTTTATATGATAAGCTATGACTGTAAAATTAAAAAACGTCATAGAGTTTTCAGGAGGAAGTTATGGCTACTGCTTTTACTGCTGAAGAAAAAGAAGTAATTAGAAAGAAATTACATAAAGTTGCAAAGGAATGCCTTCAAAGATATGGGGTTAAGAAAACCACAGTTGACCAGATGGCAGCAATGGTAGATATTTCTAAAGGTTCTTTTTATAATTTTTATTCTTCAAAGGAAATATTATTTTTGGCGGTCTTAGAAGAATATCAAATAGATGTTATGGATTGCCTGACAGAACAATTAGATATGGAAGCCAAGATAGATACAAATCGTCTGGTACAGTTACTTTATGATTTTTATCAAGATTTTCGCTATTCATTTATGTATACCATATTCAAAAATCATGAAATGGAATTACTCGTAAGAAAATTGCCAAAAGAGGCGATAACAAATCATCATCTGATAGATGATAGGATGGTTAAAAAAATTGTATCCCGAATCAATATTAGAGAAAATGTATCGGTAGAAATCGTCTCTGCTTTATTTAGAACGATTGCTATGACTATATTACACATCGAGGAAATCGGTGAAGAACAATTTGATACTACATTGAAGTTAGTCATACAAGGAATTGTTGAGCAAATTACTAAGGAGGATAGGTAATGGTGAAAGAAGCAATTAGAACCGCAAACCTTTCTAAAAGATATGGAACAAAAAATGTTGTCAACAACTTAAATCTATCAATAAAAAGTGGTGAAATAGTAGGTTTTTTAGGACTAAATGGTGCTGGGAAAACAACGACGATGAGAATGATGCTAGGATTGATAAAATCTACATCAGGAGAGTGTTATATTCAAGGAAAAAAGTTAGATCTGAATAATTTAGAACTTCGAAACGAAATAGGTTATATTATTGAGACGCCTTATTCTTATCCAGACTTAACTGTGAGAGAAAATTTAGAAATCGTTAGTAAATTAAGAGGGGTTAATAAAGATAATATTGACTGGGTAATTGAGAAATTAAAACTAAAGCAATATGAACATAAACAGGAGAAGCATCTTTCTTTAGGAAATGTTGCGCGTTTAGGAATTGCAAAAGCGATTATTCATAAACCTAAAATCCTAATTCTTGATGAGCCAACAAATGGATTAGATCCTTTTGGAGTTATTGAAGTAAGAGAGCTGTTAAAGGAATTGGCAAATAATCTAGGTACAACTGTTCTTATTTCAAGTCATAATCTGGAAGAAATATCTAAAATTGCTACTAGGATAGTTATTGTACATGAGGGCAGACTTATAAGAGAAGTTGAAAGCAATGAATTAGAACAGTACTTAGAAAAGAAGTTATTAGTAAGTGGCTCTAATAATAAGGCCATGAAAGAAGTGTTATCTAACCATGGCTATCAGGTAAACATTCAATCAGACACAGAAAATAATATCCATTTCTTAGAACTAATTGATAAAAAATCTGTGGAGTATCCGGAAGAAATTGCTACATTGCTGGTTCATGCAGGTTATCCACCCAAATCACTGATTGTTGAAAAAGAAAATTTGGAACATTATTTCTTAAGAATATTGAATGACTATAATAGAGGTGTTTCGAATGAAAAAGCTTAGTTCCTGTATTTTAATTGAATGGAGAAAGTTAATAAAATCAAAACTTTCCATCGTAACTGCTTGTTCTATCTGTTTAGTTCCTTTTATTGTTGGGTTGTTTGCAACTATGATGAAATATCCAGAGAATTTCAAAAATCTTGGTTTGATTTCTGCAAAAATGGAAATGATGAGGATAACAGACTGGTCGTCATACTTAATGACCATATCACAAGTCATTTCTGTTGGGGGATTGCTCATTTTTGGATTTACAGCATCTTGGGTTTTTGGTAGAGAATATTCTGATAAAACGATGATAGACCTATTAGCGCTCCCGATAAAAAGAGATACAATCGTATTATCCAAGTTTATCGTTATCGCTCTATGGAGCTATATTCTATCAATTTTTGCTCTTTTATTAGGATTATTAGCTGGCAATCTGATTGGACTTGAGGGTGGGAGCTTAATGGTGATTTTCAAAGGTATACTTACTTTTGTTTTTTGTACTACTCTTACGATCGTACTCTCTACTCCAGTGGCTTTTTTTGCTTGTTTAGGCCGGGGATATTTGTCTCCATTGGCATTTATTATTTTTACTATTATTTTTTCTCAGCTTGGTTCTGCTCTTAACTTTGGGAAGTATATTCCATGGGCGATTCCTGCACTCGCAAGTGGTATTGCAGGAAAAGCACTATTGAATTTTGGGAGCATTGTCAGTTTATTTGGGATGAGTATTCTAGGTCTTATCGCAACAATAGCTTTGTGGAGATATGCTGATTACGATTAAAATGAAGTGATGAAAATGATAATAACACAAAGATGAGCCTTATTCATTTCAATTCAAAACAACCCCTCCTGTTCAGATTGAAAAACAAGAGGGGTTATATTATGACAATCGAAAGTTTTGGGCGAGAGGAGACTATGTGAGTACCGTGGGCCTAAATGAAAAGATAGTTTCTAAATATATACGCGATTGGGGAAAAATGACCTTGCCTTTGATAAGTTAAGTGTCAAAGCGTTCTCAGATGGCGGTTTTAGAACAAGGTGAAA
Source organism: Streptococcus sanguinis (assembly GCA_963549775.1). Taxonomy (GTDB): domain Bacteria; phylum Bacillota; class Bacilli; order Lactobacillales; family Streptococcaceae; genus Streptococcus; species Streptococcus sanguinis_Y. Next base: position 195,063 of record CAUUZZ010000001.1, on the reverse strand, counting down.
TCCCGTTTTCACGGGTGGTTATGACTTCTCAAAATGAGCAAAAAAGTAGTAAACCATTGTGATTTACTGTTTCTCAAATTGTTATATTCAATTATACAAACTGGGATTTTTAGATTTTAACCCTTACGGAAAATAAAACGGGCTATTATCCTTAAGCATGTTCTATAATATTATAGTTTAATGCAGAGTGTAGCTATATAGTCATTTGCATAACGTGATAATCTATGTCTTTTGTCACACGATTCATAAAAATCTATCATAGCGAGACCATTTTTAAGTTGTCCTCTAATCTGAGTTTCTAAGGTATGGCTAAATTCATATCCATATTCTGGATTTATGGTTATCTTGCCTTCATCTTCAAGCTCTTTTGAATTAAAAGGTATTGAAAACTTTAAAAGTAATTCCTCATCCGGTTTGTCCCATACAATGTCAGCATCGTACATGTATATCCAAGGATTCATAAATCCGACCATTAACAGTCCACCCTTTTTCAATACTCGAGAGGCTTCTTTATACATGTTTTCTAAATCTTCTATATATGCATTTGAAACCGGATTAAAAATAATATCAAAAGTTTCATTTTCAAATGGAAATGGTTTTGTCATATCGCCTTGAACTGTGTTGATTTTTAAGCCTTCTCTTTTAGCAACCATATCATCTCTTTGTAATTGTGATTTAGAAAAATCCATTATAGTTACATCATAACCTTTTATAGCAAAAACTGGTCCCTGCTGTCCACCACCACAAGCTAAACCTAATATCTTTTTTCCGTTTGCTTTTTCAAACCATTCTTTTGGAACTTTTTTCCCAACAGTTAATGCAACAGAAATTGGATTATTTCTAACTTCTTCTAATTCTTCATGTGTCAATGGCTCAGTATAGTCATTTTTTACATTATTCCATCTATCTTCATTTAATTTTATATAATTGTTCATCTTATAATCTCCTCGTAATTTTATATTATTTAGATTTAAGTTGAATATGTTGCCATTACATTTTTCTCACCTCTACAAATTCTAATTTGACGCACTGTAGATGATTCTCATTTCACATTCTACATCTGAAATGCTGTTATCCAAAAACATATTCCGGCTATAAGTGAAATCGGAGTCATAACATATTTTTCTTTCTTACTTTTTGAAATCATGTTCATAATCGTATTCAAGGATAGATAAGCGGCAAAGAAGAAACAAATATATTTAGTAACCTTGAAAGACAGGCACAAGGGAATAAAACCTCCGGCTTGCAAAATAATGATCATGGCAAAAATTTGAATAGCCACAGAAACGACTGCCGCAAGTCTAAATTTCTTAGGTAAGATTTTATGTTGTCCCCCCATTGTAAATTCGCCCAAAGGCAGACCGCAAGCAACAAGAACTGTCATAATTGCTATAACTCCAAATAATACTGCACCTAATATTGAAAACATAAATCACTATTCTCCCTTCGTAAAATATAAAAAGTTTCAGTTACAAATTCAACTTTGTGTCACTTAATGTTCCTATAAAATTATAATAAATTCTTATCAAGTGTTCAAGTTTTATAGGTTTTTCTCAAGCTGGTCTGTTGATTTCCCTTTTCCTTTGTTCTTCCACCAATCGCTCAGGTCGACTAAGGATTGAGCGGCGGAAGGGATGAGAAGGAGGACATAGATATAGACATACTGGCTCTTGGTTTCCCAGAAGAAGTGGAAGAGCCCGCCCCCCAATAGAAAGATGAAGGGATAGAGGTCAAAAGGTGTCAGCTTTTCCTCGGCTACGAAAAATTTATGCAGGATAAAGAAACAGGAGAGCAGATAGATGCTGGCTAGCAGAATTAAGAGCAGGAAATTAACAATCTGATAACCTTTTCTTTCCTCATAAATGCTGCGCAAGACAGTTGGTTTCATATATTGCTGGCGCTCAATCTGAGGCCCAGTCCAAATAGACTGAAAAGTCGGCTCAGTCCAGGTAGACTTGACCTTTTCGTAGAAGAATTTGAGCGCATAAGCAGGATGCTTGCTGAAGTGAATCAGGATATCCTTCAAATCCCGAGTGGCCATTTCTGTAGCCAAATTTTCATCATATTTGTTGCGCTTGAGAATCTTGGTATTGTAGGCATCGTACCAGCCTCCCAAGGTCTGCCGATTGGGATCATCCCGCAGGCCCATAGTGATGTAGGCGATTTTGGGGGTACCGACACCAATCTTGCCCCCAATCAGCTGCTCATAGTAGGCCGTCAGACCCTTGTTTGAAAGGATAATACCGGCTAAAATCAGGACGATGGCTAAGGGTTTCTTCCAAGACCATTTATAAAAGATGGACAGGAAGCAGACTCCAATCAGCATGATGGCAAAGATGATGTAGTTGTTGCGCAGGAGGCAGGCCAGGCTGATGCTAGCGGCTCCCAGCAAGGCATAGAGCAGGTTTCCTTTTTGGTCCAGCTTAATAAAAGCATAGAGACTGAGCAGACAGAAGAAGAGTCCAGGAATGGTACCGTAGACAAAGAGGATGAAAAAGAGTTGTGGTAGAAAGAGAAAGGTCAGCAGAATCGTGTATTTCTGAATCATTTCTCTAGCATTGAGCAGGGCAGTAATCTTGTAAATCAAGAAATGACTGAGTAAAGTCCAGACGATATTCATGCTAAAAGCAAACTGAGTCGTCGGAGAAATAAAAGCATAAAGTCGCTCCAGAGTCATCAGTCCTAGCTGATGGGGATTACGATACATGTAGCTTCCGACGGTCGTCAGCGAGCTGTAATCTCCTCGGTTAAAGGCTAGGGCTGCATTGAAAACGTGCTTGGCGTCAGCTCGGATACGGCCATCGTAGGCTGTTATCAGAAAAATCGCTGCTGCTATAAAGATGAGGGACAGAATCCAAAAAAGATGCTTGGTCTGAACCTTTTCCAATAGGGGCCGGATTAAAAAGAGGCTGAGGAGAAAAAGTAAGAGTATAGGGTAGAAATACCAAGGATTACTGACGAATTGTACCCCTTCAGCAATTCTCAAAGGGATGTAAGTATGGGACAGCAGAATCTGACCAGATAGGAAAAGCAAGGCAATCGCAGTCATGGTCAGAATCAGGAAGTAGCCCAGGTTGAAGATGGTATTAGAAAATTGCTTCATGAGGACCTGACCTCCACCTTGACGAAATAGCGGTCTTCTCCTATCTCAATCAGCTCGACTGGTTGGGGATAGAAGCGATCCATGACCTCTTTTTGAAAAATTTCTTTTTTAGGACCTTGGGCTATGATTTGGCCTTCTTTTAGGAGCAGGACATGATCCATAGCAGCAGTGATTTCCTCTACATGATGGGTCACATAGAGGATGGTTGGAGCCTGATTCATCTGTGTAATCTTACCAATTTGATCCAGCAGGCGCTCGCGAGCAAAGAGATCCAGACCGCTGGTCGCTTCGTCTAAGATAAGCAGTTCAGGCTTTTCCATGAGACTGCGCGCAATCAGCAAGAGCTGTTTCTCCCCTTGAGACAGACTAGCGTAGCTTCGGCCAAGTAAATCTTGTCCGCCAATGGAGGTCAGCATTTCTCTAGCTTGATCCAGCTCAGTTTGCCCGTAAGGAGCATAGAGAATATTGCTTTTATACTTGCCTGTCAGGACGATTTCTTCGGCAGTGAGATGGCTGGGCAGACGCTCAGCAATGAAGGAGCCGACTACTCCAATCTTCGTTCGCAGCTGAGGAATGTCGCCGGCACCAAATTCAGTACCGAGAACTGTTACCTTGCCCTGGGTCTTCCAATGTTCAGCCATGAGCAGGCGCAGGAGAGTAGACTTTCCAGAACCGTTGAGGCCGAGGATGGCCCAATGCTCCCCCTTTTTCACCTGCCAGTTGAGATCTTTTAAGATGGTTCGGCCTTGTTTAGCTAAGCTTACATTTTCCAGTTTGATAATCTTTTCCATTTTTACTCTTTCTTTCGTTAAATCTCCTTTATTATAACAAAATTTATGGTAAAATAACTGATAGGAGGAGTCAAATGTTTCATAAAAGTAAGCTGATGTTTTGGACCAGTGAGGTTCTTTTGCTAACGATTATTTTCTTTATCTGGCGCCAGATGGGGGATATGATAACCCCGATTGTTAGCGTTGTGAATACAATCTTGATTCCCTTTCTTGTGGGAGGATTTCTTTACTATATTACGAATCCGCTGGTGAAATTTCTCCAGGACAAGCTCAAAATCAACCGAATGATTGGGATTCTGATTACGCTCAGCCTTCTGTTTGGCTTGATTGCTTTGGGCGTTATTTACCTCTTGCCGATTTTGATTAATCAGCTGAGCAGCTTGATTAATTCAACGCAAGGCCTTTATTGGGAAATTCAAAGTTTTGTCAATCAATTATCTAAAAATCCGCTCTTTCGGAATCTGAATATCCAGTCCACCATCCAGCAGCTCAACCTGTCTTATGTGGATATTCTGCAAAATATCCTTAACAGTGTGACCAACAGTCTGGGCAGCGTTCTGTCAGCAGTTGTCAATACGCTGATGATTTTAATTATGACGCCGATTTTCTTGGTTTACTTCCTCATGGACGGTCATAAGCTCCTACCCATGCTGGAGCGGACAGTCCTCAAGCGCGATAAACTCAATATCTCAAGCTTGCTGACCAATCTCAATGCTACTGTTGCCCGCTATATCAGCGGAATTTCAATTGATGCCCTGATTATTGGTGCTCTGGCCTATATTGGCTATAGCGTGATTGGGCTCAAGTACGCTTTGGTCTTTGCTATTTTCTCCAGTCTGGCTAATCTAATCCCCTATGTAGGACCGAGCATTGGCTTGATTCCTATGGTCATTACGTATGCCTTTACCGATCCTCAGAAGATGGTGGCGGCCTTGATTTACATGCTGATTATCCAGCAGGTCGATGGCAATATCCTCTATCCCCGTATCGTTGGCGGTGTGATGAAGGTCCATCCTATTACCATCATGGTGCTCTTGCTCTTATCCAGCAATATTTATGGCGTTCTAGGGATGATTGTGGCAATCCCGACCTATTCTATCCTCAAGGAAATCGCCAAATTCCTGGCCAATCTCTATGACAATCACAAGGAAGCCCAGCAGCAAAAGAAGAACGAAGAGTTTGGGATTATTAATAAATAAAGATGAGTTTGGGAATCGATTGATTCTAGAGTCTCAAGACTAGAAAATAAGACGGAAGGAGGGCCTTCCGTCTTATTTTGATTTCTTGTGCACTAAATTTAAAAATATGATATAATCAGATTTACTTATACATTTCGAGGAGAAAGAATCAATGGAAGACCCTGGCAGTCAGAATATGTTATGGCAAGCCTTATTACTGTTTATATTGACTTTGTTAAATGCCTTTTTCTCAGCTGCTGAGATGGCAATGGTATCGCTCAATCGGGCGCGTGTGGAGCAAAAGGCTGAAGAGGGCGACCTCAAGTATATCCGGCTCTTAGCTGTCTTAGAGAGCCCCAATAACTTCTTATCAACTATTCAGGTTGGGATTACGGTTATCAATATCCTGTCTGGGGCCAGCTTTGCGGATAATCTGGGAAAACTTTTCTCTTCTTGGATGGGGAATTCCGAAACCGCACGTGCTATCGGAACTTTCTTGGCCCTGATTTTATTGACATATATTTCCATTGTTTTGGGTGAGCTTTATCCGAAGCGCATTGCTATGAACCTGAAAGACAATCTAGCTGTTCGGGCAGCGCCGGTCATTATTTTTCTTGGTAAGATTGTCAGTCCCTTCGTCTGGTTGCTGTCAGCGTCGACTAATCTACTGAGCCGGTTAACCCCGATGAAGTTTGATGATGCAGACGAAAAGATGACTCGAGATGAGATTGAGTATATGCTGACTAAGAGTGAAGAGACTTTGGATGCAGATGAGATTGAGATGTTGCAGGGGATTTTCTCTCTGGATGAGCTGATGGCGCGTGAACTGATGGTGCCGCGGACGGATGCCTTTATGGTGGACATTCAGGACGATACCAAGGAAATCATCGAAAGCATTCTCAAACAGAGCTTCTCGCGGATTCCTGTCTATGATGGGGATAAAGACAATGTTATCGGTCTGATTCATACCAAGCGACTGCTTAATGAAGGATTCATCAATGGTTTTGATAATATCGTTCTGCGCAAGATTCTGCAGGAGCCACTCTTTGTACCGGAAACCATGTTTGTCGATGATTTGCTTAAGGAGCTGCGCAATACGCAAAATCAAATGGCGATTCTCTTGGATGAGTATGGAGGTATGGCTGGTCTGGTCACACTGGAAGATCTCTTGGAGGAGATTGTCGGTGAGATTGATGATGAGACTGACAAGGCTGAAATCGAAGTCCATGAAATCGGCGAGAATACCTACATCGTATTAGGAACCATGACTCTCAATGACTTTAATGAATACTTTGAAGTTGAAATTGAAAGCGACGATGTGGATACGATAGCTGGTTATTACTTGACTTGTGTAGGGACTATTCCAGACCCGAAAGAACGCATTAGCTACGAAGTCGAAAGTCAGAATAAGCAACTCATTTTAACCAATGACAAGGTAAAAAATGGCCGTGTTACGAAGGTTAAGGTTGAAATTTCAGAAATTGTTGAAGAAGCAGAAAAGGCTGAGAAATAAACTCAGCCTTTTAAGTTTCCTTCAAGTTTTTTATAAGTCTGTCTTAAGTTTCTGGGATTATACTAATAGCATCAAAATAGAAATGAGGACAGTCCAATGACATCTAAAGTTACCCTATATGATAAGCAAGTATTGACATTCTCACAGGCGCAAAAGTAGGAAAGGAAGTAATAAGAATCAGTAAATTTTAAAAAGCAGCAGAAGCCCTTAACTAATTTTTTCATATAAATCTCCTAAAACAAGTAAAAAGAAATTTTGAGGCTCTTTGTCGCTCCAAAACAAAGCAGCCTTAGACTACTCATAAAAGAAACCACCTCTGCCAGCTGGAAGGCAGGGGTGGTTTTGTGGTATAGAAAGAAGAAGGCTACTTTTTCTGACGCTTAGCAAAATCCACAAAGCGAAATTTGTCAAGCTTATGGCGGCTCTCGGTATATTGAAACTGGCGGCCGTCTGCCAGATAGACCTGGGATTTGACAGAGACGACCTGCTGGTCCTTGCCTAGGTCCATGAGAATCTTGTCTCGGTCATTGGCGTGGTCAATGGTAAATTCTTTCTTGGCATAGGCGATGTTGAGCTTTAAGTCATTTTCCAAATAGGCATAAATGGACTGCTCAGCGATTTCCCTTGTCAAGTGAGGGACGATACCCTTGTCCAAATAGTCAATATCTAAGACCGAGGCGATTTGGTCTACAACGCGTTGACGGACGATTCGCCAAACCAGTCTGTAGGGAGGGAAGCCAGTGATGTCCGACAGTTTCTGATCCACGGTAATCTTTTCCAAGCTGACAACATTGGTTTTGGACTGCATATTATTCTGCTTGACTACTTCTTGATAGCTGGTCAGCTTAGACACAGGAAAGTCAAACTGTTCATGCTTGATGACTTTGGAACCCTGTCCGCGGACTTTTTCAATCAATCCTTCTTCCTGCAGCAGGGCCAGAGCCTTGCGCACAGTGTCGCGGCTGACCTGGTAGTCTTCTGTCAGCTGATGTTCGCTGGGCAAGAAGTCTCCGACTGCATAATGTTTCTCTAAAATATCTTTCTCAATCTGTTTGAATAATTGTTTATATTTCTTCATCATAAATCCCACTTGTTTTCTTTTTTGCATACAACCTAGAAAATTTTATCAAAAATGAGGGCTTTTTTCAACAAACAACTTGCCTACATCTTTGAAATCGATTACAATAATTTGTAGGAGTGTGTTGAAAAACCAACTCGTAAAAAAAATATAAGGAGAGTGCTGGATTCTCATTCAGCCAGTAGTCAAATGGGAAAATTTGAGAAGGAAGCCAAAGATTTGCTAGATGCAATCGGCGGCAAAGAGAATGTCACAGCAGTTAGCCACTGCGCAACGCGGATGCGCTTTGTACTTGGCGACGGTAAAAAGGCCAACGTTAAGGCTATTGAGGCAATCCCAGCGGTCAAGGGAACTTTTACGAATGCTGGGCAATTCCAAGTTATCATTGGAAATGATGTGCCAATCTTTTACAATGACTTCACTGCTGTTTCAGGTATTGAGGGGGTATCAAAAGAAGCAGCAAAGTCTGCTGCTAAGAGCAACCAAAATCCCCTTCAGCGGCTTATGGCCACTCTGGCGGAAATTTTTACACCCTTGATTCCAGCCTTGATTGTCGGAGGGTTGATACTGGGATTCCGTAATGTCCTTGAAGGCGTTCATATTGAAGCTTTGGGGAGAAAGATTGTTGACGGAGTTGCACAAGTAAAAAATGGGCAGCCTGTTTATAATACAATTGTTGATGTATCTAAATTCTGGAGCAATGTTAACGACTTTCTTTGGCTGCCGGCACAAGCAGTGTTCCACTTCTTGCCGGTGGGGATTACTTGGTCTATATCCCGTAAGATGGGAACCAGTCAGATTCTTGGGATTGTCTTAGGGATTTGTTTGGTTTCTCCACATTTGTTGAATGCTTATGAGGTAGCCAATACCTCTAAAGCTGTGATTGCTAAAGACTACACTTGGTATTTTGGAATACTTGAGTTTCACAAATATGGTTACCAAGGTCAGGTCATTCCGGCTCTCTTGTCTGGTCTGTCTCTCTCTTACTTAGAAATTTTCTGGCGTAAACGGATTCCAGAAGTGATTTCTATGATTTTTGTTCCTTTGCTTTCTCTGCTTCCAGCTCTGATTTTGGCCCACACGGTTTTAGGTCCTTTTGGATGGTGGGTTGGACAAGGTTTGTCTAAGTTTGTATTTCTTGGTTTGACAGGATCATTCAAATGGTTGTTTGGTGCAGTGTTTGGTGCCCTCTATGCTCCGTTTGTGATTACAGGTCTTCACCATATGACCAATGCCATTGATACACAGTTGGCTAATGATTATGGAGGAACAGCTCTTTGGCCTATGATTGCTCTGTCTAATATTGCTCAAGGTTCAGCTGTATTTGCCTACTATCTCATGCATCGTCGTGATGAAAGAGAAGCACAAATTTCTCTTCCAGCTACCATTTCTGCTTACCTTGGAGTTACTGAGCCAGCCCTATTCGGGGTCAATCTCAAGTACGTTTATCCATTTGTTGCCGGCATGATTGGATCTTCAATTGCAGGAGTTTTGTCCCTTAACTTTAATGTCACAGCAACTGGTATTGGTGTCGGGGGCTTACCAGCTATCCTTTCTATTCAAGCAAACTATTGGCTTCCTTTCCTTCTAGTTATGCTTGTAGCAATTCTTGTACCAATGTTCCTGACTTTCTTCTTCCACAAGACAGGCTTCTTAACGAAGACAGAGGAAGATCCAGAATTGCAGGCAGAGTTTGCAGCTCAGGAAGAGGCAGAATTTGCTGGGACTTCCAAAGCCGAGTCATCTCCAGAGGTGAAAACAGCTGATTCATCAGCTCCTGTAACGATTACTAGTCCGCTGGCAGGAGAAGTCAAAGAATTGAGTCAGGCAACAGATCCTGTCTTTGCGCAAGGTTTGATGGGGCGCGGAGTTGTCATTGTTCCTAGCCAAGGTGAGTTGGTTTCACCAGTCAATGGTAGAGTAACGGTCTTCTTCCCAACCAAGCATGCAATTGGCATCTTGTCAGATGAAGGGGTTGAAATCCTGATGCATATCGGAATGGACACTGTCAATCTGGAAGGCAAAGGTTTTGAAGGTTATGTGTCTCAAGGTGATAAGGTCAAGGTTGGCGACAAGCTCATTTCCTTTGATATAGACATGATCAAGAAAGCGGGCTATGTAACGGAAACACCAGTCATCATTACAAACTCAGACAGTTATCAGGTGGAGGAGCTTGAACAACTTCCTCGGGCAGTTGCGCGAGGTAGTCAGTTGATGAACGCTAAGCCACTTTAAAGAAAAATGAAATGACTATAGAAGGGGACGGTTCTTTAAAATCTGTCCCTTTTCTCAAAAAAGGAGAAAATATGACACTTGATAAAACAAAGGTTGTCTACCAGATCTATCCAAAATCTTTTAAAGACACGACTGGCAACGGTTTGGGAGATTTTCGAGGGATTATTGAAAAGCTTCCTTACCTGAAAGAGCTGGGAGTGGATATGATCTGGCTCAATCCATTCTATCCGAGTCCGCAACGGGACAATGGTTATGATATTTCTGACTATACTGCAGTAGACCCTATCTTTGGAGATATGGCGGATTTTGAAGAGATGATCAAGGTTGGCCAGCAGCATGGTATTGACTTTATGCTGGATATGGTTCTCAATCATTGCTCGATTGAGCATGAGTGGTTCCAAAAGGCGCTGGCTGGGGATTCCTACTATCAGGACTTTTTTATCCTGCGGGATGAGCCAACGGACTGGCTGTCCAAGTTTGGCGGCAGTGCCTGGGCGCCATTTGGCGATACGGGCAAATATTATCTGCATCTCTATGATGTGACTCAAGCTGATCTTAACTGGCGCAACCCCAATGTTCGTCAAGAGCTCTTCAAGGTGGTGAATTTTTGGCGAGATAAAGGAGTCAAGGGCTTCCGCTTTGATGTCATCAATGTCATCGGAAAAGATGAGGTGCTGACGGACTGTCCAGAGCAGGAGGGCAAGCCAGCCTATACTGATAAGTCAATCGTGCATGACTATCTGCGTATGATGAACGAAGCGACCTTCGGGCAGGACGATTCCTTTATGACGGTTGGTGAAATGAGTGCTACGACGATTGAAAATTGCATCCTTTACACGACACCAGACCGGCAGGAGCTGTCCATGGCTTTTAATTTCCATCATCTCAAGGTAGACTATGAAGCTGGACAGAAGTGGACCCTTAAGGCTTTTGACTTTGAAGAGTTAAAACGTCTCTTCCATACTTGGGGCAAGGAAATGAGTGATCACGACGGTTGGTCAGCACTTTTTTGGAACAACCATGATCAGCCGCGAGCTCTCAACCGCTTCGTCGATGTAGAAAATTTCCGCAATGAAGGGGCAACCATGTTGGCAGCCAGTATTCATCTGTCGCGCGGGACGCCTTATATCTACATGGGTGAGGAGATTGGCATGGTGGATCCTGACTATGACTCCATGGAAGATTATGTGGATGTCGAATCTCTCAATGCTTACCAGGCTCTGCTTGCTGAAGGTCAATCGCCAGAAGCAGTCTTCAGGATTATCAAGGCTAAATCTCGTGATAATTCTCGGACGCCTATGCAGTGGGATGATTCAGCCAATGCAGGTTTTACAACAGGAACTCCATGGCTGAAGGCGAGCAAATCCTATCCTCTCATCAATGTAGAAAATGAAATCAAGGGACCGATCTTTACCTTTTATCAGAAATTGATTGCCCTGCGTAAGGAACTGCCTATCATCGCAGAGGGCAGCTATCAGCCAGCTTATGAGGACAGTCCTCAGGTCTATGCCTTTGAGCGGGAGTGGCAAGGACAAAAGCTTTTAGTCCTTAACAACTTCTATGCTGATCCGATTACGGTGGACATCCTGCCGGATTATCAAAACGGTCAGGTTCTCCTATCCAATTACGGCAAGAATCAGCTTGACCATGTGATGACACTGCAGCCATACGAAACCTTGGCAATCTTAGCAGGTGAAAACTAAAGTCTCGAAAGAATCTGGAAAAAATTTCAGATTCTTTTTTCTGTGTCGATCCAGCCTAGACAAGTATTTTTCTGAAGTGAGAGAAACTAATACAGAATTTTAAGAAAGCCTTTGCAAAATTTGATTCTTTTCTTTATAATAAAAATTAAATAGGATAATATACATTTATACAGAAAAGGAGAAGTTCATGAAAAAACAAGTTTCTTACAAGCAGCTCTTCCCCACAGTGGTCTTGCTAGCTGCTTTTCTGTCCCTGCTTTTTTCTGTCCGACCGGTCGGAGCAGAAGAAGCAGTAAGTTCGTCGACTTCAGATGCGGCAGCTCTCACAGAGAATCCAACTGTAAGCGATGCGTCGGTTGCCAGTCAAGCGGAAAGTCCATCTGCAGAATCAGGAGATTCAAGGCCAGCTTCTACAGAGGCAGTGGAAAAGGCAGACCAAGCCTCTACTGCAGCACAAGCTGCGACTAGCGGACCAGAGGTTGTGCCCAATGTGGGAACCATTCAGGGAGAATCACAAACCTCTCCCTATGAGGACAAGGAAGTTCAAGTTTCCAATGTAGTTGTGACGAAAACAGACCGCTATGGTTTTTATGTTCAAGACGTGACTCCTGATGGAAACAGCAGGACTTCTGATGCTCTTTATGTTGTTTCTAAAGAAAAAGTCGATATCGGAGACAAACTTAGTCTTGAAGGTCGCGTCAAAGAAGGCTATATGGAAGAGCTCAGCGTTCGTCAGGGGCAAACTTTCAACAAGCCCAGTGGTAGTTTGACAGTCACCATGCTTGTCGCTTCCAAGGTGACCAAGGAAGGAAAAGCTGACTTACCTGCTCCAGTAGACATCGTGGCTAATATGCCTCAGGATACGGTCGATAACGATATTAATAACTATCAGCCTCAAAGTGAAGCGTTGGACTACTGGGAAAGTTTGGAAGGAATGTTGACGACGGTGAAGCGGCCACGCGTTTTAGGCCCGCAGTACCGTGGAGACATTTATCTCTTACCTGAAGGCTACCAAGCCTTGCCATTAAACAATATCGGAGGTCTCAATCTTCGTCCAAACGCCCAAAATACCGTAACCATTCCAGTCTATGTTGGCAATAAATTCATTGCCAAGGCCAAGGATTATTTCAATGGTGATGTGGTCGGAGTCGTGACCTATCGTGGGAAGATTTACAAGTTGGAGCCGACTCAGCTGCCTGATTTGGTAGACGGTGGCTTGCAGAGACAGGTCTCTCCTATCTATCCAAACGAGGACAAGCTGACTATTGCTTCCTACAATATCGAGAATTTTTCTGCTAATGCTAAAAAAGGTGAAACGCCTGAGGAAAAAGTGACTAGAATCGCTAATTCCTTTATTAATGAAATCCACAGTCCAGATATTATCACGCTCATCGAGGTTCAAGATGAGAATGGCAGTGTCAATGACGGGACGACCAGCGGTGTCAAAAGCGGTGAGAAACTAGCGAGTCGCATCAAAGAACTGGGCGGAAAAACTTACAAGTACACCGAAGTTGCCCCCCTTGACGGTCAAGATGGTGGCAAGCCTGGCTCTAATATCCGTGTGGCCTTTCTCTACGATCCAAATCGGGTGAAGTTAGTCGAAAAAGAAGCCGGTACGAGTGACGAAGCAGCTAGCTTCTCCGGTGGCCATTTGGTTAAGAATCCTGCCCGTATTGCTCCAACAAATCCAGCTTTTACTAAGGTTCGTAAATCCTTGGCAGCTGAGTTTGAATTTAAGGGACAGCATATCGTCGTTATTGCCAATCATTTGAAGTCCAAGATTGGGGATGATGCCGTTTATGGTTCCGCTCAGCCAGCAGTTCAGCATACGCAGGCAGCCCGAATTGAGCAGGCTAAAATTTTAAATAGCTTTGTTCAGGAAGGACTGAGACAAAATCCTAACCTTAAGTTTGTGCTGACTGGTGATTTTAATGATTTTGAATTTTCCGAAACGGCTAAAGCACTGGCGGGTAATGAACTGATTAATCTCATGCAGGAGCATGATGCGGCTGACCGTTATTCCTATTTCTACCGCGGCAGCAACCAAAGCTTGGACAATATTTTCATTTCGAAGAACCTGGCAGGCAAGGCAGTCTTTGCACCTGTCCATATCAATGCCTCTTTCATGGAGGAACATGGCAGAGCTTCAGACCATGATCCAGTAGTGGTTCAGCTGGACTTTTCTAAGGATGTTGCAGCTTCGTCTTCTGACAGCTCCCAACCGTCTCAATCAACTGGACAATCTTCTGTAGCAGTAGAACAAGGAGCTCCGTCTCAGACCAATGCTCCATCGTCCAATCAAACTGGACAAGGTCAGACTGTTGGCAGCAAGAAGAAGGGACTCCCGCAGACCGGCCAAAATAGCAGTGGCTGGGCAGTCTTGGGATTGACCTTGCTGATGTTTGCTTTTACTCTCAAAAAGAGAAGTCGAAATTAACTAAAATCAATTTAAAAAGTGAAATCAGGGTGGAATAAAGATTCTGCCCTGATTTTTTGCTTGCCTACTGCTTTCGCTCTAAAATTTCATCTGTTGTAAAACACTGAAAATGAAACTGAAAAACAGTTTGTTTTCTAAAAAATAGGCAAATTAAGTCTATTTTTGCTTTAATCATGTTATAATGTAGTTAGTTATAAAACGTTTTCAGAGTTAAGAGGTTGCGTAATGGTTGAAGAGAAAATTGAAGAAGCAGTTGATTATGGAAAGGTAACGGGCATGGTCCACTCCACCGAAAGTTTTGGAGCTGTTGATGGACCGGGTATCCGTTTTATTGTTTTTTTACAGGGTTGCCACATGCGCTGCCAGTATTGCCATAATCCAGACACATGGGAGATGGAGACCAACAAATCTCAGCTGCGGACGGTGGACGATGTCTTGCAAGAAGCTCTCCGTTATAAGGGCTTCTGGGGCAATAAAGGCGGTATCACTGTCAGCGGAGGAGAAGCCTTGCTGCAGATTGATTTTCTGATTGCTTTGTTTACCAAGGCTAAGGAACTGGGCATCCACTGTACTTTGGATACCTGCGCCCTACCTTTTAGAAATACGCCTCGCTATCTGAAAAAATTTGACAAGCTCATGGCAGTAACCGACTTAGTCCTGCTTGATATCAAAGAGATTAATGAAGAACAGCACAAAATTGTGACCAGCCAGACCAACAAAAATATCTTGGCTTGTGCCAAGTACCTATCTGACATTGGAAAGCCAGTCTGGATTCGCCATGTTTTGGTTCCTGGATTGACCGACCGTGATGATGACCTGATTGAGCTGGGTAAATTTGTAAAGACGCTGAAGAATGTTGATAAATTTGAAATTCTACCTTACCATACCATGGGAGAATTCAAATGGCGGGAGCTGGGTATCCCTTACAAGCTGGAAGGTGTTAAGCCTCCGACAGCTGATCGGGTCAAGAATGCCAAGGAGCTCATGCAGACTGAGTCCTATACAGAGTATATGAATCGGGTGCATAATAGCTAATCTACTATGAGTATGGATAAATGGGCTGGTGGGCTAACCAGTCCATTTTTCTTCAGAAAATGTCCTTCTGGTTTTGTGAAATGCCTGTAATTGTGGTAAAATAAATGCAATAAGTTTATATAAAAGAAGAGGTTTATCATGTCTAAAATTTTAGTTTTCGGTCACCAAAATCCTGATTCAGATGCTATCGGTTCATCTTACGCTTTTGCTTACTTGGCTCGCGAAGCTTATGGTTTGAATACAGAAGCTGTTGCTCTGGGTGAGCCTAATGAAGAAACAGCCTTTGTTTTGGATTACTTTGGCGTGGCTGCACCGCGCGTGATTACATCTGCAAAGGCAGAGGGAGCTGAGCAAGTTATCCTGACAGACCACAATGAATTCCAGCAGTCTGTGGCAGATATCGCTGAAGTTGAAGTTTATGGCGTGGTGGACCACCACCGTGTAGGCAACTTTGAAACAGCTAGTCCCCTTTACATGCGCTTGGAGCCAGTGGGATCTGCTTCCTCTATTGTTTACCGCATGTTCAAGGAGCACGGCGTAGCAGTTCCAAAAGAGATTGCAGGACTGCTGCTGTCAGGTTTGATCTCTGATACTCTCTTGCTTAAGTCCCCAACTACCCATCCAACTGACAAGGCCATTGCACCAGAATTGGCTGAGCTGGCTGGTGTCAACTTGGAAGAGTATGGTTTGGCTATGCTCAAGGCAGGTACAAACTTGGCTAGCAAGTCTGCAGAAGAATTGATTGACATTGATGCTAAAACCTTTGAGCTGAACGGAAACAATGTCCGTGTGGCACAGGTCAACACTGTTGATATTGCCGAAGTTTTGGAGCGTCAGGCAGAAATCGAAGCTGCTATTGAAAAAGCAATTTCTGAAAATGGCTACTCTGACTTTGTCTTGATGATTACAGACATTATCAACTCAAACTCAGAGATTCTGGCTATTGGAAGCAATATGGCCAAGGTCGAAGCAGCCTTTAACTTTACTCTTGAGAATAACCATGCTTTTCTAGCAGGCGCTGTTTCTCGTAAGAAGCAAGTGGTGCCTCAACTGACAGCAAGTTTTAATGCTTAAAGAGCTCATTTGACGAAATAGGTTACTAGATGGGGGCTATTCCCCTCATACTAAAAAGGAGTTTCGGCTCCTTTTTTGATAGGCGAGAGAAATGAAGATTCAAGATTTACAAAACGGAGATTTGATTTTTACAGTCGGATCTTCAGAAATTGCTACAGCCATCCGAGCAGCAACGGGCTCATATAGCCACGTGGCTATCTTTTTTAATGGTGAGATTTTTCATGCAACCCATGAGAAGGGTGTTGTCAATCAAGACTTGTCTGATTTTTTGCAGGATGAGGATGTTTATGACGTGTACCGCTATCCAGCTATTGAAGCAGAAGCCGTCTTTAAAAGGGCCAAATTACATCTAGGAAAGCTATACAATTTCAGCTTTTATCCTCAGTCCGATGGTTTTTACTGTTCGGAGTATATTGCGGAGATTTTGCCGATTTTTGATACGATTCCCATGCAGTTTGGCGATGAGGAAAATCTGATTTCTGATTTTTGGCAGGAATATTATCTGGACTTGGGCTTGGCTGTACCCATAGGCCAGCCTGGGACGAATCCTAGCCAGTTGGCTCAGTCAAGAAAACTCATCTACAAAGGAGAACTTCATGATTAAAATCATCAATCCCAGCCGTTTGACGCGCCAGCCTTTTTTTCAGGAACTGATTGATTATTTGGATCAGCATGAGACAGTGATTATACGGGAGATTAAGAGAGAGTTTGAGAGTGTGTCAGACTTATTGCCTGCATATATGAAAGCAGAAGAAAAGCTAAATATTAGCCGAGTTGTTTTCATTTTTCTACACGGCTTAGTGACTATATACAGTTCGGATTATCAGGAATGCCTTAGCTAGGTCCGTCAGATGTTGCTCAATTATATACATTATACGATGTTACATAAAAAGATTTAGAAGGAGAAGCATGTATTTTATTTTGGCTCTACGCTTTTTACTAGAAATAATAGCTATTTTGGGATTTTTATTAGTTCTCATAATCAAGCAGTCTTGGATAGAAAAAGGAGTTTTTCTCTTGCTTGATGTAGCACTTGTTTTTTTCTGGAGTTACTATATGGCTCCTAAAGCATCCCATTCTTTACTGGGTTGGCAGCGTCTTGTGGCGGAGTTTCTTATTTTTATACTGGTCAGCTTGGGTTTTTGGCGGATATACGGTTGGAAAGCAGCTATGATTTATTTCATATTGGCGATGGGGAATCTGTTTTTCTTGTACTTGTTTCATTTGAATTGATTTTTATGCTAAAATAAGGTGAAAAAGTGTGAGATGAGAAATATATGATTCGAATAATCAACCCTAGTCGCCTGACGCGACAGTTATTTTTTAAAGAATTGATCCAGTATTTAGACCAGCATGAGACGGTGATTCTACGTGAGATTAAGCGAGAGTTTGAGGGCGTGTCTAATATTGACCGCTCGATAGAAGAGTATATCAAGGCAGGCTATATCCGGCGGGAAAACAAGCGATATTACCTGACGCTACCTCTTTTGGAAAGTTTGGAGGACTTGCGTTTGGATCAGGAAGTCTTTATCCGTGATGATAGTCCCCTCTATCAGGAACTTTTGGAGCTGCGCTTTGAGACCCAGCTTTCCAATCAGACCAATGCGGCTGTTTTGCTGGAAGAGACAGATTTTCTGCGGGATAAGCTGACCTTGGCTAATTATTTTTACAAGATGCAGCGCCAATATCCGCTGTCTGAGACACAAAAGCCCCTCTATGCTGTCTTGGGTGATGTCAATCCCGAGTATGCACTTAAGTATATGACGACTTTTCTTCTCAAGTATGTCCGCAAGGATGAGCTCATGCAGAAGCGGCGGGACATTTTTGTCGATAGCCTAGTGATCTTGGGTTATATCCAGCAAAACGAAGCAGGCAAATATGAGTTGAAGGCCAGCTTTGATAAGGAGAGATTGATTTTTCGTCTGGACTGATGTTCCTGTAGAATGAGCAGAATATTTGACCTTTGAAAAGAAAAAATTTATACTACTGTAAACGGTATCAGAAACCGTAAAAAAGAATGGAGGCAATCATATGTCACTAGAAAATAAATTCGATCAAGCTAAAGGCGCTGTTAAAGAAGGCGTTGGCAAAGTTACAGGAGATAACAAGACAGAAGCAGAAGGCTTTGTAGAAAAAACAGTTGCCAAAGCCAAAGAAGTTGCTGAAGATGCTAAAGAAGCTGTAGAAGGCGCTGTAGAAGGAATCAAAAACAGCTTGGATAAATAAAAAACAATCAGTCGATTATTCGGCTGATTATTTTTTTTGCTGATACATAAGGTAGAGGAAGTAGGGGGCTCCAATAATGGAAATCAAAATGCCTGTTGGGACGGAGCTTCCGATGAGGAAGGTTCTTGTAATCGTATCTGCCCCTGTCATGATAAAGGCGCCTAGCAGCATGGCGGCTGGAAAGAGTAAGCGATGATCGCTAGGTAGGAATCGTTTGCTGATATGGCTAGCCAACATACCGATGAAGACAATATTTCCAGCTAGAGATAGGCTAAAGGCGACGAGAGCACTGGCCAATAGTAAGGTTATCTGCCGCTCTCTTTTTAGATGAAGCCCCAGACCTAGAGCTGTTTCATCATTTAGGCTGAGAATATTGAGCTTGTGGGAGCGCAGATAGGTCAGCAGCCAGAATAAAAGCAAGAAGGGGCCAGCAATAGCTAGACTTTCCCAGTTATTACCCGTAATCTTACCAGCTAGCCAGCTAACCACATAGGTCAGTTTGTTCTGATTGACACGGCCGGTGATGGCAATCATACTGGAAGACAGAATGGTTGACAAGGTCACGCCAGCGATAATGAGCTTGACGGGGCTGATAGCTTGGCCTTTTTGATGTGAGATCAGGTAAATAAGGGCTACAGTCAGCATACCGCCAAAGGTCGCGATAAAGGGAAGATAGCGGATATAGAAAGGATCGGTCACTTCTAGCTTGCTGATAGCAAGAGTAATGATAACACCAGCTCCTGCATTGATTCCCAAGGTTCCTGAATCGGCAAGTGGGTTTCGAGTAAAGGTCTGCAGTAGTACACCGCTCATCCCTAGCGAAGCTCCTGCTAGAAGGCAGACCAGAATTCGAGGCAGGCGGATCTGCTCCATGATAAAGGCGCTGCCATCATCTCCCTGCCCCAGCAGATATCGAAAAGCTTCAACGATATTAAATTCCTGATCGCCTGATGATAGAGACAGTAGGAAAATTAGGAAAGTCAGGAGGCTGAGGCTTATTAGAAGCAAAAGAATCCGTTTTTTATCTCTCATAGAAGGCCCCCTTTCTCATCAGCCACAGGAAGACTGGCAGCGTAACGAGACTGATAATAGAGCTAAGAGGCAGACCGACCATATGACTTGCAGCAAAATCACAGATTAGTAGAAAGAACGCTCCTGTTAGCATCGTCAGTGGCAAGATTTTCTGGTAGTTCTTTCCGCTGATGGTTTTGACAAAGTGTGGAATAATCAGTCCGACGAGGGCTAGGCTTCCTACTAGGGCAACAGCTGCCGCTGATAACAGTAGAACAAGGCTTAGAAAGATTAGGGTCATATGAGTCGTTCGCTGGCCTAAGCCCTTGGCTACTGTTTCATTGAGGCTGAGAATGGTTAGTTGGTGAGAAAATAGTTGAGCTAGTAAGAGGCCTAATAAGATAAAGGGAGCAATGATTTGCAGCATTTTCCAATTGGTTCCTAGCAGCCCTCCAGCTTGCCAACCGATGACAGCATTGGTCAGGTTGAGGTAAATGGTCAAGCCTTGTCCGATAGCAGTCAGGAGTGTTGTTACCATGGCACCGGATAAGACGAGTCGTAGTTGCTCAAAACCTTTTCTAGGATGGTAGGAGAGGCTAAAAACCAGAATACTGGCTAGACTGGCTCCTGCCAGCGAGAGCAGGAGGATGTTACTGTAGTGTATACTCTTAGAAAAGGCATAACCGCAGATGAGCGCTAGGCCAGCTCCTGAGTTGATACCCAGAAGTCCCGGATCAGCAATGGCATTGCGGGTAATCCCCTGCATGATGGCTCCTGAAACGGCCAAGCTAGCTCCTACTAGCAGAGCTGCAATTCCTCTAGGTAAGCGCAGATCTATGATGATGTTCTGGGCTGGACTTTCCTTGAAAGGATGGCTCAGCGTTTTTATCAGTTGCTGATGGGAGTAGCTGGGAATGCCAAAGCGCAGGTAGAGATAGAGTCCGCCAATCAGCAGGAGAATGAAGGCGAAAAAAACAAGCCAAAAGATGTTTGGCCTATTTTTTTGAGTAAAGAGTGAATGAAGCGTCATCTGGTATCCTTTATATAGTCGAAAATCAAATAGCTGTCATGAGATATATCGCTTACTAGCAATTTTTTTTACTAGTCTAAGTTCCTGCAAGAAATGGCCTAGTTCATTTTTTCAAGGCCATCTTGAATGGTTTTGAGTTCGTATTCAAGTGTCAATGGATCGTTGAAATAAAAGGCGTTGGCATCCACTTTTAAGATATGGTTCTGTTGGACAGCGGGAATGGATTTCCAAACATCGCTTTCGTAAAGAGCACTGCCTGTTTTATCATCTTCAGCAGCAACCAAGACATAATCGCCAATATACTCACTCACCGTTTCTTGGCTGACTTGCAAGTAGCCACTTGGGAATACTTCATCCTTCACTTTTTGTGGGGCATCAAATCCCAGAGACTTGTAGATAACTTCTCCGCCTCGTCCCCAGTTGTTACCGAAGAGGTAGATTTCCTTTTCATATAGTCCGACAACGGTGAAAGTGACATTTTGTCCCAGCTTTTCTTTTAACTGCTTGCCAATATCAGCTGTTTTACTCTTCCAATCGGCAATCCATTGATCAGCTTCTTTTTCCTTACCAAAGATTTGGCCAAAGCGATTCAGGATTTCTAAATAGTCATTTTTTCCATAATCAATGGCAATAGTTGGAGCGATTTTCTTTAGTTCATCGATATTTTTGTCACTAGCATCTACCACGATAAGGTCTGGCTTTTGCTTGGCGATAGACTCTAAATCTTCTGGCATCAGGACCTTGGCATTTTTGACTTTTTCCTTGAGGACAGGATTTTTAGCATCATAGGATGTTACAGTGACAGGGTCGAAGCCTAGTTGCAGCAGATAGCCGGTGTAGGTTGAGGAGAGGCTGGCAATCCGTTTTGGATTTTTAGGAATATCGCCGTAGTAGTGGAATCCGTCAATTTTGGGCTTGCTGGATAGCTCTACCTTGTTTGAAGAGGTAGAGTTTTCAGATTTAGATGAGCTGCCGCAGGCAACTAAAAGGAAGATGGTGACAGTAAGGGTAGCAAATGATAAAAACTTTTTCATTTTTTCCTCCAATTCTATAAAAAGTTTAGAAGCTGTATCCATGAAGAAGATATGGGAACTTATCAATGAATACATGACTTATTTAAGGAGCTGATAGCTGAGGCAGAGCGGCTTATCCTGAATAGGATCCCGAATAATCTGAGCTTCAATCTGAAAAATGTCTCTCAGAATATCCGAGGTCATGACCTGCTCAACACTCCCTTGGTACAGGATATGCCCGTTTTTCATAGCGATCAGCTGATGGGAAAAGCGGGCAGCTAAGTTGATGTCATGCAGAACCATGATAATGGTTTTTCCGCTGAATCGGTTGAGGTCATTCAGTAACTCCAAGATTTCCAGCTGGTGATTCATATCCAGATAGGTGGTCGGCTCGTCCAGAAAAATAGTCTCTGTATCTTGAGCTAAAGCCATAGCAATCCAGACGCGCTGACGCTGACCTCCAGACAAATCATCCACCTGCCAGTCCGAAAATTCGCTGACTTGAGTTGCTTCCATAGCCCAGCAGATTTTTTCCCGGTCTTCTGTACTGAGCCGCCCTAAGCCAGTTTGATGCGGAAAGCGGCCATAAGAGACCAAGTCATAAACAGTGATGCCATCGGTCGCTTCCATGGTTTGGGGCAGTAAGGCAATCTTTTGCGCTACCTCCTTGGTCGGCAGTAGGGCGATGGACTGTCCATCCAGGGTTATGCTGCCGGCTTTTGTCGGTAAAATACGAGTAAAAGCCTTTAGAAGAGTGGACTTACCGCAGCCATTGCTACCGATAATAGTTGTAATCTTTCCCTCGGCTAGTTGGCAGTCCAGTCCGTCGATAATAACCTTTTGATCGTAGGCGACCTGGATACTTGCTGCAGAGATAGTGGACATAGACTTCCTTTCTGGCTGATTCTTCTATCAGAATTACGCCTCTTATTATACCATAAAAATTTTTCTAAAAAAAGAGTTTTCTGACAATTTAATAAAAATAAAATAAAAAAGTTTTATAAAATTGTAAATAATAAAAATTTAAGCTTTTCATGCTAAGATAGAAATATAAAAAAGAACCTGCAATGGTAATATGAATTTACAGGTGGTGAAAGGAAAGATGATGAAACGATTGACGCACTTACGCCCCTCTAAGCCTTTGAAAGAGCTGAAGTGGTTTGATATTGCTGTGATTACCCTGCTTATGTTTGGGCAGTTTATTTACCGCTCAACGGAGCTTTATCTAGCTAGCTTTGCGCCAGCCGCCAGCACAGGAGCGACTGAAACGGTGACCAATACAGTCACTGAAGGAGCGGCTTTTTCTAGCAATTTCAATTTTCAGCTACTGATGCTGGTCTTGACCATTCTTTATCTATTGCTTCGGCGCTTTGACTTTAAGCAGCTTCCCATCCGTATGAGCTGGTCGGTTCTCCTTTGGACTCCTCTTATTTTTGTAGTGGTAGGGTTCTTTGGTGATATTGTGACGACACTGAGCGGCGAGTATAATTACTTTGATCCAACTCTCTGGTCTTATGTAGATGTTCTAGAAATCTTTCGGAAATTTGCTGAACTGACACCTATGGCCATACTCTACGGACTTCTCAATGGCTTCTATGAAGAATTCTTCTTTCTGGGTCTTATGACCTCTGTTAAGGATAAGTATAAGTGGTGGGCGCTGGCCTACTCTACTATCATTCGGATTTCTTTCCATACCTATCAGGGCATGCTGTGGGCCTTGGTTATCGGAGTGGTGTACGGTCTCTTTTACTATTTTCTTTACAAGTACAAGGTCAAGAACCTCCTGCCTTTCTTTCTCATGCACGCCTTGGCGGATATGTTTGGCTCCAGCTTGATGTACGTTCTGATTAAATGGCGGTAATTTTTACAAAACAACAATAAAAAGGCGATATGCTCGCCTTTTTTCTTATAAATACTTTTCTGCAAGGGCATAGTCTCCTGGATAGGCTACTTTTTCTCCTTCTACGATCTGGTAAGCATCCGCTCCTTTACCGGCCAGAATGACGGCATCTCCCTCTCGCTCAGTCAGACTGAGAGCTTTTTTGATGGCTTCTTCTCGGTCGGCTATTTTTTCCACTGGATAGGAGATGTAGGATGCGATTTCCTCCGCAATGGCTAGAGGATTTTCATAGTTGGGATCATCCGCGGTTAGGATAATGGTCAGCTCAGGGTGCTGATTAAGTAGGAGACCGAAGTCTTTGCGGCGGCTTTCACCTTTGTTGCCGGTAGCACCCAAGAGGAGGATAATCTTGCCCTTTTGGTGTTCCTCTACCACAGACAGCAGGTTGCTTAGGCTAACACCATTGTGCGCATAGTCAACGAAGACCTTGGCGCCATTTTTCTGAGTCAGAACTTCCATGCGGCCTGGGACTCGGGTTGCGGCAATTCCTTTTTTGATGTCTTCGAGGTTAGCACCCAGACGCAGACAGGCAAGACCAGCCGCTACTGCATTTTCCTGATTGAAGCGGCCGATGAGCTGGATATCGTAGCGGCCAGCTAATTTACCAGCAGCTTCAAAGCTGAAAGCCTGAGAATCTATGATAGTATTGCTTGAGCCTGCTCCATAGAAATCATGTTCCATAGAAGCGACTTGCTCTTTCACGATTTGGAAATGGTCCATGTCGCTATTCACGATAACTGCTCGGCTATTGTCCATCAAGAGCCGTTTATTGTAGAAGTAATCCTCAAAAGTCGGATGCTCGATAGGGCCGATATGGTCGGGGCTGATATTGAGAAAGACACCGACATCAAAGGTTAGGCCATAGACCCGCTTCTTGAGATACGCCTGACTGGAAACTTCCATGATGAGATGAGTCCGATTATTAGCAAGGGCTTGGGCCATCATTTTAATAAGATCCAGACTCTCTGGTGTAGTCAGAGTTGACTTGAAGAAAGTCTCGCCATCCAAAGTAGTGTTCATAGTCGAGAGCAGGGCAGGCCGATGGCTTTGAGAAAGGATCTGATAGGCAAAATAAGCTGTAGTTGTCTTGCCCTTGGTGCCAGTAAAGGCCAGCAGTTTGAGCTTTTTCTCAGGATGGCCGTAAAATTCCATGGCTAAGAGACTCATGGCCTGCTTGACATCGTTGACCAAGAGGACCGGAATGCCCACTCGAAAGTCTATCTCGCTGATATAAAAGCGCAGACCAGCTGTGACGGCTTTTTCTAGAAATTCTTTCTTAAAAGCCTCACCCTTGACAAAAAAGAGGGTAGAGGCATCCGCTTCCCTGCTGTCATAGCTGATACTATCGAAAGTTAAGCCGCTGTAAGAGAAGAAGTATTCTCCGTCTTTGACAATATCACGAAAATTATGGTCTTCTTTTAAAATATCTAATACGGTTTCAATTTTAATCATAAATCTATTGTAAACCTTATGGCTGGGTTTTACAAGAGGCAAGGAAAAGTTTATAATAAAAGAAGAATAAATAGAAGAGGTTTTCTATGAGCCAAGAAACAACAAGCCAGCAGCAGCAGATGCTGCGGGGAACTGCCTGGTTAACTGCCAGCAATTTTATCAGTCGTCTTCTGGGTGCCATCTATATCATTCCTTGGTATATTTGGATGGGCAAGCACGGCGCCGAGGCCAACGGCCTTTTTACTATGGGCTATAATATCTATGCCTGGTTTTTACTGATTTCGACAGCCGGCGTGCCAGTGGCCGTAGCCAAGCAGGTAGCTAAGTTCAATACCATTGACAAGGAAGAGCACAGTTTCACTCTCATCCGAGAGTTTCTCAAGTTTATGCTGCTTTTGGGTGCTGTCTTTGCAGTGATGATGTACCTGCTCTCACCAGTTTTTGCTTCTATGTCAGGGGGCGGAGCTGACTTGGTTCCTGTTATGCAGAGCCTCTCTTTGGCTGTTTTGATATTCCCATCGATGAGCGTCATCCGCGGCTTTTTCCAGGGCTTTAACAACCTCAAGCCTTATGCCATCAGTCAGATTGCGGAGCAGGTCATTCGGGTTATTTGGATGCTGCTGACAGCCTTTTTCATCATGAAAATCGGTTCTGGCAACTATGTAGAAGCAGTTACCCAATCAACTTTTGCCGCTTTTATCGGTATGCTGGCTAGTATGGCTGTCTTGGTCTTCTATCTTTGGAAGACAGGAATGCTGACTTCTATCATCCATAAGCCTGCAAATGCCACAGAGATTAATGGCCGTGTCCTCCTCTGGGATACTATTCGTGAAGCCATTCCTTTCATTATTACAGGATCTGCCATTCAGCTTTTTCAGATTCTTGACCAAGCTACCTTTATCCATGTCATGAGTTGGATTAGTAAGCACAGCAGGTCCGAGCTCTTGGTTCAGTTTGCCTATTTCTCAGCTAATCCTAATAAAGTCACCATGATTTTAATTGCAGTGGCAACCTCTATCGGTGGTGTCGGGATTCCTCTCTTGACCGAGAACTATGTCAAAGGTGATTTCCGCTCGGCTGCCCGCTTAGTGCAGGATAATCTCAGCATGCTGATTTTCTTTATCTTGCCAGCAACCATTGGTGCTGTTTTGGTAGCGGAGCCTCTGTATACTGTCTTCTATGGCAAGCCAGATAGCTTAGCACTAGGCCTTTTCATCTTTGCTATGCTGCAGACCATTATCCTCAGTCTATATACGGTGTTGGCTCCGATGATTCAGGCCCTCTTCCAAAATCGAAAAGCTATTATTTACTTCCTCTATGGAGTAGGAGTCAAGCTGGTGCTGCAAGTGCCATTGATTTATATTTTCAAAGCTTATGGTCCTCTTCTTGCGACGACAGTTGGCTTGATTATCCCAATCCTGCTCATGTATCAGGAAATTCGCAAGGTAACAGGTCTGAATCCTAAGAACCTCTTTAAACGGAGTCTCCTGTCAGTGATTCTGACGGTTCTGATGACCATCTTTGTCTTGGTAGCAGAGCTTCTTATCGGTCTCTTCCTTCATCCAAGCGGTCGGATTTCCAGCTTTGTCTATATCGCTCTGATTGGCGGTATCGGTCTTGCTGTTTATTGCGGACTGGCACTCAAAGTTCGCCTTATGGATCGCTTTATCGGTTCAAAAGCGGCTAGTCTGCGCCGACACTTTCATATCTATTAAAAAGCCGTACGGCTTTTTAATTTTTAGCTTTGTTTTTCTAAAACATTAACATTATAGTTTCAAACTATAGCTAGCTCTTGAAAAGAAAAAAGAAAAATGTTTTCAAAAGATGTTACAATAGAGGGTGAAATATTAGCGAAGGATTGGAAGGTTAATATGAGTAAGGACGTAAAATTAAATACACTACTAGCTCAGGCTGGGGTAAAAAAAGATGAAGCAACCGGTGCTTTGACAACACCCCTGCATTTTTCAACGACCTACCAGCACCCTGAGTTTGGCCAGTCAACAGGTTATGACTATACTCGGACCAAGAATCCAACGCGGGTTAGCTTGGAAGAGACTCTGGCTGCTATCGAAAGTGCAGACTATGCCCTAGCGACTAGCTCAGGTATGTCGGCTATTGTGCTGGCCTTTAGTGCCTTTTCGGTCGGTAGCAAGGTTTTGGCTGTTCGGGATCTCTATGGTGGCTCTTTCCGCTGGTTTGCCCAAGCTGAAGCAGAAGGGCGTTTTGCCTTTAGTTATGCCAATACAGAAGAAGAACTTCTGAATAGTCTAACAGAGGATATAGATATTGTCTATATCGAGACACCGACCAATCCTCTTATGGTAGAGTTTGACATTGCCCGCATTTCCCAAGTGGCTCATGAGCGAGGAGCAGCTGTCATTGTGGACAATACCTTCTACAGTCCCATTTATCAAAGACCGCTAGAGGATGGAGCTGATATTGTTCTGCACTCTGCGACCAAGTATCTGGGCGGACACAATGATGTATTGGCTGGAGCCATCATGACTAATGATGCTGCAATTTATGACAAGCTATTCTATAACCTCAATACAACTGGACCAGTCTTGTCTCCTTTTGACAGCTATCTGCTTTTGCGCGGTCTCAAGACACTGGCTCTCCGTATGGAGCGCTCTACTCAGAATGCGCAAGAAGTGGTTGATTTTTTGAAGAAATCTCCTGCGGTAAAAGAGGTTCTCTATCCAGGTAAGGGTGGTATGATTTCCTTTAAAGTTGTGGACGAAGGGAAGATTTCTCATCTCCTAAATAACCTGAAAATCTTTACCTTTGCTGAAAGTTTAGGAGGAGTGGAGAGCTTGATTACCTATCCGACGACCCAGACTCACGCTGACATTCCAGTTGAAGTGCGTCATTCTTATGGTTTGACTGATGATTTGCTGCGCCTGTCGATTGGAATTGAGGATAGTCGAGATTTGGTAGACGATTTACGTGCAGCCTTGGAGAATGAATAATATGGGAAGATATAATTTTGAAAAAGCCCCCTGTCGTGTAGGGCATCATACTTATAAATGGAAAGAAGCGGAGAAGGATAAGGAAGTCCTGCCAGCCTGGATTGCAGATATGGATTTTGAAGTCCTGCCTGAAATCCAGCAAGCTGTTCATGACTATGCTAATCAGCTAGTTTATGGCTATACCTATGCCAGTGAAGAGCTGATTAATGCCGTGCTAGATTGGGAGCGAGATGAGCACGACTATACCTTTGATCGGGAAGCCTTGGTATTTATAGAAGGGGTTGTTCCTGCTATTTCAACGGCTATCCAAGCCTTTACCAAGGAAGGCGATGCCGTTCTAATCAACACTCCTGTATACCCTCCTTTTGCCCGCAGTGTCAAGCTCAATAATCGTCAGCTTATTACCAATTCTTTGATAGAGCAGGATGGTCTCTTTCAGATTGACTTTGAGCAGTTGGAGCGGGACATTGCAGACAATGAAGTCAAGATTTATGTTTTATGTAATCCGCACAATCCCGGAGGTCGAGTTTGGGAACGGGAAGTGTTAGAGAAAATTGGACGCCTCTGCCAAAAGTACGGCGTCCTCGTGGTTTCAGACGAAATTCACCAAGACTTGACGCTGTTTGGTCATGAACATCAGTCTTTCAATACTGTTTCGCCTGACTTTAAGGACTTTAGCCTGATTTTAGCCAGTGCGACTAAGACCTTTAATATTGCTGGGACCAAAAATTCCTATGCAGTGATTGAGAATCCTAGCTTGCGGCATCAGTTTAAAAAACGTCAGCTGGCTAATAACCAGCATGAAATTCCTGGTCTTGGATTTTTAGCGACAGAAGCAGCCTATCGTTACGGTTGGTCTTGGTTGATGGAGCTTAAGGAAGTTCTTGAGAAGAATGTGAATTTTGTGGTTGATTATTTTGCCAAGGAAGCGCCGCGCCTGCGGGTCATGAAGCCTCAAGGGACCTATCTGATTTGGCTGGACTTTTCAAATTATGGCCTGACAGATGACCAGCTCTTCCAGCTGCTGCGAGAGGAGGCAAAGGTCGTCCTGAATCGAGGAAGTGATTTTGGTCAAGAAGGTAAAGGTCATGCCCGCCTAAATGTTGCTGCTCCAGAGACCATGGTTGAAGAAATCTGCTCCCGTATTGCAGAGGTATTGCCAAAATAAATCAAAAATTTTTTTGATTTATTTCTCAAATACCTTTATATTATGTGTTATAGTCTACGGAAGTAAAGTGCAGAAAATCCTTGAAAAGGCTTGCTTATGGCAAGCCTTTTCACTCTTTTTTTGATATAATAAGAGGAATAAATTGAAAGAAGGAAATCCAATCATGGGAAAACTTGAAGTTATTGCTCATCCGCTTATTCAGCATAAATTGTCTATCTTGCGTCGTACAGATACCTCTACCAAGGCTTTTCGTGAATTAGTTGATGAAATCGCAATGCTCATGGGATATGAAGTTTTGCGCGATTTACCACTTGAAGATGTAGAAATCGAAACACCGATTACGAAAACCATTCAAAAGCAGATTGCTGGGAAAAAATTGGCTATTGTTCCAATCCTGCGGGCTGGTATTGGCATGGTGGATGGACTTCTGAGCTTGGTTCCAGCAGCTAAGGTCGGCCATATCGGAATGTACCGTGATGAGGAAACCTTGAAGCCGGTTGAATACCTAGTCAAGTTGCCAGAAGATATTGACCAACGTCAGATTTTTGTTGTAGATCCAATGCTAGCTACTGGTGGTTCTGCGATCTTGGCGGTGGATTCTCTCAAGAAACGTGGTGCTAGCCACATTACTTTTGTATGTTTAGTTTCTGCGCCAGAAGGAGTAAAAGCCTTGCAGGAAGCTCATCCGGATGTCGATATTTTCACATCTGCTCTGGATGATCATCTCAATGACCATGGTTATATCGTACCAGGACTGGGAGATGCAGGAGATCGTCTTTTCGGAACTAAGTAAAAGTTTCTATTTGACCTTTTTTGACCAAAAGGATATAATAGTTCCGTAATTTGAAATTCTATTCCCTAGTTTGATAGAAAATTTTAAAAAGAGAAAGAGAGAAAACTATGATTCCTGTAGTTATTGAACAAACCAGCCGAGGGGAGCGCTCCTATGACATTTATTCTCGGCTATTAAAAGATCGGATTATCATGCTGACTGGTCCAGTAGAGGATAATATGGCTAATTCAATCATTGCCCAGCTCCTTTTCTTGGATGCACAGGACAATACTAAAGATATTTATCTCTATGTAAATACGCCGGGTGGTTCTGTTTCAGCAGGTCTGGCTATTGTGGACACTATGAACTTCATCAAGTCTGATGTTCAGACCATTGTTATGGGTGTAGCTGCCAGCATGGGAACGGTCATTGCTTCCAGTGGTGCCAAAGGCAAACGCTTCATGCTTCCAAATGCAGAATATCTGATTCACCAACCAATGGGAGGAGCTGGAAGTGGTACCCAGCAAACGGATATGGCCATTGTAGCTGAGCACTTGCTTAGAACTCGGAATACCTTGGAAAAAATCTTGGCAGAAAACTCTGGTAAGTCTGTTGAGCAAATCCACAAGGATGCAGAACGTGACTACTGGATGAGTGCTCAAGAAACCTTGGAATACGGCTTTATTGACGAAATCATGGAAAATAGCAACCTGAACTAACATAGGAGGAGCCAAAAGAGGCTCCTTTTTTGCTGTTTTGAATCTGACAAGCTAGCAAGTTCAGGTGTTTTAAGCTGACTATAAAGCTTTTCAGGGCTAGTTTTTTTGCCCTATCTTTGCTATAATCATCTAAGAACTACATGGACCGGAAAGGAGTTTTATGATAGAGAGAGAAGAAAGAGTGGGCTTGATTGTCTATCTTTACTATAATCGAGATGCCAAAAAGCTGGCTAACTTTGGTGATATTATTTATCATTCTAAGAAGCATCGCTATCTGCATCTCTATGTCAAGCAAGAGGAAGCCCAGAACTTACAGGAGAATCTGCCCAAGGAGCGCTATGTTAAGCAAGTTCGGATTTCTCACATAAAAGAACTAGATCAAAACTTTGTTGGAAGCCTGTATAGAGAGCAAGAAAACGTTATCATTTGATAAAATTTTTATAAAGGGTTGACAATTGTCAGATAATTCGATATATTCTTACTATATCATCAAATAACTCACTTAAGGAGATTTCCTAATGAAGAAAAAATTTGCACTATCCCTAGTAGCTTTTGCTAGTGCGGCCCTTCTCGCAGCTTGTGGAGAAGTATCCAATAACAACTCAACGGCAACTGGTACAGAAATTGGCGATACGATTAAATTTGGTTTTAACTTTGAAGAATCAGGTGAAGTAGCAGCCTATGGTACAGCTGAACAACATGGTGCTCAGTTGGCAGTTGATGAAATCAACGCTGCCGGCGGCGTAGATGGTAAGAAGATTGAAGTTACTGATAAGGATAACAAATCAGAAACTGCTGAAGCATCTACAATCACTACTAGCTTGGTTACCCAAAGCAAGGTAAATGCAATCATTGGCCCTGCGACTTCTGGAGCTACAGCTTCAGCTACTGCAAATGCTGCTAAAGCGGGTGTACCAATCATTACACCAAGTGCGACACAGGATGACCTGACCAACAAGCAAGATTATCTTTTCCGTGCTACCTTTATTGATAGCTACCAAGGTAAAATCATTTCTAAGTATGTCACTGACAACTTAAAAGCTAAGAAAGTCGTTCTTTACTACGACCAATCTAGCGACTACGCTAAAGGAATGGCGGATGCCTTCAAGAAGGAATTCAAGGGTGAGATTGTAGCAACAGAAACGTTCCAATCCAAGGATACAGACTTCCAAGCTGCTTTGACAAAGATTAAGGGCAAAGAATTTGACGCCCTGGTTGTTCCAGGTTACTATACTGAAGCTGGTAAAATTGTCAATCAAGCGCGTGGTTTGGGCATTGACCAAACAATCGTTGGTCCTGATGGCTTTGGTGATGCTAAGTTCGTTGAGCAAGCAACTCCTGCTGCAGCTACAAATGTTTACTATGTATCTGGCTTTACAACTTCTGGTGAAATGTCAGAAAAAGCTAAGAAGTTTGTTGAAGCATACAAAGCTAAGTACAAAGAAGAGCCATCTATGTTTGCAGCTCTGGCATATGACTCTGTTTATATGGCAGCAGAAGCAGCCAAAGGTGCTAAAACTTCTGTAGATATCAAAGACAACTTGGCTAAGCTTAAAGATTTCGATGGAGTGACTGGTTCAATCACTATTGATAAAGATCACAATCCAGTGAAAACAGCTTTGATGATTGGCTTGAAAGACGGTCAAGTAGATACTGTAGAAACAGTTAAAGCGGAATAAGAGTTATGAGGCTGGGGTTATCCCAGTCTTTGACTTGTTTTCTATTTTTAGTTGTTTGGACGAAATTAGTAGATGATTTCTTGCTTTATGAATCTATGGATTGAAAGAGTATTGTTTTATAATCTATTCTTCTTCGTTTCTCAATCAACTATTATTCGTATTTTGGGAGTGGGATGATAAAATCACGACCTAGTCTGCTGATTTTTGTCCCATTCCTTATTTTATTATAGAAAGAGTGGTGTCTAATGCTCCAACAATTAGTCAACGGTCTAATCCTGGGTAGTGTTTATGCGCTTCTGGCTTTGGGTTATACCATGGTTTATGGGATTATTAAGCTGATTAACTTTGCCCACGGCGATATCTATATGATTGGTGCCTTTATGGGTTATTACTTGATTAATATCCTGAAGTTTAATTTCTTCCTTTCTCTCATTTTAGCGATGATTGGGACAGCGATTCTCGGTGTGGTTATTGAGTTTTTAGCTTATCGTCCTCTGAGAAATTCGACTCGGATTGCGGCTTTGATTACAGCCATTGGAGTTTCCTTTCTCCTCGAATATGGCATGATTTTCTTTGTTGGTGCCAATACCCGTTCCTTCCCGCAGGTTATTAAAACAGTACGCTTTAACTTAGGACCTATTTCTATCTCAAATATTCAGCTGCTGATTTTGGGAATTTCGATTTTCCTCATGGTGGCTCTGCAGTTCATCGTGCAGAAGACAAAGATGGGTAAGGCTATGCGTGCTGTATCTGTAGACAGTGATGCTGCTCAGCTGATGGGAATCAATGTCAATCGGACAATCAGCTTCACCTTTGCTTTGGGATCAGCTCTTGCTGGAGCTGCTGGCGTCCTAATTGCTCTTTACTATAATTCATTGGAGCCTTTGATGGGGATGACTCCAGGTATTAAGTCCTTTGTAGCGGCCGTTCTCGGTGGTATTGGAATCATTCCTGGTGCAGCGCTTGGTGGCTTTGTTATCGGTCTTTTGGAAACTTTTGCGACAGCGCTTGGATTATCTGATTTCCGCGATGCCATTGTTTATGCGATTTTGATTGTCATTCTTCTGATCCGTCCAGCTGGTATCCTCGGCAAAAATGTGAAAGAGAAGGTGTAAGGTATGAAAAAGAATTTAAAGGTAAATATTTTCTGGCTTGGCCTTGTCTTAATCGGCTACCTGCTGATGACAATATTGGTTAGTGCCGGTGTTCTCAATGCTTTTTATATTCAAATCTTAGAGCAGATTGGAATTAATATTATTTTGGCTGTGGGGCTCAATCTCATCGTCGGATTCTCGGGTCAATTCTCTCTGGGGCACGCTGGCTTTATGGCTATCGGTGCCTACGCTGTAGCAATTATCGGCTCTAAATCGCCAACTTATGGAGCTTTCTTTATTGCTATGCTGGCGGGAGCTGTCATTGCTGGTATTGTGGCTTTGGCAGTTGGTTTGCCAACACTACGTCTTAAAGGGGACTATCTCGCGATTGCGACTCTTGGTGTCTCAGAGATTATCCGGATTCTGATTATTAATGGCGGTACTTTGACTAATGGCGCAGCTGGTATCCTATCCATTCCGCCTTTTACGTCTTGGCAAATGGTTTATGTCTTTGTTGTTATCACCACTATTTTGACACTCAACTTCCTGCGCAGTCCTATCGGTCGTAGCACTCTGTCTGTCCGTGAGGATGAGATTGCTGCCGAGTCTGTTGGGGTTAATACTACTAGAATCAAAGTGACAGCCTTTGTCTTGGGAGCTATCACGGCTTCTATTGCTGGCTCTCTTCAAGCTGGCTTCGTTGGTTCAGTTGTTCCTAAGGACTATTCATTTACCAACACTATCAATATCTTGATTATTGTCGTTTTTGGTGGTCTAGGCTCTATGACTGGAACCATTGTAGCTGCAGTAGTATTGGGCATTCTCAATATGCTGCTGCAGGATGTATCCAGCATTCGGATGATTGTCTATTCTTTGGCTTTAATCTTGGTCATGATTTTCCGTCCAGGCGGACTTTTAGGAACTTGGGAGCTCAGCCTGTCTAAGCTCTTCAAAAAGAATAAGGAGGTCAAAGAATAATGGCACTTCTTGATGTAAAAAATCTAACTAAAAACTTTGGCGGTCTGACTGCTGTCAGCGATGTGACCTTGGAACTCAACGAGGGTGAGCTGGTTGGTTTGATTGGCCCTAATGGTGCAGGAAAAACGACTCTTTTCAACCTCTTGACTGGTGTTTATGATCCGAGTGAAGGAACAGTGACACTGGATGGTCATTTGCTCAATGGTAAGGCTCCTTACAAGATTGCTGCTTTAGGTCTAGGGCGAACCTTCCAAAACATCCGGCTCTTTAAGGATCTTAGTGTTTTGGATAATGTTCTGATTGCCTTTGGTAATCATCATAAGGCTCATGTGTTGGCTTCCTTCTTCCGCCTGCCAACCTACTACAAAAACGAAGAAGAACTCAAAGACAAGGCTTTGGAGTTGCTGAAAATTTTTGACTTGGACAAGGAAGCAGAAACCTTGGCTAAGAACCTAGCTTATGGTCAGCAGCGCCGCTTGGAGATTGTTCGGGCCTTGGCAACGGAGCCAAAGATCCTCTTCTTGGATGAGCCGGCTGCAGGGATGAACCCTCAGGAGACAGCAGAGCTGACTGCATTGATTCGACGGATTAAAAACGAATTTAACATTACCATCATGCTGATTGAGCATGACATGAGTCTGGTAATGGAAGTCACTGAGCGAATCTATGTTTTGGAGTACGGCCGCTTGATTGCGCACGGAACACCTGATGAAATTAAGAATGACAAACGCGTTATTGAAGCTTATCTAGGAGGTGAAGCCTAATGTCCATGCTTAAAGTTGAGAATCTCTCTGTCCATTATGGCATGATTCAGGCTGTCCGTGATGTCAGCTTTGAAGTAAACGAAGGAGAAGTCGTTTCCCTGATTGGTGCAAATGGAGCTGGGAAAACGACCATTCTCCGGACTATTTCAGGCTTGGTTCGTCCAAGTGCTGGTAAAATTGAATTTGTAGGCAATGAAATTCAAAAAGTTCCTGCTCAAAAGATCGTAGCAGCTGGACTTTCGCAAGTACCAGAAGGCCGTCATGTTTTTCCAGGTTTGACCGTTTTAGAGAATTTGGAAATGGGTGCCTTTCTCAAAACAAACCGCGAAGAAAATCAAGCCAATCTCAAAAAGGTCTTCTCTCGTTTTCCACGCTTGGAAGAGCGTAAAAACCAAGATGCTGCAACCCTTTCAGGTGGTGAGCAGCAGATGCTGGCTATGGGACGGGCTCTGATGTCTACGCCTAAGCTTTTGCTTCTGGATGAGCCTTCTATGGGTTTGGCGCCAATCTTTATCCAGGAAATCTTCGATATTATCCAAGATATTCAGCGACAAGGAACGACTGTTCTTTTGATTGAGCAAAATGCAAACAAGGCTCTCTCTATCGCTGACCGCGGTTATGTCCTTGAAACAGGTAAAATCGTTCTATCCGGAACCGGTCAAGAACTCCTCGCTTCTGACGAAGTCCGCAAAGCATATCTAGGCGGCTAAAAATGTCTGGGAGACATTTTTAGGTTGTTGATAGAAAGTTACGGTAGTAACTTAACATTTTGAAAAGGTCCATTGGACCTTTTTAAGTTGCAGATAAAGAAAACAAGGTTCTCGTCAAGATGGCCAGGGGATTGTTTCAGGTTGCAGATAGGAACTCGCGAGAGCGAGTTTTCTTCAAAATGTCTGGGAGACATTTTTAGGTTGTTGATAGAAAGTTACGGTAGTAACTTAACATTTTGAAAAGGTCCATTGGACCTTTTTAAGTTGCAGATAAAGAAAACAAGGTTCTCGTCAAGATGGCCAGGGGATTGTTTCAGGTTGCAGATAGGAACTCGCGAGAGCGAGTTTTCGCTTGATAAGGCCCTTTGTACTTTTTTTTCTTAGATGCTTAAAATATTTTAGCTAGGCATTTCCTATCTTCAATTTTCCCAATCGCGAGATTTTTCTAAATTTTGAAAACTTAGGCAAAGGGCTTGGAAGCGTTTGAAATCAGCTACAAAATAAAGTATAATAAGTATAAGAATTATGGATAGGAAGAAGAGGGAACTCTTATGGCAGTTAAAGATTTTATGACGCGTAAGGTGGTTTATATCAGCCCAGATACAACGATTGCTCATGCGGCAGATATGATGCGTGAGCAGAAGCTCCACCGTCTGCCGGTGATTGAGAATGACCAATTAGTGGGACTAGTGACAGAAGGAACGATTGCAGAAGCTAGTCCATCTAAGGCAACGAGCCTGTCCATTTATGAGATGAACTATCTTCTCAACAAAACCAAGGTTGGTGATGTTATGATTCGTGATGTGGTCACGATTTCTCAGTTTGCCAGTCTGGAAGATGCGACCTATCTGATGCTGAAAAATAAGATTGGCATCCTGCCTGTTGTGGACAATGAACAGCTTTACGGAGTTATCACTGATCGTGATATTTTCAAGGCCTTCTTGGAAGTATCTGGCTATGGCGAAGAGGGAGTTCGGCTGCGTTTTGTCACTGAAAATAAGGTGGGGGTTCTTGAGCAGATTATCCGTCTTCTGGTGGAAGAGAACCTCAACATCTCCAATACAGTCAATATCCCTCGCAAGGATGGCAAAGTCGTCATTGAAGTACAGTTAGCTGGTGATATAGACATGGAGATTCTCAAGAAAAAATTTGAAGAGCATGCTATTGAGCTGGCTGAGATTACACATACTGCTGCAAAAGCCTTATAAATAAGATAAAAAAGCCTCATCGTTAGATGAGGTTTTTAACGTACAATAGGTTGTTTGTTGGCATCTAAAGTGAAGCCTTCACCCAAAATCTCATGGGCTTCGGTAATAGTAGTAAAGGCAAATGGATCGACTTGGTTGATGAGTTTCTTCATTTGCTGCATTTCATTACGGGAAACGACACAGTAGACAATTTGCAGATCCTGCTTACTATAGAAGCCTTGCCCCTTGAGGTAGGTCACTCCACGATCCAGCTTATCATTGATAGCTTCAGCTAGTTCTGTCGGCTTACTGGTAACAATAAGGAATCCCTTACCAGCAAAACCTCCTTCTGCAATCAGGTCAATGACACGGGAGGTGATAAAGACAAACATCAGGGTGTAAGATACCATGCGTAAGTCTTTGAAGACTAGGAGAACCAAAGTAATGACTACAAAGTCAACCGTCAGCATGAGTCTGCCCATGGAAATGCTGGTGTATTTATTGAAGATGCGGGCCACAATGTCGGTACCGCCAGTTGTTCCGCCGGCATTAAAGATGGTGCCCAGTCCAATCCCCATAATAATCCCCGTTCCAAGACAGGCTAGTAAGACATCGCCGTCCAGAGCTGAGATAAAATAGTCTTGCAGGTGTTTAGAAGCAGGTAAGATTTCAAAAATCTTGAGCCAAGCAGACACAGAGAAAGTCCCTAGAATGCTGAGGTAGAGAGTTCGCGAACCCAGTAGCTTCCATGCAATAATAAAGAGAGGAATGTTAATCACTAGGTTGGTCGTCGAGACAGGGATTTTAAATAGATAGTAGGTAATCAAGGTCAGACCCGTTGCTCCGCCCTCATACAAATGAAAGGGAATGACCAAATAATGAATCGCAAAAGAAAAAATTCCAGCCCCAAAAATGATGGCCAGTACGTTTTTTAATTTAAACATAAGATCCTCCTAAATCTCTTTCTAGAAATTTCTTCTGAATATATTTTACCAAAAATTTAGTCTTTGTAAAACACTTTGAAAAAATATTTAAAGTTTTTTCTTATGATGGGCTTTTAGCTTTTTTTTTGGTAAAATAAACAATAGATAAAAAAGAGTGGGATGAAAATAATGAGTTGACGGAGTCGGCTCTTATCGGGTTGCTCAGCAATGTGGACGAACTCTTAAAAGTAGTTTATATCAAGCTTTAGAGCGATTCGCATCTGCATTTTCTTATAAAGATTAAGAAATTAGAAGTTAGAGATT
Source organism: Streptococcus sanguinis (assembly GCA_963549775.1). GTDB lineage: Bacteria > Bacillota > Bacilli > Lactobacillales > Streptococcaceae > Streptococcus > Streptococcus sanguinis_Y. Next base: position 156,997 of record CAUUZZ010000001.1, on the reverse strand, counting down.
AAAGGTAAAGATGAAAAATGGTATTTTGATTTCGCTGGAAGGTCCGGAAGGGGCTGGAAAGTCGAGTGTGTTGGAAGCCTTGCTTCCTTTTTTGAAAAATTATGGCACTGGTCTGATTACGACGCGGGAGCCGGGCGGTGTCCAGATTGCGGAGGCTATTCGCGAAGTGATTTTGGAGCCTAGCCATACGGCTATGGATGCAAAGACTGAGCTCTTGCTGTACATTGCCAGCCGCCGTCAGCACTTGGCTGAGCGGGTTTTGCCGGCTTTGGCGCAAGGAAATATTGTCTTGATGGACCGTTTTATCGATAGTTCGGTGGCCTATCAAGGCTACGGCCGAGGGCTGGATGTATCTGATATTGAATGGCTCAATCAGTTTGCGACAGATGGACTCAAGCCTGATTTGACCCTCTATTTTGATATTGATGTTGAAGAAGGGCTGGCGCGGATTGCTAGAAGTGAGAGTCGAGAGGTGAATCGGCTTGATCTGGAAGGTTTGGACTTGCATCAGCGGGTTCGACAGGGCTATTTGGCGATTCTTGATAAGGAGCCCGAGCGCTTTGTCAAGGTGGATGCTAGCCAACCTTTGGATAAGGTGGTGGCTGATAGTTTGGCCATCATTCAAGAACGATTTGAGAATCTGTCATGAAGATAAAAGATTTACAGCAAAGCCAGCCCAGCTTGTTTGAGCAGTTTCAGCATATTCTGGAACAGGGGCGGCTTAGTCACGCCTACTTGTTTACCGGAGCTTTTGGCAGTTTTGAAATGGCTCAAATCCTGTCCCAGAGTCTCTTTTGCGAGAATAAGCAGGGCGTCTGGCCTTGTCAGTCCTGTCGTTCTTGTCGTTTGATTGCAGAAGAAGACTTTTCTGATGTAACAGTGGTGCGACCAGCTAATAACATTATCAAAACTGACCGAGTTCGGGAGCTGGTCCGAAACTTCTCTCAGAGTGGTCTGGAAGGCAGTCGGCAGGTTTTCATTATCTGCGATGCGGATCGGATGCATGTTAATGCAGCCAATTCCTTGCTCAAAGTCATTGAGGAACCACAGAGCGAGATTTATATCTTTCTCCTGACTGCTGATGAACAGCTGATTCTGCCGACGATTCGAAGTCGGACTCAGGTTTATCATTTCTTGAAAAATACAGCTGCTCTGCAGCACAGTTTGGAACAGGATGGCTTGATTAAAAGTCGAGCGGAGCTACTAGCTGCCTATAGTCAGACTCAGTCAGAAGCGGAAAGCTTGGCTCATAATAACGCCTTTTTTGAATTAGTCAGCGAATGCGAGCGCTTCGTCAAGGATTTTCAGACTCGCTCCAGTCAGGCTTTTCTTCAGGTTTCGCGTCTGGCAAAGCTGGCTGATGATAAGGAGAAGCAGGAACAGGTCTTCAAGCTCTTGGAAGTGTTATTCTATAAGGATATAGCAACAGAAAGCGGTCGACAGGCCTTGGAGCAGCTTTTGCTAGCTCGGAAGATGTGGCAGGCCAATGTATCTTTTCAAAATGCTTTAGAATATATGACTTTGAAGGGAAAGTAAAAAGAGGCAGCACAGGAGTATAAAATGGATAAAAAAGACTTATTTGACGCCTTAGATGATTTTTCACAGACGCTTTTAGTGACCCTTGCTGAAGTGGAAGCTGTTAAGAAAAATCTCAAGAGTGTGGTAGAGGAAAATATTGCTCTGCATCTGGAAAATGACAAGCTGAGGGAGCGCTTGGGAGAAGTGGAGAAGGAAGCTCCGACCAAGACCAAGAAAAACCGGGATAATCTGCGTAAGCTTTATTATGACGGCTTTCATGTCTGTACGGATTTCTATGGCCAGCGCCGGGAGAATGACGCAGAGTGCATGTTCTGTGATGAATTGTTATTTAGGGAGTAGTGATGCAGGTTCAAAAAAGTTTTAAGGGCGAAACTGTCTACGGCAAGCTTTATCTGGTCGCAACTCCTATTGGCAATCTGGATGATATGAGCATCCGTATGGTCAATACCCTGAAAGAGGTAGACAGGATTGCAGCTGAAGATACGAGAAACACCGGCCTGTTGCTCAAAAATTTTGGGATTGAGACTAAACAGATCAGCTTTCACGAGCACAATGCCAAGGAGAAAATTCCAGTTCTCTTGGACATGCTTCAAAGCGGAAATGATATAGCCCAGGTTTCAGATGCTGGTCTGCCCAGCATTTCTGATCCTGGACATGATTTGGTTCAGGCAGTGCTAGAAGCTGGAATTACTGTAGTGCCAATTCCTGGTCCTAGTGCTGGAATAACAGCCTTGATTGCCAGCGGCTTGGCTCCCCAACCGCATATTTTCTATGGTTTTCTACCTAGAAAGGCTGGCCAGCAGAAGGAATTTTTCACTAGCAAAAAATCCTATCCTGAGACCCAGATTTTCTACGAATCCCCTCATCGGGTTCGGGCTACGCTGGAAAATATGCTGGCAGTTTATGGTAATCGACAAGTCGTCTTGGTGCGCGAGCTGACTAAGATTCACGAAGAGTATCAGCGAGGGCAGATTTCAGAATTGTTGGCTTATACGGCTGAATATCCGCCTAAAGGAGAGTGTCTCTTGATTGTTGCTGGGGCGACAGAAGATGCTCCGCAAGAAATATCTCAAGAGCAGATCCTAGCTGAAATTAATCTTTTAGTTGAAGCTGGCAGCAAAAAGAATCTCGCCATCAAGGAAGTGGCCAAGAAATACGGCAGGAACAAGAGCGAGCTCTATGCGGTTTATCATGAACTAAGAGAAAGTTGAAATCTTATTTCAACTTTTCTTTTTAGCGACTTCTTTGTATTTTATAACATAAAAGCAAATTCTTTGTTTGGTATGTGTTATAATAATTTCATTACACTTAAAAGGAATAGTCATGTCTTTAGACACTAATGTAAAATTAAAATATCATAATCTCCAGCCGTTTACTAAATGGACTGGGGGGAAACGCCAACTTTTAGGAGAGTTAAGGAGCTATATGCCAGAGACTTATGGTCGCTATTTTGAGCCATTTGTTGGCGGCGGAGCTTTATTTTTTGATTTGGCTCCAGAACAAGCGGTCATTAATGACTTTAACGAGGAACTGATAAATGCCTATCGCCAGATAAAAAATAATCCAGCTGAATTGATTAATTTATTGATAAAGCATAAAGAAAATAACAGCAAAGATTATTATTTAGCATTGCGTTCGGCAGATCGCGATGGTCGAATTAGCAGGATGACAGGGGTAGAGAGAGCGGCGCGAATTCTCTACATGCTTCGGGTTGATTTCAATGGATTGTATCGAGTCAATTCTAAAAATCAGTTTAATGTTCCTTACGGCCGCTATAAAAATCCCAAAATAGTGGATGTAGATTTACTTTATCAAATCAGTGAATATCTAAATGAGAATGATGTAGAAATTTTGCAAACAGATTTTGCGGAGGCAGTTAAGGATGCTCAAACAGGCGATTTTGTATATTTTGATCCGCCTTATATTCCGTTAAACGAAACTAGCTCATTTACCTCTTATACCCACGAGGGCTTTTCTTATGAGGAACAGGTTCGGTTACGCGATACTTTTAAGGAATTGACGGAGCGAGGAGTCTATGCTATGCTGTCAAATTCCTCGAGTCCTTTGGTAGAAGAATTATACAAGGATTTTAATATTTATTTTGTGGAAGCTCAGCGAACGAATGGTGCTAAGAGCTCAAGTCGTGGAAAAATTTCAGAAATTATAGTAACAAATTATGACTAATTACGAATATAAGTATGGGGGTGTTTTAATGACAAAACCATACTATAATAAGGAAAGGGCTATTCTGGTTCATGCTGATACCTTTGACTTCTTATCAAAAATGAAGCCAGAAAGTATGGATATGATCTTTGCTGATCCACCATACTTTTTGAGTAACGGGGGTTTTTCAAATTCTGGTGGTAACATTGTCTCTGTTGATAAAGGTGATTGGGATAAGGTTTCTGGTCTTGAGGAGAAACATGACTTTAATCGACGATGGTTACGATTAGTCAGACCTATTTTAAAGCCTAATGGTACTATCTGGATTTCAGGCAGCTTACATAATATTTACTCTGTGGGTATGGCTTTGGAACAAGAAGGTTTTAAAATTTTAAATAATATTACTTGGCAAAAGAGCAACCCAGCTCCGAATCTATCTTGCCGCTATTTTACTCATTCCACGGAAACGATTTTGTGGGCCCGTAAAGATGATAAAAAGGCTAAGCATTACTATAATTATGATTTGATGAAAGATATTAATGGCGGTAAACAGATGAAGGATGTGTGGATGGGACCGCTAACTAAAAAGGCAGAGAAGTGGGCCGGAAAACATCCAACGCAAAAGCCAGAATATTTATTAGAACGGATCATTTTAGCTAGCACTAAAGAAAATGATTATATACTTGATCCCTTTGTTGGCAGTGGAACAACAGGAGTTGTAGCTAAGCGGTTAGGTCGTAAATTCATTGGTATTGATGCGGAGAAAGATTATTTAGAAATAGCCAAAAGAAGATTGGAGGAAGAGGTTATATTATGAGTAGAATAGAACTTACAAGATATTTTTCTAATGAAGGAAGTCGAAATGATGTAAGAATGAGAGTTGTTGAATGTTTTTCAAGAGAGCAACCGGGTGAAGGAACTGGCGATAGTGCAACAAGATATGTATATTATGTGGAGCAGTTGAACGATGGAAAAAGAGTGTATCTTCAGAGACCTGCTAATTTACACAACGGTTTCGATTTTTTAGTCTGTGTTGAAGATGTTAATTATTCTTCTGAAGGAAAGAGGAAAAGAAATTATCCTAAACATGAAGATATTAGTCACGATTTACAGTTAAAAAAATCTAATAATCCTAGTGAATACAAAAAGCTATATTCCTTGTTACAAAAGGTGTATGAATGTTATGATATTTCTGAACATGAAATAAAATCTATACATTTTGAAATTGGTTTTCCAGTTGATCATATTGTCAAAACTATTAAATGGTTGTTTATTGAACAAGATATAAGATATTGGAATTATTCTGGTAGAAATATGACTTGGAATGTTATTCCAGAACCATAAGGAGAATAAACATGAAATTTTCTGATTTTGTCACCTTATCATTGGATGAGCGTTTACAATATTTCCTCTCGACTCTTTCAGTTACCAACCGTACACCAGAGTACTATGTAAATTGGAGTAAGGTTAGACGAGAGACAAAGGAGTTTGAACTTGAATTAAACACTTTAAACTATTTAATTGGTAAAGATAATATTTATGAAGAGGCCTTTAATTTATTTTCAAAACAGCCTGATTTACTGAGGGCTGTTCCTAGCTTGATTGCCAGCCGTGATAAAGTTTTAGATATTCTTTCCTTGGATGAAGATGATAATATGAGCTTTCATCAATTAGATTTTAAGAAGATTGACAAAAGTGATATAAAAGTTTATGTAGATTTTATTGAGCAAGCTGGTTTGTTGTACTTTTTACAAAAGGAAGCTAGCCGATCACTTGTTGATTATGTGTATGGTGTAGAAGCGGGATTAGATAGTAATGCTCGTAAAAATCGAAGTGGAACGACTATGGAAGGCATCCTTGAACGAAGTGTTGCTAAAGTTTGTCAGCAGCATGATTTAGAGTTTAAATCCCAAGCTACGCCATCTTTCATAAAAGAAATGTGGAATATAGAAGTACCAGTTGATAAATCACAACGCCGTTTTGATGTAGCTGTTTATTCAAAGGAAAAACATAAAATTTGGTTGATTGAAACAAACTACTATGGTGGAGGCGGCAGCAAACTGAAGGCTGTTGCTGGAGAGTTTACTGAATTGAGCCAGTTCGTCGTCAATTCACCAGATGATGTTGAGTTTGTTTGGGTAACAGATGGATTGGGCTGGAAAACAGCTCGTTTGCCATTAGCAGAGGCATTTGCTCATATTCCATATGTGTTTAATTTGGATATGCTTAAACATGGTTATTTGTATGATTTATTGATGCCAAAAAAATTGATTAGAAACTAAACATTTATCAGCGGTAGTTTTGTATTGATATAGTTACTTTATTTAAAACTAGATCTAAAATGATTAGAAGCTTTCATAGCTTCTTTTATTATTTTTCTTTATTTTGTTCGTGTTTTCTTAAAAAATTTCCTTCTTTTTAAGAAAAAATAGATATTTTCTAAACTTTGTGATATGATATACAAAATAAATTTTGGAGGTAGGATATGACGATTTACAATTTTTCTGCTGGACCGGCAGTATTGCCCAAGGAAGTCTTGAAAAAAGCTCAGGCTGAGTTTTTAGACTATGCCCAAAGTGGCATGAGTGTGATGGAGCTGTCCCACCGATCCAAGGAATTTGACGATATTATAAAAGAAGCTGAGAGCTTGCTGCGTGAGCTCATGGATATTCCGGACAATTACCGCGTGCTATTTCTGCAGGGCGGAGCTTCTACTCAGTTTAGTATGATTCCCCTTAATCTAGCCCAAGGCGGCAAGGCCTATTACCTAGTGGCTGGATCTTGGGGAAAGAAAGCTTACACCGAAGCAGTCAAGCTGTCTAAGTTCATTCCATTTGAGCCTATTCTTTTGGCTTCGTCAGAGGATTTAAATTACACGGAAATTCCTTCTTTTGATGAAAAGGAGATTGATCCGCAGGCGGCTTATGTGCATCTGACAACCAATAATACTATCGAAGGAACGGCTATTTATGACCTGCCTGCGACCAATGGCGTGCCGATTGTGGCGGACATGTCTTCTAATATCCTGGCTGCTCAATACCGAGTAGAGGATTTTGGTTTGATTTATGCTGGGGCTCAGAAGAATATCGGACCTGCTGGCGTGACAGTTGTTATCATCCGAGAAGACCTGCTGGATGACGAACCAGTTCTATCTAGCATGTTGGATTACCGCATTCAGGCGGACAATGGCTCTCTTTACAATACACCACCGACTTTTGCCATCTATATGGCCAAGCTGGTTTTTGAGTGGGTCAAGGAGCTAGGTGGTGTAGCAGAAATGGAAAAGCGCAATCGTGAAAAATCTGGCCTTTTGTACGACTTCATTGAGCAGTCTGACTTTTATCGCAGTCCAGTCCGTTACAAGGAGCAGCGCTCAGTAGCCAATATTCCCTTTGTGTCTCCTAGCCCAGAGCTGGACGCCAAATTTAACAAAGAGGCTGCAGCAGCGGGATTCAAGAATATCAAGGGGCACCGCAGCGTAGGCGGCATGAGAGCCAGTCTCTACAATGCCTTTCCGCTCCAAGGAGTCAAGGACTTGATTGCCTTTATGCAGAAATTTGAAGAAGAAAATTCTTAAGGGAGGGAATCTATGGTCTTTAGTGTCAAAACCTTTAACAATATCAATCAAATCGGACTCAAGGAGCTGGGCAATGCTTTTCAAATTGACGGAGACAAGTCTGACAATCCGGATGCTTATATCCTGCGCAGTCAAAACCTGCATGGACAGGAATTTCCGAGCAAGCTCAAAGCCATTGCGCGAGCAGGTGCAGGAACCAATAATATTCCGGTCGAACAGGCAACGGCTCAGGGAATTGTAGTCTTCAATACGCCAGGAGCTAATGCCAATGCGGTGAAAGAAGCGGTCTTGGCTTCCATTCTTCTGTCTGCCCGTGACTATATCGCAGCTAACAGTTGGGCTAACGACCTTTCTGGAGATGATGTTCCCAAGCAAGTGGAAGCTGGTAAGAAACAGTTTGCTGGGACAGAGATTTCAGACAAGACTTTGGGAGTCATAGGGTTAGGAGCTATCGGCGGCCGTATTGCTAACGATGCCTATCGTCTGGGAATGAATGTCCTTGGTTATGACCCTTATGTATCCATTGAAACAGCTTGGAATATCTCTAGCCATGTCAAACGGGTAGCAGACATTAAGGAAATTTTTGAAAAGAGTGATTATATCACTATCCACGTGCCTCTGACTGAGGATACGCGTGCTACTTTCGATCAGGAGGCTTTTGGTCTCATGCAAAAAGGAACAACCCTTATCAACTTTGCCCGTGGCGAGCTGGTGGACAATGCTGCCCTCTTTGAAGCCTTGGAAGCAGGTGTTATCAAGCGCTATATCACAGACTTTGGTGTAGATGAGCTACTCCGTCATCCGCAGATTACAGTCTTTCCGCATCTGGGCGGCTCGACCGAAGAAGCTGAGCTCAACTGTGCCATTATGGCTGGGAAAACCATTCGCCGCTTCATGGAAACGGGGGAGATTATCAACTCTGTGAATTTCCCTAATGTCCGTCAGGCTCTCTCAGCGCCTTATCGGATTACTCTGATTAACAAAAATGTACCGAATATTGTAGCTCGGATTTCAACAGCGGTCAGTGATTTGAATATCAATATCGACAATATCATCAATCGTTCCAAAGGCGATTATGCCTATACTTTGCTGGATCTGGATGAGTCGGACGAAAGCAAGATTCAGGAGCTGGTTGATAAATTTGAGAATAGCGACAATATTGTGCGCGTGCGTTTGATTAAGAAATAACAAAAAGATAGAGGTGTTTCTTTATGGAATGCGTCTATGCCTGCCGATAAGCATTTTGCTTGTCGGCTTTTTCTAATGAGTCTCGGCTTGACAAGAAGGAGCTAGCTGGGCTATCATAGGGACGGAGGAAAAACAATGTTACAATTTATCGAATACCCAAAATGCTCTACCTGCCGCAAGGCCAAGGCTGAGCTCAATCAATTAGGAGTGGACTTTGAAGCAGTGGATATTGTCCAAAATACACCTAGCCGGGACCAGCTCCTAGACTGGATTCAGAACTCGGACTTTGAGCTCAAGGCTTTTTTCAATACTAGCGGTCTCAAATACCGTGAGCTAGGGCTCAAAGAAAAGGTCCCACATTTCACAGCTCAGGAAGCTGCAGATTTACTGGCTACAGACGGCATGTTGATTAAACGGCCGCTCTTGGTTCGAGATAACCAGATTTTGCAGATTGGCTACCGAAAGGCGTATGAAGAGTTGGACTTGTAAAGTATTAAGAACAGCTGCTTTCTCAATCAAGTTTTTTGGATGCTTCTTCCTTTCATGATATAATAAATCTATCTCAATCTTAGAAAGAAGAATCATGGTTTTATCAAAAAAACGGGCTCGTCATGTGATTGAAGAGATTATCGCTCTCTTCCCTGACGCCAAGCCCAGTCTGGATTTTCGCAATCACTTTGAGCTTTTGGTAGCGGTCATGCTGTCGGCTCAGACGACAGATGCTGCGGTCAATAAGGCAACGCCAGCTCTGTTTGAAGCCTATCCAAGTCCTCAAGACATGGCTGCGGCTGGTGAAGCAGACATTGCTAAATACATCTCCCGCCTAGGGCTCTATCGCAACAAGGCCAAGTTTTTGAAGAAATGTGCCCAGCAGCTTTTGGACGACTTTGACGGTCAAGTACCACAAACGCGGGCAGAATTGGAAAGTCTAGCTGGTGTTGGTCGCAAGACAGCCAATGTAGTCATGAGTGTGGGCTTTGGTATTCCAGCCTTTGCTGTTGATACCCATGTGGAGCGCATCTGCAAGCACCATGATATCGTTAAAAAGTCGGCAACGCCACTAGAGGTAGAAAAGCGAGTTATGGATGTCCTTCCGCCGGAACGTTGGCTGCCTGCCCATCAGGCTATGATTTACTTTGGCCGAGCCATCTGCCATCCTAAAAATCCCGAGTGCGAACACTATCCACAACTCTATAACTTTAAAGACATTTAAAAAGCGAGGTCAAATGACTTCGCTTTCTTATTCACTAAATCTTAAAAAATAACCATCTGGATCCAAAATCGCAAATTCATGAGGATAGATAAAGTTATCTCCCACTCGAAATTCTCTTTTTGTCAGGGGACGATGGATAGGATAGTCAGCTTCCAGCAGTTTTTGGTGGAGCTGAGGAACATCCGCAATGCCAAAGGAAATATTGACACCGCGCCCGAAAGGATAGGTCAGCTGAGCTAATTCTTCTGCGCGGCCTTCTTCTAGCATAAGTTGGCAGTCTTCAAGCGAGAGGAAGAGAAATTTCTCCTCTGGACGCTCGTATTCGACAGAGAATCCCAGCAAGTCGCAGTAGAAGTGGCGTGATTTTTCGATGTCAGATACTACAAATTCAGGAATGACAGCTTGATAGTCCATTCGTTTTCTCCTTAGAGTTCAATCTCCATGACAATCGGTGTATGGTCTTGTCGAGCTCCAGAGTCGATCATATCGGACTTGATCACCTTGTCAGCGATGCGGTTACTTGTGAGCCAGTAGTCGATTCTCCAGCCTGTATTGTTGATTTTAGAAGTCTTGCTGCGCTGCGCCCACCAAGTGTATTGGTTGGGGATATCGCCGTGTAAGTGGCGGAAGGTGTCGGTGAAGCCTTTAGCCAGCAGGTTGGTGAAGCCAGCACGTTCTTCGTCGGTAAAGCCTGGTGAACGGCGGTTGCTTGCTGGATTGGCCAAGTCGATTTCCTTGTGGGCCACATTGTAGTCGCCAGTAGCGAGGACTGGTTTTTGTCCATCTAGTGTTGCCAAGTATTCAGCATATTTGGCATCCCAGACTTGACGGTCATCCAAACGTTTGAGGCCATCACCAGCATTAGGCGTATAGACCTGTGTGACAAAGAAACCGTCAAATTCCAGCGTAATGATTCGGCCTTCAACATCCATAGTTGATGGAGCGCCGATTTCTGGGAAGGTTATGGTTGGCGTCAGTTCTTTTTTGTAGAGGAACATGGTTCCTGCATAGCCCTTGCGGGCCGGCTCTTGGGAGGAGCGCCAAGTGTTTTCATAGTCTGGGAAAAGATTTGTCAAAATCTCCAAGTGCTTTTTAGTCGGGCCTGTCGCAGACAGTTTTGTTTCCTGAATGGCGATAATATCTGCATCTTCTGCTTGCAAGGTTTGAAGGACGGCCTGAGAAAGCTGAGCGCGGGCAGAATCACTGGTCAATGCAGCGTTGAGAGAGTCAATGTTCCAAGAGATGAGTTTCATAAAATTTCCTTTTCTAGTAAAATTTCCTGAGTTTATTATAACAAAATTTAGGGCTGATTTATAGCAAAGTGATTGTAAGAAAGTTTGAAAAATAATGAAAATTTTTCTATAATTATCCTAGAAAAATAGAGGAGAAGCCATGAAATTCTATTCTTATGATTATGTTTTGAGTCAGATTAGTCAGCAAAACTGGGTGACTGTTGCACTTTCTGTCTTGCTGCTGCTTGTGACAGGATTTTTTGCTTTTAAGGCCTATCGCAATAAGCGTGATTCAAAATTCCGGGAACTAGCCATCATTTCTGTTTTGGCCTTAGTGGCCATGGTCTTGATTGGCATTAGCAATTTTCAGACTGACCAAGACTCTAATAACCAGTTTCAAACCTCTCTGCATTTTATTGAGGTCATTTCAGAAGACTTGGGTGTGGATAAATCAGAAGTTTATGTCAATACTTCAGCTGCGACAGATGGAGCGATTTTGAAGGTCGGAAAGAACTTTTATCGGGCTATGAGCGGAAGTGAGCCGGATAAATATTTGCTTGAAAAAATTGACTTGCATAAGACGACAGATATCGAAATAGTGGAGGTTGAAAAATGACATTGAATTTTCTTGAAATCCTAATTAAGCTAGCACTGGGGCTTTTCTCACTGGTTTTTGTTATTAATGTGACCGGAAAAGGCAATCTGGCGCCCAATTCAGCGATCGACCAGATTCAAAACTATGTCCTTGGTGGCATTATCGGTGGGGTGATTTATAATAGCTCCATTAACATTCTTCAGTATGCGGTCATTCTCATCATGTGGACTATCTTGGTCTTGACCCTAAAGTGGCTCAATAACAATGTCCGTGCGGTTAAGCATTTGATTGATGGCAAGCCGACAACGTTGATTCAGCATGGGAAATTGATTCCTGAAGCCTGCCGTTCTGTTGGTCTTTCAGCAGCAGATGTAGCTTTGAAGCTGCGCAGCCAAGGTATTTTCCAGCTCAAGCAGGTCAAACGGGCAGTCATAGAACAAAACGGCCAGCTGATTATTGTACAGGCTGGTGAAGAGAATCCTAAATATCCCCTTATCACAGATGGTGTTGTCCAGATTGATATTTTAGAGTCTATTGACAAAACAGAAGAGTGGCTGGTTGAGAGACTAGCTAAAGACGGTTACACCGATATTTCTAATATCTTCATCGCTGAGTATGAAAGTGGCAATTTGAATGTTGTGACCTATTAAACCTAGAATATTTTCTAGGTTTTTTAATTGATTTGACTGTTAATGAATGTCTTTTCGCAAACTTAACAAAATATGATATAATGAAGTGCTATTAAAAAAGGTTTCATTAGCCTTGAAAGGATTAAAAAATGACTGAAAAACAATCGTTTTATATTACAACCCCTATCTATTATCCAAGTGGCAAGCTCCATATCGGGTCCGCCTATACGACCATTGCTTGTGATGTTCTGGCTCGCTATAAGCGTCTCATGGGCTACGATGTTTTCTATCTGACTGGTCTTGACGAGCATGGACAGAAGATTCAGGCCAAGGCTGAGGAAGCTGGTATCAGTCCTCAAGCTTATGTCGATGGTATGGCAGTTGGGGTCAAGGAACTCTGGAAACTGCTGGACATTTCTTATGATAAATTTATCCGGACGACTGATGACTATCATGAAAAAGTTGTAGCTGATGTCTTTGAACGTCTCTTAGCCCAAGATGATATCTACTTGGGTGAATATTCAGGCTGGTATTCTGTATCTGATGAGGAATTCTTTACTGAAAGCCAGCTGGCAGAAGTCTTCCGTGATGAAAATGGAAAGGTAACTGGCGGAATTGCGCCATCTGGACATGAAGTGGAGTGGGTATCAGAAGAGTCTTATTTCCTCCGTCTCAGCAAGTACCAAGACCGCTTGGTAGATTTTTTCAAATCTCACCCTGACTTTATCACTCCTGATGGTCGTCTTAATGAAATGCTGAAAAATTTCATCGAGCCAGGCTTGGAAGACTTGGCCGTATCTCGGACAACCTTTACTTGGGGTGTGCCGGTGCCATCTAATCCTAAACACGTTGTCTATGTCTGGATTGATGCTCTGCTCAATTATGCGACAGCACTTGGCTACGGTCAGGATGATCATGCTAACTACGATAAATTCTGGAATGGAACGGTCTTTCACATGGTGGGCAAGGACATTCTGCGTTTTCACTCTATCTACTGGCCAATCCTGCTCATGATGCTGGATATCAAGTTGCCTGACCGCTTGATTGCTCATGGCTGGTTTGTCATGAAGGATGGCAAGATGTCCAAGTCTAAGGGCAATGTAGTCTATCCGGAAATGCTGGTAGAACGCTATGGTTTGGATGCACTGCGCTATTACCTCATGCGCAGTCTTCCAGTGGGATCTGATGGAACATTCACACCTGAGGACTATGTAGGTCGTATCAACTATGAGTTAGCTAATGACCTTGGGAACTTGCTCAACCGTACGGTTTCTATGATTAACAAGTACTTTGACGGTCAAGTGCCAGCCTATGAAGAAAATGTGACGGATTTTGACGGAGCTCTGGCTCAGGTGGCAGCCCAATCCATCATTGACTACTACAAACACATGGATGCAGTTGACTACCCACGTGCTCTGGAAGCAGTCTGGACGCTCATCTCCCGCACCAATAAATATATTGATGAAACAGCTCCTTGGATTTTAGCTAAGGATGAAGCTAAGGTCAAAGAACTGGCAGCAGTCATGAGTCACTTGGCAGCCAGCCTCCGTGTTGTTGCCCACATGATTGAGCCTTTCATGATGGAAACGAGTAAGGCTGTCCTCACCCAACTTGGCTTGCCTCAAGCAGTTTCACTGGAAAATCTAGCAATTGACCAGCTCCCAGCAGGTCTGACAGTTGTAGAGAAAGGAACACCAATCTTCCCGCGTCTCGATATGGAAGAAGAAATTGCCTATATCAAGGGACAAATGGAAGCTGGCAAACCAGCAGCTCAAAAAGAATGGAATCCAGAAGAAGTCGAGCTCAAACTCAACCGCAAGGAAATCAAATTTGACGATTTCGATAAGGTGGAAATTCGTGTCGCAGAAGTTAAAGAGGTTTCTAAAGTTGAAGGCTCAGATAAGCTTCTCCAGTTCCGCTTGGATGCAGGAGACGGTGAGGACCGCCAAATCCTCTCTGGTATTGCTAAATACTATCCAAACGAGCAAGAACTGGTCGGTAAGAAAGTCCAAATCGTAGCTAATCTCAAACCACGTAAGATGATGAAAAAATATGTTAGCCAAGGGATGATTCTATCAGCCGAGCACGGCGACCAACTGACTCTCCTTACTGTGGACGAAAAAGTCCCAAATGGAAGTTTGATTGGATAGCAATCTTTTATCTAATGACAATCCCCCAGCAGGAGGCTGCTGGGGGATTTTTGAATTTGGGAATTAAAAAGGTATAGTTTGTGATTCAGAAAAAATTTGTTAGTCAAAAACATTTAAATAACTGTCAGTACATTGACAAAGTTGACAAGTTGTAGGATAATTGGCTTGTAGATTTACTTTTATCTATTAAATTATTTTAGGAGAATTATTTATGGCTTTTTGGGATGATGTTGTTAAAGGAGCTGGTGACTTAGCCAATGGGACTGTTAAAGCAGTAGGCAAGGGTTTTAATGCTACTACTAAAGCTGTCGGAGATGTTGCAGGGAGCGCTGGTAAAGAGATTGATAAGGTGGTTAATGGAGCTAAGGGTAAATTTGATGCGAAGCCAGAAGAAGTGGCCATGCAAGTCTTAGAGCAAGTATCCAAGCTACCAGTAGTTAAAGTTGATAGAAATCAATTTCTAATGGATAAATTTGGCAAGGGTTTAAGTCAAGAAGAAATAGGGAAATTATTAGCTGATGGTCCTGTAAATATTGTTTCCAAGGATAAATTGGACAAAGCTGCAAAGGCTTGTATTATTGATAATGTCCTATTATCAAGTGGAGCTTCTGTTCTTGCTGGTTTACCAGGAGGAATTGCTGTGGCTGTGACCATACCAGCAGATGTTGCTCAATATTATGCCATGGCTTTAAAATTAGCTCAAGAACTAGGTTATATCTACGGCTTCCAATATCTGTGGTCTGAAAAGGATAAATTAACAGAAGAAGCCCAAAATACATTGTTATTGTATCTGGGTGTCATGTTAGGTGTCTCTGGAACAGGTGCGTTACTGAGAGCTGGAGGCATGGCGATTGGAAAACAGGCACTCAAGTCAATTCCACAAAAAGCTTTAACGAAAACCTTATATTATCCAATTTTGAAAAAAGTATTAAAGGTTTTCGGTATCAGTCTTACAAAGGGAACATTTGCTAAAGGAGTTTCCAAGGTTCTTCCTGTTGTTTCAGGGGTTATTTCAGGAGGTATCACTTTTGCTACTATGAAACCAATGGGGGAAAACTTGCAAAAAGAACTTTCTAAAATGATTGATTACAATGAAGAACAATATGAAAAAGATGTTAAATCAATCCGTAAAGAAGCTGAAATAATTGAAGATGAGGAATAATTCAATTGTCAAAATTTATTATGAAAGTCTTTTGTTTACAAGTATGGGCTAAAGGTATGAACAAAATATCTAAAGATTTGAATAAACCTAAGGAAATGTCTGTTGGAAAGGCTCTGTTCTATTCATTTACCTTCCCAAAAATGATTGGATTGTTTAATTGGATACTAAAGACGAATGATAAGGATAAGTAAGATTTAATCAAGTTTTCTCTCTTGCTTTCAATTTTAATTGGCTGCTTAGGCAATATAAACTTTCTTTCCAAAATCAGCCTTGGTAAACTGCATAGTGATTATTTAGAATAGAAATAAGCCTCATGATGTTCATCTTGAGGTTTTTCTAATATCCTATACCATATCGCAAAACCTCAATTTTGTTTAAAATAAACAAAAAATATGGAAAAAAACAGAAAAATGAGTTATAATAAACAAAACCAATGTGTAGAGAGGCTAAAGTATGGCTAAAAATCAGAGACAGGACGAAATAGTTAAGCTGGTGGATCGAGCTGGGACGGTGACGGTTGCTGAGATTGTAGAGAGTATGAAGGTCTCCGACATGACGGTTCGGCGTGACTTGATAGAGCTGGAAAGCAAGGGGCTGCTGACTCGTGTTCACGGTGGGGCTAAAAGTAATCAGCACCTCAAGTACAGAGAAATTCCTCATGAAGAGAAGCTTTATCAGAATATCGAGGCCAAGCGGACTGTTGCTAAGAAGGCTGTGGAGCTGATTGAAGATGGCGATACTATTTTTCTTGGGCCGGGGACTTCTGTGGAAGTGCTGGCTGAGGAAATCACCAATCAACATCTGCGCGTGATTACCAATTGTCTGCCGATTTTTCGCGATCTTTTGAAGAAGAAGTCAGATACCTTCAAAGTTTTTCTCCTGGGTGGGGAGATGCGGGAAGCGACTCAAGCCTTTGTCGGCGAGATGACCAATGCCATCATGGATAAAATGTACTTTACTAAAATGTTTTTCAGTGGCAATGGAATCAAAAATGGGCAGATTATGACCTCTTCTTTTGAAGAAGCCTACACCCAGAAGCTAGCTTTGGAGCGCTCGACAGAGACCTACCTATTGATTGATTCTTCTAAGATTGGCAAGGAAGATTTCACTTCTATCTGTCCTTTGGCAGATATTACAGCTGTTATCACGGACCAGATGTCTGAAAATGCTCAGGAAGAACTGGAAGTTTATACCAAGATTATTTCCTAGTTTATTTTAAATGGATGAAAAAATTATCAAAAAGCTCTTTTTAGGGCTTTTTTTGTTTATTTTAATCATATTTAAAAATATTTTGATTAAAATAAACAAAAATCTGTTGACAAATAACTTTTAAAGGAGTATAGTATGCTTATAGGAAACAGAAAGTGTTTTTTATAAACAATATTCTGTGCAAAAAATCAAACAAAGGAGAATGCTCATGGCAATTATTATTGGAGCGGATACTGCTGGAAGTAAGCTGAAAGATGTGGTCAAGGATTTTCTCGTCGGAGAAAACTTTGAAGTGGTCGATGTGACGAAAGAAGGTCAGGATTTTGTTGATGTGACCCTTGCAGTTGCGGCTGAGGTGAATAAACAAGAGGAAAATCTTGGTATTGTCATTGACGCTTATGGAGCTGGTCCATTTATGGTAGCGACCAAAATCAAGGGCATGGTAGCGGCGGAAGTCTCAGATGAACGCTCTGCCTACATGACTCGCGGTCATAACAACTCTCGCATGATTACGATGGGAGCTGAAATCGTTGGTGAAGGGCTGGCTAAGAACATTGCCAAAGGCTTTGTCAATGGTAAATACGACGGCGGCCGTCACCAAATCCGGGTCGACATGCTCAACAAGATGTGCTAAGAAAAGGAGAAATCAAATGAAAATTGCAATTGGATGTGACCATATCGTTACCAATGAAAAAATGGCAGTCTCAGATTTTCTAAAATCAAAAGGCTATGAAGTTCTTGATTTTGGTACTTATGACCATACACGTACTCACTACCCAATCTTTGGTAAAAAAGTAGGGGAGGCAGTTGTTAGTGGACAAGCTGATCTTGGTGTTTGTATCTGTGGTACAGGTGTCGGTATCAACAACGCTGTAAATAAAGTTCCTGGTGTTCGTTCAGCTTTGGTGCGCGACATGACTTCAGCTCTCTATGCTAAAGAAGAGCTCAACGCCAACGTTATCGGTTTTGGCGGTAAAATCACTGGTGAGCTCCTCATGTGTGATATCATTGAAGCTTTCATCCATGCGGAGTACAAGCCGACTGAAGAAAATAAAAAATTGATCGCAAAAGTTGAGCACGTTGAGACTCACAATGCTCATCAAGCAGATGATAATTTCTTTACAGAATTTCTTGAAAAATGGGATCGTGGAGAGTACCACGATTAGTGAGGTAGCTAGATGATTCTTACAGTGACCATGAATCCTTCTATCGATATTTCCTATCCCTTAGAAGAATTGAAAATAGATACTGTTAATCGTGTTTCAGAAGTCAGTAAAACAGCGGGGGGCAAGGGTCTCAACGTAACCAGAGTCTTAGCGGAAATTGGAGACAATGTTGCTGCGACTGGCCTGATTGGTGGGACTAATGGGGAGTTCTTATTACAAAACCTCCATCCTAATGTTAGACAATACTTTTATAATATTTCGGGAGATACGAGGAATTGCATTGCTATTCTGCACGAGGGCAAGCAAACAGAAATCCTGGAAGCCGGTCCAACTATTACAGCAGATGAGGCGAGGGATTTCCAAGAACACTTCCGGTCTTTGATGGCTGAAGCAGATGTTGTCAGTATCTCGGGCAGTCTGCCAGCGGGCCTGCCGACAGAATACTATGTCCAGCTGATTGAAATGGCTAATCAAGCTGGCAATAAGGTGGTGCTGGATTGCTCTGGAGCAGCTCTGGAAGCTGTGCTTAAATCTGATGTCAAACCAACTGCCATCAAACCTAATAACGAAGAACTTTCTCAGTTGTTGGGTCGCGAAATTTCCAAAGATTTGGATGAGTTAAAAGCTGTCCTTTCAGAACCGCTATTTGAAGGAATCGAGTGGATCATCGTATCACTCGGTGCAGATGGAGCTTTCGCTAAGCACTGGGATACTTTCTATAAAGTAGATATTCCTAAAATCCAAGTGGTCAATCCAGTTGGCTCTGGTGACTCAACTGTTGCAGGGATTTCTTCGGCCTTGAATCATCAAGCGAATGATGTTTCTCTGCTCAAAAAAGCGAATGTTCTTGGCATGCTCAATGCCCAAGAAAAAATGACCGGCCATGTCAATGTTGAAAACTACGATGGCCTATACAATCAAATCACAGTAAAAGAGGTATAAAGAATGGTATTAACAGAACAAAAACGCAAGTACATGGAAAAACTCTCTGATGAGAATGGCATCATTTCTGCTTTGGCATTTGACCAACGCGGTGCTTTGAAACGCCTTATGGCTCAACACCAGGAAGCAGAACCAACAGTAGCTCAAATGGAAGAACTGAAAGTTTTGGTCGCAGAAGAGCTAACTCCTTATGCTTCATCTATGTTGCTGGATCCTGAGTATGGACTGCCTGCTACTAAGGCTTTGGACAAGAATGCTGGCTTGCTATTGGCCTATGAAAAGACAGGCTATGATACTTCAAGCACCAAGCGCCTGCCAGACTGTCTGGATGTTTGGTCTGCAAAACGCATCAAAGAACAAGGTGCGGATGCAGTGAAATTCCTTCTTTACTATGACGTAGACAGTTCCGAAGAACTCAACCAACAAAAGCAGGCTTATATCGAGCGTGTGGGTTCTGAGTGTGTGGCAGAAGATATTCCATTCTTCCTTGAAATCTTGGCTTACGATGAAAAGATTGCGGATGCTTCCAGCGCTGAATACGCGAAAGTGAAACCTCACAAGGTTATTGGAGCTATGAAAGTATTCTCAGATCCACGTTTCAACATTGATGTCTTGAAAGTGGAAGTTCCAGTCAATGTTAAATACGTTGAAGGCTTTGGCGATGGTGAAGTGGTTCATACTAAAGAACAAGCTGCTGCCTTCTTCAAGGAACAGGATGAAGCAACTAACCTGCCATACATCTATTTGAGTGCTGGTGTATCTGCAAAACTCTTCCAAGAAACACTCGTGTTTGCTCATGAGTCAGGTGCTAACTTCAACGGCGTTCTTTGTGGACGTGCGACTTGGGCTGGTAGTGTCAAGGACTACATTGAGCAAGGTGAAGAAGCAGCTCGCAAGTGGCTCCGTACAACAGGATTTGAAAATATTGATGAGCTCAACAAGGTTCTTCAAAAAACAGCTACCTCTTGGAAAGAAAGAGCCTAAAATTTGTTAAAAAATAAATAAAGTAAGGGTTTACATTCTGAGACTGATATGCTATAATGAAATCAGAAATTGAATAGGGTGAGCGTTACTAAGTTGGATTAGGCGTGACCACAAATAAATTGAGGGAAGATATAGCCTCGGTTTGTTTGTGGTCTTTTTGTTTTGCCAGAACCCTAGAAAATGAAGAGGAGGAGATATGTATCGAATCATACATCCTATGAACAACAATGTTGCTCTAGCCAAACATGAAAATGGTGAAGAGGTTGTTCTGATTGGCAGTGGCATAGCTTTTAATAAAAAGAAGGGTGATATCGTTCTGGAAAGTAAGATTGAGAAAATCTTTCGCCTAAGAACGGAAGAGTCTAAAGAAAACTTTGTGGCCTTGCTCAAAGATGTTCCACTGGACTTTATCACAGTGACCTATGATGTGATTGACACCCTTGCTAAGAAGTATGATTATCCTGTCCAGGAGTATATCTATGTCACGCTGACGAATCACATTTACTGCTCTTATCAGGCTGTGCAGCAGGGGCGCTACAAGGAGAGTGATCTGCCGGATGCTTCGGACAAATACCCGATTCCTTATCAGATTGCTCAGGAAGCAGTAGCGATATATCGTGAGCGGTTGTTGGATCATTTCCCTAGCGACGAGGTCAATCGCATTGCCTATCACTTTATCAATGCCGAAGGGGAGACCAATCCCGAGGGGCAAAGTCACTTGGGCAAGCGAAAAGATATTCTGGCTGCAGTTGAAGCAGAGCTGAAGAAAAATGACATTAAAAGAAGTGCAGAAAACAGCAACTTTTATGACCGTTTTATGATTCACCTGAACTACTTTTTGGACTATCTGGACAGAAGCCGTGATGACAATGTTTCCCTGCTGGAAATGGAAAGTCAGATTCAGATGACCTACCCTCAAGCCTATCAGGTCGGAAGTGATATTTACCAAATCATTGCCCAGAAGACGGGAATTGATCTCTACCGCAGCGAACGGGTCTATCTGGTGCTGCATATTCAACGTCTTTTATAAATAGAAAACAATAATAACATTTTACATAAGAATACAAGGAGGAACTCTCATGAATAGAGAAGAAGTAACATTGCTCGGTTTTGAAATTGTAGCCTACGCTGGTGACGCTCGCTCCAAGCTCTTAGAAGCTTTGAAAGCCGCAGAAGCTGGGGATTTTGCTAAGGCAGACGCCTTGGTAGAAGAAGCCAATAGCTGCATCGCTGAAGCTCACCACGCTCAGACCAGTCTCTTGACAAAAGAAGCTGCTGGTGAGGACTTGGCTTACAGCGTGACCATGATGCACGGCCAAGATCACTTAATGACTACCATCTTGCTAAAAGACATGATGCACCATTTGATTGAACTATACAAAAGAGGAGTAAAATAATGAACAAACTCATCGGACTTATTGAGAAAGGGAAGCCTTTCTTTGAGAAGATTTCTCGGAATATCTATCTCCGTGCTATTCGGGATGGCTTTATCGCTGGTATGCCAGTCATCCTCTTCTCATCTATCTTTATTTTGATTGCCTATGTGCCAAATGCTTGGGGCTTCCACTGGTCTAAGGATATTGAAACTTTCCTAATGACCCCTTATAGCTATTCGATGGGTATTCTGGCTTTCTTTGTGGGTGGGACCACTGCTAAGGCGCTGACAGACTCTGTCAATCGCGACCTGCCTGCGACAAACCAGATTAACTTCTTGTCTACTATGCTGGCTTCTATGGTCGGCTTCCTCCTCATGGCGGCTGAACCTGCCAAGGAAGGTGGCTTCCTAACTGCCTTCATGGGAACCAAAGGTCTTTTGACAGCCTTTATCGCTGCCTTTGTGACCGTTAATGTCTACAAGGTTTGTGTGAAAAATAATGTCACCATTCGTATGCCAGAAGAAGTTCCACCAAATATTTCTCAAGTATTTAAAGACTTGATTCCATTTACTGTCTCAGTCGTTCTGCTCTACGGTTTGGAACTGCTTGTTAAAGCAAGTCTGGGAGTGACGGTTTCTGAATCCATTGGAACGCTTCTCGCTCCGCTCTTCTCAGCAGCTGACGGCTATCTGGGAATTACTCTTATCTTTGGCGCTTATGCTTTCTTCTGGTTCGTTGGAATTCACGGTCCGTCCATCGTTGAGCCTGCCATTGCTGCCATTACTTATGCCAATATCGATGCCAACTTGGCTCTAGTTCAAGCTGGTCAGCATGCGGATAAGGTCATCACTTCTGGTACTCAAATGTTCATCGTTACCATGGGTGGTACTGGTGCGACCTTGATTGTTCCATTCCTCTTCATGTGGATCTGTAAGTCTGAGCGCAACCGTGCAATTGGACGGGCATCTGTTGTCCCAACTTTCTTTGGTGTTAATGAGCCTATCCTCTTTGGTGCTCCAATTGTACTGAATCCGATTTTCTTTATTCCATTTATCTTTGCGCCTATCGCAAACGTATGGATTTTCAAATTCTTTGTTGATGCCTTAAACATGAACTCCTTCTCAGCCAACCTTCCTTGGGTGACACCTGGACCTCTGGGAATTGTGCTGGGTACCAACTTCCAGCTTCTGTCCTTTGTTCTTGCAGCCCTTCTTGTCGTAGTAGATGTGATTATTTACTATCCATTTGTCAAGGTTTATGACGAACAAATCCTAGAAGAAGAACGTTCCGGCAAAGCTAACGATGCTCTTAAAGAAAAAGTAGCAGCTAACTTTAATACTGCTAAAGCAGACGCTATCCTTGAAAAAGCAGGAGTGGATGAAGAAGCTCCGGCGCAAAACAATATTAGCGAAGAAACCAATGTTCTGGTGCTCTGTGCTGGTGGTGGTACTAGCGGATTGCTGGCCAACGCTTTGAATAAAGCAGCAGCTGAATACAATGTTCCTGTCAAAGCAGCAGCGGGTGGCTACGGTGCTCACCGTGAAATGCTGCCTGAGTTTGACCTGGTTATCCTTGCTCCTCAAGTTGCCTCCAACTTTGAAGACATGAAGGCAGAAACTGATAAATTGGGTATCAAGCTGGCTAAGACTGAAGGCGGCCAATACATCAAACTCACCCGTGATGGCAAAGGAGCGCTAGCCTTCGTTCAGGAGCAATTCAACAACTAAATCTGTTTATGTGAGATGAAGCAACTTGATAAGAGTATCATCAAGCTTGCTTTCATCTCAAATGCTATTGAAAGGAAAATAAGATGACAAAATGCTTACCTAAAGATTTTATTTTCGGTGGTGCCACAGCAGCCTATCAAGCTGAGGGAGCAACCCACACAGATGGAAAAGGACCTGTTGCCTGGGATAAATACCTAGAGGATAACTACTGGTACACGGCAGAACCTGCCAGCGACTTTTACCACAAGTACCCTGTGGATCTGAAATTGGCTGAAGAGTATGGTGTTAATGGCATTCGAATCTCCATCGCTTGGTCACGGATTTTCCCGACAGGCTATGGCGAGGTCAATCCAAAAGGTGTGGAATTTTACCATAATCTTTTCGCAGAATGCCACAAGCGTCATGTAGAACCTTTTGTAACCCTTCACCACTTTGATACACCAGAGGCTCTCCATTCAAATGGCGATTTCCTCAATCGGGAAAATATTGAGCACTTTGTGGACTATGCGGCTTTCTGTTTTGAAGAATTTCCAGAAGTTCGCTATTGGACGACTTTCAATGAAATTGGTCCTATTGGTGATGGCCAGTACTTAGTAGGAAAATTCCCTCCAGGTATTCAGTATGACTTAGCCAAGGTTTTCCAATCTCATCACAACATGATGGTCTCTCATGCCCGTGCCGTTAAGCTCTATAAGGACAAGGGATACAAGGGTGAAATCGGTGTCGTTCATGCACTTCCTACAAAATATCCTTATGATCCAGAAAATCCAGCAGATGTCAGAGCGGCAGAGTTGGAAGATATTATTCATAACAAATTTATCCTAGATGCGACTTATCTGGGGCACTATTCAGATGTAACTCTGGCAGGAGTGAATCATATCCTTAAGGTCAATGGTGGTCAGCTGGATCTACGAGATGAAGACTTTGCAGCTCTAGAAGCAGCTAAAGACCTCAATGACTTCCTTGGCATCAACTACTATATGAGTGATTGGATGCGCGACTTTGACGGTGAAACAGAAATTATCCATAACGGTAAAGGCGAAAAGGGAAGCTCCAAGTACCAGATTAAGGGTGTAGGGCGCAGAGAATCTCCAACCCATATTCCGAAAACTGATTGGGATTGGATTATCTATCCGCAAGGCCTCTATGATCAGATCATGCGGATTAAGAAGGATTATCCAAACTACAAGAAGATTTATATCACAGAAAATGGTCTGGGTTATAAAGATGAATTTGTGGACAATACAGTTTACGACGATGCTCGCATTGACTACGTCAAGCAGCATCTGGAAGTTTTATCTGATGCGATTGCGGACGGGGCTAATGTCAAGGGCTACTTTATCTGGTCTCTGATGGATGTCTTTTCTTGGTCTAACGGTTATGAAAAACGCTACGGCTTATTCTACGTAGACTTTGAAACCCAGGAACGCTATCCGAAGAAATCCGCTCACTGGTATAAGAAACTGGCTGAAACACAAATGATTGAATAGAAAGTAAAGCCGTTAGAGTTGAACTCTTTCGGCTTTTCGAAAAGAGGTAAGCCATGCTTGAAAAAACAAAGAGTTTACTAAAAGCAGTATCAGGTTCTCTATATAAAAAAGTTTAAATTATTAATTTTGAACGATGTTCTCAAGTACCTTGGATTAAAAAATGGAACTTATTCTTATTGGAGATTGGTTCGTATCAGAAGGTTTAGAATGGATTTGCCATTCTAAGTTGACTATTGATTGTTTTGAGTACATGTTTCTATGTTAAGTTGAGGAATCTGACAGAAGTTTGGTTAATTTTGATGTAGATATAATAACCTTATGAAAAGGATAAATAGTAAAAAGAGAGGTAAAAATATGGTACTAGAGTTATCAAATGATTTTCTAATAGTTTAATTTAAGGAAAAGGGTGGAGAATTATCTTCTATAAAAGATAAGGATGGCGTGGAATATTTATGGCAGGGAAATCCTGAATATTGGGGAGGACAGGCTCCTGTCTTGTTTCCTAACTGTGGTAGTGTCCGTGATGATGCTCCTCTCTTTATTATGGGAGATGAAGGAGTTATGGAAGGCCATCTTCCTCGTCATGGTTTAGTTAGAAAGAAAGATTTTGAACATAAGATAATAAATGACCATCAAATTATGTTTTCAATTGAAAGTAATTCGGAAATGTTAAAACAATATCCTTATCCTTTTCGTTTAAGTATATTTTATACTTTAGATAAATCTAAGATTGAAGTAGAATACTTAGTTGAGAATTTAGGATTAAATCAAGATATGCCTTATTTCATAGGCGCACACCCGGGTTTTAATTGTCCCTTATTTGAAAATGAACGGTATGAAGATTATTATCTCGAGTTTGAAAAAGAAGAAAATTGTAGTATTCCAGCATCATATCCAGAGACGGGATTGCTTGACATAAAAAGCCGTTCTCCTTTTTTAAATAAAGAAAAAGTATTAGCTTTAGATTATGATCTATTTTCAAAGGATGCAATTACTTTGGATAAGCTGGTTTCTCGTTCGGTAACATTAAAGTCTAAAAATCATAATAAAGCAGTAAAAATTGATTTCCAAGATTTTCCATATTTAATTTTGTGGTCTACTGCGAATAAAGGGCCGTTTATTGCAATTGAACCATGGGGCGGCTTATCTACATCAAAAGAAGAATCTGGATTTTTTAATTACAAGGAAAATGTAACTTTTATTGAGCCTGAAATGTCTGATTATAAAACTTATTCCATTGAGATAACAGAAATTTAAACGAATAATGGATAAAAAGTACTTGCTTTATTAGATTAGTAGGTGAAAAATCTGTAAAGGTATCGTTGGGAGAGGGATTATTATGTTGTTTCAAAAGTTACTCCAAGACACTATTTATAATGCATTGTTTGCCAAGATAAGATAGTATATTTATGAATGTAGAGAATCATTGGATGTATCCACGTATTTGATTTGAAAACAAAAATATATTGGGTTGGATGATTTTGCTATTAAAAGCATAGCTGTAAGCAATAAAGATGAGGATTTCATTGTTTCGGATTTACTTGTTATAGGTTATTTAGAGATTGCTGGATATTCTAAATATGGCGTAGACATCCCAATCTGTATCTTGATTCAGCTCCATCCCTTACTATACAATAAAACATCAGGGGCAGCCTTATCGTTGCTCCTGATGTTTTATACTCTTTATTTAAATTTAAAGCCTTCATAGACCAGATCTGCTTTAGGATTGGTCTTTTTAAATTCGTTGGCTAGCTTCTCCATCATCTTGATAGGTCCGCACATGAAGACGGTGGTTTTGTCATCCAGAGGATAATTCTTGAAGTCCAAATAGCCGGAGACCTTGCTATCGACCAAATGAAGGTCAAACTGCGGATTCTTGGCCGCATAGTCTTTGAGTAGGTCTAGGTAAACAGCATTTTCAGCTCCAGTGTAAGCATAGTAGAAGCTGACTGGACGATTCAGATTAGGATTTTCTCGGATATAGGAGATGAAGGGCGTAAGGCCAATCCCACCAGCAATCCAGATTTGTTTTTCCTGCCCCTGGTCAAGAATCATGTGGCCATAAGCTCGGTCGATGGTGACCTTAGTTCCCTCTTGGATCTTGTCATAAAGTGTCTTAGTGTGGTCTCCAGAGTTCTTGATAGTAAAGTAGACGATATTGTCATGACCGCCAGAGATAGAGAATGGATGCGGTGCTTTTTCAAATCCTTCTTGGAAAATCTTGACAAAGGCAAACTGCCCATACTGATAGTCTAGCTTTTGACTGAGTTGGATCTTCAACTCCACGGTATCGTGGTTGAGGCGTTTGACCTGCATGATTTTTCCCAGATGGCGAAAGGCCAAACTTTGATAGAGGAAGATGATGTAAAAGCCAGAAGCTAAACCGATGATAGCGTAGAATCCGACTACGAAACCTAGTAAGGTCGGTGTTAGGAGTCGGCCGCCCATCAGCATATAGGCGTGGAAGAGACCGAAGATATAGGCCAAATAAACAAAGCGGTGAATCCAGCGCCAAGCCTCATATTTGATGTGCTTGCCAAGATAGGCCACCAGAACAATGCTGACAAATAGATAAATGCCAACGTTCCCAAGCTGGGCTGCCAGATGAGAGCCCCAGAGACTGCCGCCCATAGCAACATTGTGGAGAGCAAGCAGGACGACGGAAAAGATAGCTGTAAACTTATGATAAGCATACATCTTTTCGATGCCATGGAACCATTTTTCCAAAAGTGCGTTCCGAGTTGCAAGTAAAAAGGTCAGCGAAAGGGTAGTCAAGGCCAGACCGGGTACGATAAAGTTGGTCATTCCAGCTGAAGCCCAAGCATAGATGGTCAGGATTATGCTGACAGCGATAAGGGCGATTCCTTTGATAGATTTCATGATGGTGTCCTTTCTGATTTTTATTACTACTTAGTTGTAAATAGGTTTGTTACATTCTAACAAAGAAAAAACAAGCTGTCAAGATAAGAGCTTGTTTTGTTTTTGGTATGGATAGGTCAAGTCTTCCGTTAGCTAAGCTATAGAAGAGATTTGTGATTTTACTCTTGAACCTCTGCGGCAGTCTCTTCCTCTTTGTCAGTCTCAGATTGGCCAAAAGGCAGCTGCTTGCTCCAGCGTGATAGGTTTTCTCGGATATCCTTGCCAATAGCAGAAGGCTTAGGCAAGCTAATGGAGTCTTTCCAGCTTTGGACACGCATATCCAGTAGGAGCTTGGACAAGCGCAGCAGCATGTCACGTTCTTGGTCTGTTAGAGACTTAGCATTTTTCAGGATATCGAGGACTTTGTTAAAGTTTTCAACATTGGATAGTTCGTCGACAGACTGGATACCAGCATCCAAAATCAGTCCGAAAAAGAGGTCGAAAAAGTCTTTAAGTTCTTCATCTGAAACGGTGCTCACCCAATTTTTAAACGTTTTGTCTATCTGCAGGCTCTCTGCATCTAGTGTATCCAGCAATAGGAAAGAGTCTTCCTTGATTTTCCACGAAAAGGTATCGTGCTGGGCAAAGCCGCCGATGGCACTGCTTTTGACAATCCTAGCTTCCTTAGGTGTTTCCAGCATCATGCCAACGATAGAGTTCTGAGGCAGGTAGCGTTTCATCCTTTCAACCACAGTCTGATAGCCATCGCTTTCGATGACAGAGTGATTGAGACCGGGAGAGTCATAGCTGTAGATAGCTTCAATACGGTCTTGGAGCGATGTTTCCATCTGACTGGCTGCATAGGAAGCTAGATTGCCGCCTTTGGAATGACCACTTAGAATAAAGTTACCTGATAGATTTTCTAAGGCTTTCTGCAGGTAGCGGGCGGCCATTTTTTGAGCAGGGATTTGATCCATATAGGTCATGTGGAAGTCTTCCTTCCAGCCGACGATGGAGTCGTCCGTTCCGCGAAAGACTAGGACATAGGTATCAGGCTTGACTTTGAAAATCAAGGCAGCGAATTGCTTCTGGATATCTTGGTCAACATCATTGACATAGCCCATCAATTTTAGATTTTTAAAGCGGGTAGAGGCTGCGGCCAAATCTAGCAGTTTCAGTCGGTTTTTGCTGACCATCATGGAGAGGTCGCGCGGTACTTGATCGGCCAAATCCAGCAGCCGGCAGTCGCAGTAAGGGGACATATCTTCATGTACCAGCTGGTCAAAAGGCAAGTAGGTTAGCTCTGTCAGAATTAGCAGATCCAGTTCATTGAAAGGTTTATCATAAATGCTGTCATGCTGAACTTCTTCAAGGTAAGTAAAAATATTGCTCATGTTTCATCTCCAATTTCTACTAGTTAGTATAGCATATTTTTCTGATAGAATTTCTCTTTTCCAGAAAAATCCTACCTTAGACTGAGGATGATAAACAAGCAATCGCATTTTTTGGTATAATGTTACTAGCAAGTAATCGGGAGGGAAAGATGCACAAGATTTTACTAGTAGAAGATGATCCGGTCATTCGTCAGATGGTTAAGAAAATGCTGGAACAATGGGGCTTTCAGGTAGTGGCAGTCGAGGACTTTATGGATGTGCTGACTGTCTTTGTCCGAGAGGAGCCGCATTTGGTACTGATGGATATCGGCCTGCCCTTGTTTAACGGCTATCACTGGTGTCAGGAAATCCGCAAGATTTCAACGGTGCCTATCATGTTTCTGTCTTCCCGTGATCAGTCCATGGACATTGTCATGGCTATCAATATGGGGGCAGATGACTATGTGACCAAGCCTTTTGACAATAATGTCTTTCTGGCTAAGGTTCAGGGATTGCTGCGCCGCTCCTATGAGTTCGGAAACGACCAGAGTCTCCTGGAGCATCAGGGTGTCATTCTCAATCTCAAGTCGACAGATCTGGTCTTTGATGGGAAAGTGGTGACTTTGACCAAGAACGAATTTCAGATTTTGCGGGTCCTCTTCGAGCATTCGGATGGTATCGTGGCGCGTGATGATTTGATGAAGGAACTCTGGAATAGTGATTTTTTCATCGACGATAATACCCTATCGGTCAATGTTGCTCGCCTGCGTAAGAAGCTTGAAGAGCACGGATTGAAAAACTTCATCGAAACCAAAAAAGGAATAGGATACGGTCTCATCAATGGACATACAGGATAAATTTTTCTTTCTTAAATCTTACCTTTATTCACGGCGATTTTTTCTAGCTCTTTTGATTCTGCTGCTAGGTTTCATTTTGATTTTTGCCTTTGTCTTTGATGCTTACCGCAGTCTGCTAGAATATGTCGCGCTTTTGCTGGCTTTTCTGTCTTTCTTGTTTATAGGAGCAGATGCTTGGACGTCCTATAAGGCTTATCGCGGCCAGAAGCTGCAGGTCTCTGCTCAGGCTCAGACTCCTCTAGAAAAGCTCTTGCAGGAAAGAGTGGAGGAGCTGGAGTATGAACAGAAGAATCAGCTCTTGGTTGAACAGGAAAAATACAATGATTTGCTGGACTACTATACTCTGTGGGTTCATCAAGTCAAGACTCCTATTGCTGCCAGTTCACTCTTGATTGGTGACTTGAAGGATAAGGAAGCCAAGTCTCAGCTGGAGCAGGAGCTCTTTAAGATCGAGTCTTACGTTCATCTGGTGCTCCAGTACCTCCGTCTGGAAAGCTTCCATGATGATCTAGTTCTGAAGCAGGAAAATCTGGCTGATTTGGTCAGAGAAGTTGTCAAGAAATACGCTCTTTTCTTTATTCAGCAAGGACTCAGTCTTAATCTTCATGATCTAGACCACACGATTGTCACTGATAAAAAGTGGTTTCTAGTGATTTTGGAGCAGGTCCTGTCCAATAGTCTTAAATACACCAAAGAAGGCAGCATAGAGATTTATTTTCATGAGGGCAGCCTCTACATCAAGGACACGGGTCTGGGCATTCAAAATGCTGATTTGCTGCGGGTTTTTGAGCGCGGTTTCTCAGGTTACAATGGTCGTCTGACCCAGCAGTCATCAGGCTTAGGTCTTTATCTGTCCAAGAAAATTGCTGACCAGCTGGGACACAAGATTGCTATAGAATCTCAAGTTGGTCAGGGAACGACGGTTTCCATCGCCTTTCCTGAGAAGAAATTAATCTTTGAGTAGGAGGAAGAAGAATGCTAGTAGTGGTTTATGATAGCCTGACTGGTTTGGGCAAGAAGTTTGCTCAAAGCCTGGAACTGCCTAGCCAGTCAGTCTGGAAAAAGCTGGAGGAACCCTGTATTTTAGTCAGCAGAAATAGCGGTGCTGGGCAGATTCCGTGGACGACCAAGCGCTTCATCAGAAAGTACAGACATCTAATCAAAGGCTTTGTCATCAATGGCAATCAGAAGCGTTATCCGCGGACCTTTTGCGGGGCAACGGATAAGATAGTGGAGCAGTATGGTCTTCGCCATATTCGTAACATAGAGGGCTCTGGAACGGAAGCAGACAGACAAGCAGTCAAAGCCTTTTTAGAACAGTTGCGGACGGAAGAAAGTTTTCATAAAAGCCACTAGGTTTTGTGCTATTTTAGGTAGATGCTTTGCATGATTTTTAAAAGTGACAAAATTGTAAGAATAAAACTAGCAAATGAAAGGTTAGGTTATGGTACCGACCTTTCTTTTTTATTATCATAGAGTCAAGAAATAAGAAGGAGACAGAAAAATGAAATCAAAAGGTATAAATGCTTTTCAGTTGAAGCTCTTCATGGCATTTCTTATGGTTTTTGACCATATCAGTCAGATACCGGGGCTGGTGCCGGAGGGCTGGGATGGCGTCTTGCACGCCCTAACCCGCTGTGTCGGAGTAGCATTTGCCTTCATGGCAGTGGAAGGTTTTATCCACACTCGTAACCGCCTGGCTTACAATATGCGGCTCTTCTTTTGGGCAGCCCTGATGCAGACCGGAAACTGTATCCTGACGCTCCTCTTTCAGGAAAAGGGCATCTACCTCACTCACAATATCTTCCTGACCTTGGCCTGCGGGGTCCTCATGCTGAGTCTTTTCTTTGGCTTTTCTGACAATGGCGGAGCTGCTAAGGATAGGAAGCGTGGTTTGCGGATAGCGGCAGGAGTATTAGTCTTGCTGGCTGGGCTTCTCTTTAGCGAAGGCGGCATGGCTCTGCTTCCTTTCATGCTCTTGACCTACCTTTTTAGAAATCAAGTCTTTTTCAGAAACTTGTCCTATGTAGTTTGGGCGGGAATTCTCTTTGCCATGAGTATTCAAATTTATCCAACCTTGCAGGACACGCTATCAATGCTACTCTATAATTCAGACTGGCTCTTTATCAGTGTTCTTCCTCTCTTGCACCTCTACAATGGTGAGCGAGGATCCAGCAGCAAGTGGAGCAAATATTTCTTCTATATATTCTATCCAGCCCACCTTTGGCTAATTGCTTTGATTGCCTTTTGGGTAAAATAAAGCTCATCTCATCTTACAAAAGTGTAAGATTGCACTTTAAAATGTAAGCTTAGGTTATGGCAGGGCGGTTGGTATTGAGATAAAATAGTCTTATCAATTAGGAGGCAGTTCATAAAACTGCTAAAAGCAGGTCTTTGATAGGTGCCTGCTAGACAGAAAGGAAGCAAGATGACATTATTAGACGTACAACACGTGAAAAAGATTTATAAAACCCGCTTTCAGGGCAGCCAAGTAGAGGCCTTGAAAGACATCCACTTTACGGTAGAAAAAGGCGAATATGTCGCCATCATGGGGGAGTCAGGCTCCGGGAAATCCACCCTGCTCAACATCCTAGCCATGCTGGACAAGCCGACTGAGGGCCGCGTCTTTCTCAATGGAACTGACACAGCAACCATCAAAAACAGCCAGGCTTCCAGCTTCCGCCGGGAGAAGTTAGGCTTTGTCTTTCAGGACTTCAATCTGCTGGATACCTTGTCGGTCAAGGATAATATTCTCCTGCCGCTGGTCCTCTCTCGCCGTCCCATTACCGAGATGATGCAAAAGCTGGTCACGACCTGCAACGAGCTGGGTATTAACAAGCTGCAAGAGAAGTTTCCTTATGAAATTTCCGGTGGCCAGAAGCAGCGGGTAGCAGTGGCTCGGGCTATTATCACAGATCCTGAGATTCTGCTGGCGGACGAGCCGACGGGAGCCTTGGATTCCAAGTCTTCAGCAGCCCTGCTGGATGTCTTTGACGACATCAATGCCCGCGGTCAAACCATTCTCATGGTAACCCACTCAACGGCAGCAGCTAGCCGCGCCAAGCGGGTGCTCTTTATCAAGGATGGGATCCTCTACAACCAAATCTTCCGTGGTGACAAGACCGAGCGGCAGATGTTCCAAGAGATTTCTGATACTCTGACAGTTATGGCAAGTGAGGTGGGCAATTATGTTCAAACTAACGAGTAAATTGGCTTTGTCCAATCTGGTTAAAAATCGCAGTTTGTATTATCCATTTGCTTTGGCGACGGTACTGGCAACAGCGATTTTGTATAGTTTTGTCTCACTGGCTCATAGCCCCAACATGGAGACCTCTTATGGTGGTACAGCAGCTCGCATGACCTTGCAGTTTGGTATCCATGTCATTCAGATTGCCGTCCTTATCCTCATCACCTATGCTAATAGCTTCGTCATGAAAAACCGCTCCCGAGAGTTGGGAGTCTATAGTCTGCTGGGCATGGAGAAAAAGCATCTGCTAGTCATGACCTTCTTTGAACTCTGTGTCTTTTATCTAGCTACAGTTGGTCTGGGTATCTTGTCTGGCCTAGCTTTAGATAAGATGCTCTACGCAGTCCTTTTGAAATTGATGGGAATGCCGGCAGTTCTTGACTCGACCTTCCAATGGCAGAACTTCTGGATGACTCTAATCAGTCTGGGTATTGCTTTTGCGGTGATTTTGTTGCTCAACTCTACGCGCCTTCTACGCTATAGCTCTCTTAAACTAATGAAAGAAAAGAAAGCAGGCGAGAAGAAAGGACGCTTCCTTTTTCTGCAAACCTTGCTGGGGCTCGTACTCATGGGTGTGGCTTATTATATGGCTTTGACCGTTACCAAACCTGTCGCTGCTATCGGCAATTTCTTTTTAGCTGTGGTCATGGTTATCTTAGCAACCTATCTACTTTTTAATGCAGGTTCGATTACACTATTGCAATTTCTCAAAAAGCGTAAAGGCTACTACTATAAAACGCAGAATTTCATTTCTGTTTCCAATCTCATCTCGCGGATGCGCAAAAATGCGGCAGGATTGGCAACTATCTCCATTCTATCTACCATGCTCTTAGTGACTCTGGTTGGTACAATCAATATCTATGTTGGGGGTCAGGATTATATTACTACCTTGCATCCAAAAGATTATAATGTCAGCATTGTCTTGCCGAAATCGACTGATCAGAAGGAGGCTCTGTTGGACAAGGTCCAGCAAGTCGCTCAGGACACAGGTCTGAAGAAGCCAAGCTATACTACCTATCTCTACCAATCAGCCTTCATTATGAAATTAGCTGGTAATGATGTGACAGTTCCAATGCAAAGCGAGCTTGAGTCGGATACAAGTATCTTGACCAAGTCTGCAGGCACGATTACGATCATCAATCGCCAGGATTATGAAAAAATGACAGGGGAAAAGATAGACTTGGCAGACAATGAAACCCTAGTTTACGGGAAAAATAGTTCCTTAAATAAGGACAAGCCTCTCCGAGTGAATGGCAAGGACTGGAAGATTAAACAGCTTTTATCATCGAATTTCACTCATGGGGAAATCCCTAATCCAAACGATGTGGCCATGGAGCAGGGTCTCTATATGGTGGTCAATGATAGCAAAGAGGTTAATCTTGATGTGGATTATTACTACTACATTGGAGTTGCTTCAGAGACTAAAGACAGTAAAAAGTTTGTCGAGCAAGTCCAGCTGGGGTTGAAGGACACTTTGGATCAGGAACAAGCACAAGATGGTAGCTATGTAATGGCTAGTGATCGTTACAGCGCAGAAAAGAGCTATCAAGAACTTACTGGAACCTTGCTCTTTATCGGTGTCTTCCTCTCAGTTATCTTCCTTCTAGGAGCTGTTCTCGTGATTTACTACAAGCAAATCTCTGAAGGATATGAAGACCGAGATGGTTTTATCATTTTGCAAAAGGTTGGTCTAGATGAAAAGCAGACCAGAAGTACCATTCGCAAGCAAATCTTGACTGTCTTCTTCCTACCTCTCATCTTTGCTTTTCTACATGTAGCAGCAGTCTTTCATATGCTGCGCTTGATAGTTGCCCTACTAGGTGTGACCAATCTTCCTCTCTTAATTCAGACAACACTTGCAACTTGCGGAGTCTTCCTTCTGACCTATATTCTGGTATTTCTTCTTACTTCACGTAGCTACCGCAAGATTGTCGCCCGCTAAGAGCAAATCCCTGACCTCTGATCGGGGATTTTTTGATGTCTGGATTTTTACCTCTCATCTCCCTCATTTTACCGCTTGTCCAAAAAGCCGAGATTTTTCAAAAAAGACTTGCTATCATAGTCTCAGAAGTAAAGAAAAGGAGAAAAATCATGTTAGTAGAAACGAAAAATCTTAGCAAGGTTTATGGCGATAAGGTGGCAGTTAATGGTCTCGATATTCAGATTGAGAGAGGCAGTTTCACAGCTATTTTAGGACCAAATGGCGCTGGAAAATCCACGACCATTCAGATGCTGATTGGACTTTTGCAGCCGACATCAGGACAAATCACTTACGCAGATCATGTCAAGTTAGGTGTGGTTTTTCAAAATAGTGTGCTAGATGCCAATTTGACAGTAGTTGAAAACCTGCAAATCCGTGCCAAGCAGTACAAGGAGATGCCGGCAGGTAGAATCGAGCGCTTAGTCTCTCAGCTGGCTTTATCAGCCTTTGTCAAGCAGCCTTATGGCACGCTGTCTGGCGGCCAGAAGCGTCGGGTAGACATTGCGCGAGCCCTGCTCAATAGCCCTGATCTTCTTTTTCTAGATGAGCCGACGACAGGCTTGGATATCCAGACTAGAGAAAGCATTTGGAAGCTGCTTAAAGACTTGCAGCAGAAGGAAAACATGACCGTAGTTTTGACTACCCACTATCTCAATGAAGCCGACGATGCGGATAAGATATATATCGTAGATCATGGTAAAGTCATCGCTCAAGGCTCTGCCGACCAAATCAAGGAGCGCTATGCCCGCAATGTTTTACGAATTCTGGTCCCAGATTCAGAGGACTTGAAGGCTGCTTTGCCGACTAGCTGTGAATGGGAGCAAGGCAAGGAAAATGAGTTTTTCCTTTATCCTGAGACGACTAAGGAAGCATTGGCTTTGCTGGGCCAGATTGGCTCCTATATTGAACAATTTGAATTCCAACCCGGAACCATGGACGATGCCTTTATGGCACTGACAGGAAGAGAGGTACGTTAAATGTTAATGTTGATCAAACGAAATTTTTTACTCTATTTTCGTAATCACAGCGGGGTAATCTTATCTCTCTTTGGAGCAATTATTCCCTTTGTTTTATATCTGGTCTTTCTAAAGGACAACATAAAAGGGTCTTGGTCAGAAAGTAGCCATGCTAAAGAGTTGCTCGACTTCTGGTTGATTAGCGGAACACTAGCTGTCACCGCCTTGACAACTACCCTAGCAGCTTTTTCGCAACAGACCGAAGACCAAGAAAGAAAGGTGACTGCCGACCTCTTTATCACAGATTTGGGGCAATGGGGCTTGCAGTTTAGCTACTTAATCAGTGCCTTTGTGATTGGCTTTGTCATGCAAGTCTTCATGTTTGCTGTCATGCTGACCTACTTTATCCTAGCGGACAAGATTTCCTTTGATAGCGCGCTTCTTCCCCAGCTGGTCTGCCTCATGCTGCTCAATAGCTTGCTGGCTAGCCTCCTCAATGCGCTAGTTGTTCCATATTTTAAATCGGTAAATTCCTTGGGTCAATACTCAACGGTCATCGGTGCGGCCTCTGGTTTTCTAGTAGGAACCTATATTCCGATTGGGACTCTACCCAGCCTTGCTCAAAATCTCATGAAACTGACTCCCTCAACCTACATGGCCTCCCTCTTCAGACAAGTCCTGATGAAGGATTCTCTGACAGAAGTTTTTGCTGGTCAGGGTCAGCTCCAGCAAGACTTTGAGAAGCTCCTAGGTATCCGTATCGAATGGCAAAAGCTCTTGACAAGCCAAGAAACATACTATATAGTTGGAGTAGCGCTCATGGCAGCAACCCTGTTCTGGCTAGGTCAAAATTGGTTGCTGAATCGACGGATGAGCTTTAAGTAAAGAAAGTAGGAGATTTAGGTTTGCAGACAAGATTTGAAGAAGATGCTCAGATTTCCTCCCAAGACCCACTGGTGGTCGTGAGAGCTGATCAGCTGGCTGGTGAGGCCAAGACCGTCCTAGACTATCTGGAACACTATAAGGCAGTGCCAAGTGGCGTCCTGCCTATCAAGTCGGATGATAAGCTGGTCATGCTCAAGACGGAAGACATTATCCTGGCCGATATTAATCAGACAACCCTGATGATTTACAGTACCGAGGGCATTTACACAACGACAGAAACGCTGACTCGTTTTCAAAATCGTCTCAATAGTCGCAACTTCATTCAGGTGTCGCGGCATGCAGTCATTAACATCGACCATCTAGAATCCTTGTCGGATAGCTTTTCGGGCAATATGACGGCCAAACTAACCAATCAGCTCAAAACCGATGTCAGTCGCCGCTATGTCAAGCTGCTTATGGACTATTTGGGAATTTAGGAGAAAAATTATGACCTTTAAAAAAATTCTTATCGGTATGCAGGATGGTCTGAGAACTGGTAGCTTGGTCTTTCTGCTGGTAGGCCTGTTCTCAGGAAAAACATTTTTGTTGACTCCTAGCTCTATTCTAAGTGTCCTCCTTGTCGGCGCCTTGATTGGAGTAGCAAGCTATATCCTTGATGCGACAGATCGCTTTCCATTTCCTTTCCTACTTTTCTGCCACTTTGTAGTGACAGCGACCATCGTTTGTCTGGCTGTGATCTGCAATGGTTGGGGAAATATGATTTTCGGTTGGTCCTTCTGGCTAAAATTAATTTTGATTTACCTCTTGGTTTGGTTTCTTGTCTCCGTCGATTCGATGATCAAAACCAAGAAAATCAACGAAGCTTTGAAAAATCGTAGAAAACACTAATGTATACAAGACGCAAGCAAGTTTTATCGAGAACTTGTTTGTTTTTTATGGGCTCTTTGTCAACTGTAGTGGGTTAACGAAAAGTCATACCCTGGAGAGGACTGAATTGGTTCTCTCCTTTTTGATATTCAAAGCGACGAGAAAAATTGTCAAAGTTCCGAAAGCCAAAGGCATTGCGCTTGATTACCTTGATAAGGTTGTTAGTAGCCTCCAGTATAGGTCTTATGGGACTTTTTTTGTATCTAAAAAACTCAAGCTAGATTTTCTAGCTTGAGTTTTATGTGATATTACACTCCCAATCTGATATGAGGGAAGTGGTTGTAGAGGTAGTCAAAGGTTGACAGGAGTTTGGTGTCTGTTGTTTTACCAATATTCTTAAAAGGCATTTGGTATTTCTTTTGATTGTTTCGAATAGCAACTAAGGTTGAGTTTCTGTTTGAAGCAACGAAGCCGCGCTGCATGGTCAGAATGTGGTGGTAGAGATGGACGACCTGTTTGAGATCAATCGCCTTGAAACCTCGATAGTAGGTAATGAGATGGTCTTTATAAACAGCAATTTTCAGCACATCGTCGTGGAAAGAAGCTTGCTCCAGCAGGATATTGAGATTGTCCTTGGCCTCTGGATAGGCTGCATAGATTTCTTCGTAGGCAGCGATATTTTTCTTACGACCGATAATTCCTATAACGACAAAGAAAACACAGAGTCCAATCAAAAACAGAATGTAGAACATGAATGCAAGATTGTCAGATTCAAATTCAGTGATAGAGATATAGGAGCTGCTTGACATTACTTTGATGACTTCGGAATTGTCTGCTAGGAGACCGCGAACGAGGCTGCCATAATTAGAGATATATCCCTGATTTTTTTTAGGGGAGTTAGCATTAACGTAGGAGCCAACGATTCGGACAGGATTTTTTTCCAGCTCGCCCTTTTTCTCTTTTTCCAAGAGTTGGGCAATCTGTTTGTCTCCCTTTTTAGCCTGGAGACCAACATATCCGTCTTGGTAAGCAACCAGCCAAACTTGAGTATTATCTTCTACTTCAATCAGGGCCTCTGGAAAAATATATGACACTTCAGCATAGACTGCTGAATCTGCTCCAGACTCGCTATTTCGGTCATAGGCAGTCTTGGTGTTGACTTTTTGGTATTGGATAAAGCCCATCACTGCAGCAACAACTAGAAAAATAAGAGAAATTACCAAAAAGGCGATGGTACCTTGGTTACGTCTTTCCTTGAGCATAGCTCAACCTCCAAAATATATTCTAAAAGATAATTTGATTAGCAAACTATCTTTTTTGTATAGTATAACATAAATGCTTGACAAGTGGCAAAATTGTGTTAAAATATGAATGAACACAAAATAAATTTCATTCATAAAAGGGGCATGGAAATGGATAAAAAAAATGAGCTCCTGGCTGCGGCTAGGGAAGTCTTTGCGGAAAAAGGCTATAAAGCAGCTGGAATTTCTGATATTGCCAAGAGAAGCCATATGGCTGTCGGATCCTTTTATAAGTATTATGAGTCCAAGGAAGCTATCTTCTTGGAGGTTTATGTAGCTGAAAATAGCCGTATACGTGAGGGAATCATGCAACGCGTAGACTGGCAGGGCGAGCCCGAGACAATCGTTGAACAGCTTTTTGCAGTCACTTTTGAATTGATTTCACCCAATAAAATTCTGGCTGAGTGGAACAAGCCAGGGATTTCTCAGATTCTGCACGATTACTATAATCAGGATTCCGGACGAGCATCCAATGCCTTTCATCAGTTTCTGATTCAGACCTTCAGCCAGCGCTTGCAGGAAGAGGGCTTTTCGCAGGAGAAAATAGCTGAGATCATGAAGGTTTATGACTTGATTTATTACATAGACATGCATGTTACAGAACAGGATTTTTCAGGCTACTTCGATAGTCTTGAGACTTTAGTGAAATATTTTGTTAAGGGGATTTTTTCCAAATAGAGGAAATTCCTTTTCTTAAAAGCATTAGTGAATGAATTTCTAAAACTATTCATTCACAAACAAAGGAGGTGATGTCTTATGTAGTGCGAATAGGAATGGTTAGAAAGCTTTGAATGAATATTTGGAAGCGTTCATTCAAAAATAGAAAGTGAGGAAATAGAATGAACAAGCAAGGAGGATTTGCTATGAGTGGAATGGCTATTTTGGGTATCTGTCTGGTCGCGATTGGTCTTTTGACCATTGGCTACGGCGGTGTGACAGTTGGTTTTAGTTTAAGTGTGGATTTTCAGTCATTTTTAGTCGGAGGTCTCATCATTGTTCTAATCGGAGCAGCTTTGATTCCGGGCTTGCCGGCAGTTGCTAAGCTGGCGGTACTGGCTTTGACAACTTTGTCATTGCTGATTTACATTCACATGATGCCAGATTTAGAGTTTATGCTTATGCTCATCTCAGATGTTGTGGTTTTAGGCTTTGCGACCTGGTTTGCTATCCTTTTTTTAAGAAAGTAGGTAATGAAGATGATTGTAGTTTATGATTCAAATACTGGTGTCGGTAAACGTTTTGCAGAATCACTGGGCTATCCGACCCAGAGCATCAAGGAGAAACTGGAAGAGCCCTGTATTCTCATTACTCGAAATGCTGGTGCTGGGAAAATTCCCTGGTCTACCAAACGCTTTATCAAGAAGCATCCTGGGCTGATTAAAGGTTTTGTTAATAATGGTGACTCTGTTAAACACGGCCGGACCTTCTGCGGAGCTACTGCCCTGATTATCGAAAAATATGGGCTCCAGCATATCTGCGATATTGACCAAGGCGGTAGCCCAGAAGATGTCAAGACTGTGCAGGCATTTTTGGCGGAGTGCTAGTCTCATCAAGTTTCGTAAAATGGAGGACTCGTATGTCTAGGTTCAAGAACATTGGGAGCTTGTTTCTAGTTCTGATTTCTGTCTTTATCCTAACGGCCTGTGGGCATACGCAGAAAGAGCCTGACACCTCAGATAAGACGGAAAGAAATTCTTCCAAAAAAGAAGAAACAGATCAGAATCAGGTAGATGCAACTTCCAGTGCGTCACAGAAAGATTGACTTTTTGTCAAAATAGAAGAGCTTAATTTGTTCAATGATTTTTAGGTCATCTTTTGGCCTGTTTTGCGTATCAATAGGAGAGAGAAGGCTTAGAGTCTTCTTTCTCCTTTTTATGATAAAACCCTCTGAGCATTCCTATAGTTTTTTAATAGTCAATATGGTACAATGAATTAGTATTGTCTTTCCAGTGTTTGTCAAAAAGGCAGAAGAACATGAAAAGGGCGTGTTCGACTGGCTTTCCAATACGCTGTGCTTTTAAACAAATTTTACTTGTGAGAAAGGAAGATTGCATGAATAAAAAACGGAGAGTATGTTTTCAGCTAATCATTCTCTGTCTAGGCGTGTTCCTGCCTTTCCTAGCTGGAACCCTTAAGGCTCAGGCGGCGGAACTTAATGATGTCATCACTGAGATGCATCTCACCACTAACTCTGGTGAGCAGCTGACCAATGGTGTTGATATCTGGCAGACCTTCCGTGTCTACGCTAAGTTTGCCCTGCCGGACAACCAGGCCCAAGCAGGTGATACGACAGTAATCCGCTTGCCGAATGAATTTACTTTTGGGAATTCTTCAGCTATTGAGCTAAAGGATGAAAATGGAGCTCTGGTAGCTAATGGAGTCCTGGATAGCGATGCCAAGACCATCACACTGACATACACAGACTATGTGGAGCAGAAGTCTGGTGTCAGAGGCGAGTTTTTCTTCTATTCGCGGATTGACCACGAGGTCGTCACAGAGGAAAGGGATATTCCAGCTACTTTCACGGTAGGCAATAATAGGATTCCTGCCGGCAGCATTCACTATAATGGGCCGCCGAAAAAGTATGAGTCTCTGCTAGAAAAGAGTGCTTTTCAATGGGATGCCGATGCTAAGAATGAAATCCGCTACAATGTGGCCATTAACCGTAACATGGGCAACTACAAAAATGTCTCTGTGACGGATAAGCTGGGTGATACAAACGCTAAGATTGTTCAAGACTCTGTACGAGTATATAAGGTTTCTTGGCGCTGGAATAATGGTGATTGGGCGCGTGATTCGACTGAAGATGTAACAGCAGACTTCCAGTCTAAGATGACCTTTGGAGCTGAAGGTGATAGCTTGACAATCAACTTCGGTGACGTAGAAGGTTTCGGTTACCTGCTTGAGTACAAGACATTGGCTGATTATGATTTGGCTGATGGAGAGGTTGTAGGAAATAAGGCTACCATGAACTACAACAATACCGAGACCGTGTCTGTCACCAATGAATACTCTTATCAGATTGCTGGCGGAAAGTCAGAAGGCTATAACTTCAAGGTTAAGGTTTACAAGACAGATGAGTCTAATGGTTCTCTGAGCGGTGCAGTCTTTGAAGTGGTGCGGAAAGCGACCAATAAGGTAGTTGGCACCATCACGACTGACGCGGATGGTAATGCAGAAGTTGGTAATCTTCTGCGTGACACTTATATCCTGCGTGAAACGACTGCTCCGGCTGGTTATGACCGCCTGACAGAGGATATTACTATCAGTCCAGCAGACTTTGGTAAAACGCTGAACGTCGGCAGTCCTGCCTCTGGAGATTCTGGAGACAGCAGATTGGTTGCAGTCAATGTAGTCAACAAGCAAACTCAAACTCCAACAGACAAACAGGTTACTTTCAGTAAGGTCAATCTAGCTGGTGAGGAAATTGCCGGTGCTCAGATTCAGATTTTCAAGGGACGGGAAAGCAAGGGCAGCCCTGTCGCATCTTGGACTTCAGAAGCTGACAAATCCAAGGAAATTAACCTAGAGCCGGGTGTTTACACCTTCCATGAAGAAGCGGCTCCGACAGGTTATCTGGCTGTGACAGATATTATCTTCCAAGTTAATGAAGATGGCACTGTAACAGTTCTAGACGCTAATGGCACTGCAGTGGAGTATACAGATGGTAAGTTGTTCATTACTGACCAAGCGGCACCAGCTGAACCTGGTACCCCTGATAAAGCAGTTCAAGGTGGTATTAAGCCAAATCAATCATCTGATTCTGATAAAGCAGCAGACGGTCAAGGAAGCTCTAAAAAGGTTCTTCCTGCGACTGGCTCTGCTGAAAGTCTTGAATTGGTTCTTGCTGGTCTGGTAGTCCTGGCTCTTTTAGGACTTTACCGTAAGACTCGACTGAGCAAATAAACAAAGAGAGGATAAGGCAGAATGCTTTATCTTCTTTTGTTTGCACATTTTTGGTCTAGCTTTATTGCAGCTTACTGAGCAATTTCTTCCAGTTACTCATGCTGGGCAGCCACTTACGGAAAAACTCTTGTTTTTGTCTCAGAATCCTCTATAATAAATGGCAAATAGAAAAAGGAGACAGAAGATATGACAGATACAAAAATACAAGAGAAGTTGAAGCCAGGTTTGAAGTTGGCGGATTTTCAAAAAGATGGGGACATCTATCTGGCGCTGAATCCGGACTATGTCTCAGGGGACAATGCCAAGTATATGACCATGTACAATCGCTTGGCTCGCTGGTATGATTTTGGTGAGAAATGGATGGGGCCACTTCTCCATGGCAAAGCTATTGACAAGCTGAGAAAGGACCAGATGGCAGAAATAGAATGGAAGGATCATCTATCCATCCTTTATGTCTCTATCGGGACTGGTCAAGACCTGCGCTACATTCCTGAGAATATTGACCTGAAAAGCCTAGACTTTGTTGGGGCAGATATTTCCATAGGCATGCTGAAAAAATGTCAGAAATCCTGTGCCAAGAAGACAAATCTGCAACTCTTTCATGCTTGTGCAGAGGACCTGCCTTTTGCAGATAATAGCTTTGACATCGTCTATCATATCGGTGGAATTAATTTCTTTAGTGATAAGGCCAAGGCCATGCAGGAAATGCTGCGGGTGGCTAAGCCAGGAACTAAGATTATGATTTCAGACGAGACGGCAGACTATGTGGACAAGCAATATAAGAAGAACCACTTCAGCAAGAACTATTTTAAGGACGCTACTGTTGATTTAGGAGAAATTGAGGCCGCTATACCGACAGGAGTCAAAGAGAAGGAGTTGAAACTCCTCTGGGACGGGAAATTTTATGTCCTGACGTTTAGGAAATAAATCAGAAGAACCGGACTTTGTTTCCGGTTTTTTTGATTCTGAATAAAAGAAACATTCGACACAGTTTAATTGTTAGAAAAATATTCCTTCATGCTAAGTGATAAAAATGTAAGTTTAAAAGCTGAAATGAAAGGTTAGGTTACAGAAAGGTTATCTTTCTTTTTGCATAATAGGGGGTGCCCTTTTGATGTTCTTCAAATAGAGAAATGATTTTAGGGCTAATA
This sequence comes from Streptococcus sanguinis, assembly GCA_963549775.1. Classification (GTDB taxonomy): domain Bacteria; phylum Bacillota; class Bacilli; order Lactobacillales; family Streptococcaceae; genus Streptococcus; species Streptococcus sanguinis_Y. The sequence goes on along the minus strand of CAUUZZ010000001.1, from coordinate 113,272 downwards.
TCATACTTTTTAGAAAGGAATATTGTATGAAAAAAAATAACTGCAAATTTTTTGAAAAATAATTGATGTTTGCAATCTTACAATACTGTAAGATTATAAGTTTGGAACGTAAGATTTATGTAAGATTAAAATTTTAATATTTTGCTAGAATGAAATTAGTAAGATGTTTTACTATTTCATTCAAAAATTTTTGACGGTTGATTTTAAGAATCTGATCTACAAGCAGTCAACTACATTATTTTCAAGAGGATAAATTCGATGAATTTTAAGCAAAAAAATGATAATCATTCGTTTTTGAATAAGTCTTTTTGTAGTTTTTCTTGAAAAGGAGGCTTTTTATGAGGAAAAATATTGTCTTATTTAGCTACCTATCCTTGATTTGTCTTGGGTTAGGATTATCCATGAATCCTTACTTATCTTATAGTTTGTCTGCAAAAGATTATGGGATTGTTGGTGTAGTGAGTCTGCTTGAACTCTTCTATATTGTTCCTATTATAATATTATTGGCCTATTTGGCTCGCAAATGGCGAACACCTTCTGTTGCTCTTTGGCTAGCTTTTGTAGGTGGCTTATTTTTATCCAGTTTTTTTGCTATAGTTGGTGATGAGAGCATTTTTGCTTGGTTAAAGTCAACTTTTCCTAGCCACTCATTCTTTAATATCTTTAAAGATTCTTTAGTAGCCCCATTTATTGAGGAGCCAGTCAAGTTATTAGCTGTTGTTTGGGCAATATATTTTATGCCTGTGAAAAATATAAAATCTATACTGTTGCTAGGCTATGCGGCAGGGACAGGATTCGAGATTAGGGAGCAGTTCACTTTTATTGCTAAAAATTTAGATAAAGGATTGGCTTATTCCATTTCTCAGGCTCTGGGGAGAATTTTCGCAGCTTTGACTTCTCACGGGCTTTATACAACTTTAACGGCTTTTGGCTTAATACTCATGCTACTTTATTATAAGAAGAATCAATCAGTATTTTATAAAGGAATATTTTGTTTCATTTTGCCTTTTGTTTTGCATTTTCTATGGAATTTGCCAAACGGTCAATTATCCTTCAGTCCCCTTATGATTGCTTTTGAAGTTTCTTTCAGTTTAGTTGTTCTTTACGAAGCTTTTCATTTTGCCAAAAAATTTGATCGAAAACAAGACTTAAACATTGGTAACAACCATTTCCTTGATTTCAGAATGGGGGTAAAGGAATGAAGAAAAGACTTATTCTTTTTATTTACTTTTTTCTAGTAATACTTGGACTAGGAGTCGTTACAGAACCTTATATCTCCTATAGTTTGTCAGGTACTGATTATGGGATAGTGGGAGTAGCTAGTTTATTAGAAATTTTCTATATTGTTCCAGTCTTTCTTTTGCTCTTTCTTTTGGCTAAAAAATGGAAGACCCCCTTGGCAGCTATTTTATTAGCACTGATAGGCGGACTTTTCCTGTCGAAGTTTCTATCTAGTACGGCTGATAGGGGACTGACTTATTTATTAGAAAGTAACTTTCCTAAGACTTCCTGGGTGAATATCATTCAGGACTCTGTTGTTGCTCCGCCTATTGAGGAGCCTGCCAAACTTCTAGCAGTAGTCTTCGCCTATTACTTTGTTCCAGTAAAAAATCTAAAATCAATATTGCTGCTGGGCTATGCTGCGGGTACAGGATTTGAAATTCAAGAACAATTTGTTTGGATTGCTAATAATGTAGACCGTGGTTTGGCTGATTCTCTATCACAAGTCATAAGCCGTTTAGTTCCGGCTTTTATGTCTCACGGGCTATATACATCTTTGCTTACTTTCGGTCTTGCACTGATATTACATTATCATAAGAAGAATCAATCTGTATTTGCTTATGGCCTATTTTGTGTTATGCTGCCTTTTGTTTTACATTTCTTGTGGAATCTGCCAGCGAATCAGACTTATTGGGGTCGGATAATTCTAGCTTTTGAGCTTGCTTTTAGTCTTTTAGTCCTCTATAAAGCCTATGGTTTAGCAAAAGATATAGATAGGCAGTCAGGTGAATTACGATTGAAAAATTCTCATCTTTTTAGAGGCCGTTATACCGGCAGGGGTTAAGGAGAAGGAGCTGAAATTCCTCTGGGATGGAAAATTTTATGCCCCTGACGTTTAGGAAATAAATGATTAAAACCGGACTTTGTTTCCGGTTTTTCTGCGTTATTGAGGACATTGATTGTCAGGTGCAATTACCCTAGCAATAGTGGTCTGATTTGTGAATAAACTGTACAAATCGTCCACCTTTTCTAAATGACAAAAAGGTAAACAAATGTTAAAAAAAATCTCCTTTTGTGTATAGCCATTTTTCTTATAGTATGATAAAATGTAGATGTAATGTATCTATAAATGTTCGCTTTTTAAAAAGTGGGCACTGACAAGATGGGGAAGCTCAGTTAGTATACAATTACATTGTACATTTAAAACTGAATATTGTGAGAAAGGAAAATTGCATGAACAAAAGGATTAGAGCATTGCTCCACCTTATTATTCTTTTTTTAGGAGTAATTCTGCCATCTTTGGCGCCACTGACTCAGGTGCAAGCAGCTGAGATTGGTAATGCTATCACGGAGATGAGTATAAAGAATTCTTCTGGTGGAGAATTAACGCAGGGGGTTGATATTTGGGAAACTTTTCGAGTTTACGCAAAGTTTGTCTTGCCGGATAACCAAGTACATCAAGGGGACACGACAACAATAACTTTACCGGCAGAATATGCTTTTGGGAACTCTTCAGCTATTGAACTTAAGGACAGCTCGGATAACGTAGTGGCAAATGGATTTTTGGATTCAACCAACAAGACGATTACTTTGACCTATACAAATTATGTTGAGCAAAAGTCTGGTGTTCAAGGAGAATTCTTCTTCTATGCACGAGTTGACCACGATGTTGTGAGACAAGAAGGTGACTTGAATGGTGGATTTACCGTAGGAGGACGGACACTGTATCCGGGAATCGTCCATTATAATGGACCACCCAAAAGATATGACTCAAAAATTGAAAAGAGTTCTTATCAGGCAGCAGAAGACGGTAAGAATGAAGTTCATTACAATATTGCGATTAACCGCAATATGGAGCATTATACCGGTGTAACGATAACTGACAAGATTACCTCGCCTAATTTTAAAATCATGAGGGACTCAATTCGGGTCTATAAAATTGCTTGGCGCTGGAATAATGGAGATTGGGTGCGGGATTCAACAGAAGACGTGACAGCTAATTTCCAATCAAAAATCACTGAGAATGCTGCTGGTGATGGATTCACGATCGACCTTGGCGACATGGATGGTTTCGGGTATTTGCTGGACTATAAGACAAAAGCAGATTACGATCTAGTTGATGGTGAGCGTGTTTCCAACAGTGCTACCATGACCTATAATGGTGGCCAAACAACGACATCAGCTGAAAATCGCTCTTATCAGATTGCTGGCGGTGTTGGAGAAGGCTATGTTTTCACCATTAAGCTCCATAAGGTCAATGAAAATGGTGAAAATCTGCAAGGTGCTGAATTTGAAGTTGTTCGTGATCGGACCGGTGCTGTTGTCGGGAAATTAACGACAGATTCTGACGGGAATGCCAACTTGGGCGACTTGTTGCGTGATGATTATACCATCCGTGAAGTGACTCCTCCTACAGGATATGATAAATTAACTGAGGAAATTAAGATTGGTGCCCAGGATTTTGGATCAGACAAATCTGTATCGCGTGAAATCGTCAATAAGAAGACGGCAACCGAGCAGGATATAACCTTCAAAAAGGTAAATCCAAACGGAAAAGAAATTCCAGGTGCGGAACTGAAAATCTATAAAGGTGATCATGTTGATCAGGAAGAAGCTCCTGTTGCAGACTGGACTTCAGAAGAAAATACTTCTAAAGTGATAAAACTGTCTCCAGGAACCTATACACTGACTGAAGCTAATGCTCCTGCTGGTTATCAATATGTTGAAGATATCACATTTACTGTCGGTGCTAATGGCACTGTTACTCTTGTGAAGAAAGGAGCAGAAGATACCGTTCAAGCAGCGGGATCAATTCTGACGATTACCGACAAGGAGGACAATAGTCCTAAAGCCATTACCTTCAGTAAGGTTAACCTAGGCGGTACTGAAATTGCTGGTGCTCAAATTAAGATTTTCAAAGGCAACAAAGCGCAGGGTCAAGCTCTTGAAAGCTGGACATCCGAAGCTAATAAGTCTAAAGAAATCAATTTGGAGCCTGGTACTTACACCTTCCATGAGGAAGCCGCGCCAACTGGTTACCTCAAAGTAACTGACATCACTTTCCAAGTCAAACATGACGGTACGGTGGAAGTGACTAATGTCGGAGAAAAAGACTCCAAAGGTGAAAATAACAAGGTTGTGACTGACGGAGCAACTTTGAAGGTAACAGACAAGGATGACGACTCAGAACGTGATGTGACTATCAAAAAAGTAGATCCAAACGGGAAGGAGATTCCTGGTGCGGAACTGAAACTTTACAAAGGCAGTCGTATTCGTCCTGAAGCTAAACCTCTTGCAGAGTGGACATCCGAAGCCAACTCATCTAAGGTAGTAAAATTAGCTCCAGGAACCTATTCTCTGAAAGAGAGTCTTGCTCCAGCCGGATTTATAGCTGTAGAAGATATTAAATTCACAGTGCATCCTGATGGTACCATCACAGTTGATACTAAAGGTGCAAATGACTCTGTCGAAGCTAATGGCTTGGTTCTTACTGTAACCGATAAAGAGGACAATAGTCTGAAAGCCATTACTTTCAGTAAGGTCAACCTCGGTGGTACTGAAATCGCAGGAGCTCAAATCAAGATCTTCAAGGGCGAGAAAGCTGAAGGAAACGCAGTCGAAAGCTGGACATCCGAGGCCAATCAGTCTAAGGACATCAACTTAGCACCGGGCACTTATACCTTCCATGAGGAAGCTGCACCAACAGGTTACCTCAAAGTGACTGACATCACATTCCAAGTCAAGCATGACGGTGCAGTGGAAGTGACCAATGTCGGTGAGAAAGACGCTAAGGGCGAAGAGAACAAGGTCGTAACTAACGGCTCAACTGTTACAGTAACCGATAAAGATGATGATCTTCCACGTAAGGTGACCTTCAGTAAGGTAAATCTTGGGGGTACAGAAATTGCTGGTGCGGAAATCAAGATCTTCAAAGGCGACAAGGCAGAAGGCACAGCTGTAGAAAGCTGGACTTCAGAAGCTGGTAAGTCTAAAGACTTGAACTTGGCCCCAGGAACTTACACCTTCCATGAGGAAGCGGCTCCAACCGGTTACCTCAAAGTAACGGACATCACATTCCAAGTCAAGCATGACGGCACAATGGAAGTGACAAATGTTGGCGAGAAGGATGCTAAGGGTGAAGACAACAAGGTTGTGACCGCTGGTTCTAAAGTGACCGTAACGGACAAAGACGACGACAGTCCGAAAGCCATTACTTTCAGTAAAGTCAACCTAGGCGGTGCTGAAATCGCAGGAGCTCAGATCAAGATCTATAAGGGCGACAAGGCAGAAGGCCAAGCAGTCGAAAGCTGGACATCTGAAGCTGGTAAGTCTAAAGACTTGAACTTGGCACCAGGAACTTACACCTTCCATGAAGAAGCTGCTCCAACAGGCTACCTCAAAGTGACAGACATTACATTCCAAGTCAAACATGACGGCACAGTAGAAGTAACCAATGTCGGAGAGAAAGACTCTAAGGGTGAATCTAACACCGTTGCGACCAATGGTGGAACTCTGACTATTACTGACAAAGATGATGACCTCCCGCGTAAGATTACCTTCAGTAAGGTCAACCTCGGTGGCAAAGAAATCGGTGGTGCGGAAATCAAGATCTACAAGGGCGACAAGGCAGAAGGTCAAGCAGTCGAAAGCTGGACATCCGAAGCTGGCAAGTCTAAGGACATCAACTTGACTCCCGGCACTTATACTTTCCATGAGGAAGCAGCTCCAACCGGTTACCTCAAAGTGACCGACATCACATTCCAAGTCAAGCATGACGGCACAGTGGAAGTGACAAACGTTGGTGAGAAAGACTCTAAGGGTGAGGAGAACAAGGTCGTAACCGATGGTTCCAAAGTGACTGTAACGGACAAAGACGACGACAGTCCTAAAGCCATTACTTTCAGTAAAGTCAACCTTGGCGGTATTGAGATTGCCGGTGCAGAAATCAAGATCTTCAAAGGCGAGAAAGCTGAAGGAAACGCAGTCGAAAGCTGGACATCTGAAGCTAACAAGTCTAAGGACATCAACTTGGTACCTGGCACTTATACCTTCCATGAGGAAGCCGCTCCAACTGGCTATCTTAAAGTTACTGACATTACTTTCCAAGTCAAACATGACGGTACAGTGGAAGTGACGAATGTTGGTGAAAAGGACGCTAAGGGTGAAGCTAACACCGTTGCGACTAATGGTTCAACAGTAACTATTACCGATAAAGACGATGATCTTCCACGTAAGATTATCTTCAGTAAGGTCAACCTCGGCGGTACTGAGATTGCCGGTGCAGAGATTAAAATCTACAAGGGCGAGAAAGCTGAAGGCCAAGCAGTCGAAAGCTGGACATCTGAAGCTGGTAAGTCTAAGGACATCAACTTAGCACCTGGTACTTATACCTTCCATGAGGAAGCCGCCCCAACCGGTTACCTCAAAGTGACTGACATCACATTCCAAGTCAAACATGACGGCACAGTGGAAGTGACAAATGTTGGCGAAAAAGACTCTAAGGGTGAAGAAAACAAGGTCGTAACAAATGGTTCAACTGTTACAGTAACGGACAAAGACGATGATCTTCCACGTAAGGTGACCTTCAGTAAGGTCAGCCTTGGTGGAGAAGAAATCGCGGGAGCTCAGATCAAGATCTTCAAAGGCGATAAGGCAGAAAGAGATGCAGTCGAAATCTGGACATCCGAAGCTGGTAAGTCTAAAGACTTGAACTTGGCACCAGGCACTTATACCTTCCATGAGGAAGCCGCTCCAACCGGCTATCTTAAAGTTACTGACATTACTTTTCAAGTCAAACATGACGGCACAGTGGAAGTGATCAATGTTGGCGAGAAGGACGCTAAGGGTGAAGAGAACAAGGTCGTAACCTCTGGTTCCAAAGTGACTGTAACCGACAAAGACGATGATCTTCCACGTAAGGTGACCTTCAGTAAGGTCAACCTCGGCGGTACTGAAATCGCCGGTGCTCAGATTAAAATCTACAAGGGCGAGAAAGCTGAAGGCCAAGCAGTCGAAAGCTGGACATCCGAAGCTAACCAGTCTAAGGACATCAACTTAGCATCGGGCACTTATACTTTCCATGAGGAAGCAGCCCCAACGGGTTACCTCAAAGTAACCGACATCACACTCCAAGTCAAACATGATGGCACAGTGGAAGTGACAAACGTTGGCGAGAAAGATGCTAAGGGCGAAGAGAACAAGGTCGTAACTAATGGCTCAACTGTTACAGTAACCGATAAGGATGATGATCTCCCGCGTAAGGTGACCTTCAGTAAGGTCAACCTCGGCGGTACTGAGATTGCCGGTGCAGAGATTCAAATTTTCCAAGGCAAAGAGGCAACTGGTAATCCTGTAGCGAAATGGACTTCAGAAGCAAATACATCGCATGAGCTTGGATTAGCTCCTGGAGTATATACCTTCCATGAAGCTGCAGCCCCAACCGGTTACCTAGCTGTTACTGACATTGTGTTCCAAGTGAATCTCGATGGCACAGTAACAGTTGTTAATGCCAATGGAAATACAGTTGAATACAAGGATGGGAAGTTAGTCGTAACTGACCAAACAAAACCGACTGGTCCAGATAAAGATCCGTCTAAAAAAACAGATAATCCAGATCCGAAAAAATCAAATCAAGATAAACCAATAGAAAAAGATCAAGATAAACCTGGAGATAAGGGGAACTCGAAGAAAGTTCTGCCTTTCACAGGTACAGAAATCAGCTTTACGCTACTTGCTATAGGCTTGATTATCATAGTTGGTTGTGGGGTTTATTTCGGAATCCGTTTCAAAAAATAAAACAGAAAACAAGTGTCAATGAAAATTGACGCTTGTTTTTTTATGCAGGTGACCATCCTTTTCTTACCGGATACCTGATGGTTAATACCACTTACTGAAAAGCCCTTGTTTTTGCCTCTGAATCTTCTATAATAGTTGTCAAATAAGAAAGGAGATTTTTACTATGTCTAAACAAATTGTAGACCCGATTCAATTGCGTCACGGTGCCAAATTAACCAACCGTTTGGTGCTTTCCCCTATGTATACTTTCAGTGGCTTAGAAGGAGGATTTGTGTCTGATGATACTTTGCGATACTACGGAGCACGCTCTCAGGCAGCAAGTCTTTTGATTACTGAATTTCATTATGTTAGTCCATCAGGAGGGCCTTGTTACCAGACTGGTTACCCAGTTCAATTAGGTATTTACTCTGATGACCACATCGAAGGGGAGAGAAAATTAGCTGCTGCCCTTCAAAAAGATGGCAATAAAGCGATTTTGCAGCTTCATCATGGTGGGATAGCAGCTTCAGGCCGTGCTTTGAAGGGTGAGGAAGTATTGGCTCCCAGTGCCTTAGATTTTTCTTTTCTGCCTTATCCTGTGAGAGAATTGACGGATGAAGAAATCCTTGAAATTATCAAGGATTTTGGTCGGGCAGTCAAACGTGCAGTTCAAGCTGGTTTTTCAGGAGTGGAAATCCATGGTGCCAATCACTATCTGCTGCAGCAATTCTTTTCTAGCACTTCCAATGTTCGTCAGGACAGATGGGGCGGAACTTTGGAAAAACGTATGGCCTTTCCTTTGGCAGTAGTTGAGGAAGTGAAGCGTGCTGCGGCCAAGTATGCGCCGGAAGATTTTATTATTGGCTATCGGATTAGCCCAGATGAAATCCATGAAGATCAAGTTGGCTATACTTATGAAGAAGCCAAGCTTTTGGTCAAGGAGCTGGTCAAGCACGAACTAGACTACATCCATTTGTCGCTTTTGGCTGGCTATGATTCAAAACCTACAGGATCAGACAAGACCTATGCAGATCATTTTAAGGAAGTGATGGATGAGCAAACTAAACTGATTACAATCGGTGGTGTCTTTAGTCAGGAAGATGCAGAAGCTGCTATTGAGGATACGGATGCGGATTTAGTTGCAATCGGCCGTGGTACCTTGATTGACCCGCTGTTTGGCTATAAAGTACAGACGGGACAAGGAGCAGAAATTGTCCATGAGATTAGCCCTAAGCAGTTGAAAAACTCTCAATTGACACCGGGCTTGCTTGAAGTGTTCAGCCGTAAGGATTCTGGCGGGCTGCCTCCTCTACCTGGTCATGACAGTATTACCCACCTTCATACGGGTAAATTTGGAGATGCGGGACAGTAAGAATACCTGCTCAAGATACTATTGACAGAAGTCTGAACCTCCTCCGGAAAGAAAACTTCTATATCTTTAAATTTAGGAAATATATCATGAAAACCGGAAACAAATTCCGGTTTTTTATGCGTTTAATGAAAAGAATATGACAGATATCGTTGGATTTAGGCTATTGAGGCGGTTTAAGGGTAATTGAAAACTATTTTTCCTAAGTGACAAAAATGTAAGTTTAATGACTAAAATGAAAGGTTATCTTATGGCAGCTAGTCAAGGAATTCGGTATCCTATAAGTGTAAAGAAAAAGAAGATAACTATCTTCCAAACTAAAAATCAGATTTCAAGAAGGAGGCCCGCTATGAAAATCAATCTTTTTAACCATCGCCAAAGTAAACCTAAAGCTCAAAAGATTTCCAAGGAAGAAATCGAGAAGACTCGCCTAGGCTGCGCTTCCAGTCAATATTATTTCTGGCTGCAGTACAGTCACTGAGAGATTCCAGTATTTAAGGATAAGAGAAAGGTCAGTTGACTTTTCTCTTATCCGACTTGGAGTACAAGATGACAAAAATGTAAGATTGGCAGGCAAAATGAAAGATTAGGTTATGGAAACTTGTCTGTCTTTCCGGTATGATAGTAGTATCAAGTTAAATAAAGAAGAGGTTCGAGTATGACATTATTAGACGTACAGCACGTGAAAAAGATTTATAAAACCCGCTTTCAGGGCAGCCAAGTAGAGGCACTGAAGGACATTCACTTTACGGTAGAAAAAGGCGAATATGTCGCCATCATGGGGGAGTCGGGTTCTGGGAAATCCACCCTGCTCAACATCCTAGCCATGCTGGACAAGCCGACTGAGGGCCGCGTCTTTCTCAACGGGACTGACACAGCAACTATCAAGAACAGTCAGGCTTCCAGCTTCCGCCGCGAGAAATTAGGCTTTGTCTTTCAGGATTTTAACCTGCTGGACACCCTGTCGGTCAAGGATAATATTCTCCTGCCCCTGGTTCTCTCTCGCCGTCCCATTACCGAGATGATGCAAAAGCTGGTCACGACCTGCAATGAGCTGGGGATTAACAAACTCCAAGAGAAGTTTCCTTATGAGATTTCCGGTGGTCAGAAGCAGCGGGTTGCAGTAGCTCGGGCCATCATCACAGATCCTGAGATTTTGCTGGCGGATGAGCCGACAGGAGCCTTGGATTCCAAGTCTTCGGCAGCTCTGCTGGATGTCTTTGACGACATCAATGCACGCGGTCAAACTATTCTCATGGTAACCCACTCGACGGCAGCGGCTAGCCGCGCCAAGCGGGTGCTCTTTATCAAGGATGGGATTCTTTATAATCAAATCTTCCGTGGCGACAAGACCGATCGGCAGATGTTCCAAGAGATTTCCGATACTTTGACAGTTATGGCAAGTGAGGTGAAGGACTAGTGTTTCGATTAGCAGCAAAATTGGCGGTATCCAATCTGATTAAGAACCGCCGTCTCTATTATCCTTTTGCACTGGCTACCTGTGTGGCTGTAGCCATTTCTTATATTTTCAACTCCTTGGCTTTTAATCCCAATCTATCCAAAATGACAGGGGCCAGCTCTGTTATCCTCGTTTTGGTCCTAGGGGTTGTTATTGTGAACATTACAGCTGGAATTATTGTCTTTTATGCCAATCAATTTGTTATGAAGAATCGCTCAAAGGAGCTGGGGCTTTATGGTATGCTAGGTCTTAATAAGCGTCATCTCTTTGTTATGACCTTTATTGAGCTTCTGATTTTCGGGCTAGTGGCTGTAAGTTTGGGGCTGACTATTGGTGTTCTCTTTGACCAGCTGATTTATGCCTTTTTGCTCAAGCTTATGGGGACCAAGGTGGTTTTGGTTTCAACTTTCCAGCTACCGGTCTTGATTCTTGTTTTTATTTTCTATGGCTTTATTTTTGCAGGCTTGGTCTTTGTTAATGGTTGGCGAATTCTGCGTTTTGATTCCCTGAAGATGTCTAAGGAAAAGGTCAGCGGAGAGAAGAAGAGCCGGTTTTTACTGCCACAGACCTTTATTGGTCTGGCAGCTCTGCTCTACGGATACTATCTGGCTCAGACCGTGCGGAATCCTATGGAAGCAATCTTCATCTTTTTTGGAGCAGTCCTCTTGGTCATTTTAGGAACCTACCTGCTCTTTAATGCTGGTATTACAGTCTTTCTTCAGCTTCTGCAAAAGAATAAAAAATATTACTACCAGCCAAATAATATGATTTCCGTCTCAAATCTTATTTATCGGATGAAGAAAAATGCAGTGGGGCTGGCTACTATTTCCATCCTATCGACAATGGTTCTAGTGACCTTTTCTGCCGGTATGAACATCTATTCTGGCGCGGAATATATGCAAAAACTGATGTTTCCGCATGATTTCTCTATCAATGGCGGAATCAATGCCAAAAAAGAGCAGCTAGATCAGGTCTTGACAGAGTTTGTAGCAGAGAATCAGCTGAAGGTCAAGCAACAGGAGACCTATCAGTTTTATTCAATGGGGGTCAAGAAGAAAGAGGGTAACAGCCTAGATATTTATCCTAAGGGACAATGGACTGTGTCACCCAATACCTATATCTTGATGTTTTCCAGCGAGGATTACAAAAAGCTGACAGGAAAGGATCTGTCTTTGCAGGAAAATGAGATCGCTGTCTTTAACAAGGGAGTGGATCTGGATTATAAGCAGCCTCTGCAGCTGGCTGGTCAAAACTTGACGATCAAGAAAGTCCTGTCTGAAGATTTTATCTTTCACAAGATTCCAGATGAGTATAATATCATCATTCCTAAAGGACTATATCTGGTAGCCAAGGATCCTAGTCAACTCTTGGCTCCGCAGATGGAGCAGCAAGCTATTAATCCTGTGCTCTATGGTAGTCTGGATATTGAAGCTTCAGAAGATGAAAAGGCTAAGCTGGATACAATCTATCAAAAGAAAATGGCGGATTATAACCAGTCCCTTCCAGAAGGTGCCGGTGGTGTCCACGGTCAAACTGGTGTGATTGGTATACTTGAAATTAAGGGTATGCTGGGTGGTGTCTTCTTTATAGGGATTTTCCTCTCTATTGTCTTCATGATGGGAACAGTGCTGGTTATCTACTACAAGCAAATTTCTGAAGGCTACGAAGACCGTGACCGCTTCATCATCCTTCAGAAAGTCGGCTTAGACGAGCAACAGACTAGAAAGACCATTCGTAAACAAGTACAGACTGTCTTCTTCCTGCCCCTAATTTTTGCCTTCCTTCATTTGGCATTTGCCTATCACATGCTCAGTCTCATTTTACAGATGTTGGGCGTGCTCAATGCAAGTCTTATGTTAGTGGTGACTCTGGGTGTCTGCGCTCTGTTTATTGCAGTATATGTCGGTGTCTTTCTCATCACATCTCGCAGCTATCGCAAAATTGTGGCTATGTGATAACAAGACGGAACTTCATATATCTTTCATCTATGTTAAAAACCTAGGCTGAGATTTTTCTCAGCCTTTCTTTTCTCGGAATATTTCTGAGAAAGATTCCTAAAAGCGTGGAAATATGATAAAATAGAGCGTTAATGCAATTAGGAGAGTAAAAATAGATGAATATATTTAGAAAAAAAGATGCCAGCAAGGATAGAACGGGCATGCGCCGTCACTTGAAAATTCCAGATCTGATTTTGCTTGGTATTGGAGCCATGGTGGGAACTGGGATTTTCACCATCACAGGGACTGGGGCAGCCAAATATGCTGGGCCTGCTCTGACCATCTCGATTGTCATTTCAGCTCTTTGTGTGAGTATTTCGGCTCTTTTTTACGCTGAGTTTGCTTCACGGATTCCGGCCAATGGCGGAGCCTACAGTTATATTTATGCGGTTCTAGGAGAATTTCCCGCTTGGCTGGCTGGCTGGCTGACCATCATGGAGTTCATGACAGCTATTTCAGGTGTTGCCTCTGGCTGGGGCTCTTATCTAAAGGGCTTGCTCAGTGGCTTTGGTATCCAGCTGCCAGCAGCTCTGAATGGTACCTTCAATCCAAAAGCAGGTACTTATGTGGACTTGCTGCCTATTCTGGTCTTGGCCTTTGTTACGGGAGTTGTCCTTTTGAACTCCAAGGCAGCCCTGCGCTTCAACTCAGCTTTGGTGGTCTTGAAATTCTCAGCCTTGGCACTCTTTATCATTGCAGGATTTTTCTTCATCAAACCAGAAAATTGGTCTAACTTTGCACCATTTGGCTTCGGAGAAATTTATGGCGGCAAAGTCGGCATCATGGCTGGGGCATCACTCATGTTCTTTGCTTTTCTAGGCTTTGAGTCCATTTCCATGGCGGTCGATGAAATCAAAGAGCCCCAAAAGAACGTACCGCGCGGGATTGTTTTGTCCTTGAGCATTGTGACTATTCTCTATATTTTGGTGACCTTGGTCTTGACTGGGATTGTCCACTATAGCAAGCTGGATGTCTCTGATGCGGTGGCCTTTGCCCTGCGCAGCGTCGGACTTGGCTGGGCAGCTAACTATATCTCTGTCGTCGCTATTTTGACTCTGATTACGGTCTGCATCTCCATGACCTACGCCCTGTCGCGGATGATTTACAGTATTGCGCGTGATGGTCTTTTGCCTCGCTCTTTTAAGAAATTGACAGAGACCAGTCGGGTGCCAAAGAATGCAACGATTTTAGTAGGGATTGCCTCAGCTGTCTGTGCCGGTATCTTCCCCTTGGCTAGCATTGCCTCTTTCCTCAATATCTGTACCTTGGCCTATCTGATTTTATTAGCTGTGGCAGTCTTGAAATTGCGGAAAGATCAAGGAATGCCCAAAGCTGGAGAATTCAAAACCCCTCTAGTACCTCTGACACCGATCTTATCTATTATCATCTGCCTGTCCTTCATGACCCAGTATACCAAGGAAACCTGGCAAGCCTTTGGAATTGCCCTAGCGCTGGGAAGTCTCATCTATGCCTTCTATGGCTATCGAAACTCAGAAGTGGCTTCAAAAGAGAAGTAGGGATAGAGTATTGCTATTAAAAAGAAAGTAAAAGTAGAAAAGAATGAAGAACCTTAATCTAACCCAAAAGAAGAAAATCTGGCTCTTTGCCCTTGCTTTTATCGCCCTAATTTTACTTGCGATTGTGATCAATATTCAGCTGAACCAGCCCGAAGATATGCATGCTGAGTATGTTCGGCTTTGGAAGACAACTTGGCATGAGGAAAATAAAGATTGGCTCTATCCATTGAAAAATATCTGTCTTGTTATTCTGGTAGTTCTAGCTGGGTCTGGTTTGATGATTGCATTCTCTAAGAGTGAGAGATGGAAATAAGCTTCTGTAGATTAAAATAATCTTACAAAAATGTAGGATTGACGATGATAAATGTAAGGTAGAGACATGGAAAACGTGTCTCTATTTTGCTATAATCAGCTCAGAAATCCTCACAAGAAAGGTTGTGCAATTATGAAAAAAGTCCTTTTAGGTTGCTTGGGAACAGTATTGGTTTTGCTTGCTCTTTTAATGGGTTTTCTGGCCTACTTTGGTCCAGACTATGGCATTTTTCTTTTCCCACCTAGTCCGCAGGACTACGCTCGCTCGGTTGTGAAAAAACTTGATTTCGGTCTTTATACTGACAAAGACTGGGAGAATGAGAAGAAGAAAGCCTTGGAGAAGCTTGAATCAGCTAAGACTTATCAAGACACCTATCCTATCTTGGAAAAATTAACCAAAGAGGCTGGCGGGAAACATTCTTATTTTTTAAGTCCACAGGATAATCCCGAAAATAGTCCAGAAAGCAAAAATCAGCCTGAAGTGCAGAATCGGGAGGGTATTCTCTATGTAAAAGTTCCTGCTTTCACTGGTGACGCACAGGCAGCGAAGGCTTATGCCAAGAAACTTTCAGCAGCTCTTAAAAAGGGTGACTATCAGGCGGTTGTAGTGGATTTGAGAGATAATACCGGCGGGAATATGTATCCGATGATTGCTGGACTGACCTCTCTTTTGCCTGATGAAGACCTCTTCCAATTCGTTGAAAAAAATGGAAGCAAGAGCGCGGTTTCTCGGTCAGATATTCTTAAGCAGCTTGGTCTTGAGCAGACTGATGAGAAAGCAAAGAAAGTGCCAATAGCCGTCCTTATAAATGGGAAGACAGGTAGCTCAGGAGAGATGACTGTTTTAGCTTTTAAGGGATTGGAAAACGTTAAAATATTTGGTCAGCCAACGGCAAGCTATACTACGGGAAATAATTATTATCAACTATATGATGGAGCGGTTTTGCTCTTGACTACCTCGAGTATCCTAGATCGCACGGGCAAGCTTTATGAGAATGAGGCAATTCAGCCAGATCTCCTAACAGACCAGCCTTTAGAAGAGGCGGAGTCTTGGTTGAAAGAGCAGTTAGGAGAATAGTTCATTGAAAGCAGTCAAAAAGACTGCTTTTCTGCTATAATAAAGAGAAGAACGAGGTGACAGATGATTCGTAAAGTAAAACTAAGAGATGCCGCAGCCATTCAGCGGCTTAATGCTGAGTGCTTGGGCTATGACTTCGATAGGGAAGCGACGGAGGCTCAACTGAAGAGGCTGCTAGAGAATGACCAGCATTTGATTTTGGTAGCTGAAGAAGGCGGTCAGGTCATAGGTTACGCTCATGCAGCTAGCTACGACTGTCTCTATTTCCCGTCCTTGCTCAATCTATTGGCTTTGGCCGTCGCTCAGGAATTTCAAGGGCGGGGACATGGCAGAGCGCTGATGCAAGCTTTGCGCGAAGAGGCAAAAGCCGCAGGCTACACAGGGATTCGGATTAATTCAGGAATTTCCCGCTCATCAGCTCATGAATTTTATCGCAGTCTTGGTTGTAGCGAAAAAGCAGACCAAAAACGATTTTATTGGGAATTTTAGAGAAAGGAGGAGAAGATGATGATTGAACCACTAACCCAGCAGCATGCTTTAGAAATTGCTAACGACTGGCATTACGAGGCGCCTTATGATTTTTATGATATGAAAAATGACCTAGAGGATTATGAAGAAATGGTTTCTCCTGAAGCGCGTGGAGACCGTTATCATCAAGTTATGAACGACGGGAAACTCTATGGATTTTTCTGCTTGGAGCAGAAAGGGGAGCGAACTTTGGAGCTTGGTTTGGGGATGAAGCCGGAGCACTGCGGAAAAGGTCAGGGCGCTGCATTTTTGCAGCAAATTTTGGACTTTATCATTGAAAATTTTGCGCCCCAAATCATCAGGTTATCCGTGGCTGACTTCAATCACCGAGCCCAGCAGCTCTATCTCAATATGGGCTTTGAAGTGGTGAGGTGCATTCCGCAAGAAAGCAATGGCGATATTCATCTCTTTGTGGAGATGGAGAAGAAGGTCTAATTTTAGACTTTGTTGCAAAGCGTCAGATAAAATTATTGACAGTCAAGAAAAAGTCGTTCAATATATTTATGACTACTGACGGCTAGCAGGGAATTTGTAAATGATTACCAATAAACAAAAGGAGAAAACCATGACATTTGAAGAAATTTTACCAGGTCTTAAGGCCAAGAAAAAATATGTGCGTACAGGCTGGGGCGGGGCAGAAAACTACGTCCAGCTATTTGATACGATTGAGCAGAATGGGGTGGCCCTTGAAGTGACACCTTATTTTCTGATTAATGTCTCAGGTGAGGGCGAGGGCTTCTCCATGTGGAGTCCGACTCCTTGTGATGTGCTCGCGACAGATTGGGTGGAAGTAGATGACTAAGACAGTACTGGTGACGGGAGCTAGCTCTGGCATTGGCCGGGCTCAGGCTCTGACCTTTTTGGAAAATGGCTACCGCGTCTACGGGGTGGACAAGGATGAAAATCCAGGCTTTCTCAATGAGCTGCGTTTTGTCAAGATGGATTTGACAGGGGATTTGACACCGCTCTTCACCAGCTTGCCTGAGGTGGATATTCTCTGCAATACAGCAGGTGTTTTGGACAATTATCGTCCCCTGCACGAGACAAGTGACGAGGACTGGGAGCAGATTTTTGCGCTAAATCTGACCGCTACAATGAAAATCACTCGCTTTTACCTGCAGAAAATGCTGGAGAAAAAGTCCGGTATCATCATTAATATGTGCTCGATTGCTAGCTTTCTGGCTGGCGGCGGCGGTGCTGCCTATACAGCCTCTAAGCATGCTCTTGCTGGCCTGACCAAACAGATAGCCTTAGACTATGCGGATAAAAATATCCAAGTCTTTGGCCTAGCGCCAGGCGCAGTCAAGACAGCCATGACTGCCGCAGATTTTGAGCCAGGCGGACTGGCAGACTGGGTTGCTGAGGAGACTCCTATCAAGCGTTGGCTGGACCCTCAGGAAGTGGCAGACATCAGCCTCTTTCTAGCCAGTGGTAAGACAGCTGCTATGCAGGGCGAGATTATCAAAATCGACGGTGGCTGGAGTTTGAAGTAAGTAGATGAAGAATGAAAACAATGAAAAAGCTAAAAAACTTTTCCAATCCTGGACCAAAAATATGGTAATTTACGGTTTGGATGCTGGCCTAGGGCAGTTCTTCATGAATGCGCCTGAGACATCTTGCCTTTACCAACTAGGAAATTTCATTTTTCCGGCTGGTCAGGTGGATTGTTATTTTTGGAAAGAGTACATCACAAAATACAGCTTGGCTGACAAGATCATTATCTCCGAGGAGCCTAGCTGGCAAGAGTTTCTCGATAGTCAGACTGATTTGCAGCAGTTTACTCGTTATGCTTTTGCGGACAAGGTTGCCTTTGACACAGAGGCTTTGGAGAAATGGAAGAGCAGGCTACCAGCAAATTACTACCTTAGTCCGATTGATAAGGAGAGTTATGAGTGTTTGGCTAGGGAAGCCTGGTCTCAGGATTTGCAGGGTGATTTTCCCGATTTTGACCATTTTCAAGCGGCTGGTGGCTTTGGTTTTTTACTCTATTCAGGAGAGGAAATCATTGCTGGCGTATCGACAGGATTGGTCTATCATGGGGCCCTTGAGATTGAAATTGCTACCAAGCCGGCCTACCAAAGGCAGGGCTTGGCCAAAATCCTAGGTGCCAAGATGATTTTAGAAGCCCAAAAACGCTCACTCTTTCCTCTATGGGATGCGCACAATGAAGCTTCCAAGAAGAACGCAGAAAGCTTGGGCTATCAGTGTCTAGGCGCTTATCCGGCTTATGAATGGAAAGGGACTTTTAACCAATGAAGAAAAACCAAAGCTATTTATTAAAAGATATCATTGAGGCTGTAAAGTCGGAAGAGCTAGATGATGATTTCTGTTTATATGCTAAGGAAAATGGAGAACTGAATTTTCAGGACAGCTACTTGCTTCCTTGTTGGTAAAGTTTTTGTCCTTTAGGGCAAAAATCATGGCTATTGTTATCATTAAAGCAAACCAAAAGGCGGGAATGAGAATAGGAGAAAGCATTTCACGAAGGGCTGGTGCAATAGCGCTGAGTAGCCGACTAAGGAGAATTCCTGTTAAGGGAGTTGTTAGGGCAAACCAGCGCGGGTAAGCCGTTTTCTTACTCAAAACGAGGATAACAATAAATAGGAGAAGTACAGCCATAAGTACGAAATAAATAAGCAGAAAGTTATTTTTCACTATTGAAAAGCTTTCTAGTAATTTTGCAATATCGGCAGAGGGATTATGGGCATACAGCCGCGAAGTGGCGGCAAAATAGAAATAGCTGGTGTGGAGGAAAACACAGACAGTCATGAGAATCCAAGCTCCTACTATTCCTAGCCATTTTTGTCTCAGCCCGATAGAGAGGATATAGACGCCCATTCCTAAAAGCGGGAAAAGAAGTAAGGCATAGCCTGCAAAATCAACTTTCCAAGCTGCTAAATCAGGCATGTGCTGCCAAAATCCCTTTCCAAAACCGTCAGAGATAGCAATCAATATATCTGCAACATAAATCAGCCAGCTTCCTAAAATAGACCAGGGAGCCCAGCGACGGATCGTTTTTTGAGTCATAAGCGCCTCCTTTAGACTTGTGTTGCTAACATTTTACCAAAGGTTTGTTACGGAAGCAAGTCTCGAAATGCCTAGAGGCTATAAAATGGTGTCTGCTTTCTATGTAAGGGGATGAAATGATTTCAGAAAGTGTGGGAAATGTTTGATTTTTGGGCTCTTTGTCAACTGTAGTGGGTTGATGAGAAGTTATAATCTGGAGAGGACTAAATCAGTCCTCTCCTTTTTGATGTTCAAAGCGATGAGGATTCTAGTTTTAAAATTGTCAAAGTTCCGAAATCCGAAAGCGTTTCGCTTGATGACTTTGATGAGGTTGTTAGTAGCTTCTAGTTTTATGTTTGAGTAGGGCAGTTCCAGTGCGTTCAGGATCTTATCCTTGTTTTTCAAGAAGGTCTTAAAAACAGTTTGAAAAATAGGATTTACATAAGAAATGGTATCTTCAATGAGTCCAAAGACAAGTAAGGGAGCAGGAGCTGGAGTTGATTTATTACGGTGAAGATTTTGCGGATGTTCTCTTGTCAGTCATGGAGCAGAAAGCAGAAGCGACTGATCAAGAGTGTCTACAGGCTCTACTTTACTATTATGGGCATGATGACTTTATGGATTTTGATAAAGATCCAGTTTTGAAGGAAGATGCTTATAAACAATAATTATCATTTTAGAAAGACAGGAGAGATGATGACCCCAAAAGAAATGTGGCAGGCATATAAGAAAATCAATCCAGAAATTGGCGACGAGATTGATGCCTGGGCCTTCGGTGTCCAAGCAGACCAACTGGCTGATTTGGTGCTACGTGGTGAGAAGACAGCGACGGCTTCAGCCTACCAACTGTATCAGCTTGAAAATGAGCCCTTGCCGCAGGTAGGAAGCTTTGATGTCATTTTAGACAGTCAGGATAAGGCAGTCTGTATCGTTGAAATCACCAAAGTCTCTGTGCTGCCTTTTAAGGAGGTTTCAGCCGAACACGCTTTTAAGGAAGGAGAAGGAGACAAATCCTTGGCCTACTGGCAGTAAGTCCATGAGGCATTTTTCACAGAGTGTCTGGCGGAAGCCGGTTTGGAATTTTCCCAAGAAACGGGTGTCGTCCTAGAAGAATTTCGCAAGGTCTATCCGCTGGATCAAGCTTAAGTCTATTTTTGAATAGGCTTTTTGTTTGCCCTTGATAAATCGAAGCAGAAATGTTACTATTAGGTATATAAAGAAATCGTGATATGGAGGAGAAATGGACAAATTAATTTTAGGCTTACTCATGATAAAGTATTTTACAGTTTATGAAATTCGTCAGGTGATGCGGCAAAATTTCAGCTCTATGTGCAGCGACAGTCTAGGAAGTATCCAAGCAGCCTTAAAAAAACTGTCCCAGCAAGGGGCGGTGACTTATTCGGAGTATGTAGAAAAAGGAAAAATGAAGAAGGAATATGCCATTACCGCTTCGGGACGAATCTTGTTTTTGGAGTGGCTTAAAACGCCTATCGACATGAGCAAGAACAAGAATATGGACTTGGGAAAATTCCTTTTTATGGGTTACCTTCCTAAGAAAGAGCAGCTTCACATGCTGGATTTGACCATTGAGGGGCTGGAAGTTGAAGTCCAAGAGTTTGAAGCTGTCAAAGACGCGATTCGTTATACAGAGGAGCAGGAAAAGGTAAAAGCCTATCTAGAGCAGAACAGCCACCTGGCTACAGAGCTTATAGAGACCAGTCAGGCGGCTGATTTAGCTGAAAGTATCTCTCAGATTGGTTATTTTGAAATGAAGACGCTCGAATTTGGGCTAGATTCGGCCCGCTTTCAGTTGGATTGGTTTACCAAGCTTCGCCAGCAGTTGGCTGAAAATGAGAAAGAGGGCTGAGATACTAAGTATTCGAAAAGTAGTGGATACTTGCCTTGTAGATACATTTGGCAATTACTTTGAGAGTTTGAAAAACCAATTAGCATTTCTTCCGCTACAGTCTTTTAGAGACCATTTCTGAAAAAGATTGAAAATAGCTCTAAAAAAGCTTATAATATAAGCTATAAAACGACAGTAAGCTTCTAGGAGGATTGATTTTGAAGAAGGTCCATTTTTTTATCATTTACGGCTGTGTCTGCTTTGTACTGATTGGCGGAACCTTTCTTTATACCTACTTTAAACCTGGAGGCATAGCGGAAGCAATCGAATCCCACTTTAAGCTGTCTGCTGTAGTGGATGCTTCCTTGAAAAAATTTGATCACGATAGTTTCTACATGGATCGGCTGTCTGAGTCGACCTATCTAGAAGGCTACAAAAAAAGAAAAGCTGAGACCGTTAAACAGCTGACCGTTTCAGAATCACCTTATTTAGCTAAGCTTTATGAAACCTATGATGATCAAGAACTGACCCATTATTTCAGTGAAGATCGGATGTACTTGGAAGAAAAAGACGGCTTTGAGACCATTGATGACACCGACTCCCGGAAACATATCAATGGTTATTCGGGCATGTCTTCCTTTAAGGCTTTGCTGCAGGTCATGGTAGATAATGAGTCTGAACTGACTAAGAAAAAAGTAGACGGCGGCTATGAGTTTTCTGTGACAGCAGAAGGTGATTTGGCCTATGACCTTATTGATGCCTTCTACTATGCTTATAATGATGAGCATTATGATACGACTATCGATATTGAGAAGTGTAAGGTTGCCTTTGTGGTTGACCCTAAGACTCGGACCATCCGCTCTATTGATATGACCATGGATTTGGACGAAGATACAGCTTTAGATGGAGAATTGATTTACTTCAAGCAGCGGGCTGTCTTCAAGGACTATGGCAAGGCAAAAGTCCATCTTCCAAAGAAAATCAAAGAAAAAGAAGCAAAATCAGCTGTTTAAAGGCTGATTTTTTTGTGCAAAAGTTTTTTTGTTGCAGATTTTTATGGGGATGGCTTGATTTTAAATTTTTAAAAATTACCTTTTAGTGATATAATAAAGGTGATATCCTACAGAAAAGAGATAATTGATGACAAATTACGCGATTATTTTGGCTGCGGGTAAGGGTACTCGCATGAAGTCAGATTTACCAAAGGTACTGCACAAGGTTGCAGGGATTTCCATGTTGGAACATGTTTTCCGCAGTGTCAATGCCATTGATCCAGAAAAGACCGTGACAGTTGTTGGCCACAAGGCAGAGCTAGTCGAGCAAGTCTTGGCAGGTCAGACAGACTTTGTCCGTCAGACCGAGCAACTGGGAACGGGTCATGCCGTTATGATGGCGGAGCCTGTTTTGGAAAATCTGACTGGTCAGACGCTGGTTATTGCTGGCGACACTCCCCTGATTACAGGAGAAAGTCTGAAAAACCTGATTGACTTCCATATCAACCACAAGAACGTTGCGACTATCCTGACAGCAGAAGCAGACAATCCTTTCGGCTACGGCCGTATCGTTCGCAATCAACATGACGAAGTTTTGAAAATTGTTGAGCAGAAGGATGCTTCTGATTTTGAGCAGCAAATCAAGGAAATTAATACGGGGACTTACGTCTTTGACAATGCTCGCCTCTTTGAAGCCCTCAAAAATATCAATACCAATAATGCTCAAGGCGAATACTATATCACAGATGTGATTGGTATTTTCCGCGAAAATGGTGAAAAAGTCGGCGCTTATACGCTGAAAGACTTTGATGAGAGTCTGGGGGTTAATGACCGCGTGGCTTTGGCTACAGCTGAGAGTGTCATGCGCCGCCGGATTAACCAGCAGCATATGGTCAACGGTGTCAGCTTTGTCAATCCAGATGCGACCTATATCGATGTGGATGTGGAAATTGCGCCTGAAGTTCAAGTTGAAGCAAATGTGACCCTGAAAGGTCAGACCAAGATTGGGGCAGAGACTATCCTGACCAATGGTACTTACATCGTGGACTCTGTCATTGGGGAGCGGACCGTTATCACCAACTCTATGATTGAGGAGTCAAGTGTTGCGGACGGAGTGACGGTCGGGCCTTATGCTCACATTCGTCCGGGTTCTAGTCTGGCCAAGGATGTCCATGTCGGAAACTTTGTTGAAGTTAAAGGATCGTCAATTGGCGAAAATACCAAGGCTGGTCATTTGACCTACATTGGAAACTCTGAAGTTGGCGCTAATGTCAACTTTGGTGCAGGTACGATTACGGTCAATTATGATGGCCAGAAGAAGTACAAGACTATCATTGGCGACAATGTCTTTGTTGGTTCTAACTCGACCATTATTGCCCCAGTTGAGCTGGGTGATAACTCACTGGTAGGTGCGGGTTCTACTATTACCAAGGACGTACCAGCAGATGCCATCGCTCTTGGACGTGGCCGTCAGATTAACAAGGAAGATTATGCTAAGCGTCTTCCTCATCACCCTCAAAACAAGTAGGTTCAGTCATGGAATTTGAAGAAAAAACCGTCCAACGTACGGAAATTTATCAGGGACCGATTTTTAAAGTGGTTCAGGACCAGGTAGAGCTGCCAGAGGGTAAGGGGCAAGCTCAACGGGATTTGATTTTTCATAATGGTGCGGTGGCTGTGATTGCTATTACACCGGAAAACAAGATGATTCTAGTCAAGCAGTACCGCAAGGCGATTGAAGCGACTTCTTACGAGATTCCAGCTGGCAAGCTTGAGCTAGGAGAGAATGCAAATCCCCAAGCGGCTGCCCTCCGAGAATTAGAAGAAGAGACCGGCTACACAGGACAGTTGGAGTTGGTCTATGATTTCTATTCTGCCATCGGTTTTTGCAATGAGAAAATCAAGCTCTACAGTGCCAGCCATTTGACAAAGGTCGAAAACCCTCGTCCCCAAGACGAGGATGAAACATTGGAACTTTTTGAAGTCAGTCTGGAGGAGGCGCATCAGTTGCTGCAAAATGGTGACATCTGCGATGCCAAGACCATCATGGCCCTTCAGTACTGGGAACAAAAAAATCTGAATAAATAGGAACGTAGATCAATGGGAAAAGCTTTATTAACAGATGAAATCATTGAGCGAGCCAACCGCGGTGAGGATATTTCGGGGCCGCCTCTCATGGATGACGAGGAAACCAAGATTCTTTCAACTGGCAGAAGCTCCTTTAGCTCGCAGCAGTCTAGCCGACAGGATACTCAATTTGGCTATCAGAGTCCTCAAAACCGCTTTGGTTATGAAGAAGCTCGGTTTCAGCAGAATCAGAGTCGTTTTGGCTATCAGACTGCTCAAAACCAAGAAGAGTTTACAGATGAGACCCTGCACATTGAGGTAGATCCGACCGTGACTAAGAGCCGTCGGATTGAAAATCAGAAGCGGAGCCTCTTTCAAGCCAAACTCAATAAGATTCTCCTTTGGGTGGTCATCCTCTTGATTGGTTTGATTGCTGCTATTATTTGGTGGCCTTAAAAACCAGCTCTATTGCACTTAAAAGGAAGCCTAGCCTGTCTAAGCTTCTTTTTCGTCAGATGATTTGAGGTATTATATGAAAATTGGAATTATCGCAGCCATGCCTGAGGAGTTGAAGATTCTGCTGGAGCATTTGAAAAATCCGCAGAAGCACCTGCGTTTGGGCCATGTCTATCATACGGGCTCCATCGGCTACCATGAAGTGGTGTTGGTCGAAAGCGGGATTGGCAAGGTTATGTCCGCTATGAGTGTGGCTGTTTTGGTCAATGACTTCAAGGTTACAGCTGTGATTAATACAGGCTCAGCTGGAGCAGTGGCAGAAGGTCTGGCTATCGGCGACGTGGTGGTCGCAGATCGTCTGGTCTACCATGATGTGGACGTAACAGCCTTCGGCTATGATTACGGTCAGATGGCACGGCAGCCGCTCTATTTTGAAGCCAGCCGCTATCTGGTTGCTGAAATGAAGAAAATTTTGGAAAAAACCAATCAAAATGCAAGAGTAGGTTTGATTGCGACAGGTGACAGCTTTGTTGCTGGTCAAGACAAGATCGACCGCATCAAGAAGCATTTTCCAGATGTCCTGGCTGTTGAGATGGAGGGCGCAGCTATTGCTCAAGCTACACATTCGATCGGCCTGCCTTTTATGGTTATTCGTGCCATGAGCGATACGGCAAGTCATGATGCAAATGTCACTTTTGATGAATTCATTCTTGAAGCCGGTAAACGCTCTGCAGAAACCCTGATTCAATTTCTGAAAGAGTTGGTTTAAAGGGGAGATAGTATGTACAAAGAGTCTTATTTTGATGGTGGTCTCTTTTCTTACATCGGTCATGTGATTTTAGCTACCTTGATTACAGTATTTACGCTGGGAATTTGTACACCTTGGGGCATGTGTATCCTGTATAATTGGAAGATAAAACATACAGTTATTGACGGGCACCGTCTTTACTTTGACGGTACTGCCATGCAGCTTTTTGGAAATTGGATTAAGTGGTGGCTCCTGACCATTGTTACCTTTGGTATTTATGGCTTTTGGCTGAAAATCAAACTGACCCAATGGATTACCAAGCATACGCATCATGCGAATTGAGAACAAGCAAGCGAGACTTAAGTGGCTCGCTTTTCCTTTTCTTCTGTCTTGCCAAAAAATCCCTTTTGATGGTATAATCAAGGAACTGCAATCGATGATAGAGGAGAAAAAATGAGTATATTAGAAGTAAAAAATCTCAGCCACGGTTTCGGAGACCGGGCTATTTTTGAGGATGTATCCTTCCGCTTGCTCAAGGGTGAGCATATCGGTCTGGTCGGTGCCAATGGCGAGGGAAAGTCAACCTTTATGAGTATTGTGACGGGTAAAATGCTGCCGGACGAAGGTAAGGTTGAGTGGTCCAAGTATGTGACGGCTGGCTATCTGGACCAGCATGCTGTGCTGGAGCAAGGCCAATCTGTCCGCGATGTCTTGCGCACGGCCTTTGACGAGCTTTTCAAGACAGAGGTCCGTATCAATGAAATCTATATGAGCATGGCTGAGGATGGAGCGGACGTTGATGCCCTGATGGAAGAAGTGGGCGAGCTGCAGGATCGCTTGGAGAGCCGAGATTTCTATACTCTAGATGCCAAGATTGACGAGGTCGCACGGGCACTGGGTGTTATGGACTACGGTATGGAGAGTGATGTGACGGAGCTATCTGGTGGACAGCGGACCAAGGTTCTCTTGGCTAAGTTGCTTTTGGAAAAACCAGATATCCTGCTCTTGGACGAGCCAACCAACTATCTGGATGCTGAGCACATTGACTGGCTCAAGCGTTATCTACAGAACTATGAAAATGCCTTTGTTCTGATCTCGCATGATATTCCTTTCCTGAATGACGTCATTAATATCGTCTATCATGTGGAAAATCAACACTTGACTCGTTATTCTGGTGATTATTACCAGTTCTTAGAGGTCTATGAGATGAAAAAATCTCAGCTGGAAGCGGCCTACGAGCGGCAGCAGAAAGAAATTGCGGACCTCAAAGACTTTGTAGCTCGTAATAAAGCCCGTGTGGCAACTCGTAATATGGCCATGTCCCGCCAGAAAAAGCTGGATAAGATGGACATTATTGAACTACAAAGTGAGAAGCCAAAGCCTATCTTTGACTTCAAAACTGCCCGCACACCTGGCCGTTTTATCTTCCAAGCCAAGGATTTGCAGATTGGTTACGACCGACCGCTGACCCAGCCTCTTAATCTGACCTTTGAGCGCAATCAGAAGGTGGCAATCATCGGGGCAAATGGGATTGGAAAAACAACCCTGCTCAAGAGTTTGCTAGGGATTATCCCACCTATCGCAGGTCAAGTCGAGCGTGGGGACTATCTAGAGCTGGGTTATTTCGAGCAGGAAGTAGAGGGCAGCAATCGTCAGACACCGCTGGAAGCAGTCTGGAACGCCTTTCCGGCTCTTAACCAAGCAGAAGTCCGAGCAGCTCTGGCCAGATGTGGCCTGACTTCCAAGCACATCGAGAGCCAGATCCAGGTCCTTTCAGGTGGAGAGCAGGCCAAGGTTCGACTTTGCCTCCTCATGAACCGAGAAAATAATGTTTTGGTGCTGGATGAGCCGACCAATCACCTAGATGTCGATGCCAAGGAAGAGCTCAAACGAGCTCTGAAAGAATACAAGGGAAGCATCCTTATGGTCTGCCATGAGCCTGATTTCTATGAAGGCTGGATGGATCAGATCTGGGATTTTAATCAGTTGACTTGATAAAATTTAATAAAGGAAAAGAGACGGTTCATTGAGAATCGTCTCTTTCTGTTGCTAATAATTCAAAAACTGCTCGATTTCCTGCTTTTCAATCTGTTTGCCATGCTGACAGACAGGGCAGATGAGGTAATGTTTTCTACCGTAAGGAAAGGTTGGAATCCAATAGAGTGTAAACTTTCGGCCGGTTTCAATAATTTCCCAAGGTGCGACGTTGTGGCAGTTGGCACACTCGATATTGCTTTGGGTCTGTCCTACGTTTTTCTGATAACCTTTATATCCCCAGATAATCATATTGATTTCCCTCCTTTATTGGTTGGGCAGCAAGCTTATTTGCTGAAGTCATAGTCCTTGATAATCTCGATTTTTTCAATCTTGATATCTTTTTTAGGCTTGTCATTATCGTCTGTTTCTGCGGCAGCGATTTTGTCCACCACATCCATACCTTCCAACACTTGGCCAAATACGGTATAAGCACCGCCATCTAAAGTAGGATTTCCACCGTTTTTATAGGCTTCGATGATTTTAGCGGGGAAGGAATCCGTAGACATTTGGCTAGTCAAATCTTTCTTGCTTTGATTGATGAAGAACTGACTGCCATTGGTACCAGGGCCTGCATTAGCCATGGATAGGGCACCACGAATATTATAGAGATATGGAGAATACTCATTTTTAAAGCCGTTTCCAGAGTCTTTAGACTTGTCTTTGCCCTTCCAGATAGACTCGCCTCCAGTGCCGTTGCCTTTAGGATCTCCGGTCTGAATCATAAATTCATTGATAACGCGGTGGAATAAAACGCCGTCATAGTAGCCTTCCTTAGCATGGGTCAGGAAGTTTTCAACGGCTAGTGGGGCTTGTTTTGGAAAGAGCTTGATGCGGATATCGCCTTCAGTCGTTATCAACTTGACTTCCGCTTCATCTTCAGCAACTTCTGTAGATAGCTGCGGAAAATTGGCATTTTCGTTGGTCATGGCATCCTTGAATTGCTCACGGAGTTTGCTGGTTTCCTCTGGGTCAGAGCTAGAGCTCACTAGAGAGGAACTGCTGGATGAGTTGGAGGAGCTAGTAGTCTCCTCTTTCTTACCTTTACCAGAGCAGCCAGCCAAGACAAGTCCTGATAAGAGGCTGATAAGAAGAATTTTTTTCATATAAAACCTTTCTCGCATTAGATTGTAAACTACTGATATTTTACTACAATTAAGCTAGTTTTTCAAACCCTCCTGTGTCAGACAATCCAGAAGCAGATTTTTAAGTCCTGATGGCCGTAAGTTTAGGCCGCAAATTGCTTCTATGTCTAACCATTCAGGTTGATAGATATTCTGGGTATGACTGCGAAGGGATTCCTCGCCCTGAATCATTGGCGTTGATGTATGGCTGATAGTGGCATGGAAATAGATTTCTAGGCGGTGGCCATTTCTGAAAGTAAAGGCTGGCTGCAGCTGCTTTTCAGACAAGCTCCAACCCAGCTCTTCCTGAATTTCTCTCTGAGCTGCTTGGACTGCAGTCTCACCTGACTCGGCTCCGCCTCCCGGTATCACAAAATACTCTTCTCCATTTTTCCAGCGGTGGATGAGCAGTATCTGCTTGGTTTGGGGATTGTAAAGAATGACTCCAGCTCGCATTATCTTCCTCCTGAAATGTTTTTACTGTTAATTAGAATTTCCTCTATTCTAACACAAGAACAAGAGTTTTGCTGGGACTTGTTAAAAGAAAGGTAGGGCGATTACGTTTATCTTGATAAGATGAAGTTTTAAATACAGAAGAAGTTTAGTAGTAGTAGGCAGACTTGTGCATGATGAAAGAATATGGTAAAATGAATAGATTAAAAATAATAAGGGGTGTTTTCCATGGAGAAAAGACTGACAAGAGATGTCAAGAACAAAAAAATC
Organism: Streptococcus sanguinis; assembly: GCA_963549775.1. Taxonomy (GTDB): domain Bacteria; phylum Bacillota; class Bacilli; order Lactobacillales; family Streptococcaceae; genus Streptococcus; species Streptococcus sanguinis_Y. Next base: position 84,021 of record CAUUZZ010000001.1, on the reverse strand, counting down.
GCTGGTGTATGTGCTGGTATCGCAAACTACTTTGATTTAGATCCAACCTTGGTTCGTGTTATTTGGATTCTTTTGGTCTGTGTGGCAGGTACAGGTGTCTTGGCTTACTTGATTGCCTGGGCGGTTATGCCAGAGGCATAATAAGAAATTACGTGATAGTGAAATGAGAACTGGCTAGTCCAGTTCTTTTTGCGTGGATAAATAAGTTTTTTGCTTATGATTTAGATAAAAGATTTCTCATCTAAGGCTCAAATATGGTATAATAAGGGTTATGGCAACTAAGAAAAACACGAAAAAAGGCCGGACAACTCGTCGGCCGACAAAAGCAGAATTAGAAAGACAAAAAGCAATAAAGAGAATGATTGCCACCTTTGTATTGGCTCTTATTCTTTTGTTTGCAGCAATTAAGCTAGGCGCCTTTGGGGTCACCATTTATAATATGATTCGCCTCTTGGTAGGAAGCTTAGCCTATCTGGCTATTCTGGCCAGCTTTGGCTATCTCTTTTTTTTCAAGTGGCTGCACAAGCACGAAGGGACAGTTTCAGGATTTATCAGCCTCTTTTTGGGATTGGAGTTAATTTTCCAAGCTTATTTTGTCAGTGTGTTGAAGCTAGAAGGGGCAGCTGTCTTATCCACAACTCTAGGCAGGGTCTTGACTGATCTGACAGCCTTTAAGGTTAGCTCCTTCGCGGGAGGCGGCCTGCTGGGCTCTCTCTTATACGCACCTATCTCTTTCCTTTTTTCAAATATCGGTTCTTATTTCTTCGGCCTGCTCCTCATTCTTTTGGGCGGTCTGCTTATGAGCCCTTGGTCTATCTATGACATTTCAGAAAAGGCTATGGCTGCTTTTCAAAATTGGAGAGAGAAGCAGGAAGAAAAGCGACAGCTTCGTTTCCTGGAGCAGGAAGAGAAAGCTGCACAGGCAGCGATGCAAGCCATTGAAGTAGAGCAAGAAGAAGCTGAAGTCGATCCTGAAACAGGAGAGATTTTAGATGACGAGGACTTGTCAGATACAGCTGTGGACTTTGATGAGGCAGACTATGAGGAACTGGGAGAGTATGATCCTCATGAACCTCTGGACTTTGGTCGCGAAGAAGAGGCGGAGGAAGCAGACGTAGACGCAGATGTTGAGGTGGATTTTACGGCCAAGGAAAGTTTGGACTACAAGCTGCCGACCATCAATCTCTTTGCGCCTGATAAGCCTAAAAACCAGTCCAAGGAAAAACGCATTGTCCGAGACAATATTAAGATTTTGGAAGAGACCTTTGCTAGTTTTGGGATAAAGGCTGCTGTTGAGCGGGCTGAAATCGGACCTTCCGTCACTAAGTACGAGGTCAAGCCAGCTGTCGGTGTTCGGGTTAATCGGATTTCCAATCTGGCTGATGACTTGGCTCTTGCCCTAGCTGCTAAGGATGTGCGGATTGAGGCGCCGATTCCTGGGAAATCCCTGGTCGGGATTGAAGTGCCCAACTCTGAAGTTGCGACCGTGACTTTCCGAGAACTCTGGGATCAGTCCAAGACGGATGCTAGTAAGCTCCTAGAAATCCCACTCGGTAAGGCTGTCAACGGCTCTGTCCGCTCCTTTGACTTGGCTAAGATGCCCCATCTCTTGGTAGCGGGCTCTACTGGCTCTGGTAAATCTGTGGCTGTCAACGGCATTATCGCCAGCATTCTCATGAAGGCCAGACCGGATGAAGTCAAGTTTATGATGGTGGATCCTAAGATGGTGGAGCTGTCCGTTTATAATGACATTCCCCACTTGCTTATCCCAGTCGTAACCAATCCTCGCAAGGCCAGCCGTGCCCTGCAGAAGGTTGTAGACGAGATGGAAAACCGCTATGAACTCTTCTCTAAGGTCGGTGCCCGTAACATTGCCGGCTACAATGCTAAAGTAGCTGAGTACAATGCTCAGTCAGAATACAAGCAGGTTCCCCTGCCTTTAATCGTCGTCATCGTGGACGAGCTGGCTGACCTTATGATGGTGGCCAGCAAGGAAGTGGAAGACGCCATTATCCGTCTGGGACAAAAAGCGCGTGCAGCTGGGATTCACATGATTCTGGCTACCCAGCGGCCATCTGTAGATGTTATCTCGGGTCTAATCAAGGCCAATGTGCCCTCTCGGATTGCCTTTGCTGTGTCCAGCGGGACAGACAGTCGGACCATTCTGGATGAAAATGGAGCGGAAAAACTTTTGGGACGTGGGGATATGCTCTTTAAGCCTATTGATGAAAACCACCCGGTTCGTCTGCAGGGCTCCTTTATCTCAGATGAAGATGTGGAGCGAATCGTAGCCTTTGTCAAGAACCAAGCTGAAGCTGATTATGACGATAGCTTTGATCCGGGTGAAGTATCTGAAAGCGAGATGGAGTCTGGCAGTGGAGATGATGGAGGAGATCCCCTATTTGAAGAAGCCAAGGCCTTGGTTATCGAGACCCAGAAGGCCAGTGCTTCTATGATTCAGCGGCGACTCTCGGTCGGCTTTAACCGGGCTACTCGTCTCATGGAAGAGTTAGAAGCAGCTGGGGTTATCGGTCCTGCCGAAGGAACCAAGCCGAGAAAGGTTTTGCAGACGAATTGATTCTAATTTCACTTGTCTGCTAGTAAGATAATTATTCAATAAAAACAAATCTGCCAGCAGTCAGCCGGCAGATTTTCTCTACTTACACATTGCCAAGGAAAGGAAAATAAGGTATGAAACTAGACACCATTCACCATATAGCTATCATCGGTCATGATTATGCCAAAACTAGGGAGTTTTATGTGGAAAAGCTAGGCTTTGAGCAGCTGGATGAGCACCACCGGCCGGACAAGCATGATATTCTCTTTAATGTCCGCAAGGGAAATCTGACTCTGGAAATTTTTATCAAGGAAGAAGCTCCCAAGAGGCCAGCCTTGCCGCATCCAGAGCATACAGGTCTGCGGCATCTTGCCTTCCGAGTGACAAATGTCGAAAAAATGTTGGAGGAATTTGATCGTTTAGAGATTCCCCATACTGAGCTGCGCTATGACGACTTCGACGGCCGTAAGATGGCTTTCTTCTTTGATCCGGATGGCCTGCCTCTGGAGATTCACGAATAAGACTAGGAGAATAGGAAGGCCCTTTTTCTCGGTAAAAGAATGACTTGTGAATCTCACATATGAAAAACCCATCGGCTATCTAATAACCGATGGATTTTATTTGACATTGTTACAAAAAGAGTCCGATGACCATGGCTAGGTACATGAAGAAGGTCAAAAGAAATCCAGCTCGCCAGAAGAACTTAAAGAACTTAGGATAGTAGAAGCTTTGTTTTTTCTTGAGAAAATAGATAGTGATGGCGATAGCGAGAACTGAGAGAGCTAGGGTCAGCTGGGGCAGCAAGCTATGATAGTAGGCCTTGTCTGAAATGATATAAAATTCCACAACAAAAAGCGGAAAAGCCAAGTCCGCAAAGTTTAAACCGTATTTTCTTAATTGAAAAACTCGCACAGTAATAGTGGTTAAAATCAAAGTTAAAAAGATAAATAAAATCGAAGCAATCTTTAATAGTGTCATAAGATTATTTTACCACAAAAAATTCAAAAAAGAAGATAAAATTCCTTGCATTTAACAAAGTTTAGTGTATAATAGAAAGGTATGCGAAAAGCATACTTGTGGGAGGTAAAAATCTTTATTTACCGCCAAAACCACAAAGGAGGATTTAAAAATGGCTAAAAAAGTCGAAAAACTTGTAAAATTGCAAATCCCTGCTGGTAAAGCTACTCCAGCTCCACCAGTTGGTCCTGCGCTTGGTCAAGCCGGTATCAACATTATGGGATTCACTAAGGAGTTCAACGCTCGTACAGCTGATCAAGCTGGTATGATTATTCCAGTTGTTATCTCAGTATACGAAGACAAATCATTCACTTTCGTGACTAAGACTCCACCAGCTGCTGTTCTTTTGAAGAAAGCTGCAGGTGTTGAAAAAGGTTCAGGTGAACCAAACAAAACGAAAGTTGCAACAGTTACTCGTGCGCAAGTACAAGAAATTGCTGAAACTAAGATGCCAGATTTGAACGCTGCAAACATCGAGTCTGCAATGCGTATGATTGAAGGTACTGCTCGTTCTATGGGATTCACTGTTGTTGACTAATCAATAACGCTCGTCCCATTTGCCCGCACTACACTTGATCAGATTGACGAGTGACGTGGGAGATGAAAATCGATTGAACCACTTACAAGGAGAAAGATAAAATGGCTAAAAAAAGCAAACAACTTCGTGCTGCTCTTGAAAAAATCGACAGCACAAAAGCATACAGCGTAGAAGAAGCTGTAGCACTTGCAAAAGAAACTAACTTTGCAAAATTTGACGCAACTGTAGAAGTTGCTTACAACTTGAACATCGACGTGAAAAAAGCTGACCAACAAATCCGTGGAGCAATGGTATTGCCAAACGGTACTGGTAAAACAGCTCGCGTTCTTGTATTTGCACGTGGTGCAAAAGCTGAAGAAGCAAAAGCTGCTGGTGCAGACTTCGTTGGTGAAGACGACCTTGTTGCTAAAATCAACGACGGTTGGTTGGACTTCGACGTAGTTATCGCTACACCTGACATGATGGCTCTTGTTGGACGTCTTGGACGTGTCCTTGGACCACGTAACTTGATGCCAAACCCTAAAACTGGTACTGTAACAATGGATGTTGCTAAAGCAGTTGAAGAGTCTAAAGGTGGTAAAATCACTTACCGTGCTGACCGTGCAGGTATCGTACAAGCTATCATCGGTAAAGTTTCATTTGAAGCTGACAAGTTGGTTGAAAACTTCAAAGCTTTCAACGACACAATCCAAAAAGCGAAACCAGCTACTGCTAAAGGTACTTACGTAACCAACCTGACTATCACTACTACACAAGGTGTTGGTATCAAGGTTGACGTAAACTCACTTTAAGAATTAATTGAACTGCCTTCGGGTAGTTCTTTTTTTGAAATAAAAATGCTGATAACGATTACAAACTCATAGAAACATGTTATAATAATATCGAATCAATTTATTTTATAATAAAAGGAGACGGTGTCATGAAAAAAGATCAGAACCAGCTAACCTGGCTGATGGTATCTCTGATTGCTTTTAATATGGTCTGGGGTCTGGGGAATGTGGTTAATAACTACTCTCAGCAGGGCATTTCAGTGATTGTTTCTTGGATTCTTATCCTGGCTATTTACTTTATTCCCTATGCTCTCATCGTGGGGCAGCTAGGCTCGACTTTTAAGGAGAGCGGAGGCGGTGTCAGTGACTGGGTGGAGAAGACCTCTACCAAGCGGCTGGCTTATTTTGCGGCCTGGACTTACTGGGTGGTACACATTCCTTATCTAGCTCAGAAACCTCAGGGAGTCTTGATTCCGCTGGGCTGGGCTATTCAGGGAAATGGCGACTTTTTGAGCAGTCTTGATATTCACTGGATTGTTATTCTTAGCTTGCTGATTTTCGGTGCCTTTCTCTACTTGTCTACCAAGGGGCTGTCCACGCTCAAGGTGATTGGGGGCTTGGCAGGAAGTGCCATGCTGATTATGTCTTTCCTCTTTGTCCTCTTAGCAGTCGGGGCACCTTTTATCAAACCTGACATGCAGTTTGCGACGGCTAATATGGATAAGCTTAGCACTTACATTCCCAACTTTGACTTCTCTTATTTCACGACTATCTCCCTCTTAGTCTTTGCGGTCGGCGGGGCTGAGAAAATATCTCCTTACGTTAACCAAACACGCAATCCAGCCAAGGAATTTCCAAAGGGGATGATTGTCATGGCTGTCATGGTTGGTGCATCTGCTATCCTAGGCTCTATAGCTATGGGCATGCTTTTTGATGGCAGCAATATTCCTGAAGACCTGATGCGAAACGGCGCTTACCAAGCCTTCCAAAAGCTGGGCAACTACTGGGGAGTGGGCAATGTACTAGTAGTCATCTATGCCCTGACCAACATGGTTGGACAGATTGCTGCACTGGCTTTCTCTATTGACGCGCCTCTGCAAATCATGCTCAATAATGCCGATGAAGAGTTTGTCCCAAGTTGGCTGCGCAAGCGGACATCAAAAGGAGTCCTAATTAACGGTTACATCCTGACTGGGATTTTGGTTAGCTTACTAATTATTCTGCCTATCTTTGGAATCAAAGAAATTGACGGTCTGGTCAAATGGATGACCAACCTCAACTCCATCGTTATGCCAATGCGGTATCTCTGGGTATTCCTGGCCTACATGATGTTGAACAAGGCCTGGAAGAAGTACAAGGATGCCGAGTACAAGTTTACCAAAAATCCAAAAGTTGGCTTTGCCATCGGAGCTTGGTGCTTCCTCTTTACAGCCTTTGCCTGCATTTTAGGGATGGTTCCCAAAGTAGACTTTGCCAAAGACCCAGCTGGCTGGCAATTCTCTCTCTTGACAAATATCCTGACGCCAATCGTCTTGATCAGTCTGGGTGTCATCCTGCCAATTTTGGCTAAGCGTGAAAGGAAACAGTCGCTCAAGTAGTGAGTGGATTATGTGAAAAATGATTGAAGTTTTTACTTCCCAGTCCTATCTTATGATGGGGCTGGTTTTTTTGTGAAATGAGCTAGTCTGCTCTGCTATTTTGCAAAAAGGAAAAAAGAAAAATTTCGGTGATTTAACTATATAAAAATCACAAAATGTGGTAAAATAGTACAGATAAAATAAGGAGTAAAAAAATGGTAGAACCTAAGTATAAGCGTATTTTGATTAAGTTGTCAGGTGAAGCTCTTGCTGGTGAAAAAGGCGTTGGTATTGATATTCAAACCGTTCAGAAGATGGCGGAAGAAATCAAAGAAGTTCACGATTTGGGAGTTCAGATTGCTCTAGTTATCGGAGGCGGAAACCTTTGGCGGGGTGAGCCGGCAGCAGAAGCGGGCATGGACCGCGTGCAGGCCGACTATACTGGTATGTTGGGCACTGTCATGAATGCGCTAGTCATGGCGGATTCGCTGCAGCAGGTAGGTGTTGACACGCGCGTGCAGACAGCGATTGCTATGCAGCAAGTAGCTGAGCCTTACATCCGAGGTCGAGCCCTTCGTCATCTGGAAAAAGGCCGTATCGTAATTTTCGGTGCAGGTATTGGTTCTCCTTATTTTTCAACCGATACAACCGCTGCCTTGCGATCAGCAGAGATTGAAGCAGATGCGATTCTCATGGCTAAAAATGGCGTGGATGGTGTTTACAATGCCGATCCTAAGAAAGACAAGACCGCTGTTAAGTTTGATGAACTGACCCACCGGGATGTCATCAGTAAGGGACTGCGGATTATGGACTCAACGGCTTCGACCCTGTCTATGGACAATGACATTGACTTGGTTGTCTTTAATATGAATGAGCCGGGCAATATCAAACGCGTTGTTATCGGCGAGCAAATCGGAACTACAGTATCAAATAATTTATAAGAACGGAGATTAGAAACTCATGGCAAATGCAATTGTAGAAAAAGCAAAAGAAAGAATGATCCACTCGCACCAAAGTCTGGCTCGTGAATTTGGCAGCATCCGTGCAGGTCGCGCCAATGCCAGCCTTTTGGACCGCATCCATGTTGAGTACTATGGAGTAGAAACTCCGCTCAATCAAATCGCTTCTATTACGATTCCGGAAGCGCGTGTTCTTTTGGTGACACCTTTTGACAAATCTTCTATCAAGGACATTGAGCGTGCGCTTAATGCTTCTGATCTTGGAATTACGCCAGCTAGCGATGGCTCTGTGATTCGTCTGGTCATTCCAGCTCTGACAGAGGAAACCCGTCGTGACTTGGCTAAAGAAGTGAAAAAAGTCGGTGAAAATGCTAAAGTTGCTATCCGTAACATCCGCCGCGATGCTATGGACGAAGCTAAGAAGCAGGAAAAAGCCAAAGAAATCACTGAAGATGAATTGAAGACTTTGGAAAAGGATATTCAAAAAGTAACGGACGATGCTGTCAAACATATCGATGAGATGACAGCAAATAAAGAAAAAGAACTTTTAGAAGTTTAACATTTTTATCAGAATCAAAACTCAGTTGGCTTTGGCTGACTGAGTTGTTTTAACATCAAAAATCCTTGCCCCGTTTGAAGAAGCAAGGTAGAAAATAGGTCTATATGAATACAAATCTTGCCAGTTTCATCGTGGGTATCATCACGGATGAAAATGATCGCTTTTACTTTGTTCAAAAGGACGGTCAGGTTTACGCTCTTTCTAAGGAAGAGGGGGCGCATGAGTTAGGGCAGTCTGTCAAAGGTTTTGCCTACAGCGATATGAAGCAGAAGCTTCGTCTGACAACTCTTGAAGTCACGGCTACTCAAGAGCAGTTTGGCTGGGGAACAGTAACGGAGGTTCGCAAGGATCTAGGCGTCTTTGTCGATACCGGTCTGCCGGATAAGCAGATTGTCGTGTCATTAGATATCTTGCCAGAGATCAAGGAACTCTGGCCTAAGAAGGGCGACCGCCTTTATATCCGTCTGGATGTGGACAAGAAAGATCGCATCTGGGGCCAACTGGCTTATCAGGAGGATTTTCAGCGTCTGGCTCGCCCTGCTTATAATAACATGCAGAACCAAAACTGGCCGGCCATCGTCTATCGGCTCAAGCTTTCCGGCACCTTTGTCTACCTGCCGGAAAATAATATGTTGGGCTTCATCCATCCAAGTGAGCGCTATGCAGAGCCTCGTCTCGGTCAGGTCTTGGACGCACGGGTGATTGGCTTCCGTGAAGTAGACCGCACCCTTAACCTCTCCCTCAAGCCTCGTTCCTTTGAAATGCTGGAAAACGATGCTCAGATGATTCTGACCTACCTGGAGAGCAATGGCGGCTTTATGACCTTGAACGACAAGTCTTCACCAGACGACATCAAGGCTACCTTTGGCATTTCCAAAGGCCAGTTTAAAAAAGCTCTGGGTGGGCTGATGAAAGCTGGTAAAATCAAGCAGGACCCGACTGGAACAGAGTTGGTGCGAGGATAGAGAGTCTCGTATCTAGAGTTTATGCCTGGAAGGATACGATCTTAAAGAAATGAAAGGAACCTATGAGAAAATCTTTTTACAGCTGGCTGATGACAGAGCGCAATCCTAAGAGCAAGGAACCCAAGGCTATTTTGGCGGACTTAGCTTTTCAGGATACGGCCTTTCCCAAGCATACGGATGATTTTGATGAGGTCAGTCGTTTTCTGGAGGAGCATGCAAATTTTTCCTTTAACTTGGGTGAGTTTGATGCGATTTGGGAAGAGTATCAGGCTCATTAAGCAGATAATTGCTGGGAATAGTCATTTTCTGTTTGCTTTGATATAATAAAGATAATTCATTCAAAAAAATAAAATAGAGAGGTTCTTTGTTTGCAGGAACATTCAGTAGAATTGAAACTGGGTCATCCAGATGATGCTTTTCATCTCTTTGGCTCTAATGAACGCCATCTGCGCCTAATGGAGCAGGAATTGAAGGTAACCATCCATGCCCGAACCGAGATTGTGCAGATTTTGGGTACGGAGGCTGCCTGCGAGGAGACTCGACAGGTCATTCAGGCTCTGTTGGTCTTGGTCAATCGTGGCATGACAATTGGCACACCCGATGTTGTGACAGCCATTACCATGGTCAATAATGATGAAATTGATAAGTTTGTAGCACTCTACGAAGAAGAGATTATCAAGGACAGCTATGGCAAGCCGATTCGCGTCAAGACACTTGGTCAAAAAATCTATGTGGACAGTGTTAAAAATCATGATATTGTCTTTGGTATCGGGCCAGCTGGAACAGGGAAGACCTTTCTAGCGGTGACCTTGGCGGTGACTGCTCTTAAGCGTGGGCAAGTCAAGCGAATTATCCTCACAAGGCCGGCTGTGGAAGCTGGTGAGAGTTTGGGCTTTCTGCCTGGTGACCTTAAGGAAAAGGTGGATCCATATCTGCGTCCGGTCTATGATGCCTTGTATCAGATTTTGGGTAAGGATCAAACGACGCGCCTTATGGAGCGAGAAATCATTGAGATTGCGCCCTTAGCCTATATGCGGGGGCGGACGCTGGATGATGCCTTTGTGATTCTGGACGAAGCACAGAATACTACCATCATGCAGATGAAGATGTTTTTGACACGTCTGGGCTTCCAGTCCAAGATGATTGTCAATGGAGACATCAGCCAGATTGACCTGCCTCGCAATGTTAAGTCCGGCCTCATTGACGCTCAGGAGAAATTGAAAAATATTTCGCAGATTGATTTTGTCCATTTCTCAGCTAAGGATGTCGTTCGTCATCCAGTGGTAGCGGAGATTATCAAGGCTTATGAGCCAACTCCTGTTAAAGCTAGTGAATTAAATGTAGAAGAAACAGAATAGCATACGAAAAGAGCAGATTTATTTCTGCTCTTTTTTGTAGGATTGATTTTAAAGTTGAAATAATCAACTAAACGAGTTCATCAATAGATGTGTAGTCCTTGTTGAGGCCTTCTGCAACTGGCTGGCTGGTGATGTGACCTTGGTAGGTTGTGACACCTTGGCGCAGGCCTTGGTCATCTGCAATGGCTTGTTTGAAGCCTTTCCCTGCCAAAGCCTCCACATAAGGAAGGGTGACATTAGTAAGGGCGATAGTAGAAGTGCGGGCTACGGCCCCAGGGATATTAGCAACTGCATAGTGGAGGACACCGTGTTTTTCATAGACAGGCTCGGTGTGAGTCGTTACACGGTCAGCTGTTTCAATGACACCGCCTTGGTCAACGGCTACGTCTACAATGACAGAGCCTGGACGCATTTGCTTAACCATATCGTCTGTTACCAGTTTCGGAGCCTTGGCACCTGGAATGAGGACAGCACCAATCACGACATCTGCCTCTCGAACGCTAGCTTCGATATTGAAAGGATTAGACATGAGGGTCTGTATTTGATGACCGAAGACATCTTCTAGGACAGACAGACGCTTAGCGCTGATATCCAGAATAGTCGCTTGAGCACCCAATCCTAGAGCGATACGAGCGGCATGAGTTCCTACGACACCGCCACCGATGATGGTAACTTTCCCTTTCGGAACACCCGGAACACCGCCGAGAAGTACGCCCGATCCGCCTTCTCTCTTAGTCAAGAAGTGAGCACCGATTTGGACAGCCATCCGACCAGCGACTTCACTCATTGGTACTAAAAGCGGTAGTTGGCCATCTTGATCGCGGACAGTTTCGTAGGCCAGACCAGTCGTCTTGGCACTAGTCATAGCATCTGCTAGCTCAGGAGCGGCAGCCATGTGCAGATAGGTAAAGAGCAAGAGGTCATCACGTAGGAAGCTATATTCAGCTGCCAGAGGTTCTTTAACCTTGACCACCAGCTCAGCTGCCCACGCTTCTGCAGCAGTAGGGACGATTTTTGCACCTTGCTTTTCATAGTCTGCATCGGCAAAGCCAGATCCCAGACCAGCATTTGTCTCAATCAGAACTTCATGGCCTTTACCAACGAGACTATGAACACCAGCTGGTGTCAGAGCGACACGATTTTCATTGTTTTTGATTTCTTTTGGAATACCGATTAACATAAAAAATATGCTCCTTTTTTAAGATGTTTTTATTGTATAGGAAAACGCTTCAAAAATCAAGAAAAAATCAGAGTGGTTTGCTTTCATCAGTGAATTGTGCTATTCTGTTAAGAAAATCTAGGAGGTCCTGATGGAAAATATCTATGTCAAATTGGCTCATCATGTCAGACTGGAAACTGAACGGCTGATTCTACGTCCGGTGACCTTGGACGATGCCCCAGCCATGTTTGAGTATGCTTCGGATAAGGAAAATACTCGCTATACTTTTGAGACAAATAAAAGCCTGGATGAAACACGCAATAATATCGCACTCTTTTATCTGGCTAATCCTCTGGGACGCTGGGGGATAGAAGTGAAGGAGAGTGGCAAATTCATCGGGACGATTGAACTGCATAAGATCAGGCTGGACTTGAAAACGGCAGCTATCGGCTATGTAATCAATAAAAAATACTGGAATCAGGGTTATACGACAGAGGCTAATCGCGCAGTAATCAAGCTGGCTTTTGAGGAAATCGGGATGAACAAACTTGTAGCGCTGCATGATGTGGATAATCCAGCATCTGGCCGGGTTATGGTCAAGTCTGGTATGAAATATTCCCACGAAGAGCCTTACGCATCTCTAGACAAGCATGAGAAAGGCCGCATTGTGACGCGGGTCCATTACTATCTGACTAGGGAAGATTATTTTGCAAAAAAATGAGAAAGGATATTGACAAGCACCTATCTACATGATATATTAGATAGGTACGCTGATTTAGCTCAGTTGGCAGAGCGCATCCATGGTAAGGATGAGGTCGCCGGTTCGATCCCGGCAATTAGCATCTTGTAGGATAAGGTTGGGTTTTCCCAGCCTTTTCTTTTTGCCAATGATAGCAGGTAGTGAAAGGGAAAGTTTCGGGAAGGTATAAAATAAAAATAGCTGCTTTTGTCTTTGCGGTGAGAGGTTGACAAATCTGCTCTGCTATTTTCCAAAACCCTGCCCTCGGCTCCCTAAAGTGAGCCAAAATATGATATAATAAGGTAATACTAGCAAAGCGGGTAAGATATGTATATCGAAATGGTAGATGAGACGGGTCAGGTTTCGGAAGAGATTCTTAAACAGACTCAGGAAATTTTGGAGTTTGCGGCCCAGAAAACGGGCAAGGAAAAGAAGGAAATGGCTGTGACTTTTGTTAGTAATGAGCGCAGTCATGAACTCAATTTAGAATATAGAGATACGGATCGGCCGACGGATGTGATTAGCTTGGAGTATAAGCCTGAGCTGGACATCGCTGTTGACGAGGAGGATTTGCTGGACCACCCTGAGCTAGCTGAGATGTTGGAAGATTTTGACGCCTATATCGGCGAGCTGTTCATTTCAGTGGACAAGGCGCGTGAGCAGGCTGAAGAATACGGCCACAGCTTTGAGCGGGAGATGGGCTTTTTGGCAGTGCATGGTTTTCTGCATATCAACGGCTATGATCACTATACGCCGGAAGAAGAAGCAGAAATGTTTGGTTTACAGGAAGAAATTTTAACTGCTTATGGACTCACAAGGAAATAACAAACGCAAATGGAAAAATCGAGATGTGGTCTCGAGTCTGGAATTTGCTTTAACCGGTATTTTTACAGCCTTTAAAGAGGAGCGCAATCTGCGCAAGCATGTCCTTTCGGCTTTGGCAGTGATAGTTGCGGGACTGATTTTTGACTTGTCCGCGATAGAATGGCTCTTTCTCTTTTTGAGCATTTTTCTGGTCATTGCCTTTGAGATTGTCAATTCTGCTATTGAAAATGTCGTGGATCTGGCCAGCGATTACCACTTTTCTATGCGGGCAAAGAATGCCAAGGATATGGCAGCTGGAGCTGTTCTGGTCGTGTCTGGCTTTGCTGTTGTGACAGGACTGATTATTTTTGTTCCCAAGATTTGGGATTGGATTTTTTAAAGATTTGAAAATCGGGGGAGACTGCCGATTTTCTGCTGTTTTAATGGAAATAATAGAGGTGGAATAATGACTTTTAAATCAGGTTTTGTAGCTATTTTGGGACGTCCTAATGTTGGGAAATCAACCTTTTTGAATCATGTTATGGGGCAAAAGATTGCCATCATGAGTGATAAGGCTCAGACCACACGCAATAAGATTATGGGGATTTACACGACGGATAAGGAGCAGATTGTCTTTATCGATACGCCAGGAATCCACAAGCCCAAGACGGCTCTAGGTGATTTTATGGTGGAAGCAGCTTACAGCACCCTGCGTGAGGTGGATACCGTCCTCTTCATGGTGCCGGCTGATGAGCCGCGTGGCAAGGGCGATGACATGATTATCGAACGCCTGAAATCGGCTAAAGTACCAGTTATTTTGGTAGTTAATAAGATTGATAAAGTCCATCCGGATCAGCTTTTAGCGCAAATTGATGATTTCCGTCAGCAGATGGACTTCAAAGAAATCGTGCCGATTTCAGCTCTGCAGGGTAATAATGTTTCCCGTCTGGTTGACATCCTTAGCGAGAATCTGGAGGAAGGCTTCCAGTATTTCCCAGAAGATCAAATCACGGACCATCCAGAGCGTTTCCTAGTGTCTGAGATGATTCGGGAGAAGGTTTTGATGCTGACGCGGGAGGAAATTCCCCATTCAGTCGCGGTGGTCGTTGATAGCATGAAGCGAGACGAGGAGACAGACAAGGTCCATATCCGAGCGACCATCATGGTAGAGCGTGATAGCCAAAAAGGTATTATCATCGGCAAAGGCGGATCCATGCTGAAGAAAATCGGATCTATGGCTCGGCGCGATATTGAGCTCATGCTAGGGGACAAGGTCTTCCTAGAAACCTGGGTCAAGGTCAAGAAAAACTGGCGGGACAAGAAGCTGGACTTGGCGGACTTTGGCTATAATAAGAAGGAGTATTGAGGTTTTCTAAGCTAGTAAGTGAGGTGATGGAGATGCCGCCATTATTCATTGACGAAAGAGGGCAGCAAAATCCAAAAAGTATTATCTTTTTGCATGCTTCAGGCTCTAGCAGTCAGATGTGGCGACACCATGTTGCTGCGCTTGAGCAAGATTTTCATTGCATCCTTGTGGATTTACCTGGTCACGGAGCGAGTCGTGATATTGAGTGGACAAACTTTGATGATGTCGTGGAAATGATTGTGGCTGTCATTAAAAACAAAGCACATGGCAAACCGCACTTGGTTGGGCTTTCATTAGGCGGTTCACTCATTCTTAAGTTGTTGGAAAAACATTCTAGCCTTATAGATAAAGTCATTGTTGATGGGGCAAGCCCCCAGCCAATTAAGGGCTATCGCAAGATCATTGCCATTGTCTATCTGATGTCTTTCTTGAAAAATACTAAATTTGTAGCTAATCTCCTGACAAAGATGATGCAAGAGGACGGAGCACCTGTCCAAGACGTTCAGCGCTTTTTTGCAGATTTTCAAAGAGCTTCGCGGCGTTCGTTTCGCCGTGCGATGTCACAGGCAAATCTGTTGAGACTTGACTTGCAGTTTGATAATCCTGCTTTCTTTGTCTCAGGTGGAAAAGAAGCTGAAACCATTCATGACTGGCACCGCATGTTGGCGCAGAAAAATGCTAGGTCTGAATGCGCCTATTATCCTGACAAAGGGCATGCTTGGCTTTTTAGTGATGTGGATACGCATATTCAGCTGCTGCGCTATTTCTTTCAAAATGCTGCCTTCCCAGAGAAAATGAAAGGATTTTGATATGGACTATATTTCCTATATTCGCTCCAAGGTGGGGCATGATAAGGTTATCCTGAATTTTGCTGGTGGAATTCTGGCAGACGAGGGCGGTCGTGTGCTTCTGCAGTTGCGAGGCGATAAGAAAACATGGGCGATTCCTGGAGGAGCTATGGAACTCGGGGAGACTTCTCTGCAAGCAGCCGTGCGTGAATTTCACGAAGAGACAGGCATTTCTGTTGAAGCCAAGCGCTTGCTGAATGTTTATACTAATTTTGATGAATCTTATCCTAATGGTGACAAAGTTCAGACGGTTGTCTTCCTGTATGAATTGCAGGCATTGGAGAATGTTGATATTTCCAATTTTCACAATGAGGAAACACTGCGTTTAGGCTTTTTTTCTAAAGAAGAAATAGCAGAGCTGGAAAATGTATCGGATAAACACCGCCTGATGCTGGATGAGTATTTTTCGGACAGCTTTGCTATGGGGCTTTGATATTGAGAATATTAAGAAAGGAGCTTTATGCCTGAATTACCTGAAGTGGAAACGGTTAAGCGCGGTTTGGAGCGTCTGGTTGTTGGCAAGACGATTGAGCAGGTGCGGGTCCGCTATGCCAAGATGATCGGTACAGGAGTGGATAGCTTTGTCCACGACTTGCCAGGTCAGACCATTGAAAAGATTGGCCGTCGGGGCAAGTATTTGCTCTTTTACCTGACAGGCGGAGTGCTGGTTTCCCATCTGCGAATGGAAGGTAAGTATCTTTTTTATGCTGATGCGGTGCCTGAGCGCAAGCATGCCCATGTCTTTTTCCAGATGACAGATGGCGGGACGCTTGTTTATGAGGATGTCCGCAAGTTTGGGACTATGGAACTGATGAGAAAGGACCAGCTGGAGACTTATTTCACTGCCAGAAAGCTTGGTCCTGAACCGACAGAGGCGGACTTTCTTTTGTCACCTTTTGCTGCAGCTTTGAGTCATTCCAAGAAGCCCATCAAACCCTATTTGCTGGAGCAGACCTTGGTCGTCGGTCTGGGCAATATCTATGTAGATGAGGCTCTTTGGCGGGCGCAGATTCATCCGGCCAGGCCAGCAGCTAGTCTAAATCCTGCTGAAGTGAAGCGGCTGCGTGAGCAGATTATAGAAGTTTTGCAGCTTGGGATTGAGAAAAGAGGATCGACCATTCGGACCTATCGTAATGCTTTGGGTGAAGATGGCACGATGCAGGATTTTCTGCAGGTCTATGGAAAGACTGGTCAACCTTGTGCTAGATGTGGCAGCCCGATTGAAAAAATTAAACTGGGCGGTCGAGGTACACATCTCTGTCCTCATTGCCAGAAAGCGAGGTAGCTGTCATGGCAAGAATTATTGGTATCACTGGCGGCATTGCTTCGGGTAAGTCAACAGTGACAGAGTTTTTGAGGCAGCAGGGCTATCAGGTTATTGATGCGGATCAGGTAGTGCATGAGCTGCAAGAGCCGGAGGGACGGCTTTATCAAGCTCTTTTATCCGCTTTTGGTCCAGCTATCTTACAGGAAAATGGCCGCTTGGACCGGGCCAAACTGGGAGCCATGATTTTTGGGGATCCTGAACTCTTGGCGCAGTCCAGTCAAATACAAAACCAGATTATCCGCGAGGAACTGGCTGGCAGACGAGATTTGCTGGCAGAAACTGAGTCTATCTTTTTTATGGACCTTCCCTTGCTGTTTGAGTTACAATATGAAGACTGGTTTGACCACATCTGGCTGGTGGACGTGACAGAGGAAACTCAGCTCAGTCGTCTTATGACTCGAAACTCTCTTAGTCAAGAAGAGGCAGAAAAACGCATAGCAGCTCAGCTATCTCTCCGAGAAAAACGAAAGAGAGCGGACGTGTTGATTGATAATAATGGCTCGATTGAGGAAACTCAACAGCAGCTTCGCGATGCTTTGCAGAAATTAGAAAGAAGTTGATTTATTACGACACAAGTAAATTGGAAACATAACCTGAAAGTCGCTTGGTTTGGGAACTTCCTAACAGGTGCCAGCATTTCTCTGGTGACGCCTTTTATGCCACTTTTCGTGGAGCAGCTGGGTGCCAGAGGTCATGAGGTGGAGTATTACGCTGGGCTAGGGATTTCTCTCTCTGCAATCTCAGCGGCGCTGCTCTCTCCTGTCTGGGGAAGTCTGGCCGACCGATATGGCCGTAAGCCTATGATGATACGTGCAGCTACTGCCATGGTTTTCACTATGGGCGGCATTGCTTTTGTGCCCAACATTTTCTGGCTCTTGCTCCTGCGCTTTCTAAACGGTGTTTTCGCTGGTTATGTTCCCAACAGCACAGCTCTGATTGCCAGTCAGGCTCCTAAGGAAAAAACGGGTTATGCTCTGGGAACTCTCTCGACCGGTGTCGTTGCGGGTAATCTTATGGGGCCCTTTATTGGAGGTCTGATTGCGGAGATATTCGGTATCCGCAATGTCTTTCTTCTGATTGGCGGATTTTTTCTAGCATCAGCCTTAATGACCTTTTATTTGATTCGGGAGGATTTTGTGCCGGTGACCCGACAAGAAGAGGTAGGCTTTAGGGAATTGCTGCGCCAACTTAGGTATCCTAAGATGTTGATTAATCTCTTTCTGACCAGCTTTGTTATCCAGTTTGCAGCTCAATCCATCAGTCCCATCCTTGCCCTCTATGTCAGAGAGCTGGGGCAAAAGGAGAATCTGATCTTTGTTTCGGGTCTCATCGTTTCTAGCATGGGACTTTCCAGCATGATGAGCTCCAGTATTCTGGGGCGGTTAGGAGATCGTATCGGCAATCACCGGCTTCTGGTACTGGCTCAGTTCTATTCAATCCTGATTTATCTGCTCTGTGCCAATGCTGGCTCCCCTATGCAGCTAGGCTTTTATCGCTTTTTATTTGGCCTAGGAACAGGGGCGCTGATACCAGGTGTCAATGCTCTGCTAAGTAAGATAACACCCAAGTTTGGAATCTCTAGGATTTTCAGCTATAATCAGATTTTCTTTTATCTTGGCGGGGTGGTTGGCCCTATGTCTGGATCGGTCATTGCGGCATCCTATGGTTATCATTCAGTTTTTTATGCAACAGCAGGGCTAGTCGCCGTCAGTATGCTGGCCAATCTCTTTAGTTTTCGAAATTTATTTAAAAAGAAGGATATCTAGTGCGCGTTAAAATAAATTTAAAATGTTCCAGCTGCGGCAGTCAGAACTATCTGACCAGCAAAAATACTAAAACGCATCCGGAAAAAATTGAGGTCTTAAAGTATTGTCCTAAGGAAAGAAAAGTTACTTTACATCTTGAATCCAAGTAGATTTTATGATAAAATAGATAGGATTTTAAGGAGTTTTTATTTATGTACAACCTATTATTAACCATTTTAGTCATTTTATCAGCTATTATTGTCATTGCAATTTTCATGCAACCAACCAAAAATCAGTCCAGCAACGTCTTTGATGCCAGTGCCAACGACTTGTTTGAACGTCCTAAGGCACGTGGTTTTGAAGCTGTGATGCAGCGTATGACGGGATTCATGATTTTCTTCTGGCTACTGATTGCATTGGTATTAGCAGTATTATCAAGTAAATAAAATGGGCTCTGACTTCGTCTTGGCCTATTTTTTAAGTTTTAAAGAGATTTAGAAGAGATGAAGAAAGAACTCATCAAAAGAAGAGGAATATGAAATCAGAAATCATTGAATATTTAAAAGACAGGCAGCAGGCTAGCGTGGATGAGCTGGCGGCTGCTTTGGGGAAAGAGTCTTCCAAGGACTTTAGTAGCTTGGTCAAGACCATCTCCCAGATGGAAAGAAAGCATCAGATTCGCTTTGATGACAAGGGGCGGATTGAGCTTTATGAGAAGAAAAAGAAGGAGCGTCTGACGCTCAAGGGTGTTTTTCATGCCCACAAGAATGGCTTTGGCTTTGTCACTCTGAATGAGGAAGAGGATGACCTCTTTGTCGGCCGTAATGATGTCAATCATGCCATTGATGGCGATACAGTGGAAGTAGTCATTACCAAGGTGGCAGACCGGATCAAGGGAACATCAGCTGAGGCTAAGATTATTGATATTTTGGAGCACAGCCTGACGTCAGCGGTTGGCCAGCTGGTTCTGGATGAAGAAAAACCAAAGTACGCGGGCTATATCCGCTCGAAAAACCAGAAAATCAGCCAGCCTATTTATGTTAAAAAACCGGCCTTAGTTCTGGATGGCACAGAGGTACTAAAGGTCGCTATTGACAAATATCCGACCAAGAAACACGATTTCTTCGTGGCTAGTCTGGTTGATGTAGTCGGTCATGTCAACGACCCAGGCATTGATGTACTGGAAGTGCTGGAGTCTATGGATATTGTCTCCGAGTTTCCAGAAAAGGTCTTGGAAGAGGCCGAGCGAGTTCCAGATGCACCGACTGAGAGTGATTTGAAAGGGCGTTTGGACCTGCGCGATGAGATTACCTTTACCATCGATGGGGCAGATGCCAAGGATTTGGACGATGCGGTTCATATCAAGCGCCTGAAAAATGGGAACTTTGAGCTGGGCGTCCATATCGCTGATGTGTCCTACTATGTCAAGGAAGGCTCTGAGCTGGACAAGGAAGCCCTCAATCGGGCGACCTCTGTCTATGTGACCGACCGCGTGGTGCCCATGCTGCCGGAGCGCCTGTCCAACGGAATCTGCTCTCTCAATCCCAATGTAGATCGGCTGACCCAGTCGGCTATCATGGAGATTGATGCCAAGGGGCACGTGGTCAAGCATAATATCACCCAGACTGTCATAAAGACGACCTTCCGCATGACCTACAGCGATGTCAACGACATAATCGCAGGAGATGAGGAAAAGGCTGAGCAGTTCAAGGCCATTGTGCCTAGTATTGACAGCATGGTCCAGCTGCATGAGATTCTGGAAAACATGCGCTTTAAACGCGGTGCGCTTAACTTTGACACCAATGAAGCCAAAATCATGGTCAATAAGGAAGGTCGGCCGGTAGATATTGTCCTGCGTCAGCGAGGAATTGCTGAGCGCATGATTGAGTCCTTTATGCTGGTGGCTAATGAAACGGTGGCTGAGCATTTTGCTAAGCTAAATCTGCCCTTTATCTATCGGATCCACGAGGAGCCTAAGGCGGAGAAGGTGCAGAAGTTTATCGACTACGCCTCTAGCTTTGGGATTCGGATATACGGGACGGCTAGCTCCATGAGTCAGCAGGCGTTGCAGGATATTATGGAGTCGGTAAAAGATCAGCCTTATGAGGATGTCCTGTCCATGATGCTTCTGCGCTCCATGCAGCAGGCTCGCTACTCCGAGTACAATCACGGTCACTATGGTCTGGCAGCGGAGTTTTATACGCACTTCACCAGTCCGATTCGCCGCTATCCTGACCTTCTGGTTCACCGAATGGTGCGGGATTATTGCAAGTCTAAAGAAATAGCAGAGCATTTTGAGCAAGTGATTCCAGAGATTGCTAGTCAGTCTTCCAGCCGAGAGCGTCGGGCTATCGAGGCTGAGCGAGAAGTCGAAGCCATGAAGAAGGCTGAGTATATGGAAGAATTTGTTGGAGAAGAGTTTGACGGCGTGGTTTCAAGCGTGGTTAAGTTTGGACTCTTTGTCGAACTGCCCAATACGGTTGAAGGCTTGATTCATGTCACCAACCTGCCAGAGTTTTACAGCTACAATGAGCGGACGATGACCCTGCAAGGAGAAAAGTCTGGTGTGGTCTTCAAGGTTGGCCAGCAGATTCGTATCAAGCTGGTCCGAGCGGATAAGGCTACAGGCGAGATTGACTTTGAATACCTGCCTAGTGAATTTGACCTGATAGAAAAGACTGGCAAGAGTGGCAGAGGCAAGTCAGGCAGAAAGAGACGCCGTGAAGATGACAAGCGCAGCCATTCTTCCAAAGAAAAAGGCTACAGAGATAAGAAAGATAAGAAGTCCAAGAAAGGCAAGAGCCAGAAGGCATTTTACAAGGAACTAGTCAAGAAAGGAGCCAAGCATGGCAAAGGGAGAAGGAAAGGTCGTCGCGCAAAATAAAAAGGCCAGACACGACTACACCATCGTAGATACCATCGAGGCTGGCATGGTGCTGACCGGTACGGAAATCAAGAGCGTCCGTGCTGCCCGTATCAATCTAAAAGACGGCTTTGCCCAAATCAAGAACGGTGAGGCCTGGCTCAGCAATGTCCATATCGCGCCTTATGAAGAGGGCAATATCTGGAACCAAGAGCCTGAACGTCGCAGAAAGCTGCTGCTGCATAAGAAGCAGATCCAAAAGCTGGAGCAGGAGACCAAGGGAACTGGTATGACGCTGGTGCCGCTCAAGGTCTATCTCAAGGACGGCTATGCCAAGCTGCTCCTGGGCTTAGCCAAAGGGAAGCACGACTACGACAAGCGCGAGTCCATCAAACGCCGCGAGCAAAACCGCGACATCGCAAGACAAATGAAGAACTTTAATACAAGATGAAAGACTGGGCGACCGGTCTTTTTAGTATTCAACTCTGACTTGAGAATTATGCTATAATGGAGAGGATGAGGTTTGAGGATGACCACTTTTAGTGAATGATTGATGAAAAAAGCGGAATGACTCCAAGGACTATCAAAATAAATGACTAGATGAATTAAAAACTGGTGGTAAGCAAATGAAACTCAATAAAAAAATTTTCATATTTCTTGGAGGACTTCTTCTAACTTTAGTAGTTCTTTTCGCCTTTTTAGTAGGTGGGCGAAAAAAAATTATGTAGGAGAACCTGATAGCGATTATATTATTGAAGATATAAAGGTCTTTGATGATAATAAGTTTGTATTCGCTTCTAACAAAAGAAATGTGGGATATGGAGAATCTTTTCGATACAGTCAAAATTATATAGTAGATTTTTCAAGCTATGATCTTTTTGTAGATAGCGATGCTACCTCACCTAAAGTTGGCAAAGAGGAGTATTTCAAGATAAAGATTTATGATTTACATAATCCGTCTAATGTAGCTAGTAAAGAAGTGAATCTTTATGATTTGATGGGGAAAGAAAATACTTATCGGGTAGCACAGTACTATGATCCATTCACAAGGAATGGAAAAGACTATTTGCCGATCTGGATGAGTTCATATGAAAAAGGCAAGGCGGAAAAAAATAAATACGTTATTTTTTCACTAGATACAGGTAAAATTGAAAAGGAGATGTCTGAAAAAGAAATCAGCCAGCTTTTGGAGCAAAAGGAAACTAAGGTTTATTCAAAAGAAACTTTATACGAATCTATGGATTGGGGTAGAGGTGGAATAGGAGAACAGATTGACAATGAATTATTAAAGTACGGTATAAAGGATGTTACAGGATACTTAGTGCAATCATTTGATAAAGATGATTCTGTAGATGTTTCAGGAACCAACTTCTCCAAGCTATATCCAGAAATTTCAACAAACATGAAAGAAATGAATAAAATCTATTTCCGTCCAGAGCAATACAATGAGGAGGAATGGTTTAATGATTTAATTCATTGGTTTGCGCCCGAAGGTCAGGAAGTAATGGAACTTTATGCCACAGATGAAACAACTGGAGAGAAAACACAGATTCGATCTTTTAATGATTTCAAGCAGTGGGTTGAAACCCATCCAAAAAAAGAAAACTAGAGTCTACAGGGAAAACGATAAAACTACTGACAAATAACTCTTACGACAAGCGCGAATCCATCAAACTCCGCGAACAAAACCGCGACATGGCAAGACAATGGAAAGGATGAGGTTTTAGGATGAATTTATTTGTAAAAAGCAGATCTTTTAAGACAAACTATATACTGGATTAAGGAGCAGAAGATGAAAAAGACAAATAAAAAATGGTTGAACCGATTACTGTTGTTTGTATCTGTTCTCGGATTGATAGGGGGAAGTTTATTCCTCTATCAATGGTATCTGTCGGAGAAATATACAGGCTACCAGTATTACACTGGAAAAGCGAAAATAGACTCTTATCAATTTATTGCGGATGGCAAAGGAGCGATAGTACATTGGGATGTAGTTCAGTCAGAGGAAGCAGAATTGCGCAAGTATAATAAACAATTATTCACTGAATGGCGCAATCCCACATCTCAAAACTATATTCTCAGGGATAATATGAAATTACCAAAGCACCCTTCGGATATTCATGAATCGGTTGGGAAGGATGCCTATTGGACTTTATCAATTTACAAGATAGAAGGGAATAAACTGAAAGAAGAACCTGAAATTGACTTACTGGCTACAGTGGACGAATATAAAAAAGGTTATATTTCTAATGATATTGGTCCGGTTTACTCTTACAAAGGAAAAGATTTGCTAGCGCTTTACATTAGACCCTTGGAAAACCATGAAAAAACGGAAAAAGTATTTTTAAATCTCCAAACAAGAAAAATTGAAGAAGTAAAAGCTATTGAAAATATAAAGTTTCCCTATTCTACTATAAAACTTAGTAATATATCTGACTTTGGAATAAAAAGTGATGTAGTTGGGTTCCATTTTACAATCAAACCAGAGGAAATGGGAGGTACACCTATTAGCAAAGATAAAAATGCTAGGAACATATTAGAGAAAGAGAATTCTCAAGTTGTCATTTTGACAAATGAAAATAGTTTTGATAACGTTGATAGAATTGCATCGGTTTATTCAAAGTTTTTGCCAAACGATTATAATCTTTATAGAGACTCTAAGATACCCAAAGAATTGTCTACAGATGGTCAAGATCATGCGTTCAGTTCCAAAGAAGAGTTTGACCAATATTATGATATTGAAAAAGCCAAAAATCTTTATCATCTGAATGATTAGAATGTTGGTAGACGGTTTATTTTCTATCTTCGGCAGTATATTATCTGAAAGAGCACACTTTGATTTTTGTTACTGAGCTCGGACCTATAAGGGTACAGTGATATATTTTTTCTTGATGTTCTCGTATTTTTTGAATTGAACTATCAAAGATATGCTGCTGGTTGCAGTATTAGGCTTCTTTGGCTATAAGCAAGTTAGCAAGAAAAAAGAAGAATGACAGTAAACTTCCTATGTGAGAAAGAATTGGCTGATGGACCAGTTCTTTCTTTTTGCAGGGAAGGCAGTTCAATTTAACACTTGTCAAGTCTGTGCTTTTCGAGTATGATAAAGACAGTTAGATTATTCGGAGCTTGGCTTTTAGAGAAAGGATTTTTTATGACAAAAGAATTGCTAGCCTATAAACGCATGCCGCTGTGGACGGCTGAGACCATGCCAGAAGCGGTAAAGAGAAAGCATAATACCAAAGAGGGAACTTGGGGTAAAATCACTGTTCTCAAGGGACGTCTTAAGTTTGTTGAGATGTCAGAGGAAGGTGAGGAGCTGGCTGAGCACATCTTTGAGGCTGGTCAGGACAATCCTTTTGCTCAGCCTCAAGCTTGGCATCGGGTCGAAGCCCTGACAGATGATTTGGAGTGGTATTTGGAGTTTTACTGTCGGCCTGAGTATTATTTCCCTAAGAAATACGGCAGCAATCCAGTTCACTCAGAGGTTTTGGAAGCCATGCAAACAGTCCGGCCAGGACGGGCTTTAGATCTAGGCTGTGGTCAAGGTCGCAATGCTCTCTTTCTAGCCAAGCAGGGCTTTGACGTAACGGCTGTAGATCAGAATGAGCTGGCACTGGAGATCTTACGTAGCATTGTGGAGCAGGAGGATTTAGATCTGCCAGTGGGTACCTACGATATCAACTCAGCTAGTCTGACCCAGACTTATGATTTGATCGTTTCCACTGTTGTCCTAATGTTTCTGCAGGCGGAGCGGATTCCGGATATTATCCGCAATATGCAAGAGCACACAGCGCTTGGCGGCTATAATCTCATCGTCTGCGCTATGGATACAGAGGACTTTCCTTGCACCGTACCTTTTCCTTTTGCTTTTAAGGACGGCGAGCTTGCTGACTATTATAAAGACTGGGAGCTAGTTAAGTATAATGAAAATCCTGGGCACCTCCATCGCCGTGATGAAAATGGCAATCGAATTCAGCTGCGCTTTGCGACTATGCTAGCTAAAAAGATTCAGTAGATGGTGGTAGGACAGAAGTTAATTTTTGGAAATTTAGCTTGGCTCACTTATTTTGAGGTTCTGGTTTAAAAGGTCTGGGAGACAATTTAAAATGTCTCAGCCTCAATATTTTTTGAACATAATAAAGCTAGACTGAGGCATTTTTGTCCCAGTTTTTTTTTATTTTAGTAAAAAACTTTAGAAATATTTTAGAATTTCTTGAGAAATATCTGAAGTTTGGAGGCTATACTAGAAAGTGCATGGGGGAGAGAAAAGAGCTGGAAGCAACAGGACAGCTGATAGAAAATTTTAGTTTTTCTTTAAGTGTGAGTTTAGAGCAGATCACTTTTAAAAGCAGACTGAAAGACTTTATTTTCTCCTCTTGCGGCAAATTTTTCCAGACCTTCAGTTTTCTGTTGACGAGGAAAAAAGAATATGTTAAAGTAAATGAGTAAAATAAAAAAGTCAATTATATTTTACTTAATATATAAGGAGGAACTCATGAAGAAAAGAACGAAAATCATTCTAACTTCTACTTTGACTGTGACCGGCCTAATCTTGGCTGCCGGTGGCTACTTGGCTTATAAGACCTTTGTCCCTCAAGAGACACCGGTCGATAAGAATGCCACAGTGAGGACCAATTACTATCAAGCCATCAATAAAAAATGGCTGGAAAAGGCAGAGATCCCTAGCGACCAGCCGTCTAATGGTGTGTTTTATGAGCTGAACGAGCAGGTCAAGGATAAGATGAAGGCAGATGTCAAAAATCTAGTCTCTGGTAAAGAAGAGTCAACGATTGAAGGCATGCCCGAGTTTATTAAATACTACCAGCAGGCTACTGACTTCAAGCAGCGGGAAAAGGATGGCCTAGCCCCTCTCAAGTCCTATCTCAAGGAAATTGAAGACTTGTCCGACCTGAAGGATCTAGCTAGCAAGGCTGTTGACTGGGAAAAGCGTGGTCTAGCACTGCCGTTTACCCTTGAAATTAGTTCTAACATGGAAAATACCAATCAGAAACAAATGAATCTGTCCAGTCCAAGTCTTATGCTGCCGGATAAGAGCTACTATGAAGATGAAGGTGCTAAGAAAAGGATGATGGATCCGCTGGAAAAAGCATTCAAAGAAGCCTTTCAAAAGCTGGGCTACAGTGAAAAAGACAGCGAAAAGATTGTCAAAGAAGCCTTAGAATTTGATGGAGAATTGGCCAAGTATGCCCAAAGCAATGAAGAAGCTTCAGAAATTAAAAATCTTCACCATCCTAAGACGGCAGAAGACATCAATGCCTACTCTGATACCTTTAAGTTTCACGATATTATCAATGACTATCTAGGCCAGGAAGCTGGTGATGTCAACGTTCCTAATCCTAAATATTATGAAAATTTTGCCAAGGTAGTCAACGACAAGAACTTTGGCAAGCTCAAATCTTGGATGCTTGTGAAGCAGGCAGCATCAGCATCTAGTTTTCTAACCGATGACTATCGGCTGATTTTTGCAGAGTACCAAAAATCCTTGCAAGGTACTAAGGAAGCAACTTCAAAAGAAGATGCAGCATACGATCTGACAACAGGAACTTTTTCAGATGTCTTCAGTCTTTACTATGGACGCAAATATTTCGGTGAGGAAGCCAAGCAAGAAGTGACCCAAATGGTCAAGGATATCAAGGAAGTCTATCGGGAACGTATGTTGAAAAACGAATGGCTGTCAGAAGAAACTAAGCAGAAAGCAGTCAAGAAGCTGGATACCATGAAACTCTATATAGGCTATCCTGAAAAAGTTCGCGAAGTGACTAAGGCCTTGAAAGTGGACGATAAAAAATCCTTCTTTGAAAATGCAATTGCTTTGAGTCAGGCAAAAAATCAATATGATGTTGAGCACTTCTCTGAGCCAGTAGACAAGACCGAGTGGGTGATGCCTTCCTATGATATCAACGCTTACTACTCACAGGAAAATAACAGTATCAACTTCCCAGCCGCAATCCTGCAGAATCCATTCTTTGATGTTAAACAAGAGATGGAAAAGAACTACGGCGGTATCGGTATGGTTATTGGTCACGAGATTACTCACGCCTTCGACTCAAACGGTGCAAACTTTGATGAAGAGGGGAATTTGAACAATTGGTGGACAGAAGCAGATAAGAAAGCTTTTGACAAGAAAATTGAAGCTGTTACCAAGCAGTGGGATGGTATTGAAATCTACGGCGGCAAGGTCAATGGCAAGCTTACGGTAACAGAAAATGTAGCCGATGCGGGTGGACTTTCAGCTACTCTAGAAGTCGTTAAAAAGAAATATCCAGATACAGACTTGAAGAATTACTTTGAAAACTATGCCAATATCTGGAGGAGCAAGGCCAGTCTGCAATTTAACCAACTTCTCCTGAAGGTGGATGTCCATGCTCCGTCCGAACTGCGGGTCAACCAGCAACTCAAAAATGTAGAGTCCTTCTATGAAACCTATCCAGAAATCAAAGAAGGTGATGCCATGTATCTGGCTCCAGATAAGCGGGTCAGCGTATGGTGAGATTGCTTGTCTAGAGAAGACGGTAAAATAATCTAAGCTATGAAGCACAACCAGTTTGGTAATAGGAGAGAAGTTCATTCTTTTTCTCCTATCCATTCTTTCCTGCGACACTTGCGCGGCTGCGGGTTGTGCCTCCGCAGCCACGTGTCTTTAAAGTCAGATTTTATCTGGCTTTTTTCTTTTACAAAAAAATTTTTATACAGCTTGATATAAATCTATGGAAATTTATACAAGAGACTTGGTGGGGCTGCTAGGTATAGAGCTAGAGTAATTTTTTCCTAGGGGAATTTATTCATTTTAGGCAGTAGAAGAGATTTTGGAAACGCTTGCAACCATGGCAAGAGAATAGTATACTAAATATGCGATAAATATTTTATCAATTAATATACAAAGGAGAAACTGATGAAAAAGAAATTTTTCAGTTGGGCTATTCCAGCCTTGATGCTTCTTACACTCTTCCCTTTTCAGGCTGTCTCAGCCTGTACCGGATTTATTATCGGGAAGGATTTGACGACGGATGGTTCGACTCTCTATGGTCGAACAGAGGACCTGGAACCCAACCACAACAAGAATTTTGTAGTACGGGAGCGCAAGTATAACAAGGCCGGTGATCAATTCGTAGATGAAACCAATGGCTTTAGCTTTGATTTGCCAGCTGTTAGCTACAAGTATACGGCGGTACCGGATGTGACACCAGAGCAGGGAGTTTTCGATGAGGCCGGTTTTAATGAGGAAGGCGTTTCTATCTCTGCGACAGTCTCAGCCAGTGCTAATGATGATATTCAAAAAGTAGACCCTTATGTCAAGGACGGTATCGCTGAATCTGCTTTAACTTCTGTAGTCCTGCCTCATGTGAAAACAGCTAAAGAGGGAGTGGAGCTCTTAGCCAAAATTGTCAGAGAAAAAGGTGCAGCCGAAGGCAATATCGTGACGATTGCTGACAAGACGGGTGTATGGTATATGGAAATCCTTTCTGGCCACCAATACGCTGCCATCAAGTTTCCGGATGACAAATACGCTGTTTTTCCCAATACATTTTTCCTAGGCAGTGTAGATAAAAATGATACTGAAAACACGATTCTTTCAGCTGATCTTGAGAAAACAGCGCGTGATGCGGGGACTTATAAGGAAATCAATGGCAGCTTTCATATAGCCCAATCCTATAATCCGCCGCTGGCAGAAGCTGACCGCTCTCGGGTTTGGTCTGGTATCAAGGCGCTGGACCCCAATGCAGATGTGAACTATGACGATGAATATTTTGAACTCATGCACTCAACCAGCGACAAGCTTAGTCTGCGTGATGCCATGAACTTGCAGCGCAATCGCTTGGAAGGAACAGACTTCAAACCGCAAGATCAGATGGAGCTAGACGGAAAAGGGATTCCAGATAGAACAAAGGTAGATCCAGTTTATAAATATCCTATCTCCAATCCAAATGTCATGGAGGCTCACATCTTCCAGCTCAAGGAACATTTACCTGCCTCTACTGGAGGAGGAATTCTTTGGCTAGCCATGGGAAGTCCGCGCAATGCACCCTACCTCCCTTACTATGGCAATATCAGCAATACCTCTCAGCCTTATCAAGAAATGAGTACAGCTTATAATGAGAATTCCTGGTATTGGACTATTAGCCGCATCAATGATTTGGTCGCAAAATATCCAGAACTATTTGAAGATGGCTCTATTCGTAGTGAAATTGAGCGTATGGAAAGCCAATGGATGGAGGAACAGCCTACTCATGACAACGAGCAGATTAGTCTGTCTGAACAGCCAGAACAAGCCAGTCTGAAAGCAACAAAAGATTCTATGGAGCGAGCAGATTCAGTCTTTAAGCGCCTCAAGGAAATTCAGAAGATTGCTGAAGATAAGGTTGTGGCCGAATATGGTACAAGTGCTTTAGAAGAGATTGAGGAGTCAGAGGACTCTGACACAGAGGAGACAATTCGTCTGGAAGATTTTGACTACGATATTGCTATTGCAGGAGGCATCTTTGTGCTGACTGTCATTGGAATAGCGATTTATCTTGTCAAAGGAAAAAATAGAAAAGGAGCAGACAGTCATGAATAAAACAAGAAGAATTGCTCTCTATATCTACTTAGTCCTAGCTGGTATCGGCTTGCAGTTTGAGCTAGGCTCCATGGCGGAGAAGGAAGTCACCTTAGAAGCTGGTCGCGACTTGGTTCTGAACTTAGCTGTTTTAGCTGCTTTTTTCCTGCCTTTCTATTTCTTGATTAAAAAACTCGCCAAAAAGTTATCAGTTGAGATGATCGTTCTAGGAACAGCCCTCTTTGGAGGTGCCTTTATCTCTGGCTGGCTCAGCTTTGCAGGCAATAGCTTGATTGATATTATTAATTCTAACTTTATCAAGGATCCAGGTATTTTCAATGATTGGACCAATGCACTGACAGCTCCTTTTGCAGAAGAATTTTTCAAGTCTCTGACAGCCTTTGCCGCTCTCTATATTTTGGGACGCAAGGATATTCAGTCAGTCTTAATCGCTGGGCTGAGTTCGGGCTTTGGTTTTCAAGTCATAGAGGATATTGGCTATGTATCCAGAGTGACTTTCGGAGGACAATATAGTGGTTCCTTAGAAGCAGTTGGCAGAATTGCTGGCGGATTGGCTTCACATACTCTCTATACAGCAGTGGTGACCGTTGGGGTTTATCTTCTCTTCTCCACGGCTTACAAGAAATACCGTCTCTTTGGTTTCTGGTGCGTCGTGTCAACAGTTGCCAATCACTTTATTTGGAACTCTCCTTTCTTCGAAACAGAGCATCGGATTAACATCCTTGTCGGATTCTTATTTGCCTTTCTCGTTGCGACTT
Organism: Streptococcus sanguinis; assembly: GCA_963549775.1. Classification (GTDB taxonomy): domain Bacteria; phylum Bacillota; class Bacilli; order Lactobacillales; family Streptococcaceae; genus Streptococcus; species Streptococcus sanguinis_Y. Next base: position 53,534 of record CAUUZZ010000001.1, on the reverse strand, counting down.
TTATAGAAGTTTACCGACTGGTTTTGAAGGAGAAAAAGACAGATTTAGAAATTTAAATAATTTTGAGGATATTTATAAAACAAAACTTTGTAATCGCTTGCAAAACCTAGAGTAAAAGGCTATACTGAATATAGTATTTAATTTTGTAATTTTTTACAAAAAAACAAAGGAGATATTTTTATGAAAAAAATATTATTTCGTTCCTTGTTAGCTCTTTCGACCATTTTTCTCTTTCCTTTCCAAGTGGTCGAAGCCTGTACAGGATTTATTGTCGGGAAAGACCTGACTGCAGATGGTACGACGCTTTACGGTCGGACGGAGGACTTGGAGCCCAATCACAATAAGGTCTTTCTGGTTCATCCGAGAAAGACCAATGCGAGTGGTGCCAAGCTGGTCGATGAAACCAACGGCTTTGAATGGACCCTGCCGACAGAAAGCTACAAGTATACCTCTGTATCAGATGTGACCCCATCCCAAGGTATTTTTGACGAGGTTGGCTTCAATGAGTACGGTGTTTCCATTTCTGCGACTGTTTCTGCCAAGGCTAATGATGCCATTCAAAAGGTGGATCCTTATGTAGAAAATGGCTTGGCAGAGTCTATCCTGACAACTGTCGTTCTGCCCCATGTTCAAACTGCCCGTCAGGGTGTGGAGCTGATGGCGCAGATTGTCAGAGAGCAGGGAGCAGCAGAGGGGAATATTATTACCATTGCTGATAAGACTGGTGTCTGGTATATGGAAATCCTATCTGGCCACCAATATGTTGCTATTAAATTCCCAGATGACAAGTATGCTGTCTTTCCTAATACTTTCTTCTTGGGTAGTGTTGACTTTGATGATACAGAAAATGTCATTGCCTCAAAGGGTGTTCAGGATGTAGCCAAGCAGGCTAACTCTTATAAAGAAATTGACGGCAAATTCCATATTTCTCAGTCCTACAATCCACCGATGGCAGAGGCAGATCGTTCACGTGCCTGGGCAGGTATCACCAGTCTGGATCCAAATGCGGCCGTGTCTTATAACGACTCTTACTTTGATCTCATGCACTCCACAGACAGAAAGATCAGTGTAGCAGATGTCATGGCCATGCAGCGCAATCGCTTTGAGGGCACTCAGTTCAAACCGCTGGACCAAATGGAGCTAGATGGTAAGGGGCTGCCACAACGTGGTACGACAGATCCTGTTTACAAATATCCGCTGGGCAATCCAAATGTCATGGAAGCTCATATCTTCCAGCTCAAAGATGGCGTTCCAGCCAATATGGGCGGAGGCACTATGTGGCTAGCGGTAGGCAGCCCTCGCTTCTCACCTTACCTGCCTTATAATGGTAATATCACAGATACTTACGATGCTTATAAGGTCAACACAACTAGCTACAGTCCAGACTCTTGGTACTGGGTAGCATCTCATATCTACGATATGGCGGCCAAGCATCAGGACCTCTTTGGCACTTCTGTTCAAGACAAGTGGAAGGCTTTGGAAGCCCGCTTTATTGAGGAACAAAATGCTCTGGATGCAGCCAATGCAGCTCTGCCAGACTCTTCAGCAAAAGTTACAGAGGAAACACAGGCTCGAGCAGCGCAAGTCTTTAAGGAAATGAAAGAGCTAGAAGCTGAAATGGAAGCTAAAATCAAGGAAGCAACAAAAACGACTCCTTCCAGCTCCAGCAAAGATTCTAGCAGCTCTTCGTCATCTCAAAGCTCGTCAAGTTCTTCCTCTTCAGCAACTTCCAGCAGCTCTGATAGCCGGACGGAAGTCAATGTAGAAGATGACAGCTTGGTGGATGTTGCAACTGGCATTCGTTTGAAAAATGCTGACTTGGTCAAGGCCGGTCTTCAACTATCTGTGCAAAAACTGGAAAGCAAGAATCAGCCGACAGATACCTATGACATTCGCTTGACCGATCCGAATGGTCAGCCAGTACATCAGGTCAGTCCAACCCTTGTGACGATCCCAGTCCGCAAGGACCTGCCAGTGGATGCTGTCTATGCTTTGGATGAAAATGGCAAGCAGGTTGAGAAATTTGATGTAACAGTTAATCAAAACCAGACTATCAGCTTCACGACCAATCATTTCTCTGTTTATCAAGTGCAGTATCGAAATGAGCAGTCCGTCAAGGCCAAGAAAAAAGACCTGCCATCAACAGGTGAGCAAGTCACCATCATTGGGCTTGCTGGCTTTATTATCCTAGCAGGAGTCTTCTTCCTTTTGAAGAAAACAAAGAAAAACTAATATGATTTTAAAATGCCGGACTGTTTGTTCGGCATTTTTTAGTGGAAAATGGACTTTTGGCTAGTCTTCAAACTGGAAGTGTCTATCTCAAATAATCATAGTTATAAGTAGTTAAAATCATATCCGTGATTTCTTCGGGTTCTTCTTGAGCACCACCGGCTATCCAAAGAGAAATAATCCCCTCAACACTGGATAGGAAGATTTCCAGTGCATATTTCGGAGGAATCTGAAAGTTCTCCTCTAAAAAACGCTGGGTAGCAGTCTCTTGCTTGTCACTCAGAATGATAGTGGTTATGTACTCCCGAATAGCCTCTCGAAAGTCAATATAATGGCTTCTGGTCAGTGCATTGATAAGACGCTCATTAGCACGCAGTATATGAAATTTTGCTATCATTAACTTTTGGGGATATTCGTTCTCCGCTTCAAACAAGCTATAACTAGAAAGTTGGGAAATAATTTCGCTTTTAAAACTATCAATCATCTGATACTTGTCCTCGTAGTGTAGGTAGAAGGTGCCGCGATTAATCCCTGCCCGTTTGCAGAGCTTACTGATAGAGATAGTATCAAATCTTTCCTCTGATAGTAGCTGGATCAAGGCTTCTTTGATGTCTTCTTTAGTAGTAGTTTTTCGTTTCTGGGCCATTTTTCTTCCTTTTCGCTTAAATCAACACTTTGTTGATTTTTGATTATTGCTTTTTATCTAAGCTCATTATATAATATCTGTGATTTAGAATCAACACCTTGTCTATTTAAGGAGATGAGGTTTGAAAAGGAGAGAAGCGATATGGCATATATTGAAATGAAACATAGCTTTAAACGTTATCAGATGGGGGATACGGAAATAGTCGCCAATCACGATATTTCTTTTGAGATTGAAAAGGGAGAACTGGTCATTATTTTGGGTGCTTCTGGTGCCGGTAAGTCTACGGTACTTAATATCCTTGGCGGTATGGATACCAATGATGAGGGAGACATCCTGATAGACGGCCAGAATATTGCTGACTACAATTCCCACCAGCTGACGGACTATCGCCGCAATGACGTGGGCTTCGTCTTTCAGTTTTATAATTTGGTGCCTAACCTGACGGCTAAGGAAAATGTGGAATTGGCTTCTGAAATCGTCAAGAATGCTCAAGACCCAGTGGCCGCTCTGACCGCAGTTGGTCTGGAAAAGCGGCTCAATAACTTCCCAGCGCAGCTGTCAGGAGGGGAGCAGCAGCGGGTGTCCATCGCTCGGGCTGTAGCTAAGAATCCCAAAATTTTGCTCTGCGATGAACCGACAGGAGCTCTAGACTACAATACCGGCAAGCAAGTGCTGCAAATCTTACAGGATATGTCCCGTAATCAAGGAGCGACGGTGATTATCGTGACCCACAATGCTGCCTTGGCTCCCATTGCTGACCGGGTTATCCGCATGCACGATGCGAGAGTCAAGAGTGTTACGGTGAATGAATCGCCTCAGGATATAAGTACATTGGAGTATTAATATGAAGAGAAAGATTTATTGGAAAGATATTCTGCGCTCCTTCACTAGCTCTAAAGGACGTTTCCTATCTATTTTAATCCTCATGATGCTGGGCTCTTTAGCTCTCGTGGGACTTAAGGTCGCTCCACCCAATATGCGCAGAACAGCAACAGATTATTTGAAAGAGCAACGAACCATGGACTTGGCTGTTATGGCGGACTATGGTTTGGATAAGGCGGATCAGAAAGAGCTGGAAGCTATTAAGGGAGCTGATGTCGAGTTTGGCTATCTGACAGATGTCACCGTAGACGAAGAGGCACTCCGAGTATTCTCAGATACCAAGGATATTTCAAACTTTCAAGTGACCTCTGGTCGTCTTCCTAAGAAAGAGCAAGAAATTGCTCTGGCTAGCTTTTGGTCTAGAAAATACAAACTTGGTCAGGAGATTGATCTGACCGAAAAAGCAGGCAGGCCGTCAGTTCTGAAAAACAAGACCTATAAGATTGTGGGTTTTGTCAACTCAGCAGAGCTCTGGTCTGATAGAAATCTGGGCAATGCGACTAGTGGCAGCGGTGCTTTATCAGCCTATGCTGTAGTCAGCCCCAAGGCCTTTAAAACAGATGTGTACAGTATTGCCCGCCTGCGCTATCATGATTTAGAAAAGTTGGCTCCCTTCTCTGAAAGCTATCAGGAGCGTTTGGAGCAGCACCAGACTGCTTTGGACAAGAGCCTGGAAGATAACGGAGTGGCTCGCTTTAAGCGATTAGAGGCAGATGCCAAAAGTACCATTCAGAAGGGCCAAGATAAGATTGGTCAGGCTGAGAGCGAACTGACCCAAGGTAAAAAACAATTAGAGCAAGCTCAGAGTCAGCTGGATCAGCAAAAAAACCAGCTAGCAGCAACTAAATCCGCTTCTATCCTCCCTCCTGCACAGCTCAGCCAGAGCCAGCAGCAGATTCAGGAAGCTGAGTCCCAGCTCAATCAGAAAAAAGCAGAGCTAGCTCAGGCAGAGAAAGACTTATCATCTAGCAAGGACAAGCTAGCTGAGGCTAAGGCAGACCTGAGTCGTTTGAAAGAGCCGGCCTATCATAGCTATGACCGCAAGTCTCTGCCAGGTGGGAATGGCTATCATATGTATAAAAACTCCATGAATAGTATTGCGTCGATTGGTAATATCTTCCCGGTGGTGCTCTATCTGGTGGCAGCTATGGTGACCTTTACCACCATGACTCGCTTTGTTGATGAAGAGCGAACAAATGCAGGTGTCTTTAAGGCTCTAGGCTATCATAGCCGAGATATCATTCGCAAGTTTGCTCTTTACGGTTTGGTGGCGGGGAGTCTAGGTACCCTCATAGGAATTCTGTTGGGACATTATTTCTTGTCGGGAGTGATTTCTTCTATTATTACCAGAGGGATGGTGCTCTCTGCCCCTCATGCATATTTTTATGTTTCCTATAGTTTACTGGCCCTTGGACTTTCCCTTCTTTCCAGCGTTCTCCCTGCCTATTTGGTGGCGAGGCGGGAGCTGACAGAAGAAGCAGCTCACTTGCTTTTGCCCAAGCCACCGGTTAAAGGCTCCAAGATTTTCTTGGAAAGACTGACCCTGATCTGGCGACGTCTTAGCTTTACTCAGAAGGTCACAGCACGCAATATCTTTCGCTATAAGCAGCGGATGTTTATGACCATCTTTGGTGTGGCGGGTTCTGTTGCCCTGCTCTTTGCCGGTCTAGGCCTCCAATCTTCTATTGGTGGTATTCCCAAACGTCAGTTTGAGGAGATTCTGCGATACGACTTGATTGTCGCTGTCAATCCTGGGGAGAATCAAGCTGAGCAAGACAAGCTGAAAAAGATGTTGGCTGATGGCTCGATTGCTGATTATCAGGAGATCTATAGTGAAACCTTGACAGAGAAATACAAAGGAAAAAAAGAGACAGAGTCAGTCACTTTAATGGTTACGGACAAGGAAAATTTTGAACCTTTTATTTCTATGGAAAGTCCTGACAGCCAGCAAAAGCTGACTCTCAAGGACGGTGTAGTTGTTTCGGATAAATTGGCCCGCATAGCTGGAGTTAGCCCCGGTGGCAGTATAGAGCTGGGTGGCAAGCCTGTCAAGCTCGCAGCAGTCAATGAGAATCATTTTGGGCATTTTGCCTTTATGAAGGCGACTGACTATCAGAAGATTTATGGGGAAAAACCTGAGAAAAATACTTATCTAGTGCAGCTCAAGGATTCTTCCAGTAAAAATATTGTCAATATGGCCAATAAATTTATGAGCCTCAAGTCTGTCAAGAGTGTCTCACAAAATGCTAGCATGGTGAAGCAGTTCAACGTTCTAGCTGATTCTCTTAATAATACGATGCTTATTTTGGTGGTGATCTCCGTTCTTCTAGCAGTTGTCATTCTATACAATCTGACCAATATCAATGTGGCTGAGCGGATTCGCGAGCTGTCCACTATCAAGGTTCTGGGCTTCCATAATAAGGAAGTGACTCTCTATATCTATCGAGAGACCATTATTCTTTCAGTGATTGGGATGGCAGTTGGGCTTCTAGGTGGTTTCTTCTTGCATCGTTTTTTGATTGAGAAGGTTGCGCCTAGCATTATTAGCTTAAATGCTCAAGTAAGTCTCTCCGTCTATCTGTTTCCTCTAACAGCAGTGACTCTTATTTTGACCTTACTTGGCTTCTTTGTCAACTACCGTCTCAGACGGGTGGATATGCTGGAAGCCCTCAAATCTGTTGATTAATTAAAAAAACATTTCAAAACTTTCACTCACTTGATGGGTGGAAGTTTTTTTGAACTTTGATATAATATTTCTTGTAAAGAATGAGAAAGACACACGATGACACGAAAAATTGCCTTATTATCCGATGTGCATGGAAATAGCACAGCCTTGGAAACAGTACTGGCGGATGCGGAAAGCCAGCAGGTGACAGACTATTGGTTTTTGGGTGACTTGCTCCTGCCAGGAACCGGTCGCAGAAATATCTTAGATAGGATGGAGCAGCTGCACATCAGCCTCCAGGTCAGAGGGAATTGGGAAGACAGCCTCTGGCATGCCTTGCATCAAAAACTGGATTTGGATCGTCCCAGCCATCTCTACCTGACCCGGCTCTGCCATTTTGTCCTAGAGGAAATCAGTCCTGAAGAGATTGACCGCATGCAGGAACTTCCTCTGCAAATCTTAACAGAAGTAGAGGGATTGAAGATTGCGGTTAGTCACCATCTGCCAGATAAGAATTGGGGGCGGGAGCTGATTCATATTGGCGAGCAGAGTGATTTTGACCGCCTTTTTGAAGGAAATGACTGCGCTGTTGCTGTTTATGGTCATATTCACCAGCAGTTTCTCCGCTACGGGACTAAGGGCCAGCTGATCATCAATCCCGGCTCTATTGGTCAGCCGTTCTTTCTTGATTCAGCTTTGCGTCAGGACTTGCGAGCCCAGTATGCCATTTTAGAGATAGATGAGACGGGTCTGGCTGATGTAGACCTGAGGCGCGTGGCCTACGATGTGGAGCAGGAACTGCGATTGGCTCGGGAGCTCCACTTGCCTTACTATGAGATTTATCGGGAGAGTTTGGTCAATGGTATCCACCATACTCACAATCACGACCTGCTGCGGGAAATCAGTGAGCGGGAAGGCTATGCGGATGAGATTGCTGCTTTCTTAAAGTCCAGTCGTAACTCTTGAAGTTACACCATTTTTGAGATATAATAGTGAGAGAAAATGATAAGGGAGGAGAAAAAATGCAGATTTCTAGCCGTTTTACCATTGCCACCCATATGCTGATTGTTCTGGCTTTGGAGGGAAAAAAACAAAAACTGACAAGTGATATCCTTGCTGGCAGTGTCGGCGTCAACCCAGTTATTATCCGCAAGACCCTGTCCCAGCTCAAGAATGCAGGAATGATTACCGTTGCTCGTGGGACTGGAGGAGCAGAGATTGCCAAAGATTTGAAAGATATTAGTCTGTTGGACATCTATAGTGCGGTTGAATGTCTGGGCAAGAGCGGCCAGCTCTTTAGTTTTCATGACAAGCCCAATCCAGACTGTCCTATCGGCAAGAACATTCACAATGTCTTAGACGACCGCTTGGCGGCTATCCAGGCAGCCATGGAAGCTGAATTGGCTCAGACCAGACTTGACGAGGTCGTCGCAGCGACCGAAAAAGAAATTAAAGCCCAATCTGTTTCCTAGTGAGCAGATTGTTTTTTTGTTGAGAATTTTCTGAGATGTAATCCTTGACATTACATCAAAACGTGCTATACTTATAGATGTAACGAAAATAATTACAATTTAAAATAATCTTTCGGAGCAAATGGAAAGGCAGGCATCCGCATCAAGGAACCTATCTCTGTTTTAGGAAAATAAAAAAATTGAGCAAGCGGACTGCTGAATCTTTGATTGGATTTAAAGAGAGGAGAAAGAACATGACTTTTGAATATCAAAGCAAGATTTATCTAGGAGAGGTGGCACTTTATGTAGCTGACCTAGCGAGACAAAGAGATTTTTATCAGCACGTTTTAGGCCTGGAACTTTTGGAAGAGCAGGACGGAGAGGTGGCTTTGGGCAGGGACGGACAAGTGTTGGTGAGGCTTTTAGCGACTAATGACCGACAGTCCGTTAAGTCGGCTTACGGTCTTTATCATTTGGCACTTTTGCTTCCAAGCCGTCAAGCCTTAGCAGATATCCTGAAGCATTTATCAGAAAGTAAAGTTCCTATGGTTGGAGGGGCGGACCACGGTTACAGTGAAGCCATTTATCTGGAGGATCCAGAAGGCAACGGCATTGAGCTTTATTGGGACAAGCCTCAGATTGATTGGGATATTCGAGAAGATGGTCGCATTATCGGAGTGACGGAAGCGCTCGCGGCTCAAGAAATCTATGAACTAGGTCAGGAAGTCCAACCGTTTAGTATTGCCGAAGGAACTCGTATGGGTCATGTCCACCTGTCTGTGAAAAATAGCAGAGCAGCCAGTCATTTTTACCAAAAGCTTCTAAGCTTGGAGGATAAATTTTCTTTACCTTCTGCTAGCTGGCTGGCATCAGGAAACTACCATCACCATTTAGCAGTTAATGAATGGGGAGGTTCTCACTTGAATCATCGCCAACCTAAGCAAATGGGACTAGCCTATTTTGAAGCACAAGTTCAAGGGAAAAAAGACATAGTAGCAATTTATGAAAATGCTCTGGGCTTGCAGGCGCCAGTCCGATGGATTAGCTCCCAAGAGCTAGAAGTCACAGACCCAGATGGGATTGTGGCTAAAGTTAAGACAAGAGTGGTTTAATAAGGCATATTAAGAAAATCGAAGAAAGAAAAAATATGTACAAGACTTATTATGCATCACCGATTGGCCGGATTCTCATCTTGACAGACGCAAATGCCTTGTTGGGACTTTGGCTAGAGGGTCAGAAATATTTTGGGGCAGGCTACGATTTGGAGAAAGCGCAACAGGGAGAGACAGAAGTCAGCCGACGCATCTCTGCTTGGTTGGATGCTTATTTTAAGGGAGAAAATCCCGCGACAGAAGAGATTCCATTGGCACCTCAAGTGACTGAGTTTAGAAGCAAGGTTCTGACAGTGCTGCAGAAGATTCCCTATGGACAAACGGCTACTTATTCAGATGTTTTGCGGGAGTTGCAGGCTGAGTATGGAAAAATTGGCTCGGCCAGAGCAGTCGGTGGTGCCATCGGCCATAATCCTATTTCTGTTATAATTCCCTGCCACCGGATTGTCGGAAGTGATGGCAATTTGACCGGCTATGCTGGAGGCCTTGATAAAAAAGCCTTTCTGTTGAAACTAGAAGCGGGGGAGAAGACTGAATAAATCTTTCTACTCAAGACTTTTACCATTGTACTGGTGAGAGTCTTTTGCTTGCATTAATAAACTAAAACCCCCTTTGTCAGCTGCTGTAAGTGACAAAGGGGATTTTCATTAGTCGATATGCCATTGTGTGGCCAGCCAGTCGGCAAAGGCGGCATAGCGCTCTTTGATGGCTTCATGATGTCCATAAGGATCAAAGACGGAGCACGTGGTAAGGATTTCTTTCTGAATCAAGCGATGAATTTCTTCAGCATAAAAAGGAGCTTTGGAAAGTCGGTTTGAATGATTCGCACCTTCTGTCTTTCCATTCTGTAAATAAATCAGACATTCCTTATTTTTCAAGTCCTGTATCCGGCAATAGTCGGTAAAACCTGGGTACCAAAAGGAACCGCAGATAGAAAAAACACAGGGAATATTGCAGCCGCTATAGAGACTGTAAACAGCTGCTAGTCCACCGAGAGAGTAGCCACCATAGGCAATTCTCGTGTCATCCAGTAGGTAGAGCTGTCTGATTTCTGCTAATATACCGCTGAAGAGCTTTTGGTGGTAGCTATCCGCTCTGCCACCAAAATCAGGATTGCCAGGCTTTAGAGCATCGGATTTCCAGGGTGTATAATCGTCCAGCCTGTTGTTTGATATCAGTCCGATCAAGATTACCGATGAAGAAAGCCTGCTTAGGTAGTTTATCTGTCCATCATTTAGCAAGAGTGCTGGATAAGGTCGTAATCCGTCATAATCTTGGGGCAGGGCAATATTGACAGTGATCCCCTCCCAGACAAAGGTCTTATTTATTGACAAAGTCATTGATTTTCTCGAGTGAGTCGATTACAGCAGGTCCATAATCCATGAACTCATCATAGGAGATGGTCATGATTTTCTGATTTTTGACCGCTGGGACATCTTCCAGAACTGGATTGGCTTTCATTAGATCAACTGCTTGCTCATCCATGGTCTTGTTGCGGTCGCTGGTTACGTAGATGATGACTTCTGGATCCATAGATACCAGATTTTCCAAGGTTAGGTCAGAGGTTCCAGTCGCTACATTGGTATAGCCGAGCTGGTTAAGCAGGCTCTCCTGCAGGGCAGATTTATAGGCACCGAAAGTCTCATCGTTGTAGGCACACATGATGAGCGCTTTTTTCTTTTCCCCTTGACTAGCCTTATTGGTTTTCTTGATACTGTCAATTCTTGCCTGCAGCTGGTCAGCATACTGATTGGCCTTGTCTTGGACATTAAAGATGGTTCCTATATTCTTGACATCTTCAACGATATTGCCTAGATCTTGCTTGGTATTGGACAGGGAAGCTTTCTGTGTGTAGACAGGGATTTTGTTTTCATTCCAGGCACTGACTGTCCCCAGAGATTTCTCGGAAAACATCATGTTTCGGCCAAGAAGAGCATCTGGCTCATAAGATAGCACAGTTTCCTGTGATACGGTTTTCTTGTCGCCGACTTGCGGAATGGTGGCAATATCAGCCTTGTATTTATCTGTGACATCATTGTCTGGATTGAGCATACCGGCGATCTTGTCTTTCAATCCTAGTTCAATCAAGATTTCGGTCGTCGAAAGGTTGTTGGTGATGACCTTTTCCGGTGCCTTTTCAAAGACCTGATCAATCTCCTTGCCTTCGGCATCGTAAGTTTTGATTGTCACGGGATATTTTGTCTCTGCTGTGCTTTTTTTCGCGCTTTCTGTTTTGGAGGAAGATTGTGAAGTTGAGCTTTCTTTCGTACTTTCTTTAGATGAAGAATTGCAGGCTGCCATTGTCAGTGCAGCAGTTGCGACGAGTAAGATACTGAGTGTTTTTTTCATATTGCCTTCCTTTCTTGGGCTTGGAGCTTGTATAGATAAAGCTGAGAGCAGGCTCTTATAGATACTGAATCATGGCCTGTCGATCCTTGGTCCAGATCACTTTGCTTTGAATACCGTAAACGGCTTGCAGTGAATCATGGGTGATGGCCTCCTTTGGAGCGCCTTGGTATGCAATCTCACCTCCTTTCATGAGGTACAAATAGTCTGAATACCGACAAGCCAGTTGGATATCGTGTAAAACAGCCAAAACATTGATGTTCAGGTCTTTGACGATACGCAGCATATCCAACTGGTATTTGATATCCAGATGATTGGTCGGCTCGTCTAGGAGCAGTAGGCTTGGCTGCTGGGCCAAAGCGCGTGCCAGCAGGACTCTTTGCTTCTCACCACCAGACAGGGAGAGATAGGTTCGCTCTCCCTTATCCAGCATGTCCACCTGTCTCAAGGCATGACGGACGAGGGAATAGTCTTTTTCGTTCTCTTTTTGAAAAAGGGACAGATGCGGCGTCCTGCCCAGCATGACGATTTCTTGGACAGTGCAGTCAAATTGAAGATGGTTAAACTGAGTTACAACGGCTATTTTCTGGGCTGCTTTTTTTATGCTGACCTGTTCAAGCGGCCTTCCGTTTAGATAAATGTCCCCGCTGTCAGGTTTGATTTGGCGGTAGATAGTTTTGAGCAGACTAGTTTTGCCGCTTCCGTTGGGCCCTAAAATGGTGTGAAACTGATTTCCCTCAACCTTGAGCGAAATCCCTTTCAAAATCTTTTTTGGACCAATAGAATAGTGGATATTTTGGCAAGTTAGATCCATATCAGCTGCTTACCTCCTTTCGGCTTTTGGCTACAATGTAGATAAAGAAGGGTGCGCCAACCAAAGCGGTAAAGATCCCAATCGGCAGCTCGGCATTTTTGACCAAAATTCGAGCTAAAACATCTGCCCAGACAAGAAAGAGAGAGCCGAGCAGGGTAGCGATAGGAAAGAGCCTTTTGTAGTTGGTACCGACTAATCTTCGAGCAATGTGCGGAGTGATTAGTCCAACGAAGCCGATAATGCCGCAGCAGGCAACCAGTACCGCTGTCATGACTGCGACAACTGTGATATAGAGGAACCAGTAAAAACGCAGAGGGACTCCCAGCGTCAGAGCTGCTTCGTCCCCCATCATCATAGTATTGAAAATACGATACTGGGAACAGAAAAACAAAAAGGAGAAACCAACAACAAGAGCCGGCAAGGCAAGGTCTGACCAAGAAGTTCCGGCTAGCGAGCCCATGGTCCAGAACTTGATCGTCATAAGGCTGTCAGCATTAGCACCGACAGAAATGATAAAGTTGGAAAAGGCGATAAAAAGGGCATTTACAACTGTTCCTGATAAAATCAGACTGCTTGTCGTCATTTTTCCCTGCATGGATGCTATAAAAAGGACCACAGCTGATGCCAGAATGGCTCCTATAAAGGCGCCTGCGCCAGTAATGGATTTGAGCCCTAAGATAATGCTTAGTGTGGCTCCGAAAGTTGCACCGGCTGAAATTCCCAGGATATAAGGCTCTGCGATGGGATTATTGACAGTAGATTGCATGACGCTGCCACAGACAGATAGCCCAGCACCAGCTAGGATTCCCAAAAGCACTCTTGGAACCCGCATGTTCCAAACAATCGCGATTGTGGACGGCGATAGTTTGCCTGTGCCGAGGGAAAAGCCGAGCTTGCTGAAAATAATCCGGTAAGTATCCTGTATATCAATAGTGACCGATCCCAAAGATACAGCTAAAAAGAGGGAGAAAGCCAGAAAAATGATGAGAAGCAAGAGCAGGCAGATATAGCGAGAAAATCTGTGATTTTCTGACTTTTTAAAGAGCATCCAAACCTCCTTAACAGCAAAGATTAGAATTTTTAGACAATTTTTCATAAAAAATTATAACATTTTTAAATCAGAAGGGCAAGAAGGGATAAAAACCTCTGATATGACAAGATTTAATGACGCTTTATCTTTTCAGTGATGAAACCATCTTGCTAGTGTAAAAACTGGTTAGTGCGGGGCAATTGAGTTTTTCGGAAAGTCTCGAGAGACGACTTCATTGGAGAAAAAGTGGGTGAATCTAAATGACTTAGTATAATTACTAGGAACCAAGAAAAAACGACAGAAACTTTTCTATCGTTTTTTGAAATTATAAATGCTTAAGGACTAAGATAGCTATAACAATGCTCAAAATCTATTTGGGCTAAAGAAGAGTGAGAAGCGGTCACGGGATTTAGTTTTCTCATTAATCAAAAAAGTGATGGCTAAAAGCTTTCAATAATGGTAGCCCAAATAACCAGAAGGTCTTTGCCAAGCCCAGTAATCATTCAAGACATAATATAGGCTTATAAAATTCTATTCAAAATACAGCAAGTCCTTGCTAGTCTCGGTGAAGAGTTCAAAACCATTCTTAGTGACATGGCCGCAGTCTTCGATGCGGACACCGACCTTGCCAGGGATGTAGATACCAGGCTCAACAGAGAAGCACATGCCTTCTTCGATGATCATGTCGTTGCCCTCCATGATGGATGGAAATTCGTGAACATCCATACCGATACCGTGGCCGAGACGGTGGTTGAAATACTCACCATAGCCCGCTTTTTCGATAACTCGCCGAGCGGCACGGTCTACTTCATGAGCTGTGACACCTGGCTTGATAAAGTCAAGAGCAGCTTGCTGGGCTTCCAATGTCAGATGGTAGATATCTTTTTTGAACTGGTCCGGCTGGCCAACAGCAACAGTCCGCGTCATATCGCTGGCATAGCCATTAACCATGCAGCCAAGGTCAAAGAGCAGGAGGGCGTTGTTTTCGACTTTATTGGCTCCGGGAATGCCGTGTGGATTAGCTGCATTATTTCCCGTCAGCACCATGGTTTCAAAGCTCATCTCATAGCCTTCTCGCTTGATGGCAAAGTCAATCTGAGCGATGATATCTGTTTCAGTATTGTCCAGTGAAATATTGTCAAAACCGATATTGACAGCCTTGTCAGCATATTGCCCAGCTACCAGCATTTTCTGGATTTCATCGGCAGACTTAATCAGGCGCAAGCGGTTGACGTAAGGTGTCAGATTGGCAAATTCTGCAGTTTCAAAGACAGTTTTCAATCCATGATATTTGGTCAAAATCAAGTTATCAAACTCAAGAGCGACGGTCTTGAAGGAGTGACTAGGCAGGGCAGCTTTAATCTTCTGCCAAGGATTTTCAGAGTCCATATAGCCAAGGACTGAAAAGGGAACAGAACCTGAAGCACGCTCAACTTCTAAAGCTGGCACGAAGAGCAGGGGCTCATGGTCAGGATAGACAAACAAAAACATCTGCCGCTCATGCGGGTCGCTGTAGAAACCAGTCAGATAATTGATAGTGACTGGATCAGACAGGACAGCAGCATCTAGCTTCTCATTCTCAAGATAGTGGGTGATTTGTTGGATTTTTGTCATGGTCACAACCTTCTTTCTATGCCTCTATTTTGGCAAAAAATGTCAAAAAAAGCAAGACTTTTCAAAAACTTATCAAAATACTTGAAAGTGTTTACAAGAAGTGATAAAATGGTGAATGTAGGAAAGTGAAAACGATATTTTCAATAGAAGAAAGGAAACTATATGAACACAGACGACACAGTAACCATTTATGATGTCGCCCGTGAAGCGGGAGTTTCGATGGCGACAGTCAGTCGGGTAGTGAATGGAAACAAGAACGTCAAAGAAAACACACGTAAAAAAGTTTTAGAGGTCATTGATCGTCTTGACTATCGTCCAAATGCAGTAGCACGTGGACTAGCCAGCAAGAAGACTACAACCGTCGGCGTTGTCATTCCAAATATTACCAATAGCTATTTCTCAACTCTGGCAAAAGGGATTGATGATATTGCCGAAATGTATAAATACAATATTGTCTTGGCTAACAGTGATGAGGACGATGATAAGGAAGTATCCGTTGTCAATACGCTCTTTTCTAAGCAGGTGGATGGCATTATTTTCATGGGCTATCATCTGACAGAGAAAATTCGCTCAGAGTTTTCACGTTCACGCACACCGGTCGTTTTGGCGGGTACTGTCGATGTGGAGCATCAGCTTCCGAGCGTCAATATTGACTACAAGCAAGCAACGGTTGATGCTGTAGAATTACTGGCTAAGCGCAATAAGAAAATTGCCTTTGTCAGCGGGCCGCTTGTAGATGATATCAACGGGAAAATCCGTCTATCAGGCTATAAAGATGGCTTGAAGAACAAGAAGCTTTCATACAGCGAAGGCTTGGTTTTTGAATCAAAATATTCTTATGATGATGGCTACCACTTGGCAGAACGTGTCGTTGCTTCCAAAGCAACTGCAGCTTTTGTCACAGGAGATGAACTGGCAGCAGGCCTCTTAAATGGTCTGTCTGATCAAGGCATCAAGGTTCCAGAAGATTTTGAAATCATTACCAGTGATGATTCGCAAGTAGCTCGTTTCACTCGTCCTAACCTTTCCACAATCGGTCAGCCCCTCTATGACATCGGCGCTATCAGTATGCGCATGCTGACTAAGATTATGCATAAGGAAGAATTGGAAGAACGCGAAGTTCTCTTAGCTCACAGCATTAGCGAGCGTAAATCAACTCGGAAATAAGCGGTGAGCCGCAAGTCTGCTTAGGAACTTCTCTGATCTTGAAAAGCGAGCGAAGAGACTAAGTCAATGACTGCTTTAAGAGAGTTTCATGACTATGAAGCGAGGCTGAGGTGTAGTACCTCAGCTTTTTTGTGTTTCCATTTAGCTAGGGGTACTTTTCTAAGCCTTATCAGGCTTTGGATGGATTTTTTACCCCATTTGCCCTTGTGGATTTCCTTTTTATTTTATTTTAGGTATAATAGGAAGTATGAAAGTATTACTGTATCTTGAAGGAAAGTCCGTTTTGGAGAAATCAGGAATCGGCCGAGCCCTCCAGCATCAGATGCATGCCTTGGATTTGGCTGGGATTCCTTATACGACGGACGTTTTAGGAGATTATGATGTGGTCCACATCAATACCTATGGTCCCCGTAGCTTGCTTCTCCTGCATGCTGCCAAGAGGGGCAATAAAAAAGTGATTATGCATGGGCATTCGACCAAGGAGGACTTTGAAAATTCCTTTATTGGCTCCAATCTCTTTGCTCCGCTTTTTGGTAAATATCTGACTCACATGTATAAAAAGGCGGATTTCATTATCACACCTTCGGAGTATTCCAAGCAGCTGATCCAGTCTTATGGGGTCACTACGCCTATGGTGGCTGTGTCAAACGGTATTGACCTGCCTAAGTATAAGAAAGATGCTCGCAAGGAAGAAGTTTTTAAAAAGTATTTTAAGATTGAAGAGGGGCAGAAGGTGGTCGTTTGTGCTGGCCTTTATTTCCGCCGCAAGGGGATTGAGGATTTTGTAGAGGTTGCCCGCAGGATGCCAGATGTGCGCTTTATCTGGCTGGGCTCTATCAATCTCTGGCTGATTCCACGCAAGATTCGTCGTCTGGTTCTCTTTGACCATCCTGATAATGTTGAATTTCCCGGCTATTTTAAGGGAGCGGTATTTCAGGGAGCCATGTCTGGAGCGGATGCCTTCTTTTTCCCGTCCTATGAGGAAACTGAAGGAATTGTTGTCCTGGAAGCCTTGGCCAGTGAGCAGAATGTTGTGCTGCGTGATATTCCGGTCTATCAGGGCTGGGTGGATGAGCGTTCAGCCGAGCTCTGCAACAATGTAGATGAGTTTGTCCAGTCTCTGAGAAATATCCTAGATAAAAAGGTGGACAAGCGTGAAGCAGGCTATCAAGTGGCTAAAAGCCGGTCCATTGACGATGTCTCAGGTCAGTTAGTTGAGGCTTATCAAACAGTTTTGGAGATGTAAGATGCGTATTGGTCTTTTTACAGATACCTATTTTCCTCAGGTTTCTGGGGTTGCTACCAGTATTCGGACTTTGAAGACGGAGCTGGAAAAATTAGGTCACACGGTGTTTATTTTTACGACGACGGACAAGGATGTCAATCGTTATGAGGATTGGCAGATTATTCGGATTCCCAGCGTACCTTTCTTTGCCTTTAAGGACCGAAGAGTGGCTTACCGAGGCTTTTCTCATGCCTTGGAAATTGCTCGGCAGTACCAGCTGGATATTATCCATACCCAGACAGAGTTTTCACTAGGTCTGCTGGGGATTTGGATTGCCAAAGAACTGCGGATTCCGGTAGTACATACCTATCATACCCAGTATGAAGATTATGTGCACTATATTGCCAAGGGGATGGTCATCCGTCCTAGCATGGTCAAATACATCGTCCGTGGTTTCATGAGTGATTTGGATGGGGTTATCTGCCCTAGCGAGATTGTCTATGACCTCTTGGTTAATTATAAAATCGAAGCAGAAAAACGGGTGATTCCGACAGGGATTGAGCTGGCGAAGTTTGAGCGGCCGGAAATTTCGCGTGAGGATATCAAGAAGCTTCGTTTCAAGTTAGGTCTTGCTGAAGACGAGATTATGCTGCTCAGTCTGTCCCGTATTTCTTATGAAAAGAATATCCAGGCTATCGTTGAGGCGATGCCTGCCGTCCTTGAAGAAAATGACAAAGTCAAGCTAGTCATTGTCGGCGACGGTCCCTATGCGGAAGACTTGAAAGAATTGGTTGCCAAGCTTCAGATTGAAGAAGCTGTCATCTTTACGGGGATGATTGCTCCTAGTGATACGGCCCTTTACTACAAAGCTGCGGATTTCTTTATCTCTGCCTCAACCAGTGAGACTCAAGGTCTGACTTATCTGGAAAGCTTAGCCAGCGGCACACCGATTATTGCCCATGGAAATCCTTATCTGGATAATGTTATCAGTGACAAGATTTTTGGGACCCTTTATTACCAAGAGCGGGATTTATCAGGCGCTATTTTAGAGGCGATTATTGCGACGCCTGACATGGATGAGAAGAAGCTAGCAGACAAGCTCTACGAGATTTCAGCGGAGAACTTTGGCCGCAGGGTTTATGAGTTTTATCTGGATTTGACTATTTCCAAAGACTTCCATAACGAGCTTAGCCCAGAGGAAAGTGCTGCCAAGCGTCTGGGCAAGACAGTGGCCTATCTGCCTGGCAAGGTCATCTCTCTACCAATCAATGGATCCGTCCGTATCCTCAAAGCTTCGAGGAAGCAAGTGAAAAAAATCAGGAATATTACTAAGTTATTAGAATAGAAATATGCCTTGCATCATTGTGGCAATAGCTATTTATGCAAGGTTTTGTTTAAAAATAGAGGAGAAATCTTATGAAAAAATATCTCAAACAGTTGCCTTGGTTGCTTTTGTTCTATGGCATTTTCATTGCTTCAGATTTGATTTGGCAAGAGCTTTGGAGATATCTTATAGACAATACAGAAAGTGTAGAAAGTGTTTTGAACTGGCTTTCTAATCTTAATTTATTTTATTATGCTGTGCTGCTTCCTTTGATTGGCGCAGTGATTGTTTATATAAATACTCGGATGCAAGGTTTTTCACTGCCCTTTCTTCTTCTGATTCCAGGGGTTCAGTATTATTACCTATTCAAAAACTTTTTTGACGGCCTTTTTTACTCAGGAGACAAGATTTATAATCCAATCACTTCCACGCTTTATAATGCCAGGGATATTCATGTCTTGTTATTCCTTTCTTTGGGAGGAATGCTGCTGGCAGAGCAACACCGTAAAAAACGTCAAGCAGCCACTTTGAGTCAAGAGGCTCTAAATCGTTTTTCTGGTTTTGATGGTCAATAGCTCTTGCAAATTTCTCCAATCGTGCTATAATGTTTTCTAGAGACATATCACCTGCAGGAAATCTTTTAGAGAGCGCGTGGAGCTGGAAATCGCGTAGAGGATGCAGTTGGGACTACTCTATTAGCTTTTATGCAAACATAAAACGGTGGCTACGTTAGAGCCGATTCGAGGTGTAAGTCTTTTGGCTTGCATAAATGAAGGTGGAACCACGTTGCGACGTCCTTTTGAGGATGTCGTTTTTCTTTTGTCAGAAGGAGGGAGAATGGTGCTTTATATGATTGGCGGATCGCCTTGTAGTGGGAAGTCAACAATTGCTTCACTTCTTGCTAGACAGTATCAGCTGCTTCATATCAAACTGGATGATTTGGTAGACGAGATGATGAGTCAAGCAAGTGCAGACTCACAGCCGATTTGCCTTCTTAGACAGGACAGAAATCCGGAACAAATCTGGATGAGAAATCCAGAAGAGATGGCAGATGAAGAATGGCGCTTTTATGAAGAGATTTTTCCTTATGTAAAATCTTACTTGATAAAAAATCAAGATAGACCACTCTTGGTTGAGGGGGCAGGACTTTTGCCTCACTTGGTAAAGGAGCTTGAATGGCCAGCGTCTTCCTATCTATGCTTGACTCCGACAGCTGATTTTCAGAAAAAGCATTATAGACAGAGAGAATGGGTTACTTTTGTCTTAGAGGGAACAACCAATCCTGAGCAAGCTTTTGAAAACTGGATGCAGCGAGACATTCTTTTTGCCCAAATGGTTCGGAAGGAAGCGGTGAGATTAGGCTATCCTAGCCTCATAACAGATGGTAGTCAGTCAGAAAAGCAGACTGCGGAAGAGATTGCTCGAATCTTTAAATTGCTTAACAGAAACAATATAATATTAAAGGAGAAAACACATGATTAAGATTACTTTCCCAGATGGCGCTGTGCGTGAATTCGAATCTGGTATTACAACTTTTGAAATTGCTCAATCTATCAGTAATTCCCTGGCTAAAAAAGCTTTGGCTGGTAAATTCAACGGCAAATTGATTGATACGACTCGTGCCATCACTGAAGATGGTGCCATTGAAATCGTGACACCTGACCACGAAGACGCTTTAGACATCTTGCGTCACTCTGCTGCTCACTTGTTTGCACAAGCAGCTCGTCGTCTTTTCCCAGATATTCACTTGGGTGTTGGTCCTGCCATTCAGGATGGTTTCTACTACGATACGGACAATGAAGCAGGGCAAATTTCAAATGAAGATCTGCCTCGTATCGAAGAAGAAATGAGGAAAATCGTCAAAGAAAACTTCCCATCCATCCGCGAGGAAGTGACCAAGGATGAGGCGCGTGAAATTTTCAAAAACGATCCTTACAAGTTGGAATTGATTGAAGAGCACTCAGAAGATGAGGGCGGTTTGACCATCTACCGTCAGGGTGAATATGTGGATCTCTGCCGTGGGCCTCACGTTCCATCTACAGGTCGCATCCAAATCTTCCACCTCTTGAATGTGGCTGGAGCATACTGGCGCGGGAACAGCGACAATGCTATGATGCAGCGGGTCTATGGTACTGCTTGGTTTGACAAGAAAGACCTGAAGAAATATCTGCAAATGCGGGAAGAAGCTAAAGAACGTGACCACCGTAAGTTAGGTAAAGAGCTGGATCTCTTCATGATTTCTCAAGAAGTGGGTCAAGGTTTACCATTCTGGCTGCCAAATGGTGCGACTGTTCGTCGCGAGTTGGAGCGCTACATCGTTGACAAAGAGTTGGCTTCCGGCTACCAACACGTCTACACTCCGCCTTTGGCTTCTGTGGAGCTTTATAAGACTTCTGGCCACTGGGAGCACTACCAAGAGGATATGTTCCCAACCATGGATATGGGTGATGGAGAAGAGTTTGTTCTGCGTCCCATGAACTGCCCTCACCACATCCAAGTCTACAAACACCATGTTCACTCTTACCGTGAGCTTCCAATCCGTATTGCTGAGATTGGAATGATGCACCGCTATGAGAAATCTGGTGCTTTGACTGGTCTTCAACGTGTACGTGAAATGTCCTTGAATGATGGCCACTTGTTTGTAACGCCAGAACAGATTCAAGAAGAATTTCAGCGTGCGCTGCAGTTGATTATCGACGTTTACGCTGACTTCAACTTGACTGAATATCGTTTCCGTCTGTCTCTTCGTGACCCTCAGGATACGCATAAGTATTTTGATAACGATGAGATGTGGGAAAATGCCCAAACCATGCTGCGAGCAGCCTTGGACGAAATGGGTGTGGACTACTTTGAGGCAGAAGGAGAAGCAGCCTTCTACGGCCCTAAACTCGATATCCAGGTTAAAACTGCCCTAGGAAATGAGGAAACTCTGTCAACTATCCAGCTGGACTTCCTCTTGCCAGAGCGTTTTGACCTCAAGTATGTCGGAGCTGACGGTGAAGAGCATCGCCCAGTTATGATTCACCGTGGAGTTATCTCAACCATGGAGCGCTTTACAGCCATCTTGATTGAAAATTACAAGGGTGCCTTCCCGACTTGGCTGGCTCCGCATCAAGTGACCTTGATTCCTGTTTCTAACGAAGCCCATATTGACTATGCTTGGCAAGTGGCTAAGAAGCTGCGTGACAAGGGTGTCCGTGCTGACGTGGATGAGCGTAATGAAAAGATGCAGTACAAGATTCGTGCCTCACAAACTAGCAAGATTCCTTATCAGCTCATCGTTGGTGACAAGGAAGTAGAAGACGGTACTGTTAATGTCCGTCGCTACGGTCAAAAAGAAACACATACAATACCAATAGACGAATTTGTAGAGCAGATCTTAGCAGACATTGCCAACAAATCACGTGTTGAAAAGTAGAACTCATTAGAAAACAATTAAACCCGAGCAATTAGCTCGGGTTTCGTTTATAGATTATTTAGGAAGATTCCTGATTTCTGCTTGATACCATTCAATTTTATTATCTAATTTTTTTAGTGACATTTGCCAATTTTTAATTTGTTTTTGAACAAAACTGCGGTGCTTCTGCAGCATTTCTAAGCGTTCTTTCAGGCTGCCATCACCCTGGTAGCGCAAGTCAGCATATCTCTGAATATCTTTCAAATGCATACCCGTATCTTTTAAGCGCTGAATAAACTGAACCCAAGCAAGATCGTTCTCGTCATAGAAACGCTGACCGCTTTGATCTCTATCAACTTTAATCAATCCTCGTTTCTCATAATATCGGAGCGTATGCGTTGATAAATTCACTTTTTGGGCAAATAGACCGATTTTCATAAAAAACCTCCTGTGATTTCTTGACTTAGAGTATGGTCTAAGATTTATAATGACATTGTAATCATTTAAGGAGGTAAATGCAAATGAAAAACAAACGATTTGAACGTGGCTTGGAAAGACTCAATCAGATTGATGGTGAGGGCGGTGAGAAGGTCATTTCCTCTCTGAAAGAAATAGCTCCCGATTTAGGAGACTATATTGTAGAATTTGCTTTTGGCGATATCTATAGTCGTTAGGGACTGAATCTACAGGAGCGAGAAATCGTCACTCTTGCTAGCCTTTTGACATAGGGAGGTTGTGAAGCACAGCTGGAAGTACATATTCAAGCGGCTTTAAATGTTGGCTTAACCCCCGAAAAGATTATAGAATGATTTTTGCAGTGCATCCCTTACGTTGGATTTCCTAGAGTACTAAATGCTGTTTTTCTAGCTGAGAAACTATTTAAAAAAGAATAATAAAAAGGCCGCTGAACTACATCAGTGGTCTTTCTAGTTTTAATTCAAGTATTTATCCACATAATCATCAAAATCAGGATACTCATTTCGGTTCATGGCATAGAGCATTTCCCCATAGAGAGGGTCGCTAGACGGGTCGTCAGGTTCTAGAAGAGTAGCTATTTTCATATCATCATCTGGGAAAAGGATGGTGTAGTGATAGGTGTCGCTGACAGTGATACTATAATATTTAGTATTATCTTGATAGCCTGACTTATCTATCTTATAGTGAAATTCTTTATCACCTAGCTTGCCGGTCTTGTCATTGAAGATAATGTCAATGTCCTCTCCGTTTGCTTTCTGAGCCTTCCATTTTCCCTGGAAGCTAGTGTGCTGACCGCAGGCGCTGAGAAAGATTAGTGTTAAGACAGTGATGAAAAGCCATGTTAGTTTTTTCATATTGTTCTCCTTGTCTATCCTTTGATATTATTCTACCACAAATATTAAAAATAAAAAAGCTGAGTTGGTAAACTCAACTTTTGCACAGTAGGTCTGTATTTGAGCTATCTATTCTGCAGCTTGAGCCCAGCGTTGGGATAGCTTGCGCGAGAAGCTGGAAATAGCGAAGTTAATCAGGAAATAGATGGCTGCTACTAGTAGGTAGAGCGCGAAGACTTGTTCAGCTTCAAAATAGCGTCCCATTAGAATTTGAGCAGAACCAAAGAGTTCTTGGAGCGCAATAACTGAATAGAGCAGGCTGGTATCTTTAATCACTGTGACAAACTGAGAAATGATGGCTGGCAACATTTTCCGAATAGCCTGAGGTAGGATGATATAACGCAGAATCTGAAACTGAGTAAATCCTTGAGATAAGCCAGCTTCAGTCTGACCTGGATCAATGGCATTGAGGCCGCCCCGGATAATTTCTGCCAAAGCAGCCGAAGTAAAGACAGTGAAGCTGATGATACCGGCTGGCGTTGACTTAATCTGAAAGACTAAAAAGATGGTGAAAATCCAGAGCAGATTAGGTACATTACGGACAAATTCGATATAAATGCTGGCAATCAGCTTGAGCAGTTTATTTTTTCCGTTTCTCATGACGGCTAGAATAGTTCCAAAAATCGTGGATAGGACAATGGAAATGAAAGAAATTTGCAGTGTCAGCCAGAGCCCCTTAAGGATAAAGAGGAGGTTGTTTGTGGTTAAGACTTTTAAAATATTTTCCATAGAGACCTCCTTAGATGCTGTAAGCTTGTTTATTGGCTTCCTCTACCTTACGTCCCCAGCTAGCGATTGGGAAGCAAAGGAGGAAGTAGAGCAGAGCTGCTCCGGCAAAGGCTGGGATGTAGTTGGAATTCAAAGCAGACCAGGACTTAGTCACGAACATCAGATCCATACCAGAGATAATAGCGACGGTAGAAGTGTTTTTTATCAGATTGACGATCTGATTGATTAACGGTGGCAGGATAATCCGAAAAGCTTGAGGCAGGATGATGTATCTCATGGTTTCTACATAGGTAAAGCCCTGAGATAGTGCAGCTTCAGTCTGCCCGCGAGGAATGGACTGGATACCTGAGCGAATGACTTCAGCGATGTAAGCACCATGATACAGTCCTACACAGAGGACTGCAGTCCAATAGATTGAGGGCATGATGGTGTAATTGCTGACTAGCGGAAGACCGTAAAAGACAATCACAAATTGCACTAAGAGTGGTGTGTTCTGATAAAACTCAACAAAAACACGAGCTAGACCACGTAGAACTTTATGCTTACCTGTGCTGATAGCTCCGAAGAAAATCCCTAGTAAAAGAGCCAAGGTCAGGGCACCGATAGAAATGGCTAAGGTAAAGAGGAATCCTTGGAAAAACTTGCCAAAGTCCGCAAAGTAGGCCTGCCAAGAAGAAATACTAAAACTCATGGGGTCTCCTTTCTAATCATCTGTTGAAGCAGATGGTTTTAAATCATATTTGTCATAAAGTTTCTGCAGACTGCCGTTTTCCTTCCATTTAGAGATTAGGCCATTTACATAGTCATTTAATTGAGTGTTAGATTTTTTTGTTACCACACCATAATCAGCTTTTTTGAAGCTGTAATCCAGAATGTTTGACTTGGAACTTACATAGCCGGTCAGGATGGACTTGTCAACAGAAATGGCATCAATACGGTGAGCCCGCAAGGAAACAGCAAGTTCAGGGTAGGAGCCTAACTCCACATATTTGAAGTTGAGTTTTTTCTCTTGGGCGATTTCTTCCAGCAAGGTTTGAGTAATAGAACCTTGGACGACGCCGATAGTCTTATTATTCAAGTCCTTAACGTCTGTAATTTTGCTGGATTTATTAACTAGAAAACCAGAAGCATCGGTGTAGTAAGGGGGTGTAAAATTATAGATTGCCTTACGCTCGTCTGTGATGGTAAAAGTCGCAATTACCATATCAACTTGCCCATTGTCCAGAAGTGGTCCGCGAGTTTGTGCGGTAACTGGGACGTAGTTGATTTTGACGCCTAGTTCCTTAGCAATTTTCTTTGCAATATCGATTTCTAGACCGCTGTAAGTATTGCTATCAGGATTGAGATAACCAAAGTTAGGTACATCCTGCTTGACACCGACATTGAGGACTCCACGTTTCTGGATGGCCTTGACCTGTTGGCTGGTACTGGAATCGGCTTGCGCGGGAGCGGCGTGAATCAAGCCTAGAGTCAATAGGAGTAAGAGTAGGCTAATGATTATTTTCTTTAGTTTCATAGGTCTTCTCCTTTTTAAGAAAGCACGTTATCGCTCTCATGGTTGATAATTTTACTTAGAAACTGCTTAGCGCGAGGTTCGGTAGGGTTGTCAAAGAAAGCATCAACATCAGTAGTATCCACCAGCACCTCACCGTCTGCCATGAAGATAATGCGGTCGGCTACCTCACGGGCAAAGCCCATTTCGTGTGTGACCACAATCATATTCATACCGTCTTTGGCTAATTTTTGCATAACAGCCAGAACATCTCCGATTGTTTCAGGGTCCAGGGCAGAAGTCGGTTCATCAAAGAGCAGGAGCTCAGGGTGCATGGCTAAACCACGGGCAATGGCAATCCTTTGCTTTTGCCCACCAGACAGCATGCCTGGGTAAGAGTCTTTTTTGTCCCACATGTTGACAAATTCTAGATATTTTTGAGCGATTTTTTTAGCTTCTTGTTTATCCATTCCTAGGACTTTAATAGGCGCCAAGGTAACATTTTCTAACACCGTTTTGTGGGGGTAAAGATTAAAATGTTGAAAGACCATCCCGACTTCTTTACGTAAGTTGACCAGATCTTTGGCAGCAGCGTTCACGACCTCGTGGCCGTTGACAATCAGACTTCCCTGGTCAATACCTTCTAAAGCGTTGATTGTACGGATAAGAGTAGATTTTCCTGAGCCAGATGGTCCCAGCAGTACAACTACTTGCCCTTTTTCAAAACTGAGATTGATATTGCGCAGAGCATGGTAGTCTCCGTAATACTTTTCGACATTTTTAAATTCAACTAAAGCCATATCTTTCTCCTTTGTGTTAGATAATATGACATAGATTTTACCATAGAATAAATAAACTGTCAAATTGAATAAAAATGACTATTTTTATTCAGAGAGAAATTTTTTTGGATGAGAATTGTCCATTTTCTACAAATGTGGAATAAAAATGGCTTGAATTAGTGTTTTTTAAGAAAACTTTGGTATAATAAGACTATATAAATAAATAAAATTGGATTGGGAGTCTAGCTAGGCAAACTAGATTGCCTTTTGCACGTTTTGATGCAGGACGACTTAGCTGACTATGTCACAACTTTTCTATCATGGAGTTGATTCAATCCCAATCTTATGTTAAGGTGAATATATGAAGAAAATATTAGTTGTAGATGATGAGAAGCCAATCTCAGATATTATTAAGTTTAATATGGTCAAGGAAGGCTATGAGGTTTTGACTGCCTTTGATGGTAAGGAAGCCTTGGAAATGTTTGAAGCGGAACAGCCAGACATCTTGATTCTGGATTTGATGCTGCCAGAAGTGGATGGACTGGAAGTTGCTAGGACTATTCGCAAGACTAGCAATGTGCCGATTATTGTATTGTCTGCTAAGGACAGTGAGTTTGACAAGGTTATCGGCCTTGAAATCGGTGCAGATGACTATGTGACCAAGCCTTTCTCAAATCGTGAGCTGCAGGCGCGTGTCAAGGCACTTCTTCGTCGGGCAGACCTTGTTGTGGAAAACCAAGTGGAAGAAAGTGGTCCGAACGAGTTGACCATTGGGGAACTGCAGATTTTGCCAGATGCTTTTGTTGCTAAGAAGCATGGCAAGGAGCTGGAACTGACCCACCGCGAGTTTGAACTTCTTCACCATTTGGCGACACATATCGGACAAGTGATGACACGTGAGCATTTACTGGAAACGGTATGGGGATATGACTATTTTGGCGATGTCCGTACAGTGGATGTGACGATCCGCCGCCTGCGTGAAAAGATTGAAGATACGCCAAGCCGACCTGAGTATATCTTGACTCGCCGCGGAGTTGGCTACTATATGAGAAATAATGATTGAAGCAATTAAACAATTTGTGATTTCTGCGGATTTCGTCTTTGCAATCATTATTATCGGCTTCATTGTAGTTGTGGCCTTGCTTTTATTAGAAAATCGCCGGGATAACCAAAAGCTTGTACAGCTTAATCAAAAGGTTAAAGATTTGATTGCAGGTGACTATTCTGAAGTGCTGGACATGCAAGGGAGTCCAGAAATCACAGATATGACCAACAGTATCAATGATCTTTCAGAGGTCATTCGACTGACACATGAAAACCTTGAGCAAGAAACTAAACGCCTTTCCAGTATCCTGTCCTATATGACAGATGGCGTGCTTGCGACCAACCGCCGGGGGCAGATTATCACTATCAATGATATGGCAACCAAGCAGTTGGGAGTTAAGAGAGATGAGGTCCAAAATATGAGTATTTTGGATCTGCTTTCGATTTCAGACGAGTATGATTTGAGGGACCTGATTACCAATGTTCCTGAGCTGACGATAGATTCTCAGGATGAAAATGGTGAGTACTTGAGCTTGCGAGTCCGCTTTGCCTTAGTAAGGCGGGAGTCGGGCTTCATTTCTGGTTTGGTAGCTGTCTTGCATGATACGACAGAGCAGGACAAGGAAGAGCGGGAGCGTCGCCTCTTTGTCTCCAACGTCAGCCATGAGTTACGGACTCCGTTGACCAGTGTTAAGTCCTATCTGGAAGCCCTGGATGAGGGAGCCTTGTCTGAGCCAGTAGCGCCGGACTTTGTCAAGGTATCACTCAATGAAACCAATCGCATGATGCGGATGGTGACGGACTTGCTTAGTCTGTCCCGTATTGACAATGAGACCAGTCATCTGGAAGTGGAGCTGACGAATTTCACAGCCTTCATAACTTTTATCCTCAATCGCTTTGACAAGATAAAGAATCAAGACGAGACCAAGAAATACGAGATTATCCGTGATTATCCCATTACACCGATTTGGGTGGAGATTGATACAGATAAGCTGACTCAGGTGATTGATAATATCATGAACAATGCCATCAAGTATTCGCCGGATGGTGGAACCATTACTGTTTCCATCAAGACAACTGATGAGCAGTTGATTCTTTCGATTGCGGATGAAGGTCTGGGAATTCCCAAGCAGGACTTGCCTAAGATTTTTGACCGCTTTTATCGAGTGGACAAGGCACGCAGCCGTGCCCAAGGCGGAACGGGTCTGGGGCTGGCTATTGCCAAGGAAATTATCAAGCAGCATCAGGGATTTATCTGGGCTAAGAGTGAGTATGGTGTGGGCTCGACCTTTACCATTGTCTTGCCTTATGAGAATGATGGCGTCCGCGATGACGACTGGGATAATGAAGATGATATATAGAAAGTAAACATGACTAAAGGATTTCAATACAGTATTCTGGCGTCAGGATCAAGCGGTAACTGTTTCTATCTGGAAACAGACCAAAAGCGGATTCTGGTTGACGCTGGCTTATCGGGCAAGAAAATTACGAGTTTGCTGGGCGAAATTGGCCGCAAGCCTGAGGATTTGGATGCCATTTTAGTGACTCATGAGCACAAGGACCACATTCATGGTGTTGGTGTATTGGCTCGCAAGTATAATTTAGATATTTATGCTAATGAGGCCACTTGGAAGGCTATGGAAAAGGACTTGGGCAAGCTGGATGCTAGTCAAAAGCATATCTTTGAACTGGGCAAGACCAAGACCTTTGGAGACTTGGATGTAGAGAGCTTTGGTGTTAGTCATGACGCAGCCTGTCCACAGTTTTACCGCTTTATGAAGGATGACAAGAGTTTTGTCATGCTGACGGATACGGGCTATGTCAGTGACCGGATGGCTGGGATTATCGAAAATGCCGACGGGTACCTGATTGAGAGCAACCATGATATTGAAATTCTCCGCAGCGGTGCCTATCCTTGGAGCCTTAAGCAACGGATTCTGTCGGATATGGGTCACTTGTCCAATGAAGACGGAGCGGAGACCATGATCCGGACGCTGGGCAATCGCACCAAGCGGATCTATCTGGGCCATCTCAGTAAGGAAAACAATATCAAGGAATTGGCTCACATGACCATGGTCAATCAACTGGCTCAAGCTGATATGGCGGTTGGCCACGACTTCCAGGTCTATGATACCTCGCCTGATACCGCAACGCCTTTGACGAGTATTTAAACACCAGACCGAAAGGTTTGGTTTTCTTGCTCTAGTGTGGTATCCATTAAATATTTAAAAAGCAACGGTTTTATTTTGTAAAGGAGCTTGTATGCGGCCAATTTACTTTGTGGTAGGTCTATTATCTTTAGGGTTAGGAGTTTTGGGGATTTTTCTGCCTCTCCTGCCGACAACGCCATTTCTTCTCTTGTCCATTGCCTGCTTTTCGCGCAGTTCCAAGCGCTTTGAGAAGTGGCTTTATCATACAAAGATGTACCAGACCTATGTGGCGGATTTTCGAGAGACGGGAACGATTGCCAAGGAGCGTAAGAAAAAGATTATCGTTTCCATCTATATCTTGATGGGGATTTCCATTTTTCTAGCTCCTATTATTTGGGTTAAGATTGGACTGTTGGGTCTGACCGTTTTTATCACCTATTATTTGTTTAAAGTAATTCCGGATAAGGAATAGAAATCGCTGTCAGCAGGTGCGTTTGCGCCTGTTTTTTGTTATAATAGAGACTGTATATCTTTGGAAAGGAAAAGGTATCATGCTGTTTATCTGACTGAAGTCAGCATGATGTAAAATAGTAATGGAAAATTTGAAAAAAGCATTGCTGGAGCAGTTTGACTTGGTCTTCTCTGATGAGACCTTGTTGGAAACAGCTTTTACCCATACGAGCTATGCCAATGAGCACCGCCTCTTAAAAATTTCACACAATGAACGCTTGGAATTTTTAGGAGACGCTGTTCTACAACTGATTATTTCGGAGTATCTTTATACCAAGTATCCTAAGAGACCAGAAGGTGATCTATCTAAGCTGCGTTCTATGATTGTTCGGGAGGAGAGCTTGGCAGGCTTTGCCCGTGATTGTCAGTTTGATCAGTTTATCAAGCTGGGACGCGGTGAGGAGAAGTCTGGCGGCCGGAATCGTGATACGATTTTAGGTGATTTGTTCGAGGCATTTTTAGGCGCCTTGCTCTTGGATAAGGGTGTGGAAGCAGTCAAAAGCTTTCTCTATCAAGTCATGATTCCCAAGGTGGAAGCGGGAGATTTTGAGCGGGTGACGGACTATAAGACCAAGCTGCAGGAGTTGCTGCAGATTAATGGTGATGTGGAAATTGCCTATCAGGTCGTCTCCGAGACAGGGCCGGCTCATGCCAAAAATTTCGAGGTGGCCGTTCTCATCAATGGCCGCAAGTCCGGTCAAGGCCAGGGGCGTTCTAAAAAGCTGGCCGAGCAGGAAGCTGCTAAAAACGCATTTGAAAAGGAAAGTTCTTCATGTTTTTAAAGGAAATTGAAATTCAGGGCTTCAAGTCATTTGCTGATAAGACTAAAGTTGTCTTTGATCAGGGAGTGACAGCGGTTGTTGGGCCAAATGGTTCCGGCAAGTCCAATATTACGGAGAGCCTGCGCTGGGCCTTGGGAGAGTCCAGTGTGAAAAGTCTGCGGGGCGGCAAGATGCCCGATGTGATTTTTGCGGGAACAGAAACCCGCAAGCCACTTAATTACGCATCAGTGGTAGTGGTTCTGGATAACAGTGACCAATTTATCAAGGATGCTGCCAATGAGATTCGGGTGGAGCGTCACATTTACCGCAGCGGTGACAGTGAGTATAAGATTGACGGCAAAAAAGTCCGTCTGCGCGATGTCCATGATCTTTTCATGGATACAGGGCTGGGACGAGATTCCTTCTCCATCATTTCCCAAGGGAAAGTCGAAGAAATCTTTAACAGCAAGCCAGAGGAACGCCGGGCAATTTTTGAAGAAGCGGCTGGAGTGCTTAAGTATAAGACACGCCGCAAAGAAACGGAAAGCAAGCTTAGTCAGACCCAGGATAATCTGGACCGTCTGGAAGACATTATCTACGAGCTGGAGAGCCAGGTCAAGCCCTTGGAGAAGCAGGCTGAAACTGCTAAGCGCTTCTTGAGTCTGGATGGCCAGCGCCGAGAGCTTTACTTGGATGTTTTGGTCGCTCAGTTGACAGCTAATAAGGAAAGACTGACTCAGGCTGAAGAAGATTTAACGAATATCCAGCAGGAGCTAGCAGCCTACTATAGCAAGCGCGATGAGTTGGAAGTAGAAAACCAAACCTTGAAGGCCAAGCGCCATGAGCTCAATCAAACTTTGTCTGATGATCAAGCTAGTTTGCTGGAATTGACCCGCTTAATCAGTGATTTGGAGCGTCAGATTGATCTTTCTAAGCTGGAGTCCAGCCAGGCAGCGACGAGCCGCCGGGAAAATGAAGAACGTTTGGCCGCTTTGTCAGAAAAACTGGCTCAGATAGAAAGCAACATAGAAGACAAACAAGCAGAATTGAGCCAAATAGCTGCCAAACTGAGTGACAATGAGCAGTCTATCGCTGCTTTGGAAGCAGAATTAGCAGACTTTTCAGATGATCCGGACCAGCTGATTGAACATCTGCGTGAGCAGTATGTCAAGCTTATGCAGGAAGAGGCAAATCTTTCTAATGACTTGACTTCTCTGGAGAGCCAGCTGGCTAGCGAGCTTAAATTAGCTGAGAGCAAGAAAGCAGACTATGCTAAGCTGCAGGCTGATTTGGAAGCTAGTCAGACTCAGGAGCAAGCTGGTTTGGAGGAGTTGAAAATTGCTCGCCAAGCCCTCAAGAATCTACTGGCTGACTACCAGAGTCAGGTTCAGTTGGTAGAGAAGCTGGAGGCAGATTATAAACATCAGCAGACTAAGATGTTTGAGCTTTTGGATGACCTCAAAAACAAGCAGGCACGTTCCAATAGTTTGGAAGCCATTCTTAAAAATCACAGTAATTTCTATGCTGGAGTCAAGAGTGTACTGCAGGAAGCAGGTCGACTGGGTGGTATTGTAGGAGCAGTTAGCGAAAATCTTAGCTTCGATCCCCACTATCAGACAGCGTTGGAAATTGCGCTGGGAGCCAGCAGTCAGAATATCATCGTAGAAGATGAGGCGGCTGCGACTCGGGCTATCGAATTTCTGAAGAAAAATCGAGCTGGCCGGGCAACCTTCCTGCCCTTAACAACCATTAAGCCGCGTCAGCTGCCTGACCATAACCGTGCTACGATTGAAAAAAGTGCTGGTTTTCTGGGACTGGCTTCTTCCTTAGTCAGCTATGATTCATCGTTAGACAGCATTTTTCAAAATCTGCTGGGAACAATCGCTATTTTTGATACAGTGGAGCATGCCCGAGCAGCAGCTCGCCAAGTACGCTATCAGGTTCGCATGGTGACTCTTGATGGAACAGAGCTTCGGACTGGCGGTTCTTATGCTGGTGGTGCCAACCGCAATAACAATACTATCTTTATCAAGCCGGAGCTAGATGCTTTGCTTGAGGAGATTAAGCAGAAAAATGTCAGCCTGAAAGAGCAGGAAGAAGCAGTGCAAATTCTGCAAAACCAGCTAAATCAGGCTAAGCAGGTATTGGAACAAATCAAGACAGACGGTGAGCAGGCTCGCTTGGCTGAGCAAAAGGCTAATCTAGCCTATGAACAGCTCGCCAAGCGCGTAGAAGAGCTCACAAGTCTGAAAAATCTACAGGAGCAAGAGTTGGCTGGTCAATCTGCTTTGGATATTTCAGAAGAGAAAGACCGACTCCAGACCCGCTTGACTGAGATTGAGCAAGAAAAAACGGACATCACTGCAGAAATAGAGCAGGTTAAGTCGAACAAAGATGCAGTTCAGGCTCGCTTTGAAAAGCTTTCCTCTCGTCTGGCTGAACTCAAGCTCCAGCGGACAGAGTTGACCTCCAACCAACGCTTTGAAAAGAATGACTTGGAACGCCTGTCCGAGGAAAAAGCCAGCCTTGAAAAAGAGCAGGCAACCTTGGAGCTTTTGATGGAGCAAAAGGAACAGTCCAGCCTGCAGAAGGTGGATATTACGATTCTGGAAGAACAATTAGAGACCGCCAAGCAAGAAAAGATTGAGCTGGATCAAAGACTGATTCGTCTGAAATTTGAGCTTGAAGATCTAGAAGGTCAGTCTGACGATATTGCCAGTCGTTTGGAGCAAGCTCGCCATCAAAATGAAGAATTGATTCGCCGGCAGGCTAAAGCAGAGGCAGAAAAGGATAAGCTCATGGATGTCATGCGCCGTCTGGCAAGCAATCTGACAGATGACTATCAGATGAGTTTCGAAGAAGCAAGCAGCCAGGCTCGTCCGTTAGAAAGTTTGCCAGCAGCTGAAAGTCAGGTGAAGGATCTGGAAAAAGCCATTCGAGCTTTAGGTCCAGTCAATCTGGAAGCAGTCGAGCAGTTTGAAGAAGTCAACAACCGTCTGAACTTCCTCAACGAGCAACGAGACGATGTTCTATCAGCCAAAAATCTGCTCTTAGAGACGATTGAAGAGATGAATGACGAAGTAAAGGAACGCTTTAAATCAACCTTTGAAGCCATTCGTGAAAGCTTCAAGGTGACTTTCCGCCAGATGTTTGGTGGTGGTTCGGCAGACCTGATATTGACGGAGGGAGACTTGCTGACTGCAGGTGTAGAAATCTCCGTGCAACCCCCCGGCAAGAAGATCCAGTCGCTTAATCTGATGAGCGGTGGCGAGAAGGCCTTGTCAGCTTTGGCTCTGCTCTTCTCTATCATCCGCGTTAAGACCATTCCTTTTGTCATCTTGGACGAGGTGGAAGCAGCGCTGGACGAAGCCAATGTTAAACGCTTTGGAGATTACCTCAATCGCTTTGACAAGGACAGCCAGTTCATCGTGGTCACTCACCGTAAGGGAACCATGTCAGCTGCAGACTCTATTTACGGAGTTACCATGCAGGAGTCTGGTGTTTCCAAGATTGTCTCGGTCAAGTTAAAAGATTTAGAAAGTATGTAACATGAGTATAAAATTAGTAGCAACGGATATGGATGGCACCTTTTTAGACAGTAAAGGTCAGTTTGATATGGACCGTCTCAAGCAAGTTTTGACTCGCTTCAAAGAAAAAGGCATGTATTTTGCCGTAGCTAGCGGGCGCGGCCTCTTGTCGCTGGAAAAGCTGTTTGAGGAAGTGCGCAATGAGATTATTTTTATTGCTGAAAACGGCAGTTTAGTGGAATTTCACGGCGAGGACCTCTATGAAGCGACCATGCCACGGGACTTTTATCTCAAGGTTTTTGATAAGCTGCAGGAATCTCCCTATGTCAATGCCAATGAGCTGCTTTTGACGGGCAAACGTGCCTGCTATGTCTTGGAGACTGTGGATCCGACCTATCTTTCTTTCAGTGCTCATTATAATGAAAATATTCAAAAAGTAGCCAGCTTGGCTGATATTGACGATGATATTTTCAAGTTTACGACCAATTTTGCTGAGGACCAAGTCGCAGCTGGTGAGGCTTGGGTCAATGAGAATATTGACGGAGTCAAGGCCATGACAACTGGCTACAAGTCCATTGACATCGTTCTGGATTATGTGGATAAGGGGGTTGCCATTGTTGAGCTGGCCAAGAAGCTAGACATAGATCTTTCTCAGGTTATGGTTTTTGGCGATAATCTCAACGATTTGCACATGATGCAGGTGGCTGGCTATCCGATTGCGACAGAAAATGCTCGCCCTGAGATTTTAGAAGTGGCCAAGGAAGTCATCGGTCACCATGATGCTCAGTCGGTTATCACTTACATGGAGGGATTATAATGGCAGATATAAAACTGATTGCTCTGGACTTGGATGGAACTCTTCTGACTTCAGACAAGAAGATTTCTGAGCGCAATTTAGCAGCTCTGAAAGCAGCTCAGGACAAGGGAGTTAAGGTAGTTCTGACTACTGGCCGCCCCCTTAAGGCTATGGACTTTTTCCTCCATGAGCTGGGAACAGACGGTCGAGAGGATGAGTACACCATTACTTTTAATGGTGGTCTTGTTCAGCGCAACACTGGAGAAATCCTTGATAAAACAGTTTTTTCTTATGATGATGTAGCTCGGATTTATGAGGAGACAGACAAGCTCCATATCCCTCTTGATGCTATCTGCGAAGGACTTGTCTATCAGATTCAGTCCGATCAAGACTCGCTTTATGCCCAGTTCAATCCTGCTCTGACCTTTGAGTCTGTTGATTTCAGCGACTTGTCCAGCCAGCAGACTTATAATAAATGTGTCACCGCTTATGCTCAAGAACCACTGGATGCGGCCATTGAGCAAATCTCTCCAGAATTATTTGCGCGCTATGAGATTTTCAAATCTAGAGAAATGCTGCTGGAGTGGTCACCAAAAAATGTCCATAAGGCCAACGGTCTGGAGAAACTGATTGCCCATTTAGGCATTGAGAGAAGTCAAGTCATGGCCTGTGGTGATGAAGCCAACGATCTGTCTATGATTGAGTGGGCTGGTTTGGGAGTGGCTATGCAGAATGCAGTAGGCATCGTCAAAGAAGCAGCCAATGTGGTGACACCTATGACCAATGATGAGGATGCAGTGACTTGGGCTATTGAAGAATATGTACTAAAGGAGGATTAGCCGATGGGATTATTTGACCGCCTTTTCGGCCGAAAAAAACAAGAACCACCGATTGAAGAAGTTGTCAAGGAAGCATTGGAAAACATTGGCGAGCTTGAAGAAGAAACAGCGTCTGTTCCAGAAGCAGGAGAAAATCTTGAAGCGGAAGCTGTTCAGTCCTATCAGGACGAGCAGCCACTTGATGACCAAATTTCGGATACAAAAGATAGTTTGGCTGATGTTGAAGAGCAGTTAGTAACAGAAGAGCTTGCATCTCAAGCTATCCAAGAAGAAAGCAAGGGGCCAGAGCATGAAAGAGAAGTTATTGCAGAAAATCAAGAAGTGGCTCAAGGAGCAACTCAGACTGAAGAAACTCTAGAAGAGCACCAGCCTGAAAGCAGTGACGAAACGGTAGAAGAACTTGTTGAACAAACAGACCTGTCAGATGAAGCATTATCTCATACTGAACATGAAGCTGCTTCTTATGACGAGGTGACAACTGATTCAATTAATGAGTTCGAGCTAGAAACAGAAGCTGGGCCACTAACAGAATCTGAACAGGTCGATCAATCAGCTGATGTTGCTGAAGAATCGGAAGCAGCCGTTACAGAAGAGCCTGCTGAACTTCCTCAAGAGGAATCCACTCAGGAAAAATATGACCGCAGCCTAAAGAAGACTCGGACAGGATTTGGAGCACGGCTCAATGCCTTCTTTGCTAATTTCCGCTCAGTAGATGAAGAGTTCTTCGAAGACTTGGAAGAGCTGCTCATCACTAGTGATGTAGGGGTTCAAGTGGCTTCCAGTCTGACTGAGGAACTACGCTATGAAGCCCGTCTGGAAAATGCTAAAAAACCAGCTGCTCTGCGCCAGTTGATTATTGAAAAATTAGTGGACATATATGAGAAAGATGGCCGCTTTAATGAAAAAATCAATTTCCAAAACGGTCTGACTGTCATGCTCTTTGTTGGTGTCAATGGAGTCGGTAAGACCACCTCTATCGGTAAACTAGCCTATAAGTACAAACAAGCAGGCAAGAAAGTCATGTTGGTAGCAGCAGATACATTCCGAGCTGGAGCAGTAGCTCAGCTGGCTGAATGGGGTCGGCGCGTAGACGTTCCAGTAGTGACGGGGCCTGAGAAGAGCGATCCTGCCAGCGTGGTATATGACGGCATGGAGCGTGCTCAGGCGGAGCAGGTTGATGTTCTTATGATTGACACGGCTGGTCGCCTGCAAAATAAGGACAACCTCATGGCAGAGCTGGAGAAAATTGGCCGTATTATTAAGCGGGTGGATCCAGAAGCACCACATGAGACTTTCCTAGCTCTTGATGCTTCAACTGGTCAGAATGCTCTAGTTCAGGCCAAGGAATTTTCTAAAATCACTCCAGTCACAGGAATTGTACTGACGAAGATCGATGGAACAGCTCGAGGCGGGGTTGTGTTAGCTATTCGTCAGGAATTGGATATCCCAGTGAAGCTGATTGGCTTTGGAGAAAAGATTGATGATATCGGTGAGTTCAACTCAGAGAATTTTATGAAAGGCCTGCTTGAAGGCTTAGTATAAAGCAAAAAATCCAGTACACACTGTACTGGATTTTTTGACGAATTTTTAAATCTTATTTATTTGGATACCACTGCCAGTCAGCTCCAAATTCTCTAAGGAGTTCAAAGGAAGCATCTGGTCCCATAGAACCGACAGGATACTCATGGAGTGGCACTTCATTGCTATGCCAGAGATCTTCAATCTGATCAATCAGCTCCCAGCTGGAGCGGACTTCATCCCAGTGGCTGAAGTTAGTTGAGTCATTGTTAAGGACGTCAAAGATTAATTTTTCGTAAGGATCAGGGGAAGCACCGCTAGCTGTTGCGTCTGTTCGGTAGTCCAGAGAGAGAGGAGCTAAGCTGAAGCGCTCGCCGACCTCTTTGCCATTCATGCTAAGTGAGAAGCCCTCAGTCGGCTGGATATGAATGGTCAGAACATTTGGTGCTAATTCCTCACCAAAGATAGACTCCATCTGCTTGAAGACAATATTAACAAGTGTGCCTTTTTCAGTGAGACGTTTACCAGTTCGGAAGAAAAATGGAACATCACGGAAACGCTCGCTATTTACGAAGAAAGCTCCTGAAGCAAAGGTTTCGGTCATGGAGTCAGGATTGACATTAGGCTCGCTCCGGTAGGAGATGTATTTCTTGCCTTTGACCGTGCCTGACTTATACTGACCGCGGATAAAGAAGCGTTTTAGGTCTTCTTTATCGGGCTGTACCAAGCGTTCAAAAACTTTGACTTTCTCTGCCCGAATGTCCTCTTTGCTGAAGCTTTTCGGCTTGTCCATAGCTAAGAGTGACAGGAGCTGTAAGGTATGATTCTGCACCATATCCCGTAGAGCACCCGACTGGTCATAGTAACCGCCGCGTTCTTCGACACCTAGCTTTTCTGCAAAGGTAATCTGGACATTGTCAATGTAGTCACGATTCCAGATATTTTCAAAAAGAAGATTGGCAAAGCGGATAGCGAAGATGCTCTGAATCATTTCCTTACCTAGATAATGGTCAATACGGAAAATCTGCTCTTCATTAAAGGCCGCCAAGAGTTCTTCATTAAGTTGGCTGGCAGTTGCCAAGTCTGTTCCGAAAGGCTTTTCGACAATCAGACGTTCAAATCCTTTGCCATCTACGATGTTTTCAGACTTGAGATGTTTGGCAATGGTACCGAAAAATTGCGGAGCCATGGACAGGAAGAAGAGTTTATTGTGCTCGGCTTGGTATTGCTCATTGAGTCGGTTTTGAAGCTTGCGCAGCTCAATGTAGTGCTCGGTATCCTGCACATCATGACTTTGATAGTAGAAGTGGCTGGCAAACTCTTGGGCTTGCTCGGGGCTGTCAGCTAAATCAGCGATTGCCTCGACAACGACAGACTCAAAATACTCCTTGCTCCAAGGCCGGCGGGCTGTTCCAATAACTGCAAAATGCTTGGAAAGATTGCCAGACTTATAGAGCCTGAAGAGGGATGGATAGAGTTTTCTTTTGGCCAAGTCACCGCTGGCTCCGAAAATTGTTACAATAACTTTTGAAGACATCCTGATACCTATTTTCTAAATGATGTCTCTATTTTATCACAATTTTTCTAAAGATTGTATTCAGAAATTCGGTTTCTGAAAAGGGAGACAAATAGAAAGAAATTGACCGCTGCTTGAAACATATTCAAATACAAAAAATGAGGCTAAGACACGATTGTGCCAGCCTCCTTTTCTTTATTCAAATACCCGATAAACGTACGGATTGTCCGGTTTTTCTACCTTATCAAAGCTTTCAACTTCTAGAGTTGGAAGGCTTTGCCCCAGACTTTTATGGTAATGCATAGTAATTTTTCCCTTGGCATGAATCCAGGTATTATTTTCGAAATGCTGCGTATTTCCAGTCGTCAAGAGGCCATAGACACCTGAGTCGGCGATACAATGGATAATACCAAAGCGAAAGAGAAATTGACTCTTCTGGTCGCTGGGGTCATTGTAGACAAAGCCAGTGAACTCCAGCGTCTTGCCCACAAACTCGTCGGGATAATCATAGATGACCTCCATGATTTCCATGTAGTTCTCAGTCGTGACCTGAATGGTATCTTGCTTAACATATTTCTTGGCAGCTGCCCGCATTTCTTTTTCGTAAGCCCCTTTGGTAAAGTAGGTGCTGGTGTCCGGCTTTAGGTATTGGCTGGTTGTGCCTTCGTCCTGCTGAATAGCAGTTGAAGTTCCCTCAGCCAGCGGGAAATGAAATCCTTTAGCCGAAACTGTTGTCGAATCCAAGGTTACAGTTGGAAAGAAAATTCCCACAAAAAGCGGAATGACAAGGAGCAGCACGCTGCCTAACTTGGCCCAGCGAGTGCTTAAATGACTGTGGACTTCCATCTTCTTCATCCAGATAATGAGCTGCACGACTGCCAAGACAAAAGACAGAATCATGGATAGATATGCCAGATAGGAATAGTGGAGATTGATATATTGGTTGAGCTTGCCTGTCAGCTGCAGATACATGGTAATCTCAAAGTAGCCGACTAAGATTAAAAATCGAATCATAGCACCACCCCCACAAGCCAAGAGTAAAGAAAGACGACGACGGTAACCAGGCTGATAAACTGCCAGATAAAGCGTGTCTTAAAGTAGTTTTTCATCATCAGCAGATTTTTGACATCTAGCATAGGCCCAATGACCAAGAAAGCTAAGACAGGCGATAAGCCGAAGCTAGCAATCAAGGAGCTACCAATGAAAGCATCAGCTTCGCTGCAAAGTGAGAGCAGGAAGGACAGCAGCATGAGCAGAAGAATAGCAACAGCTGGTGTCGAGCTGATAGAGGTCAGGATTCTGGTTGGGACATAGACTTGTACTATGCTGGCGAAGAGACAGCCAAAGACCAGATAACGACCTGTATCGAAAAATTCGTCAATAGCCTGCACAAATACCTGAAATAGCTTTTGTCCTTTGCTGAGATGTGAAAAGTCATGCTCATGAACCGCTTTGCGATTTTCTTTTTGAATATTGCTGTCTGCAAAGAAACCCAGAAAAATCCCTAAAAGAATAGCCACTACCATAGAACCTAAAGCACGAAGCAGAGCCATTCGGAAGGAATTACCAAAGGCTGAGTAGGTCGCAAAGAGCACGATGGGGTTGATGACTGGAGCCGTTACCAGAAAAGGCACAGCCGTGTAACTGGGAACTTTCTTTTCCAGAAACCGATTGATAATAGGGACGATTCCGCACTCGCAAGAAGGGAAGACAAAACCAACCAAGCTTCCAAAGAAAATCCGAGCCCATTTGTTCTTGGGTAGGAAACGATAAACTTTGTCTGGCGTGACATACACCTCGATAAAGCCAGAAATGATACTTCCAATCAAAACAAAAGGCAGGGCTTCAATGATAATGGAGAGAAAGATGGCACCGGCTTGCAGGACACTGGCCGGCAGCTGAGAGAAGAAGCTCATTCTTTCTTATCCTTCTCATTTTTAGATTTTTTCTTGTCTTCCTCAGGGAACTCTACCTTTTCCATCTTTGGCAGGGTCGCAAATTCCTCGAACATTTTGTCCAAATCGTCTGATCTAGTAAATTTAACAGCCATAAAGGCACCTCATTTCTAAAATAATAATTCTATTATACTACCAATTATCAAAAAATGAAATTTTGAAACATAGAAGACTCTTTGTCGCTGATTTACCCTAAATTTTTTTGTACAAATAGTACTAAATAGTTCTAAAATTGCCTATCTTTCAAAGCACTTGTGATATAATAGGATTGTTATGGAAAATATAAATATTGAAAAAATTGCCCAGAAATTGGGCCTTAAAGAAAGCCAAGTATCACAGGTCCTAGATCTGACCACTGAGGGAAATACAATTCCTTTTATTGCTCGTTACCGTAAGGAAATGACAGGAAATCTGGATGAGGTCGAGATTAAGGCAATCATTGACTTAGATAAGAGCATGACTGCCTTGGCAGAGCGTAAAGCGACGGTCTTAGCTAAGATTGAGGAGCAGGGAAAACTTACGGATGCGTTGCGTTCTGAGATTGAAGCTGCTGAAAAGCTGGCAGATGTGGAAGAACTTTATCTGCCTTACAAGGAGAAGCGCCGTACAAAGGCTACTATTGCGCGTGAAGCAGGTCTCTTTCCTTTGGCCCGCTTCATCCTACAGGATGCGGCTAATCTACAGGAAGAAGCTGAGAAACTTACTAGTGAAGCCTTTCCAACATCAGAAGCTGCTCTAGCTGGAGCAGTAGATATTCTGACTGAAGCAATTTCTGAAGATACCAAGCTGCGGGCTTGGACCTACCATGAGATGCAGACCAATTCTTTTATCGTATCCAGTCTCAAAGACGGTGATTTGGATGAAAAGCAGGTCTTCCAGATTTATTATGATTTTTCCGAAAAAGTAGCAACTATGCAAGGCTACCGTACCCTGGCTCTTAACCGTGGTGAGAAGCTAGGTATTCTCAAGGTAGGTTTTGAGCACAATCTTGAGAAAATTCTACGCTTCTTTGAAGTACGTTTCAAGGTGAAAAATGCCTATATTATTGAAGCTGTCCAGCAAGCAGTCAAAAAGAAAATCATTCCAGCTATGGAGCGTCGTATTCGGACCGAGCTGACTGAGGCCGCTGAAGATGGAGCGATTCAGCTCTTCTCAGATAACCTCCGTCATCTTCTCCTAATCGCTCCTCTCAAAGGTCGCGTAGTACTGGGCTTTGACCCAGCCTTTCGGACAGGAGCCAAGCTAGCTGTTGTTGATGCGACAGGAAAAATGCTGATGACTCATGTTATCTATCCAGTAGCGCCAGCAAAGCCAGCTCAGATTGAAGCTTCTAAGAAAGAGTTATCAGAGCTGATTGAGCAATTTGGCGTGGAAATCATTGCCATTGGAAACGGAACGGCCAGCCGAGAAAGCGAAGCCTTTGTAGCAGAAGTTTTGAAATCCCATCCAAATGTCAGCTATGTTATCGTCAATGAAAGCGGAGCATCTGTATACTCTGCTAGTGAACTGGCTCGATATGAGTTTCCAGATTTGACTGTTGAAAAGCGCTCAGCTATTTCCATTGCCCGCCGTCTGCAAGATCCTTTAGCAGAGTTGGTTAAGATTGATCCTAAGTCTATTGGGGTTGGTCAGTACCAGCATGATGTCAGCCAGAAAAAGCTGTCTGAAAGTCTGGACTTTGTCGTTGATACCGTGGTTAACCAAGTCGGGGTCAATATCAACACCGCCAGTCCTGCTCTGCTGGCTCACGTAGCTGGTCTTAATAAAACTATTTCAGAAAATATTGTCAAGTACCGGGAAACAGAAGGCTTGATTCGGTCTCGCGAGGCCATCAAGAAAGTGCCGCGTCTAGGCGCAAAGGCTTTTGAACAGGCAGCCGGCTTCCTGCGTATTCCCGAAAGTGATAACTTGCTAGACAATACAGGCGTTCACCCAGAGTCTTATAAGGCAGTGGAGGAGCTCTTTAAGCGTCTTGAAATTAGCAGTTTGGATGAAGCAGCCCAAGCCAAATTAAAAGCAGTGCAGACTGCTAGTTTGGCTGCAGAGTTAGGCTTGGGAGAAGAAACCCTCAAAGATATTATTGCTGATTTGCTCAAGCCTGGCAGAGATTTGCGAGATTCCTTTGACGCACCAGTTCTGCGGCAAGATGTCTTGGATATCAAGGATTTGCGCATCGGTCAAAAGCTGGAGGGGGTCGTCCGCAATGTCGTCGATTTCGGAGCCTTTGTGGATATCGGTATCCACGAAGACGGTCTTATCCATATCTCCAAGCTAAGTACAGACTATATCAAGCATCCTAGTCAGGTCCTATCTGTTGGCGATTTAGTCACAGTTTGGGTGGATAAACTGGATGTGGAGCGGGAGAAGGTTAACCTCTCTCTGATAGCACCAAATGAATCTAACTGAGTACGTCAAACAGGTTTCTCTTGAAGATTTTGGCTGGGAATTCCGCCACCAAGCTTATTGGAACAAGCGTCTCCGCACTACGGGGGGACGCTTCTTTCCTAAAGACGGCCACCTGGATTTCAACCCAAAAATCTATGAAACTTTTGGGCTGGAGACCTTCCGAAAAATTGTACGCCATGAGCTGGCTCATTATCATCTCTATTATCAGGGTAGAGGTTACCGTCATGGGGATATAGATTTTAAAGACCTGCTCAAGCGAGTTGACGGTTTGCGTTACGCTCCATCCTTGTCCGACTCGCAAACCTTTCTCATCTATGAATGCCTGAGCTGCGGAGCACTTATCCGTCGCAGACGTAGAGTCAATCTTCAAAAATACCGGTGCGGACGCTGTATGGGCAAGCTCCGTTTGTCGGAGAATGCTTGATAAATCAGCAAGAGAGTTCACTGAAGAACTCTCTTTTTTTAAAGAATGAATATTCTAATCCATAATCAGCCTTTGGCCCGATTATTTTCTCATGAAATATGGTAGAATAAAGTAAATATGATCATTGAGGTCT
This sequence comes from Streptococcus sanguinis, assembly GCA_963549775.1. GTDB lineage: Bacteria > Bacillota > Bacilli > Lactobacillales > Streptococcaceae > Streptococcus > Streptococcus sanguinis_Y. Next base: position 9,683 of record CAUUZZ010000001.1, on the reverse strand, counting down.
CTATCATGAATGTGAAATTCTATAAGTTGAAAAAGAATCGACTGATTTCCGGTGTCTTGTCCGGTCTGTCTGATAAATTTGATTTTGATCTAAGCCTGGTGCGCTTCCTCTTTATTATCTTTACTGTGGTCAATTTCGGCTTGGGAATTCTCATCTATATCCTGCTGGCCATGGTTATGCCTTATAAAGAAGACTTAGAAGAAGAAATGTACGGAACTGGCCCACGCAAACGAAAAGAAGCGGAAGCTATCAAAGACGATAAAGACGGCTGGTTTTGGTAATTCTTAATAAAATAGAAAATTTCGGGATGCACTCCCGATTTTTTACTTGAAGTAGGGAATGTTTTAGTAAGACATTTCTATGCCGTGATTAATTTTCTGCTTGCTTCTTTTAGATAAAATCTAAAAGAAGCAGTCTAGAAAACCAGGTAAATCGGCACTTAAAAAACCCACAAGATATTAGCAATTCATCCAAGGAGGAAATATGACAGAAGTTTGGAATGCTTATGACTTAAATCGAAATCAACTCCCTCATCTCCTGGTTCGAGGAGAAAAAATTCCTGAAGGACAGTTTCATCTCTGTGTCAATGTCTTGGTTCGCCATCAGGATGGTGATATTCTATTTATGCGGCGGTCAGCCAATAAAAGTCTCTATCCTGGCTACTATGAGTTCGGAGCGGGAGGCAGTGTGCTGGCAGGAGAGGATAGTCAGACAGCCGCCCTGCGCGAATTAGAAGAAGAAACTGGCCTGGTTCCTGACAGCATCAGACTTTTGGAGCAGGTGTGCTCTGTCAAAGATCAGTGCCATTTTGACTACTATGAAGTGCTTGTGTCTGGCGATAAGAGTCAAGTCCGCTATCAGGCAGGCGAAACAGATGCTCATGTCTGGTTGCCTCTGAGAGAGGTTCCAGCCTTTGTAGAAAATCATCCTTGTTTTAAGAACCAAAAGAAAATTCTCAGCAGCCTGATTGATTGATGTCGCGGCTGTTTTTCTATTTTTACTAAAAAGTTGATTTAAATCAAAATATTTTTTCGACCTAAAATCAATCTTAAGGATTCTTTTGAGGTAAAAATTTGCTATAATAGAGGAAGACAAATTTGAAGGGAGAAGACAATGTCGGTAAAGGTCAAAGACCTCTTAAAAATATCCCGCCTGTCTCAGGAGTACGGAGATAACGTTTTACTGGAGAAAGAAATAAAGACTTCAGATATTTCTCGGCCAGGACTTGAAATGACAGGATATTTTGATTTTTATACACCCGAGCGGATACAGCTGATTGGGATGAAAGAGTGGTCTTATCTGATGAAGATGAGCTCTCATAACCGCCATCAGGTGCTGCTGAAAATGTTCCAGCCTGAGACGCCGGTGATTATCATTGCTCGAAATTTAGAGATTCCTGAAGAAATGTTTAGCGCTGCTGATGAGAAGCAGATTGCTATTCTTAGAAGCAAAACCTCTACCAGTCGTTTGTCTGGAGAAATTTCCAGTTACCTTGATTCTCGGCTGGCTGAGAGAACCAGCGTTCATGGTGTTCTGATGGATATCTATGGCATGGGGGTTCTCATCCAAGGGGACAGCGGAATTGGTAAAAGTGAAACAGGGCTTGAATTGGTTAAGCGTGGCCATCGGTTGGTTGCGGATGACCGAGTGGATATCTATGCCAAGGATGAAATGACCCTTTGGGGAGAACCGGCTGAAATCCTGCGCCACTTGTTGGAAATTCGTGGTGTTGGTATCATTGATGTCATGAGCCTTTACGGAGCTAGTGCTGTCAAAGATTCTTCACAGGTTCAGATAGCTGTCTATCTGGAAAACTTTGACGTTCATAAGACTTTTGATCGTCTGGGTAATGATGCAGAGGAGCTGGAGGTTGCCGGCGTCAGAATTCCGCGTATTCGGATTCCTGTGAAGACCGGTCGCAATATCTCGGTTGTGATTGAGGCTGCAGCTATGAACTATCGAGCTAAGCAAATGGGCTATGATGCTACCAAGATCTTTGAAGAACGCCTCACTGATTTAATTAGCCGAAATGAGGTGAAGTATGATTGATCCAGTAGCTATCCAACTTGGGCCTATCAGTATTCGCTGGTATGCCATCTGTATTGTCACAGGCTTAGTTTTAGCCGTTTATCTTGCCATGAAGGAGGCTCCACGTCGGAAGATTATTCCTGATGATATTTTGGATTTTATCCTAATAGCTTTTCCCGTAGCCATCGTGGGTGCCCGGCTTTATTACGTGGCCTTCGAATGGGATTATTACGGTAAGAATCTGATAAAAATCATTGATTTTTGGAATGGCGGAATAGCAGGTATTGCCATTTACGGTGGTCTGATAGCTGGTGCTATCGTTCTCTATTTCTTCTGTCGGAGAAGGCTGATTCACCCGGTTGTCTTTCTAGATATCGCAGCACCAAGTGTGATGATTGCCCAGAGTATTGGTCGCTGGGGAAATTTTGCCAACCATGAGGCCTATGGTGCGGCAGTTAAGAGTTTGGACTATCTGCCTAGCTTTATTCGGGAAAATATGTATATCGAGGGTAGCTATAGACAGCCAACCTTCCTCTATGAATCTGTATGGAATCTGATTGGTTTTATTTTGATTATTGTTCTCCGCCGTCGGCCTAAGTTGCTGAGACAGGGAGAAATCGCCGCCTTCTATCTGATTTGGTATGGATTTGGTCGGATGATTATTGAGGGGATGCGGACGGATAGTCTCATGTTTGCTGGCCTACGTGTTTCCCAATGGCTGTCGCTGATTCTTATTTTTGTCGGAATTGGCATCATCATTTACCAAAGAAAAAAGCAAGCCCCTTATTATCAAGAATAAGAAATGCATAGAGCCGCTGACTCTTGTAAGAGATGTCTGCAATGAAAGGAGAGAAATATGATAATTGAAATTGCTTATGCTTTACTGGCGGTAGCCCTCATTATCTTCGTGATTTACTTGACGATTACTGTCAAAAATCTGGGCGAGAAAGCTGGTAAGATGCTAGATGAAACAGAAAATACTATCAAGGTCTTGACTTCTGATGTCAACGTTACCCTTCACCAAACCAATGATTTACTGGCCAAGGTCAATGTCTTAACTGACGACATCAATCAAAAAGTTGCAACCATTGATCCTTTGTTTACAGCTGTTGCGGACCTGTCTGAGTCTGTTTCAGATTTGAACGTTCAGGCGCGTACGCTGAGTAAAAAAGCAGTGTCTGCTGGTAAGGGAACCGTCAAAACTACGGCTGGTTTATCTGCTTTGCGTTTTGCTTCAAAATTGTTTAAAAAATAAGAAAGAAGGTCTATTATGGGAAAATTTTCATCACTGTTATTGGGCGCCGTTACTGGTGCAGCTGCTGCTTATTTTCTGACCAGTAAGAAAGGAAAGGAAACGACAGATAAGGTTCGGGACTTTGTAAAGGAATATCAAGAAAATCCTGATGATATCCACGAAGCTGTCGTTCAGTCCGCTAAAGACTTTTCAAATCAAGCTGTCAGTGCAATTCAACAAACCAAAGAAAAGGTTGAGAAAGGCGAGATTACAACTGAAACAGTCATCGAATCTGTCAAAGAAACAACAAAATCTGTCGTTGACTACTCACAAGATAAGTTTAACGAAATCAAAGAAAAATTTGATAAAGAAGAAAGCAGCTTAGCTGAGGAAGAACCTGTGATCTTCGAAGAGGAAGAAGAACCTTCAGAAGAAATCATCATTGACTTCGGAGCAGAAGCGACAGAAGGTCAAGAAGAAAAGACTGCTGAAACTGATAATCAAGAAGAAAAATAAAACAAAGAAGACTAGCAATTTTGCTAGTATTCTTTGTTTACAAGAATGAAAAAAAGAACCGAGGACTTAAAGCGTCGTCGGTTTTTCTTATATTTTAAAATCGTAGAATCACAAGGTTGGTTTATTTGCTAGTTTGGCGTTTCTTTGCGAACAGGCGATAAGATTGAATGCTAATCAGGCTGGAAGCAATGGCCAAAGTGAAGGACATAAATGTATTCATTTTTAAACTCAAAAATACAAAGCTAAACAAAACTGTCAAGACACAGAAAACAGCAATATTCAAGAAGAAAAAGAGTTCGCTTAATCTTGGTGATGTTTCTGCTTCAGGTAAGTACTCTTGATAGAGTGGTGTTTGTTCAGATTCAATTTCTTGGTAGTAGTAGTCAGTTGGGTCATCATATTGTTGGTATTTTCTTACGTGCATAATTCTCTCTCCTTACAGTACCCTCTAATTCTACCATTTTTTTGCAGTTTTATATATTACAAAAACGTTACAAAACGAATAAATTCGAATGAAAAACCATTCCTTTATATTTTTTTGCTATAATGGTTTTATGAAAAAGATAATTATTACAGCAACAGCTGAAAGTATAGAGCAAGTTGAGGAACTTTTGGAGGCAGATGTCGATCGAATTTATGTTGGAGAGAAAAATTATGGCCTTCGTTTATCTCATAATTTTAGTTTAAACGAATTAAATCGAATTTCTGATTTGGTTCACCAAGCAGGAAAAGAGTTGACCGTTGCGGTGAACGCGCTCATGCATCAAGAAATGATGGATAAGATCAAGCCCTATCTTGATTTTCTGCAGGAGATTGGGGCAGATTATATTACCGTTGGTGATGCTGGTGTTTTCTATGTGCTGCAGCGCGATGGTTATAAATTAAAAACCATTTACGATGCCTCGACTATGGTTACCAGCAGTCGTCAGATTAACTTTTGGGCTAAGAATGCTGGAGTTTCAGAAGCTGTCTTGGCGCGTGAGATTCCTTCTGCTGAGCTTTTTAAGATGCCAGAGATTCTGGAAATTCCTGCTGAAGTCTTGGTTTACGGAGCTAGTGTCATCCATCACTCCAAGCGTCCTCTTTTGCAGAATTACTATAATTTTACTCATATCGATGATGAAAAGACGAGAGAACGGGATCTATTTCTGGCAGAACCAAGCGATCCGCAGAGCCATTACTCGATTTTTGAGGACAATCATGGTACTCATATTTTTGCCAATAATGACTTGGATTTGATGACCAAGCTGATAGAATTGGTTGACCATGGATTTTGCCACTGGAAGCTAGAAGGTCTCTACACACCTGGTCACAACTTTGTTGAGATTGCTAGGATTTTTGTAGAGGCAAGGGATTTGATTGAAGCAGGCAAGTTTAGCTCAGATCAAGCCTTTGTGCTGGATGAGGCGATTCATAAACTGCATCCGAAAAATCGTTTTCTCGATACCGGATTTTATGACTATGATCCCGATATGGTAAAATAAATATCGAAACTAGGACTCCTTTTAGGAGTTCTTTTTTGAGAACAAAAATAATATTTATAAAGCAGGAGTAAAAAATAGATGTTTCAAACTTTTTTGAATTAATTCGAAAAAACTGAAAATTAGAATTGTGAAAATAATTCAAAGAACCTTGCTTTTAGGGGTAAATTACTATAAAATAATAAGGATTAGACATCAACACTTTTATATTGCAAATAGGAGAAAATGATGGCAAGAAAGTTGAAACGACCAGAGGTGTTATCACCTGCTGGTACTTTGGAAAAGCTAAAAGTAGCTGTTCGATATGGAGCAGATGCTGTTTTTATTGGCGGACAGGCCTATGGTCTGCGCAGTCGAGCTGGGAACTTTACCTTTGAACAGATGGAAGAAGGGGTTCAGTTTGCGGCTCGTTATGGTGCTAAGGTCTATGTCGCGGCTAATATGGTCATGCACGAGGGTAACGAAGAGGGAGCTGGTGAGTGGTTCCGCCGTTTGCGGGACATAGGGATTGCGGCGGTCATTGTTTCAGATCCGGCTTTGATTGCTATTGCAGCATCAGAAGCACCTGGTCTGGAAATCCACCTGTCAACTCAGGCTAGTGCGACCAACTATGAAACGCTGGAATTCTGGAAAAATCTAGGGCTGACTCGTGTTGTCCTGGCTCGCGAAGTTTCTATGGCTGAGCTGGCTGAAATTCGCCGACGGACTGATGTTGAAATAGAAGCCTTTGTTCATGGAGCGATGTGCATTTCCTACTCTGGACGTTGTACATTATCCAACCACATGAGTATGCGCGATGCCAATCGTGGAGGCTGTTCGCAATCCTGCCGTTGGAAATACGACCTCTATGATATGCCTTTTGGACAAGAACGTAAGAGCTTGAAAGGTGAAGTTCCAGAAGAATTTTCCATGTCCGCGGTTGATATGTCCATGATTGACCGCATACCAGACATGATTGAAAACGGAGTGGATAGCTTGAAGATTGAGGGACGGATGAAGTCTATTCATTACGTTTCTACGGTGACTAACTGCTATAAAGCTGCTGTGAACGCATATCTAGAAAGTCCTGAAAAGTTTGAAGCTATCAAGCAGGACTTGGTCGATGAGATGTGGAAGGTTGCTCAACGTGAATTGGCCACAGGATTCTACTATCATACTCCAACTGAGAATGAGCAGCTGTTCGGAGCGCGACGCAAGATTCCAGAATACAAATTTGTAGCAGAAGTAGTAGCCTATGACGCAGATAGTCAGACAGCGACTATCCGTCAGCGAAATGTTATCCATGAAGGAGATCAGGTTGAGTTTTATGGACCGGGCTTTCGTCATTTTGAAACCTTCGTCACAGATCTTCGTGATGCTGATGGTAACAAAATTGATCGAGCTCCTAATCCGATGGAGCTTCTGACCATTCACTTGGAGCAGCCTGTAGAGGCTGGCGATATGGTGCGGGCTCGAAAGGAAGGCTTGATTAATCTATACAAGGAAGATGGCACTAGCGTGACCGTCCGAGCTTAATCTTATATTCATAGGTGGCTTTTTAATCTAAAAGCCATCTTTATGAATTGAGGTTATCAGAGAGGAAATAGCATGATTCAGGTTTACGGAGATACTCTTGATGAGGAGACTCGCTGCCAGCATTATCATAGTGAGAGAGATGTCATAGCTCTTAAGTGCTTTGCTTGTCAGAAATACTATCCTTGTTTTCTCTGTCATGACCGCTACGAAGACCATGCTTTTCTGGCCTATCCTGTGAGTCGCTCAGAAGATAGAGTAGTTCTTTGTGGTCATTGCAGGACCGAGTTGACTATTTCCCAGTATCTTGGCTGTGAGGATGCTTGTCCTATCTGTACTCATCCTTTTAATCCAGGCTGCAAGAAGCATCGATCAATTTATTTTCAGACAAACAAATAACTCTTCCATCCAACTGGATGGAAGAGTTATCTTTTGAAACGACGGTTGGTGATGCGAATGTCCTTCTTTTGGGCTTCACGGATATTATTGGGTACGAGACTGATTCGCTTGATGTCCTGCACGCGGATAATAGTGGTCATACTTTTCTTGAAATTCTTGATAATCAGCTGCAGGCGCTCGCGATCGTATTTGACAATATCGCCGGTGAAGCTTTTATCCAAAAAGATAACGTGGACACCAGATTGTTTTCGCAGAGCTAGTTCAATGGTACGCAGAATGCGGCCGCTGTCCTCTGGTCCCTGGTCATTCTTTTTGCCACTGATAAATTCGTTGGCTCTTTGTAAAATCATTTCGAGATATTTTTTCATAGCTAAAATCTCCATAACTTGTTACAATATATTATATAACAAAATTCCCTAAATTGTAAATTCTTTTACGAATTATTAGTTGGAAAATAAAACAAGAGGTGAAATATGGCTGAATTTACATTCGAAATCGAAGAAAAACTTCTGGTCCTGTCTGAAAATGACAAGGGCTGGACAAAGGAACTCAATCGAGTTAGCTTTAACGGAGCACCAGCTAAGTATGATATTCGGACTTGGAGTCCAGATCACAGTAAGATGGGCAAGGGAATTACACTTTCTAATGAAGAATTCCAAGTTCTCGTGGATGCATTTAAAAACTGATAGAGAAAGCTCTATCAGTTTTTTTCTATTTCTCTGAAAAGTAGGAATGGAATTTCAAGCTCTTAAAAATAGGGATACTAATAATGGTGATAGCAATCATTTTTAGCAAGTCTGGCAGGATAAAAGGAGTAAGGCCAACCGCGACTGACTTAGAAAAATCAAGCCCCCCCAAGAAATGCAGTCCTAGGATACCGCCGACAAAGACGAGAGCATCACCCAATACATTGGCTATAAAAATCATATAGAAAGGACTGTCCTTATGGGTCAGACTGGATGTCACAAATGCAAAGAGTAAGTAGAACCAAAGATATCCGGCGCTTGGGCCAAAGAGAGCCTGAAAACCACCACTTCCTCCAGCAAAGACCGGCAGGCCAATAGCTCCCAGCAGCAGATAAATAAAGACTGACAAAACCGCTTCGCGAGGTTTGAAAATCGTTGCAATCAAACCGACAGCAAAAGTCTGCAGAGTAATGGGAACAGGGCCAATGGAGATAGTTAATTGGGATAGGACGGCTAGGAAGGCAGCTCCGATAGCTGGGAGGGCAAGAAGAAATGCTTTGTTCTTGTTCATAAATAGTAAACCTCTTTTTGTTTTTATGGTAACTATTTTAAAAGCTAAATAAAAAAAAGTCAAGCCCTTCTTAATCGGACGAGACAATTAGACAGATAAATTCTTATTTCCGTTTCTTGCTTCTGATGAACAAGATGATGAAGGCCATAAGACCAAAAATATTAAAGAAAAGAATACCCAAGGCTGCAAGAAGCTTTTTCGTTTTATTCATCTGTTTTCCCCGTTTCTGGATTGCTTTGTTCTATCATATCAAAATTTTAAATGTTTGAATAGGTTTCATTAGAAAAATTAGCTATAGCTTCAAACTATATTCTTATCAATAAAAAAGGATTATCTAAAAAAGCTATAAAGAATTGCAGCAGCACACTTTGATTGATATAATAATGCAAAAGTAAATAAGAGTTTTTACTAGAGGTGTGGGTGCGTAATCAACACCTTCCCAAAGCAAGACTGACTAGATTGGAGAAGCATATGACAGATTTATTAAAAATTTATCAGGAACTACAGGAGAAAAAATGGGTCAACTTGTCCCATCAGATTAAGGAAGACAGTCCGCATTTTCCAGCTCTGCCTGCCTTGGAGAAGAAGGATATTTTCACTTTGAAAGACGGTTTTCATGTTCAGCAGTTTTCTGTAGTTGGCCAGTACGGGACTCATATTGATGCTCCGATTCACTTTGTGGAGGGTGGTCGCTGGTTGGAAGAGATTGAGCTAAAGGATCTTTTCTTGCCTTTGGTGGTTATTGATAAATCTAAGGAAGTAGCAGAGAACCCGGACTTTATTCTGGGCAAGCAGGATATTTTAGATTTTGAAGCGGAGCACGGGAGAATTGAGCCAGGAACATTTGTTGCCTTTCGCTCAGACTGGTCCAAGCGTTGGCCAAGTCAGTCTGCGATGCGCAATCTGGATGATCAGGAGATTCAGCATACTCCTGGGTGGGGACAGGATGCTCTAGAGTTCCTTATCCATGAGCGTGGTGTCAAGGCGGTAGGTCACGAAACTTTTGATACAGATGCGGGTATTCCTACAGAGGAGCATGGACTGCTCAATGAATATTATCTTTTGGAGCAGGACATTTATCAGCTAGAAGTTATGACCAATCTGGATCAGCTGCCGGCTAAGGGTGCTCTCATCTCGATTAGCTTTCCCAACTGGCATCAAGCCAGCGGTTCACCAGTGAGGGCAGTGGCTATTTTACCATAATGAAAAAGAGAGTGGGACAGAAATCGGTAATTCGTTAGAATTCGATTTCGTCG